>CACFKO010000005.1 GCA_902566925.1 uncultured Pelagibacteraceae bacterium | reverse complement strand
CTCTTGAAGTAGGAAACCCTTGAAGTCTAAAACGTCGTTTCTTCTTACTAAATCACCGACCTTCAACATTGTAGAATCTCTAAGTCTTTGCCGTCCATAGACTCCGGTCCCATACTGCTGCTGGGTCCATAAGAAGTATACCACTGGACAATAACTCTATCTCTGATTCCATCCTTCAAAGGTCCAATACCATTAACTGAACTTGGCTTAATAACCTCGCCCGCCTTTGCACCGTAGACCTTGAAAGCCTGCTTTGCTCCAAAGTAATCTGGATACACTCTAATAACCCTTCCAAGGTCACCAGAGGTACGAAACCTTACCAATTGTCCAACTTCAAAGTTGTCTTTCATCGGTCTACCACCCAACTGAATAAAAGAATGGGGCCTGACCAAAGCACAAAGTTTAAGCCAACACCCAAAGCAATACATTCAAACATGTTTAAATCCATTATCATCTCTCCTAAGTGGTGATTTCAAGTACCTTTTCGTGAGTCTTGAAGTAAGGCTGCGTAGCACCATAGTTATCAGTCATCCACATACGACGGCACTTGCTCGGAATCGGCTTTTCAGCGCACATATCGGTCAGTACGATATGACCGTCAAACTTGTTATCGTTAACATACTGGGTAGGAGCGTTAAAGCAGGTTCCACCGCACATAACGCGCTCCCACTTCTTCTTCTCGCCTTTCTTCCAAGTGTAAACTAGGTCTTCGTCAACGCGAGTATCAAAGGGGACAACCACGAATTCAGCATACTTAGAAAGTTGCTCCAATTCCGCAAAGAACGCTTTGAGCATAATATCGGAGACGCTACCGGACTGGTCGATAGAGATAGCAACGCGAGCCACACGCTCCGCACGCTTGCCTGCGTGAATGTAGGGGAAACGCCGATTAATGCGCTTCACAGTGGAGCGACGAGAAGACTTCTGGGAAGCCTTGACGAAGGAGCGCAAAACCTTCTTCCAATCTACCTTTGTAGCGATTGAGTCTACAATCTGCTTACGCATACCGGCAGACACCGAACCCCAACCCTTAGAACTAGCCTCTTGAACCGCATCCTTGACCATCTGCTTTAGACGCTCCTCAGCGATTTGCTGGTTTGTAGCTGCATCTTCGCCTTCTGCCTCACCCCAGCCGCTATGGTCATCAAGCGAATCGTAGTCGCCAAAACCACCACCGGAACCGGAACCAGAGCCACCACCACCGCCGGAACCGGAGCCTGAACCACCGTTATCGTCGTCTTGGTTGTCCTGCTCCTCGTCTTGGTCGCCTTGTCCACCCTGACCTTCGTCCTCGCCCTCATCATCACCAGAAGAGTCCTTAGAACCATCACTATCGTCCTCGGATGCTTGCTCATCATCTTGAAGAATCTTGTAATAAGCATCAGCCGAAAGGCCAGCTTCAAGCTCGGTAAACGGTCCACGTCCGGGGATGCAGCCGTTAGTAGGGATTTCATCGGCGATATGGGTGTTGATAGCTAGGTCCGTCGCGACGTTCCACAACTTAGAAACGCCACCCTCTGGCATTCTTGTAGTTACATGCCCATAAATCAGGTGGTAGAATTCATGCATCAAGATACCGCGAACCCAACGGAAGGGATTATCACGGTTCTCCTTGACTTCTCCGCACTCCTCGATGATACGCTCCATAAAATCAGGATTATAGAGCATCTCAAAACGCCCGTCCTGTGTGACGTGGACGCCTGCCGTGGGAACAGCGGTTGTAGCACGCTTATCAATGCGGCGCGAAAGAGCAGCAAAGAAGGGCTCATCTTGGAGAAGCCGGTGTGTGTGCATGTTGAGGTTGAAAGCGGAATCTGCGACGGTCATGTATACACTCCTACGCGGGGTTCATCCCCGACCTTACATATACATTATACTAGATTTTGAGGGAAAAGTGAAGCGTTTTAATGTCAAGTAGATGTCAAGACGAAAAACCTAGATTCCAACTTGCAAATCGGGGCCTTCCATCAGTTCTTTAAGTTCCTGTAGCTCCTTCTCACGTCTAGCAAGGCGGCGCTTTAGATGCTCTAAAAGTGGAGCTAGATCCTGCTCTTGCGCGGTGTGCGTGTTCAGAATACGGCACTCAAAGAGGGCGTGAATCAGAGTTTGAACCTCTTCTTTCGTCAAACTCACTGTAAATCTAGGATTAAAGTCGGTCATGGCGATCTCCGTCTGGCTGCTCGTATGGGTCAACCTTTACCTCGGTCGGAAACCTAAGTACATCCTCGCGATTCGGCTGCTCGTCGAAAGTATCGGGTTGAAGGTCAATATCCGTCTCTGGATAATAATCATCGATACCCATCTCGTCTAACTCTGTCCAAGCGGTGATGGTCTTATAATATGCCGCTCCAAGGCGGATAATCTCGTCACTGAAGATATTGATGTATCTAGCAGGGTCAGAGCCGATGTCCATTAACACAGGTACAAGCCCTTCTTCCGTCGCCATTTCGTTGATAAGAACGCGCTGAAACTCGATAGACAAGTTTTCAGCAGCGTTTTCGAGTTGATCTTTAATGTTATCTGTCATTCAATACCTCAAGCAGCCGAAAAGATGGCTAGAAAGTGTGCAATAATAAGGGTGCTGACAAACAGCGAATCCCAATACTCGTCAATAAAATTCCACATAATGTAGTTTCTCCTTGGTTAATAAAGTGGTGGGTTGTGCAGGGCTCGAACCTGCGACACTCGGCTTAAAAGGCCGGTGCTCTACCAACTGAGCTAACAACCCGAAAGTGTAGGGTTACCCTACGATTTCGATGATGAAGTCTTGAACCTTCTTGCCACTCGATGCCGTTGCACCGTGGAGGCCGATAACGTTGGTTGTATCAGCACTTGCGCCGATGTTAGCGAACAACTTCATAGCTACCTCGGAAGGCAGGGTAACGAACCAGTCTGCGAGGTTCTGGATTTGCTCGGATGGAAGGGCGCTTTGGAGCACTTCACTTGCTTCCATCTTCTCAACGAGAGCCAAGTGGTCGTTGATGCCGAAATCCTTGGTTGAATCTACCTTACCGTGGACCAGAATGTCCTCGACTGTCACGATGCGCTCGTAGTTCTCAACGAAGTCGCGGAAGGAAACCGCAGCTTCAAAGCCGAGAAACGCGGCTGCGAGGTTGTAGATTGGAGCAAGGTTTTGCTTAGGCTCCGCGAGAAGGCAGGCCGCATCAACAGTATCGTTGAATCGGACCCAAGACCGGCGCGAAGGATAAACCTTATTCGGCTCGTATCCGCCTGCGTCGGGGGTGTGCTCAAGGTGAGCGTGGTTCTGGTTAACAAAGTCCCAAACCACAGAGTCAACCTTGTCTTTCGCCCAAGTCAACCAGTCGTTGACGGTAGGCTCCACGTCAAACACAGTCCAACGGTCAAGCTCGGCAGGGTCCATCTCACCAACTTGGTAGGAAGAAGCACCACTATGCTCGCCACCGTTGACAGCCGCGAAGATGCGGGTCTGTGGGTGCAGGTGCCACCCGTTCAGCTTACGCGAGTCGGTAAGCTCGAAAATACCTTGACGAACCTCCATAGTCGCACGGTCCACCTCATCGAGGAAGAGGACGACAGCGTTGTCACAGGCTTCTTTGAGCCAGTCGGGTGCGTTCCAACGGGTAGACTCCCCATCGATGGACGGAAGGCCCATAAGGTCGCCCTCGGTCATCTGTGAAGCACGACGCTCCACAACCGGTAGGCCGCGCTCGGCTGCAAACTGATAAACAACCTCGGACTTGCCGATACCGTGACGCCCGCGAATAAGCACGGGGAAACCTGCATCAATGACGTGAGCAACAACAGAGTTAAAAGTAGCGAAATCGATAGCCATGTGTGAATCTCCAGATTCAAGAGTTGAGTGCGGCGAGGACCATCCCCGACCTTACATATACATTATACTAAAATTTTGAGCAGAAGTAAAGGGTTTAAATGTCAAGTAGATGTCAAGACGAAAAGGGGAGGTTAAACCTCCTATAGCGTCGTCTCGATAGTTGAAATATCTAGCTCCTCGCCAAGCTCTCCGTACCAGTCGCGGGGAATCGTGTGTCCACCCCACTCCTTATCGCGGAAAGTGTCCTTCAAACCTAGCTTACCGTCGTGATACTCGGGTGGCAGGATAGCGAAGATAGACGATTCATCAGCTTTGACCTCGACTTTGTAGTCTTGGCCATACTCTGTGCCGCGAACGTGCTTTGATAGAGCGAATTCGGCCCTCCAACGGTCCTTATTGGCGTGACCCAGCCGATTCAGAGGTAGAACGTGGAATACGCGAGCACCCTTGTCGTGCATACTGACCTTGGACCAGTCCACAGACATTACGATGTAAAGGGTCTTATCGCCGCACCAACTCTCGGCAGAGAGCAAAGCGCCGGGTCCAAGCCCATTTTCAAGGACTGCCTTGAGGTAGTTGGAACGGTACTCTTTGTTTCGGATGCGATAACGCTCCATCTGTGCCTTCATTTTGGTGCAAGAAGCCCGAGAATGGCCCGCCTCTCCACAATAGGAGCAAGAACGGTTCTTTGCGGCGTTGGCTTTGTTGGCTTTCTTCCTGTCGTATGCCTCGACGGTGCTAGTCATAATACCTAGCTCGCGATACTCTTCGATTTTAGCCTTATACTCTGGACAACTAGACTTGTTGTGACCTGTGCCGTAGCAGTATGAACATCGGACTGTGCGCTTGTAACTCATGTATGTATTCCTCTCCTGATTACATATACATTATACTAAATTTTGAGGGCAAAGTAAAGGACTTTAATGTCAAAGAGATGTCAAGAGCCAAAAGGCAGCTAGACCCAAGGTATTCCAGAGCATAACAGTCGCCCAGTTGATAGCGAGCACAGTGCTTCGTTGGTAGTCGCGGTAATCCATATTCATCCTCCTTTATCGCTTACCTTTCTTAATCCATCGCTCCTCGACCTCAACCGGCGAAGTCTCCCCGAAGAAAAGCACGGAATAAACCTTACTTCCACGGGCAGGGCTGGTAACCGGCTTTGCATCTGTCTTAATGACGGTTGCCAGTTTACCCGTTCGGGTCTTGTTCTCTCCAAGGATGGAGCGAGTAATATAAAGCAGGTGCGAAGGAGCGGTAGCCCGCAAAGCGACCAAAGAACCTACACTATAACGAGCGTCGGCCAAGGTCGCAGCGATAACCTTCTTTGCAAACTTGTTTTCGACCATCTTCTTATAAGCCCGCTCGGAAGGGATAAATGTGTCGTCCTCCAAAGCCTTGGTTGCAAGGTCTTTAAAGTAAGGAGGGTTAGCGAGGTAATACCGTGCTGCAATCTCCATCATCTCCCGCATCTCGGAAGTGAAGTTTGAATCCCAGTTTTCGCGCTGCTCCTGAGCCTTGTCGCTGTGACGGTCTGCGACCTTCACCAAAATCTCCTTTTGACGGGGAGAAAGCTCCTTACCCATCAAAAGTTGGCCTTTAATGCTGGTAATGAAGTTAACAGCCCAAGGGTCTTGTGCCTTCTCTGCGCGAGAAATCAAGTTATCAAGGCGACTTTGCTTGTCTACATCCAAAGCGGGCGCAGAAGCCAGTTGCTCCTCGACACGGGCCAAAGCTCGCCTTTGACCTTGCGAAAGAGTCTTCTTGCGCTTGTACTGTTCTTGAAGGGACTCCACGAAAGAGCGGGTTCCACCGATACAACGGTCATCCGCGAGGATGGAATCAAAGATGGGCTGAATACGACGTGACATATATATCTCTCCTGATTACATATACATTATACTAAATTCTGAGCCAAAAGTAAAGCCCTTTTATGTCAAGGGAATGTCAAGACTGATTAACTAGGTTGTTCCACTAAAACTAGATCCCTTACGTCATACATCTGCTTCTTACCTATCTTTGAGCCAGTGAGCCAAATCACTGCTGCTTTCTTGATTATCCGCCCTTGTCCATAATCCATACTTCCAACCTGCGCTATCGCTGCCAGTGCTGACCTGTCCCCTTTGTAGCAAACTGTATCTCCTTTCTTTAAATCCCTCTTATAACCGGGATTATCCTCGTTCGGCGGGTATGTATACTTCATTTATTAACTCCACGTCTTCTTTGTATCTAAACCAAGGTTTGCCCATTGTTTTGAGCCACTGAATCCTTACGAACTCCTGATTCCATTGGTCTGCACCCTCTTCCACTATGACGCCTACCCCCAGACCTTTTGCGTCACCCTCGGCAGCTTCGGGCTTTAACCTTACTAAATCACCGACTTTCATTTTCCACTCACTAAAAGTTCTAGTTCCCTCTCCGAATACCAATTATGATAGGTTCCATCAAGCTCACCAGTCAGTTTTACATAGTGGTTCAAATAGCGTGCTCGATGGTCAACCTCCGTGATAATACCCGTTACAACATCGCTTCCCCACGAAACCGTGCTCTTGAGCCCTACTTTGTCACCGACTTTCATTTTCCACTCACTAAAATAAGATTGCTTGTTATTGCTTTTTGCTCGCCCATCATTGTGGAACTTGATGGGTCCAAAAACCTAATTGTAACCTCCCCTTTCCACGGGGGAACATCGGTAACAATAGCTAACTCACCCTTGTTTTGACAATATGGTGCGATTCTTACTAAATCCCCGACTCTCATCCTAACAACTCCAGATAACTGTCCCACTCCCTTGTACGCTTGCCATCGGCCCATAGAACGCCGTAGGACGCCTTTGGGGAGCCTGTAAGACCTTTCCGCACCCTCACATCGGTTACGATTCCAGACGCCGCATAGCGCCCCACAGCAGCGTTAAACACGGACGGCGCTGTAAACCTAACTAGATCACCGACTTTCACTGATTACCTCAAAATAGTTTTTATCTGCGTTCTGTTTGTAGCCTGTTCTTAGGCTTTGAATGTAGATTGATTGATTATCTTCGTGCGCGAGAAGGACCATCCAAAGATGATTATCGTCAGCGCGGGTGCGGATTCTTATCAAATCACCGACTTTCATTTAAAACCTCTACCTTACTTCTCCAATTCGCGCTTGCAACCTTTGTTTTGAAGTCAAGCACAACCGGGTCGTCATCTTCATCAAACTTAACAATAATACCGATAACCTCCCTTCCAAGGGAGCTATGCTTTACTATGTCACCGACTTTCATTTACAACCTCTATTTCACCTGCTGGCATAACTTCTTCTTTCTTCGCTCGTCCAAACCAACGGACTCTCCAGTATAATGGGCCGATGGGGCTGGAATAAAATGGTTCTGGTTTCAGCACGAACCCTTTGGGTCGCGGGTGTTCTCCGTAGGTTCTAACTACAATATCACCGGCTCGCACTTAGAACCTCCTTGATATACTTTCTTGGCTGACAACTTCTGTAACCATCGGAGGGGTACACATACTCCGCCCCCCACTCGAACCCTTCAAATCCGAGAGTTGGCGTTGTAACTGCTGTTACGACTGCGTAGTCATTTCTGTAAACGGTTTTAACCAAGTCACCGATGGCTGGTTTATCCACTTACAACCTCCAAATCCCTGCTTAGATAGCGGCGATGCATCCCAGTTTGAAGCAGGTATACCTGCCAAAGCGCCTCTGGGGTGCTGCCAATATACTTTAGTTTAACCTCAACCAATGCCAACGAACCCTTTGGGATACCGATGGAAGACCGCGTTACTCTTACCAAATCACCGGCTCGCATTGATTACCTCCAACAAGTCTATGCTACAAGCATCTGGTCCCCCAGTATCTACCCAGACAATCCGAGCACTGTGCTCACCATCAAATCCGGTCACGATAGCCTTCCACGCGGATGTGCCCTTTCTTTGCACCAAATCACCGACTTGCACTAATAACCTCAAACTTGTTCTTTGAAAGTCGGCGTCTCTTGCCACTTTGAAGGCTCTGAACCATAACGCGGGACATACCTTTGTCACTATGGATAACAATAAATAACTCGCCTTGATACTTTCGCATCATCCGCGCAGTTGGCTGCTTTAACCTCAATAAATCACCGGCTCGCATTTACAACCTCCAACTCATCAACAGGGAGCCAACCACGCCACTCTGAGTCTTTGGAGTCCAGCAAAACCCACTGCACTCCTCGGTTATCAGCAAACGATGCGGTCTGTGGACGCTTGATAACTTCAAACCCTTGTGCTCCGCGCTCACGGATACGGTTGCGAGTGCGCTGGCTTGCGCCTTGCACTGCTTTAACCTCCACAATGGAGCCCACGTCAAAAGCAGGCTTCTCGGCTGCGACTTGCGCGAACGTCTTCTTTCCAGATAGAACGTCCTTAATCGCTGTCTCAATCTCGGCCTGCGTCATATTCGTGATGTCAAGTGTATTATGCATCTCAATGTCCAAGTTCTTCATCTTCATCGTGTAGTCTCTCCTCGACCTTACACACACATTATACTAAATCCTGAGCCAAAAGTAAAGACCTTTCTTGTCAAGGAAATGTAAAGACGAAAAAACTAAGGTCTGGGGCGGTCAATCGCGTGACTCATCATCTTGTTTAGATAGTTCTCAAAGTCGCTATCCATACTCATGTCCCAATCGTCAGCATCAAAGTCGTCTTCTTCGTGATCGTCGTTATAGGCGTCTAGGTCGCTCTGTGAGGGCTCGGGTGCCCTTGGGGTCGTCGTCATACTTACAGGCTCCTCGGGCGTCTCAACGGCTGCGTCAGGGCTCGTTAGGACTGCAATAGTCTTACCGTGCTTGGTAATGTGGACGGGTCCAGCGTCTAGGTCTTTGATGATAGAAGCAAACTCAACTCGAAGTTTACTAGCGGTGATTGTTTTCATTGATTTCTCCATTTAGTAGTTTTAAGGTGGTAGCTGAGGCGGGACTCGAACCCGCAATCCCTATGGGCGCAAGATTTTAAGTCTTGTGTGTATACCAGTTCCACCACTCAGCCATAGTTTAGTTTTAAATTGTGTTTTAAAGGTGGCGGGCCGTGGGTCGCTGTCTTTACCGCGTCTCCCTCGTTAGCCAGCTTGCAACTGCCTTTCGGCTTTAACCTCTGGAGGAAATGGTAAATACCATTCGTGCCCCACTGCGGGCATGGCGTTCATATCTGGCTTTGAACGCCTCCAACCTTTCACGGCCCACCACCTAAAATTAATACTTTGTTTTCTCACTCTCCGAAAGCGATGGTTGTATGCTTACATTTGCCCCGATACTTGTGTGCGGGGCAGGTGCAAGATAACTTACCTGTCTCTGTGTGTTTGCGAACAATGTAGGTATTTCCTTTGGAACCCTCGACCTTGACCTCTTCGTAGGATGGTGCTGGTCTTTTGTAGACCATCCATTTAGGAAGGTCTTCTCTTGTAGCTTCAAGGGGGACTTCTATCCATTTCCCGCCTGCGATAGCCCAACGCTTTCCGCTGGGCATCGTGCTAAGAATGGGATTGTGATTTACTTCAATCGGGAAGTTAATCCACGGGTATCGCTCGATAGGGTCTAGTACCATTGTAGTTCCACACTCACGTTTTTGCTAAGATCAAAGGGGTTATCATACCAACCGCCTTCATCTCCATCGGTTGTATCTGGGTAATCGTGGCACGCTTGGAAAATAATCCAATCTTCTTCATCGTGCGCCTCGCGCATATGCTTATATAAAGCAGTAACATCCTCATAGTCGGTATACCACTTTACATCGGTGGTCGCAAATAGCCTACCAGCATCGTCTAGGTCTTGATTCTTCTCAGTCTGTGGTTCATACTTTGAAACTTCTTCAAAGCCCCATTCTTCAAGGATCTTCCTGACTTCTGGTGATAGGTTCTCATAAACATACTCTTTCATCGCGATAGCGACATCACTTCTAATGCCCATAATCTACCTCCTAACTGCAACAAGCGGGGTGTGTCCAGTTTTCGTACTGCCAGTCGCTGATTTCGTGGCCTTTACAAAGGGCATCCGTCCAGTTGTTCCAAGCCTCGGAACGGGCGCACTCATCGATACGACCATCCTTCTCGTAATGCTCTTGAACAATAGGTAGAACCTCATTTTCAAACCGCTCACACGCTTCTTTCCAAGTAATCACGCTATCCAAGTTCTTCGCCATGTATGTCCTCCTTCGACCTTACATATATATTATACTAAAATTTTGAGCGAAAGTAAAGGGTTTTTGTGTCAAGGAAATGTCAAGTCGCCATATCGTAGTTAATACCTGTCCAACTAAATGTGTCTGCTGCATCTTCTTCCCAAATGTAGCCTCTAACGGGGTTTTTCGTCCGTGTCTCGGGTGCCTTCATATCCGCAGCACGGAGGATAGCACCGTCTTCTCGTCGTACAAAGCCGAAGATGCGTGTGCGCTGATCCGATAGTTTGCCTTTAAAATGCGGATAGTCGCGGCTGTGGTCTTCCTCAACCATAATCTTCCAGTATTTACGCCCCTTTGTGACGACAACCTCTGTATCATAAGGATGTTTCAGTGTTTTCTGGTTCTCATCGAGGCAAATCTGGATAAGTACGGCGAAACGCTCCATATACCATTCTAGTTCTTCTTGTGTACGTTCTTCCATTATCACACTCCATACGCAACTGTTGGCTTAAAACCAATGATTTCTTCGATGTTCTCAGCCACAAGTTCAATCTGGTAAGGACCACTATCAAAATGTTCCTCTGGTGCGTCATAATACAGGTCCAACCACTCATTTAGGTTCTTGACCTTTGAAGATCCCGGTCCTGCTGCCTGACCCAAAGCCCAAGCGATGAGTGTATCCGCGCCTAGAATCTCAACAATCTCCTCATTAGATTCGCTATCAATCCAGTCTTCCCAGTAATCACGGGCGTGTTGTCCAGCATCTTCCTCGTTTTTGAAGACATAAAGTTCCGAAGTCCAGTTTCCTGATTCGTCTCTTAGGGAGATGACGGCGTGATTATCGAAGCTCGTAACATCACTTTCAGCGATGGTGAAAAACTTCTTCTTTGCGATTTCTGAGTCTAGTTTAATAAATGACATTTTGTCCTCGATGATAAAGTAGGTATGGGCTCCGGTTTCCGCGTGTCTTTGGCGCGGGACCACCACCCTAGCCAACCTTCGACTGGTTCGTCCCCCATAAGGGGGAACAGCGTTCGTTGTTGGCGTTGAACGCTAGTAATAATCCTTAGTTCTTTTTATAAGAACCCATACCTACTAAATCAAGCCTTTGTTTCTACTGTTTTGAGTTCTGCTTCTTGAGAAATCTTGGAAGAACCTTGGTCTTGGCCACGGGTCCACATCACACGCCAGCAGCCTGCGATGGGTGGGCGAGCCGTGATAACTCCGAGAGATGACTTTGAACCTTTCTTTTGAACATAACTACCAATGTGCATAGATGCCTCTGTGATTGTGGGACGACGCCCGATTTGTTTATACATTATACTAGATTTTGAGTCTGAAGTCAAGACTTTAAATGTCAAGGAAATGTCAAGAGCTGATATTCAAGTTTGTTCCTTCTTTATCATCGTTGAATGTTTGAGATGTCTTGAATCAATGGTCACAACTCGACCCGATGGCATCCACATAACCTTGTTGTAACCTTTACTATGGGACAAAACTAGTCCCACGCTCGCGGATTCGTAGGCTATCTTTTTGACCAAATCTCCTGCTTTAAACTTCATTATGCTGCCTCCAAATGTCAAGAGCGATTATTAAAGTAAGAAGCAACCATATCAGATGCCTCCTTGAACAAAATAGCATCGCCCTCGGTCAAAACCTCCAAAAGCGCAGCCTTCTCTTTCATAAAAACCTTCGCAAAGTTAGGATCATCCTTGATAATACTCTTGCCGTTGCTGATAAGGTCTGCCAGTTTGACAGTCTTGGCATCGGGTGATGCTTTCGCTGTGTGTTGGCGATCAAGCTCCTTTCTCGTCGCTCGGTTGCCGTCTTCTGGCTTGCTTACATCGGTCAGGTCGCTAACCAGCGCAGCCACACGGGGGCCAAAGACATCTTCAATATCCTTGATAGATACTGGTGTATCCTCAACCACATCGTGCAGCAACGCAGCAGCCTGCACTTCTGGGTCGTCCATAACGCGCCTTACAGTTTCCATAACCTCGATTGGGTGGACGATGTATGGCTCGCCTGTATACTTACGGACTTGTCCCTTGTGGGCTTCCGTTGCGTATGCCAATGCTTTGTTTACTACCGTCATCTCAACCTCGTATACACATTATACTACAGAACGACCCAGAAGTAAAGGCTTAAAATGTCAAGCAAATGTCAAGAGACGATTTCTTAACTTAAACCATTGATACGGAAGACAAAGTTTAGAACCCCTCGAAGGAGGCACGTCCCTGTACCAAGACACAAGATCCACCAAGCAGCGCCAATACAGGCTCCAAGCGGGTTTTCCAGTGCGCTAATGATTCCGGTTTCAATACTTTTCAAGATTGTCATTATATTCTCCTTGTGATTGTTGGGTTTAAAGGTGGCACGCCTTAGAGGACTCGAACCTCTGACCCTCCGCTTAGAAGGCGGATGCTCTATCCAACTGAGCTAAAGGCGCGTATGTGGTGGGCTTTCTCGGACTCGAACCGAGGACCATTCGGGTATGAGCCGAGTGCTCTGACCAACTGAGCTAAAAGCCCCGTTTGGTGGGCCTAATGGGACTTGAACCCATGACCGCAGCTTTATAAGAACTGTGCTCTAACCACCTGAGCTATAGGCCCATAAAGGTGCTTGGTGGTTACTTATGAACACATAGATCAGTGACCGGAGTATGATCTACTTAGGTTCTATTGGCGATCTCTTTAAAGTGCGCCCCTTGCTGGACTCGAACCAACGACACGCGGATTAACAGTCCGCTGCTCTAACCAACTGAGCTAAAGGGGCTTGAAACGCTTTCTTCTGCCAACCTCTTGTAGTCTGGGTTGATCTCAAATCCTACAAAATCCATTCCTAGATTTTTAGCATCCATAGCTTCGGCACCGGAGCCGATAAATGGAATAACTACCAAGCCTCCGTTCTCTGGCTTCGCGGCCATTAACAGACGCCTCGTTAACTCATGTGGCTTCTGGGTTGGGTGGCGGATAGCTTTCTTCTTGCGTTCTTTGTCAAGATCTTTCCACTCTTTTGGTGGCAAAACTCTATCAGTATCCTTACACAAAAACCATCTTTCTTTCGCTCCGGCACCACCAGCCAACGCTGGAACCTTGATAACGTCTCGGGGCAAAGCACCCTTATCGTTGACCTTATAGGTGCTCCCTTTCTTGCCTTGGAACCTGCCCTTGGTGGGCGGACGTTGACGTGGGGCTTGCCCCTCTTTGACGGAGTAACCCTTAACGAAAGTCTCCGTGTAAGGCTCGCGAACGTCGTCGCGGTTAAAAATTCTGTTCTTTGATTTCCAAGCTATGATGATAGATTCGTGACTACGTTGCCAGAAACGTGAGGATGGAACTGTTTTATTGGTATAGTGCCAAATTAGCCAACGATGTTCCATGTTCATATTAGCAGAGATATGCGCTAGGATCTCGCTAAACCCATAGATATACATCGTTCCCGTATCTTTCAGTACCCTCGAAGCTTCCGTAATCCATTCGTTGGCCCACTCAATATACTCTTTCATTTCAAGTTTTGTCTTGTTTGTTCCAAAGTCTTTGCCAATATTGTATGGAGGATCAATCAAAACCACATCAGCACACTTATCGTCCAATTTCTTTAGACCATCCACAACATCCATCAAATATACTTTATTCTTCTCAAGCATTATACAGCCTCTACAATTGTGTGTGTTTTGCCCAGTTTATCCAAAGGTATAGATACCTCGGCTATAGTTTCCGCTCCAGTGAACTTATTCAAATCCAAATAAATCCAAAACTGGTCGGACATCGCTTTCTGGATATTCATTTTTATACCGAGCTTTTTATCGTATCCAGACCATCCAGTTTGCTTACCTGTTTTGCCTATCTTTTTAGACCACCTCAGAGCTTTCGCGCTGACTTTGGCGGCGTCAATCAGGATAACGCTATACTTTCTTGTTTCCTTGTTTTCTTCCCTAGTGAGAACCAGATAATTTTTAAAATTCTTGCCATCACCATCAAAAAAATTCAGTTTTTCTTTTAGTGTTTTGTATTTTGTGGTTCGGTAGGAAGAGATAGACAATTCATGCTTGCCAGTCGTTTTAGTCCGAGTGATTTTACCAGATTTATTGGAGATACCTTCATTTAAATCGGGTAAGAAAATGTCTGCGCCCGAGCCGTGTGAACCAGCTTCCCAATCTACTTTCAACCCAGCAGATTTGAGAGCATCAACAGAAATTTCTTCCCAAAGTTCACCCTTGATAGGAAACTTACGAATTCCAGAATAACTAATAATCTCTTGTTCTAGTGCTTTTCCAAGCGCAACCTTATCCACGCTACCTCCCAACCCATCGAGCATCCCCGACAGTCATAACGGGCTGATACGCCCCTTTATTAAATGATGGTGCCGAACAACGAGCACGATGATTTGCCACACGATGTGCGCGTGCATCGCCACAGTCCAGACACAGATGATAACCTAGCTCCAAACGGCGATCTGGATACTGCTCGCCGCACAACTTACACTCAGCCAATGTGAACCCCCACATTACTTATACATTATAGCACGATACGGTGCCGAAGTCAAGCAGAAAATGTAAAAAATCAAGCCTCGGCTGGTTCGCAGCCGATCCACCAGAGAACAACGTGCTCGAAACCTACCTTTTGGTTAGATTCAACCATCGCATCATTGACTGCCGTCATGATCTCCATCGCTTGACTCATTTCCTCGTTTGAGATGTTTAGATCTTCAAGACTTAAAATCATATCCTTAATACTCCGTTTGCTCATGTGCGTATCTTTTTAATGCGCGTAGCTCGCCCACGCATATATAGTATAGCCACATTTTGATCCCGTGTCAAGTGGCTTGACATCTTTTTTACATTATCGCACTGACATGAGTTCATCGTAGGCTTTGGCCTTTAGATCTGAAAGTCTCTTTAGCTCCTCGCTCCTGCGAAGCACCTTGAAAGCTAGGTTTTCAACTGAAAACTGTCCTGCTCCTTCCAGTCCCGCTTGGCGCATATTCCGTATCTTCGCCTTTAATCGGTCAATGGCGTCTAATACTTTGTCTTCTTCGCCCTCTTTCATCATTCGCTCAATATCATCAATGCGATCTGATATGTCCTGTGCCTTCTTTTCTATGTTTGCATAGTCAATACTGGCTGCTTCGGGCTTTGGTTCGGTCAACCACTCGTCATTCTCAACCGAGTAAACCCCGGTTGAAAGGTGGGGTTCGTTAGTATCTTGGAAATAGATTTCTACCTCGTAGTCATCCATATAAATATCGTGTGTGTTGTTCCAGTTAGTTTGAAGGTTCTTGAAAAACTGGCTTACAAGCTCCTGATTGTCGTCCACCTTGGTGAAGTCAAGCAGGATGTGAAGGTCAACATCTGAAAACTTTGACCAGTTGTAGTTGGCCAAAGAACCGGTTAAAGTTATGTCTTCAACATCTACGTCAAACGGAAGGTCAATAAGAAAGTCTTTAACAATCTTTAAAAGTGCTTCTCTGACCTCGGGCTTTAATTTATCACCTTCCCAAACATTAGGTTCCAAGGTGTCATTCACCTCAAAAGAGCGGAGAGCATCAGCACTGATCTTCTCTTGTAGCCCTTCAAACCTTAATCTTGATGTACCGGCTCGTTGGACCTTGCCCGTAAACGGTGGTCCACTCTTCTTATTCTTGATGCCGCCCATCGTTGAGTAAATGTCGTTTCTTCTACGCTGCGCTTTATAACGCTTCTGTGCAGCGGATTTAAATGGAGTTTGTTCCATCGCTTCCGTCAGGCGCTTGAAGTTCTTCCATTTACTTGCGTAGGACATTTAGCTCACCGCTTTTTCAATAGCAAAGATTAAAGCATCAACATCGTTAAAATCAACATCTTCCTCGCCAATGCCCTCGGCTCTGGCTTCTTCCTGCCAGTATTCCAAACAGCCCTCCGCATTAGGGTTTCGTCTGCAATACTCCTCTTGGAAGTTACCTTCTCGTAGCTTCTGGACTTCTTCTTTGATGATTTCTTTCAATCTGTTCTTTGTGATTCTCATTGTAAAAACTCCCTTTTACACAATAAATAGTTTAAAATTCTTCTTGTCGTCCATCTGACCAAGTAATAATCGTCTTGTTGTCTGGATGTGGACTAACGTGTACTTTCTTGAAATCACTCAGGCTTTCAAAAATGGCGATAGATCCCCTTGGAACCGGCGTTAACCAGTGAAGTACAACCTGTCCGGTTGCGTACTGAACGCCCTCAATCACAACTCCTGTACCTGAAACTCCTGTTTCGTCGTTTTGGCGACAAACAGTGAATGTCTCAATCCCGCGAGGTGCAAACTTCCTCGGGGGTTTTGGTTTCAGTTCTTCGGCGTCAGTTGTAACTTTATTTTCTTCCTCTGATATTGTTTCTTCGGATTCCATAGTTTAACCTCCTAAGAGTTCTTCTCGCTATTAACGAGAAACCTCTTTGTATCTTGCCAACTGGAGACTGGCACTGCTATGTCGAGAGGACGGCAACTCGTCTGGTTCTCTCCCATAGCCTTAAAAAATGGGTAATCATTACCACCGGGCATAAGCCTATCACCACAGAAGATAATGGCGTGATCGGGATTCTCGCCTTTAACTCTAAAATATGACTGGGACTTGTCTAAGCCCCGTGGGTAGATGTCAATACTGATCTGCCCACCGATAGCACAATCAAGCGACGGAAACATGTTTAGGATCCTTTCTCTAAGGATTGCACGTTCGCCGTTTTCATTGTCCCAAACCTCATAATCCTCGCGTTCTTGTTGGGTGCAGTTTCTCCCCACGGTGCTGTAGTTTAGCATACCATCACGATATTCTAGGTGTCGGCCTGTCTTTACAGGATAGTGTGAATAATTCTTCCAGTCTTCCAATAGGGCAATCAGCTTCTCTGGAGGTATAAACTTGTTTTCATAAATTATTTCGTCCCCCACAGTATAAGCGTTGCCCGAACAAGTATAAATACCCTCGACCAAATCCCTGATCACTTTGGGCACTTGCTCAACAACCTTACTCATATCACTACCAGTGACAAGAATAACCCTGTTTCTTTCACAAAAACCCTTGAACATCTCAACCATTTCCTCGGTCATAGGCAGTCTTGCAGGTGTAAGTGTACCATCAATGTCAAACATAAAAATACGTTTCATTCTATCCTCTTGTGTTATGCTTCTCCGACAGGCTCCATTTGTGAGAGCATCTCAATAATCTTTTGCTCATCCATAACTTTCTTGGCTGCTTTGTCGGACTCTTGTATCTCCTCCAACATAAACCAAAGCGATTCATTCTCTTCTTTAAGAATGTCGTTTTCTTTGATAAGATGCTGGATAATGACGATTAACTCGTCCTTAGTCTTGTTTTTCAAAGGGTCTTCTCCCATATACTAAATAGTATAACACATTGCTTTTTATTCGTCAAGCACTTCTAAGTTAAAGTCTAAAAGGTCGGTTATTAACTTCCAAATGGGAACGACGTGGACTACATCTTCTATTGCGGTATGTCCTCCATCAACGTCTGTACCCACCCCAACGGCAGTTAGGACGCCGACTAAGCGACCCCACTCATCAAATACGCTGGACCCTGATGCTCCGCGCCAAGCGTAGGAATGAATGTAATAGTTGCCTTCATAGTTTACGCCGCTGACATAACCTTTGATAGTATACATTGCTTCATCATTTGGGTAGCCAGAGTAAAGCGTGTTCTGTCCTATCTTTACGCCCTTTGTTTTAATCGGGCGAAAAGGCATAGGCTTTAAGTTGGAATCGGTATATGGTATGAGAACAGCGAGATCGTGGCTAGGATCGTGGTAAACAACCTGCGCTAGTGTGGCATCCCCCATTGATTCAATGCCAACAATCCACGGTGGTCCATTCATAACGTGTGCTGCTGTGAGAATGATGGTCCGACCTTTATATCTAAACGCTGTGCCTGTCCCGATTGACATATTGTCGTTTGGTCCGACCGAAACAATACGCACGGTTGCGTTTCTTGACCTCGCGATTAAACTGGTTGTTGTCTTAACAACCTGCATTGTTGATGCATCATCTGATGTATTACAAACCTCAACTGAAGGTTGCATACATGAGAGCATCATTAAAGACATTACTCCCCATAAAATATACCTCATAAAAAATTACCCCCCTATAAATAAGTAGGGGGTTTTGAGTTAAAAGCACTATTTATCAGGTTTTAGCGCGGTTCCTGTTCTTACTCGTCGGCTGTATTACGCTTCACCAGCGCGTTAATCTCGTCCAGTTTAGACGACACACCTGTGACAAATAAGTCAGGGACTATGGAGTGAATTAGGCACTTAGTCCCGGCTGTAAGCAGCAGAAAACTAATACCCATAGCGTGACGCATGTGCTCAAAGTAAGTTTCGCCCTGCTCTTTAAGATGGGTCATTCTTTTCCTGCCACTCGTAAGAGATTTTGTTTTCGTCTATAGGTCCGCCAGCAGCCCAAGTATAGCAAGATCGGGCTGAGTGACATTTAAAGTGATGCATCCAACAATAGCCTAAATAACCTTCTTCGTCCTCGATAGGCTGCGAAGTAGGACCGGGCATACACTTTATCATTCGAGGGGAGATGTCAAAAGCAGTGCAGTTAGAACATTTAGACTTCTTTGCAATCTCTGGCTTTGTGTTCCAGTGCTCGGCTGCTCTGACCCAATAGTCTTCATCAGCAAGGTTCAAGGGGCCATACTGGATGTGCTCTGCTTTAATCGCTGCGTTACGGTTCTTTGTATTCAGTTCTAGGTCTTGGGTTGCCTTTGGGCAAACCATCTCTTTAACCTCGTTTATAAATCGTTTCCAGTTTTCAAGCAGTAGTTTCATTTTACTTCTCCGTTGCGCTTCCGACATAGTAGGCAAGCTGACGGTATTTCTTTTTGACATCATCTCTGATGTGGTCAACAATATCGATGGCTATTATCTTCATGGTGGAGTCCATTTCGGTATCTATAAGAAGACGTGTAGTCTTGTTAATTAGGTCGTCTATTTCAAAGCCAATACCTGCCAATTGAGACGAGGATTTCTTATTCTCCGACATTGGTTTTAACTCTGGGGCTGGGTCTTGGCCTATCTCTTGTGCAAACTTAGTTCTGGCTGTGTCCAGAGCAAATGATGCCTTTCGTATCATTTCATAAACTTCGTCTGACAATTGTGATTGCCTAGTAGCACTAGCAGTTAGCCCCATAGCAAAGTCTAGGTTGTCCCTAAATTCTTGAAGTTGTTTTGTGATGGCCAAAAACTCAGAGTATAACTCATACTCGGTTGCGGGTTCAGCGCGGTTTGATGCAATTTCTTTAAGTTCTTCCTTGATGATTTGTTTAAGTTGTTCTCTGGTGATTTTCATTTTACTTCTCCGCTGCGTTCCAGCAGTTACAATCAGCACAACACCGACCGATTGAAAGGTCTGCTAGTTTTCTTAAATACTTAACAATCAAACTCATCTTACCAAGCCTTACACGACCAGTAGCGGGCTTTCCACTTTGGTCCGGGGTTATCACAGTTGTGTCGTGCCCTAAACGACTTTCTACGGGCTGGAATGTTCTTTTTGATTTTCATCTTTGGATCACCAAAGTTTACTTTCACAACATTGCCTTTGGCGTTCTTAACATACACGGAGGACTTTTTAGGACCGTCTGGAGTTCTAAAAGGCTTATTAAGAGTAACCTTTCTTCCTTGGTACTCTGCTTCTTCAAGCGTTTCACCCTCGGCCAAAAACTCATAATAAACATTTTCAAGTTCTTCGTTAATGATTTCCATTAATGTTTGTCTGTCCATCTCTAAACCTTCTTTCTTTGCTGCTTTCTTACCCCAAGACTTGCCTTTGCCCTTCTCTTTGCAAGCACCGGGAGTTGGACGACAGGCTGGATACTTGGATCGCTTCTCGCCCTTCTCACGGCCACAGGCTTTATAACCGCCTTTTCCGTCTGGTGCGTTGCAGTCAACCCAGCCGCCTTTCTTGCCTTTGGCTCCCTTGCGACCAAACCAATCACGCAGGCTGGACTCTTTACTAGACTCCGTGCCTGCTTTCTTTTTCTTTTCGTCCATCATAGACTCAATCTCTTGCATAACAAGATCTTTGATTTCGTTTTTATTCATTCTCTTTGTCTTCCTCTTTGAAGCCTCTTTTCTTTCCTTGGCGTAATCAAAAGCCTTTTTCAATCTTGCTTTGACCTTTGGGTCTTTTGCGTTCTGATAGGCGGCTCTTGCTCGCTGATGGATTAAGTTAATGATTTGTGATTGGCGTTTGTGCGATTTGGATTTAAATGATGCTTTTGATAGTGTGTCCTTAATGTCTTGGACAGTTCTAAACTTTACTGAAACTGTGTCTTTCGGGTTCTCATCAGTATATAGTCTCCTTCCAGAGCCTTTTGGTTTTTTACCTGTTCCTTTCTTTGGGTCACTCATTCTTGTTTTCCTCCATTGTCTTTAACATTGGAGGTTCCATTACTTTTTTTCGATGTCTACCTCGGCTGAATCATCAAGGATGTAATCACCATTCTTGTGTAAACCAACATCAACCATATCGTCTAAGATAGCTTTAACCTCTGCTTCATCGGCATCCACTGCCTTCACGATGGCATCCAGCCCAGCAGCACCACCCTCATCCTTCAATACTTTACGGATTTGGGGCTCTATGGCCTTCACATCCTCTTCTTTGAGGTCTTTCCAGATCTTACCTCTGCGACATTGGACGACGGCTCCAGAAGCGTAAGCAGAAGGCCACACATCATACTTGCGTTTGGCGATTCTGGTACAGCGATCGTCTTTTTCAAGGATGACATTCATCATTTCTTGCTTAACCATTTCTCTAATCTGTTCTTTGGTGAATTTCATTTTATATTCCTCTAATCGTCGTCAACAAAATCGCTATTGTAAGCGGGATCATTCTCTAATGTGTCAAGTGCTTCTTCCAAACGCCTAATAACAAGGTGTAGGGTGCCAGAGACATCATCTTCGCCTTGGAGCATCCTAATAGCGTCCATAATATGATATTCCACAGAACCCTCTTCGGGTTGTTGATAATCACGAATTTCTGCAAGCTCTTCCTTGATAATTTGTTTAAGTTGTGATTTTGTGATTTTCATCGTTTGTGCTCCACTGATAAGAGTATGTCACCATCATCTGTAGTCATCCATTCAAATACGTCAAGGTCTGGGCCGCTTCCATCGAGTTGGATCCGCACCTTGCCGTCGCGACCTGTGTCCATCATAAGATCTTGTAACTGACCAACAGTAAACTGATGCGAGCCTTCTTCCAAGGTTGAGAGTTCTTCCTTGATGATCTCTTTAAGTTGTGATTTTGTGATTTTCATTTTATTGCTATCCTTCCAACGGCGAGACTGTATTTGTCTCCAATGTTATAATTAGTTATGTTTTCTGGTTTAATCCACTCGTAATCGCTATGTTCTTGGCTCAAACTTATCTTTCCTTCCCAATCATATGCGGCAAAGAAAGTTGTCTTTTCATCTGTATAAATCTTTGTTGCTTTGTCTAGGTCTAAACTTGTTTCTTCCCAGACTTCTCGGTCTAATGCGTCGTCCAGTGCTTCGTCCTTTTCGACGTGGCCACCGGGCAAGTCCCATTCCCACGGTGATTCCTTACTAATAACTTTGCCCGAACGACGGAGGATCAATACTTTGTCATCGTCTCTGACCATTACAACCTTGACGACTCTTTGCATGTCCCGTTCCTCCCTCAAGAATTCATTAAACCTCTCAATAAGTAGTTTCATTTATCCAATCTCTTCAACGAGCCGCCTACAATATCAATAACGCGGACGCCGGGAACGAGCTTGGATGAGTTGATTTCTGGTACTAGAACCTGTCTTACGAATGTTACGGGGCGCATAGAATCAGAGTCCGGGTGAAACTTAATCCTTGCCTCAATAACTTGTCTTGCTCTGCCTTGACTTAGGTCATCGTGACTAACAACGGTCACGCCTTCAATAGCGCGGATACGATTTAGTTTTTGCTCAATACCACCACCAGTGTCGCGATCAACTTGGATCTTTAAGTTAACTTGGTACAGCCTTGTTTCAAACTCAGCCTGCTCCATAATCAAAGACTTGGCAATCTCACGGAGTTCTTTTCTAAATTCTTCTTCAAGTGCCTGCGGTTCTCCAAGTTTCCCGGCAAGACCACCAGACAACTTTTCTCTCGCTGCTGCTGCTTTTTGCACTGAGTCTGCTGACCGATCATAAAGCCGGTCGATCGCCCTCTCTGCCGCTTGGTATAAAACATCGATGTGTTTATCAAGATAATCCAAGAACGCTTCGACATGTTCAAAGATAACACTATTAATGGTCCGAGGAGACAGTTTAAACCTGATGTTAAACCCTACTCTAAACTCCTCACCGGACGCACCTGCGATCTCCCTAGACGGAATAATCTGCGTAGCAAACCCAGAATGGAAAGAATAAGGCATCATCCTCCGCATATCCATCGGCTTTCGTTTGAACTCTGTAGCAAACGGAAGAGGAACCTGCTGGTTTGCTGCCTTGAAACCTTCGTTCGCGAGTTTCTTAAACTCTCTACGCAGTGAGGCCGAAAGATTGTCGGCGTTAAGTTCCATACTTCGGGCGAACGTGTTATAAACATTTCTACCTTGTGAATCGTTTTTCGGTCGCTTCTCTAGCTCATAGAACCCCGGCTTGCGAGGAAGGATCATTATCTTATCCCGTGGGATGTTTAGCGCAATGTCGATGCCATCGCCGGGATCGTCCTCGTCATACATCACAGCAAGGTTCTTAAACCCTTCAAAATCGTCTCCATAATACTTCTCAACGGCTTTTTCAAACTTACCCGGTGGCAGATACTCCTCGGCGAGAAGGGCGCGTCTAACGATACCGTAGGCGCTATCGTAGTTAACATCAAAATCTCGCATAAACGCATCAACAGATTCATCAAAATCATCAACACCCGGTGTTCCAGTGCGTTCAACCTCAAAGTTAACATTAAGCGTTACTTTAATCCTTGCGCCTTTGTTGCTATCAGGGATGTCTGTTTCTTCGGCTGTGATGTGATAGTCGTTGCTGTAATAGATACCATAGTCATAAAGGGCTGTATGAATAAGTTCTTCAAACTCACGCTGTGCGCTGTAGTCGGAATCTGATTCTGGGACCATAGTCCTGCCTTCTTTCATCTCCCAGTCGTCGCCAAACTCAAAGCTAAACTCTACGCTGCCGCCACCTTGGACGTAAAACGGCATTTCATCCCAACCTTCTTCAACATTGCCGTAGATGCTAGTAAGCCCTTTGCCTTGCCCGGTGCGGTCTGTATTAGCAACGCGGACGATCTCTTCTACCCGCTCGGCGGCATTTTCCATTTCGCTTTGAACATCGCCAACAGCCTCGCCGTAATAATCTTCGTGGTCGTAGGCTACGCCTTCGTAATCATCAATCAAAGCCTCGTAGAATGGCGTATCTTCAAATAGCGCAAGAACAAGGTCGCCTATCTGGCCACCGCCTTGCTCTTGGTCTGCGTAGTCGCCACCGACGCGGATCCATTCACTAGGATTCAAGAAGCCTTCTTTAAAGTTTCCTTCTTCGTCTGCCCACATATCTTTTTGTTTCTCGCGCATCCAACGGCGAACAGAAGGTAGAAAGTCGGGAACGGCGATACCATACACGCGGTCTTCAACCACACCAAACTCTTCGTCGGTTTCTTTATTAAACATTTTGTAAATACGGACTCGCGAAATAGGCTCGGGGCCTTCAAGACCAATAGCGTTGTCGCCAAAGATTTCTTCGGCGTTCAACCTATTCTTTAAATCATACTCATCAACTTCTTGACCTCGCACAAGGTAAGCAACCATACCGTGACCTCGCGACTCGTCAATAGCGCAGTTGAAATGCGAGGAACCTTCGGAGTGGCAAGAACGAGTGGTGCTAAAGTCGGACATACGGGCAACATCGATAGGGTGCCGGGAAATAATAATGTGGTTTGGTGTTCTGGTGAGGCCGTCGAAGTCGTTAAGGTAAGGCTTCAAAAAGAAATTTCTGACGTTCTCCATCTCGCGGAGATCGTTTTGGTTTTCCTTCCACCACGCTTTATCTTCGTCGGTTCCTATTCTTTGGATTAACTTACCCAAAGATACTTTCTTTGTGCTTGTTACTTTCTCGCCTGCTCTTGGGCCTTTCGGAATAACCTTTTCTTCTTCCTTTTTCATTTCAAGGACGGGGAGGTCCATCGGAACATCGTATTCGTTGCCGTCTCCGTCCCGGTTCTTTTGGATAACCGTCTTGGTTGTAAAGGCTGGCTCCCACCCTTGGTCTACGATACGCTTGAACAGTTCGGTGCCGCCTCGTTGGGTCGTGTTGCCCATCGGGAACATAGTTCGCATTGGTCCTGCCTTACCCAAACGATCAAAATTGGGCACATCTCTAAAGAGTTCCTTAAAAGAATACTTTGGGGTGTGGCGTCCCGGTGTGCCGTCTGCGATATACTTCCTGACTAACTTGCGGGCGTTCTTTGATAGCTCGGTAACTTGTTGTTCCTCTTCAAGCACACTCCGCTTAAAGCTGGAAACCATTGTGTGAAAGTCCATTTGTGGTTCTCCGTACTATTAAATAGTTTGCGACAAAAAGAAAGACACCCCCGTTTGAGGGTGCCTTGGAAAAAAATGGCGCGAGAAACTATATTACCTCCAAAGTTGTACCGCAAGGATACAACACGCTAAAAAGAAACACGTTATTGTTTTCCAAGTAAAGGGTGTTTCTCCCATAAAATACCAAGTTAAAAGTGGGAACGGCACCCAAGAGGCGCAGAACGCCAAGAATCTGGGCATCCATAACTCTCCACTTTCACCTGCGGCCATTACCCAGCCGAATAAAAACATAAAGCCAGCAGGCACACCAAACACCAGAACGGCAAGATACTCTTTGCCTTTCCACCAATCAAATACCATATGACTGTTTAGTTGAAACCACGATAAAGCGTGACCTGTCATGAAAAGCGCGATGGCTTTCCAATAGATTATATTCATCATTTGTCCCCCCGGACTAAGGTTTTCCAATGTCCGCTCCATAAGTAGTGGGGTCGTTTGCCCACTTAACATATTCAAACAAATGTTTCTTATAAAAGTTATGATACAATCTTCTGTCCAGTTCTATGCCTAGTCGTATAGCTAGTTTCTCGCCTTCATCCCACGCTGCAACCTCTTCGCGCAGAACATCAATCCTGCGTGCAATGGTTTTACTTTTATCTTTCTGGCCGTAAGGATAAAGTATTTCATACCTGTCTCTTGACCGAATGATAACGTGACCCGCTTCGTGCAGAATGGTATAAAGTTGCAATCGCTTGCGCTGGTTTGTGTTCACAGAAATGCAAGCGTGACCATTTGGCTTCCAATAAGCATTTTCCTCATCGTCACCAAAGATCACGTCTACACCGTGTTCTTCTATTAAATAAATCTCAACAGCATCTATATCTTGCTGGTAGACTTGATCGTCCAAAGCCTACCCCTTCAATAGATCTTTCTCGTAAAGTCCTAGTTTCTTGCCGACAAGTGCTGCTTCGCCAACGACTGTGATGTCAATACCAGTCTGCCCTCGGTCCAAGAAAACTTTGGTGAAAGACTGTCTTTCGTCCATACCCTCTGGTAGTAGACCTTCTTTCAACACTGTATTCATCCGGTTGTCTGGGCGAATAGCAACGACGTGCTTTGGGTTAATATAAATTTCTCTTAATGTATACTTTGAAGTTCCACGCATTGCGGAAGATACTTCATTAAATACCTCAACTAGTTGTACCATTTGTGTCCTCCTGTGGTTGCATCATGCCTGCTACACTTTTTAATTTTTCGCTCATCTGCTCCAGTTTTTCAATATCTATATCTTGCGTCTCTTGTTGTTTCGGAGAGGTCGCAGATAAATAACCAGTTAACATAGCTTGGCAATCAGCCAATCTTTGATCTACTTGGTACATTGATTGTCTGGTCGCATCAATAATACTAGCTGCTACTTCTACTTGACCTCTGTCAAGAAATGTAGAGGCAGTGTTCAACTCATAAGTCCAATCCATCGAAGTGGGCATAAGTCTTCTTATTTCATTTAGAACCTTGTTTAATTCTGATACATACTGTACTTTAACTTCCATCTTCGGCCTCGATAATAGCGTGATCGGTTGTGATCAAAGTTCCTGCTGCCGATGCTGCGTTCTGCAATGCTGTGATTGTAACCTTAACAGGATCAATAATACCAGTAGCAATCATATTCTTCATCTTGCTTGACTTAAAGTCCCAGCCTCGGTCACCTTTTGCTCGCTGAACCATAGATAGGATTACATCTGGGCTTTCGCCTGCGTTCTTGGCCATCTGTCGTAGTGGCTCTGCAACTGCTTTGTAAACAATCTTTCCATAGCCCTTTGTGTACTTTCTGGCACGGACAAGAGCAACACCACCGCCCGGAACAATACCTTCTAACTGTGCTGCTCGCACTGCTTCAAGTGCATCTTCAATACGGTGCTTCTTCTCAATCATTTCAATTTCTGTCGCAGCACCAACTTTAATAACTGCAACACCAGATGCAAGTCTTGTAATCCGTTCTTGGATGCGCTCACACTCACGGAGATTATCAGTTTGTTCAAGTTCTACTTTAAGATTGTCAATCTGAGTGTCTACGTCCTCGTAGTTGCCTTTGCCTCCGACGATCGTAGTCCAACCTTTTAGGATGTCAATCTTCTTACAAGTTCCAAGGTGTTCCAGTTTCACATCTTTAAGTTTAAGTCCTGCGGACTTCGTTGCATACGCTGCACCTGTGGACAGGCACAAATCTTTAAGGATGTTCCTGCGCTCTTCTCCGTAGCGAGGAGCTTTAACCGCTGCAATCTTCATAGTACCACGCATCATATTCATAATAAGTGCTGCGTGTGCTTGCCCCTCAATGTCAGAAGCCACAATAACCAGCGGTCTTCCTTCCCTTGCAACCGTTTCAAGGACTGGTAGAATATCTTCCACCTTGTCAATCTTACAGTCTGCAACAAGAATAAGAGGATCTTCGTATACAACTGCCCCACGGCGCTCGTCATTAATAAATGCTGTCGCTGTATAACCAGAATCAAAACGGAAGCCCTCGGTCAGATCAAGGCTTGTCTCTAGGGAACGAGCCTCTTCCACAGAGATAGAACCGTCCTTACCAACACAGTCAACTGCTTTAGCAACCAACTTTCCAATGGTTTCATCGTTGTTCGCGGAGATAGTTGCAATGTGTGCAATGTCTTCTTCGCTTTGGATAGGTCTGGCCATCTCTTTTAGGTTTTTAACATAATCTTCAACGGTCGCATCAATCTCGCGCTTCACATCAATAGGTGATGCGCCAGCCACAATGTGGCGTTGTGCGCCGTGTAGGATGGCTCTGGCGAGCACTGTAGCGGTTGTGGTGCCATCACCGGCAACCGTGTTAGTCTGGCGTGAAGCCTGCTTAATAATCTGTGCTCCGACATCCTCAAAGGGATCATCGAGGTCCACAAACTCTGCAACGGTCACACCATCTTTTGTAATGATAGGTCGCTTTCCTGCTTGTTTAATGATTACATTACGCCCACGGGGGCCAAGCGTTGAAGCAACATTATCAGCAAGTTTATCAACACCAGCGATGATCTTCTGACTTAACGAAGATCCCGCGTCATAACTCTTGGACAATACACACCTCTCTGTTGTCTCTTATATTATAACCACCCTACACTTGCTTGTCAAGTGGTTATTTAAACTTATTCTGTGTCTGCGATGTCTGCCGTCTTGGTTTCAATGGTTTCAGCGGCAGTAATCGCTGTCGTGGCTTTTGTATTATCTTGCAAACCACCAGCAAAGTAACCTTGAATGTTTGTAGTCAAAAGTTTAAGGTTTTCAAAAATCTCAAAGATGTTTTGATTTAACAGAGCGCCGATCTTATTAAGCACTTGCTGGACATTAGATGCTCCGATCTCCAACTGGCCGATACCAACTTGTGACTGATCGCCGGGGAATAAGTCTCCTGCTTGATCTCCTGCGAGTTTGGCAACATTGAGAACCATACCTTGTGCCAAGTTAAAGTGTCCATTGGAAATGAAACCATATGCTACAGCCAACGCCTTTAGTTTAACTTCGGGTGAGGCACTATTATAAAAGACTCGGGATCGTTCAATAAGTTCTTTCTCATTCAAGCCATCATAAAAATACATTTCGTTTAGAGTGGCTTGTCGTCTTTTAGTTTGTGCGTCACGCTTGTAGCGATTAAGCAATGCATTGCTAGCTTGGGAAATGGCTTTATAAATAGCAGTTTGTTTAACTTCAGCATTGTTTAGATCACTATCTTTGAAAACCGAGGCTCTTAAAACCTGTATAACAGGGGCTACCTTCATACCGTCCTTGCCGCGTATTTTCTTGCCACCAAACAACTGATCGTTCTTGGCAAAATCCATAGATTGCTTCAGTCCCTCAAGATCAATCGCGGCGAGTTCTTCATTGTCTGAAACGATACCAGATAAGATTTCAAAGAATTGGTTCTCCATTTCTTCTGCACTGGGCATACTTGCGCCCTTTTCGGGCACTCCTTCAACACTCTGACCGTTTGACTCAATAAATACTTTTGGAAGAAGAATGTTTTTGCGTGATTCTTTACTTGAGTTGGCGATGATGTTATAAACATTGCTGAGGTTAAAGTTGAACCTGTACCAATTTAGAGTACCTTCTTGTTCGCCTGCACCACCAGAAAGATTCTTTGTAACAACAATATATTGCATTGTGTTTTTGTATTCACTCTTTCTCAAGTCTCGGGACAAATCAGTAAATGACCCACCAACTTCAAGTGATCCCTCTCTATAAAGCTTCAAGCTGATAGGTACGCCGTTTTCATCGGTCAAGTCTGCAATTGTGCCTTCGCCGGTTGGAACCTGTTTACCACCTAGCAAGACACCCAAGAAAGATTCAAAAGAGAAGCCTGCGGAGGATGCGTTAAACTGAGTTAGGATCTGGGTGAGTGTCTTGAAGAAAACTAGGTAAGACATTGCTTTTCCAATATTCTCTTTCATATTGCCAGTTTCAAGGCTACGCATCATCTCATCATCCATACGATAAAACTCGGATAGATCTGCGATTTTAACAGGAAGATCTGCACCGGGAGCAATGCCAGATAAAAACTGGGCTAACTGGCTGCGCTGTTCGGAGGGCACTTCCACGCCTTCTCTGGTTTCCATTGCGGACCAGCCGATCTCCGAGACGGGGATCTCAGGAATAGAACTGAAAGTCAGGGTTTGAGTACCCATTCTCTCGGTCAGTAAGTAATCATCTGGGGCTGGCATCTCTGCTAAAACTTCCCCAATAGACTCCATCAAAAGGTCCAAAGATAATTTTTCTTCTTCGTTTCCTTTCTTGTTAAAATGGTTCTCAATCAATAAATCCCAGTTGGTGCTCATCATAAAGGCTCCTATAATACAATAAATAGTATTTTATGCAGGTAAAGTTAGGACACCCACAGAAAAACCTTTAAGTCCTGCGCTGCCTTCCCAAGTTCCAGTGTTAATACGGTATCCTTTCTTGATACTGCTCTGGACGATAGTTACTTTACCTTCTTCGTTTTCGTCGGCATAAGCAAGATAAGTGTGACCGTATGAGCCATTTACTACTTCATCATCTTCCATTAGTTCCTCATCGTTAAGCTCTAACCTGCTCCATCTCTGGATAATGTGCCAACGACCGGGAGTTAGTGGTGGTGCGAGGTCTTCAACATCAGCGCAATAAGCAATGGTCCCACCTAGCTTATGCTGGATTGCTGTAAGTGCGCTCCAAGGATCAGTCCACTCATAAACATTGGCCATCTTCCACCACGCCGTATCTTGGCCTGCGTAGCGCGTAACAGAGATTTCGTTAACTCCGTCAGCCACATCCAAACACCACATTGCACAAAGTGTGCAACAAGGAAGGTTTTGGTCCTGTGCGATCTTGGTTAATGAGGATCGTTTGTCTAATACAATCCAGCCCTTATCTGCGATTTTCATACTTTAATCTCCTATACAATTATGTCGGCAAAGCCGTGCTCAACAGCCTCTTCTGCTGTGAGATAAATATTAACTTTCTTTTTAAGAAGGGAGCGTAGTTTACGCTCGGTCAAGTTAGTTTCTTCGCAGATGGCTTTGATATAAGCCTCCTGAATAGCCTTGACTTCTTTCATCTCGTTGTCCAACTGGTGCATAGGCCCCACTGAACCACCGATAACGGAGTGGATCATAACACGACAATGCCTGCCAATTTTACGCTTGCCCTTTGTACCAGCAGCGAGAATAAGAGTCCCGGCTGACATAACCTTGCCCAAACCGAAAGTTTCAATCTCAACTTCCTCTTTGATGTATCGCATAGCGTCATAGATAGCAAACATATCGTCTGCGTTGCCGCCGTTTGTAGATACGATAATCTCAATGGGCAAAACAACATCCACCAGCTCCTCACACTCGGGATCTTCTGGGTTTGCCAACTCTTGTGTTTTGGCTGAGTGTTTAAGATACCAGAGGGCAGATAAAATATCTTTGCTTATCTCCTCGCTAATATCCCCAATAAGTGTCATGGTGCGAAGTTCTGGCTCCTGCGAGCCAGCGCCCAGCATTAAAATCTTGGATAGCGCATCATCTGTGCTTTCCTTTTCGGTATCAGGCTTTTCGTCTTCTAACTTCTTAACCCTGCTCATTACTTTTGTCCTTTCTTGTAGATTTGATTTAACATTTTCATCCCAGTCTTCCAGTCCACATATCTAGCCATGTTTCTGTATTTCTCTGGGTATGCTGCAAGTAGATTACTAACTGCTGCGTTTTTCCAAGCAGTAAAGTTATAATCGTCAACATTCTTTGTTAACTTTATAGTATGGTCTGGGACTTCCATCTCTTCCATGACGCGGTATTTGATGCTTTGTATGTATGCAACTGACTCCGCTACGGTCGCCAGCATTACAAGAGCGTTCTTTTCGGCCTCTCTAACATACAGACCTGTCTGTCCCAACTCCATAAAAGAAGATAACACGCGATGCACTAACACGCCACTAAAAAAACCAATAAATAATATTAACCAATCCATCGATGCCTCAAAATAAAGGCCACGGTAAGATAACCCACCGTGGCCTTCAATCTACTACAGTTTTAAAATCACTTCTTGCTCGCGAGTCTTTCCATAATGCGGCTAGTGATTGTCTCAGCCAATTGATCGCGCTTCTTAGCAGCAGCGATTCTCTTGGTTACTCTGCGAACCGTTTCTTCGATCATCTCTTCTTCGTCGAGGAGATCGTCTGCGGCTTCTTCTTCGTCGGCAGCAGCGGCGTCCAAATCAAGGTCGGCGTCTGCTTCGAGGTCTGGAGCATCGTCGATCGGAGGAGCATCGTCAGCAGCACTCACCTCAACGCCAGTCACGCGGGTGATAGTGTCTGCGAGAGCGTCAACAAGAGCCTCAACGGAAGCCTCGGAAGTATCTTCAACTTCGGCTTCATCAGCATCAAGATCCAAGTCTGCTTCGTCTTCGTGAGCAGCTTCTTCCATTTCGTGTGCAGCCTCTTCCATAGGTGGTACGCCGCGACCTTCGTCGTGCATAGCCTCTTCGTGTGCGGCCTCTTCCATCTTGTCTTCGCGGCCTTCGTCGTGACGACCTTCATCAAGCTCGGCTTCTTCTAGCTTATCTTCACGACCTTCATCGTGAGCAGCCTCGTCAAGCTCTTCTTCCATTTTATATGTTTCATTGATAAAGCCTTGTGCCAGACCGCCGATGTTAGCGTATTTCATAAACTGACGCACGGTAGCTTCATTCAAAAGTGTTTTCTTGCTCATAATAAAAAAATCTCCTGTAGTAGATTGTATAATAAATAGTAACTAACTTTTAGAAAAGCACCTTAAAGGTCTGGGTTTTGCTTTTCAAGAATGTCGAAAATGTTCTCTATCTCTTCATCACCAAGAGCCAACTTATCCAATTGCTCTTTTCCAGTATTAATTAGTTCTCTTTCTTCTTTTATACTCTTTTTGGTTCGGTTGCCTATGTTTTTTGATGCTTTTAGTTTATCGACGTAAGATAATACGTCTCCATCCTGCATTAAATAGCCTGTTACAATGCCACGAAAGAACTGGGCTTGTGAGATGCCGTCGTGCTGTAATCGTATCTTTAACTCTGCAAAACGTTTATCTGAGTCGTAGAATACGACTTTCTTATTCATCGTGCCGTACTTAGGTTCACTCATTAGATTCTCTTAATGTGGGTAGAGCTTTCTACCTGTCCTGATTGTGTTTGTCGTACAAAGGTCGCTCTGGACTGAAGTGATTTAACACAAGTAGCACCAGAATAAGAAATGCCGCTTGTAATACCGGTTCGTAACTCTCCCAAAACATCTGCTACTGGCCCCTTTAGTGGCACTGTGTGTGACACGCCTTCAATGGATGAAACTCTATTACGCCAGTTTCGTTGCGCTTCTTTGCTTGCCATACCTCGGTAGATCTTCTCTCTACCGCTCTTTGTGTTGATGACTGCACCGGGAGTTTCGTCTGTTCCCGCCAAGAGGGAGCCTAACATTACAAAGTCTGCTCCTGCGGCCAGTGCTTTTACAATGTCGCCACTGGTTCGGATACCTCCGTCTGCAATAAGTGTTGCATCTCTGTCTGACTGGGCACAGTCCATAACTGACTGCAAAGTTGGCATACCGTGCCCTGTCTGGATGCGGGTGGAACAAATAGAACCTCCTCCGATACCCACGCGGATAGAGTCAGCGCCCCAGTCGGCTAAATCATTAAAGGCTTGCAGTGTTGCTACATTGCCAGCCATAAGATGAACTTCATCGCCAAACGTATTCTTTAATACTTGTAGTGCATAGCGAACTTTGGCGTGATGACCATGAGCTACGTCAATACAAAGAAAACTAACGCCGACACGGACGAGGGCCTCTGCTCTCTTTATAAAGTCGTCTCCAACACCGATTGCTGCGCCTACTGTATGGCCTGTATTAATAACATCCATAACCATTGCGGCTTGTTCTTCAATAGAATTATAACGGTGAATAATAGCCACACCTCCACAATCGGATGCGGCGCGGGCCATATCTACTTCTGAGATTGTGTCCATTGGGCTTGCAATAATAGGAAGCGTGAATGGTTCAGATCTAACATTTTTAAGCCTTTGTTTAATCTCTATTTCTTTGCGTGACATAACCTCTGAATACTTTGGTTCAAGTAGCACGTCGTCAAAACTAAGTGCCACTCTATGCTTTTCCATATAGGCCATCATTCCTCACCCCCGTTCTTGTTTTCAATATGCTCAATGAAACTATGTATTACTTCTTGAGCCTTATTCCAACAATCGGGGCAATAAAGATTAACTTTTTCTTCTTTTTCGTGAACAATCACCTGCCAAGACATAACCATTTCTTTATTCTTCTTATCGAAAGGCTTAGAGCAAGCAAGACATTCATCTCCTAGTTTGCCAAAAAGCGCAACTTTCTCCTGCACTTCTCCACTACCATCTTTCTTGGCCTGCTTCTCAGCGGCTCGGCGTTGTTCTCTATTCATCTTCTTCCTCTAAAGGTCTGGTGATTGGTTGTGACGATGTAGCCACGATAAGAGTAGGTAGTCCGGGGACAAAGTTAGTTAGTGAAGTATAATCCACCTCTACTCTGCAATCCATCCACAATACATCTGGTGTTGATAAGTCGGATTCTGAAATAACAATAAAACAGTCACCGGCTCCACAATTAAATCTACTGTTTCTGGATACAGTTTCGTTGATGTATTCACCAGCACGGGCAAAGGGATCGGTAAAGATGTTAATGCCTGTCGCCGCTCCACCTCTGCAACCTGCTGTCAGCGCCGAAGTGACCTTGCCTGTTTCTATTGAATACCAAAGAAGTTCAATACCCCCAAAGATAAGAAATAGAAAGATCGGGAAGATCAATGCGAACTCAACAGCGTAACTGCCCCGTCTACTCATCATCAGTCTCCAGTAGAGCCGAGAGCACCATCCCCACGCCCACTAATAGTAATAGGGCTCCAGTCATAGAGGTTGTCATTCTTTGTCTCCAAGAACCTTACAGGTACAACGGGGATTACTACTGCTTGTGCGATCTTATCGCCGGGATTGATAGTTTGTGGCTCTGAGCCGATGTTATGAAGATTTACAAATACCTCTCCATTGTATCCAGAGTCTACCACGCAGGCCCCAACCATAAGTTGTTTCTTAGCAGCGTTTCCGCTTCGGTTCATAATCTGAATCATGTATCCGTGCGGCACACCAAACTTCAGACCTGTTCCCAAAATCATACTTTGCCCCGGCTCAATACTAACCGGCTGCGAGCCAACATCTGGGTTATACTTTAAGTCCAAGCCTGCGTCCGAAGGATTAGCTCGGACGGGCTTGTGCTTGGCGTGAGGCATTGAGTAATACTCTAAAATCACGCTCCACCTCGGGCGGCGTTAGACAGAGAATCAAACACAGATACGAACTGGTCAATATCCACATCGTTCTTCATCATCCGATAAGCCTTAACAGTCATTGAAATCTCGTCCGCTGTAAGCCAACCTTGCTCCTTAAACTCCTTGCGAAGTTCACGCTTTTGCTCGGCATAAGGTTCAATAGCATCTTCAATAGCTTTCAAACTCTTAATGTAATCAATCATCTTTTCCGTCTTTTCATCACGGACTTGTTCAACAATGGCACTTTCGTTACCAAACATACTAACCTCCACAGTTATTTATTTTGTTAAGTTCTTGAGTTGTTGTAGGGAGTGCACACCTGTTGCTCGCGCTTTGGCAATACCGTCTTCAAAGTAGATAAAGCAGGGGATCCCTCGCACATCATACTTTGTGGCGATCTCTCGTTCTTGGTCCACATTAATCTTTACTAGTGGTACGTCTGAGATCTGTTGAAATGCGTCTAGTGTACCACCCTCTCGGCTCATCACCTTACACGGGCCACACCAATCAGCATAAAAATCTACTAGCACTTTTCCTTCGGTCGGAATCATTCCTCTCTCCTCTTTACTTATATATTATAACACCTGTTGGTGCTCACGTCAAGCATAAAAATAAAATTTATGCGACTGCCTTGTCTTTGTTGTAGGCTGTACTGCTGAAACCGTGCGGCGAACCTGAGAAATAGATTTCCACATTGGGCAGTTGCTCAACAATATAATCTTTAAAATCTTTCTCTGACTCAAACGATACAGTAATATTACCATTACGCAAAGTCCACTGACCTAGTTCTCTAAGGATGTCCATCTTATTAATAACCAAAGATTGGACACCATTAATGTTTGATGCTCGCTTCAATCGGCCAATGTCCATCCAGTTACATTGTCTTGGTCGTCCTGTTGTCGCACCGTATTCTGAGCCTAGATCCCTGAGAGTTGAGAAAACTTCTTCTTTAGGTTCAAACTCTTTTGTCCCAACATAAGTTTCGTATGCCTTTGCGACACCCCAAACCCTATCTAGTGCTTGTGGTGGAATACCGTTTAGAAGTGCGCCTGCTGTGGTACAATGGCTGGATGTGACGTAGGGGTAGTCTCCCCAGTCAATGTCCAGTTCAAAACCTTGCGCTCCTTCAAATAATGCGTGAATGTCTTCCTCACGTTCGTGGAACTCTTCATAAAAGTCAATAGCATAAGGATACAAAATATCAAACTGCTGGACCCTGTATCCTTTACGGTAATACTTGTCGCGGTAGGTCGGGCCGTTGCCTGTTCTGGTTGTGCCGATCTCTTCGTCTTTTGAATCTTCCTTGACGTGCTTTTCCATAGTGATGTGCGCGTTGTCCGCTATGTAAACAAGGCCATCTGTTTTTATACCATTGTTATTCAAATATCGGATCTCTTGAAAGAACTTATTAATGTTTACCACACAGCCGGGGCCGATAATAGACTTAATACCAAAGAATACGCCTGCTGGGATATAATGGGTCACAAACTTCTTACCGTTGTGGTAGATAGTGTGTCCCGCATTACCACCGCCGTTATAACGAACGCAGTGTGTATACTTCCCTGATTTAAGAAGGTGATGGGTAATCTTACCTTTTCCTTCGTCTCCTGACTGCAATCCAACGATTACATCTACTTTCAACTCGCTCATCTTATCCTCACGCTGCTGCACGGTTTAGAAGTTCTCGCAGGGCATAGACGCCCAACTCTTTGTGTTTGCACTCACACATAATGTGTAGTGTGTGCCCATAGAGATTCGGAAAGGCCCAGTAGGAATCCGAATGTGCTTGTGGGCGAATCTTAGGATCGTTGTGCTCCTCGGCACGGGATTGTGAATAATGGACAACGGGTGTGATACCATCTGGCCAAGTGCTCATCGCCAGTTCCAGTGCTTCTTTCTCGGTTTGCCCACCAGTACAGAAACGATGATGGTGATAGTCGAACACGATAGGGATGCCAATCTCTGAATGAATGTAATCAAACAGGTGCTTGGTGGACCACATTGATGCTTTGTCGTCGTTCTCAACGGTCAATCGCTTCTGTGTGTTCTCGTCCAGACGATAGAAGTTCTCGCACCAACGCTTGGCTGTGCCTTCAAAGTCACCGCCGTATGTGCCGCCAACGTGGATGTTGATCTTAGCCCACGGTGTTGCTGGCAGTCCCATCAGGTCAAACACTTCTGAATGTGTGTTTAGTTCCTTAATGGTCTTGGTTACAACATTAGGATTAGGAGAACCAAGAACATTGAATGGGCCGGGATGTGTTGTAATACGCATACCGTGTTGTTTAGCAAAGTCGCCACACTTCTTGAGCACTGCTTTGATTTCTTGATAGTCTGGCATCTCTTCCAAGCGATACTCGGATGACCACGGAAAAATGTCTGATGACAACCGAAAGAACGAGAAGCCGTTGGCTAAGTTCCATTCAAGAACCTTGTATAGATCTTTACAGTTGAGTAGACCCAGTTCAGAAGCATAGGCAATACCTTTCTGCTTGAACGTCCTCTTAATCATACTTCTGTTAGTGGTAATCCTCTTTGACTTGGGCAAGCCAGATAGAGACATATTGATACAAGCGTAACCGAGATTCATTCTCCCCCCTTTTGTATATTTATTATAACACACTTCGGAGCACTATGCAAGTGCCTTCCACGTTTTATATGCTCTGCCTCGGGTAGAGAATCCCCATTCCATACTATAATTGGGACGAATCATATACAATTTATTTGTTTGAATATGGTCGCCACCATTTAAATCAACACCCCAACAACGGATGCGAACATTAGAAGAGTTAGAATCAGTCGCCTCAACAATCAAATAGTCCTTGCCGTTCTTGGTCTTCTTCGGGATAATCTTACGAGGGATAAGCCACACAACTTGTAGGTCGGGATCATACTCGGAGATTGGAGGGATCGCCATTGCGTTCAACTTCTCCATAACTTCTTCCTTGACAACTCGGTCAAGCGGAAACTGGCCCGTAAGATCAACAAGAGATTGAATCTTTTCTTCCTCGGAGAAGTCTCCTTCGGGAGCATACAACTCAATGTTCTCTTCGAGGTTCTTTGGCTTTCGTGGCCTATCCACTGCCACTGCTGACCAGAAGTGTTTCAGTCCTGTAAACCGATTATCCATCAGCGGAGACAGGGTTCCAGACCTGACCAGAACATCAAGCGACTTCTTGTTAAGTTTGGAGTATCGCATCTCTTCGTTGAAAATAAAATCTTCAATAGAATGGAACGGACGGCCCACAAACACTTGGTCAATTGCTGAATCGCCCAGACCCTTGATTGAAGTAAGCGGCTGGATTAGTCGCTTGCCATCTTGACTGATCTCCCAGACACGGCCAGAAGTATTGATGTTTAGCGGCTCAATTTCAAAACCAAACTGCTTGGCAATACCGATAGCCTTCTCTTTACGAGTTTCAGGCTCTTTATCAAGGAACGCTGCCATCCAGCACTCTGGATAGTAAGTTAGTAGCCACGCACACTGGAACGAGATCATAGAGTACGATACAGCGTGTGATTTGTTAAAGCCATAACCAGAGAAATATTCAAAGGTCTGCCATAGGCGCTCGGCCTCTGCTTCCTTCATCCCCTTCTCAACACAGCCTGTAATAAATTTGCCGTGGAGTGCCATCTTGACTTTTGCTGCTTTACCCGTGCCTTTCTTTGTCAGAACTTTACGGAGCATATTGCCCTCGTCCAGTGTCAAGTCTTTACCTAGCTTGTGAGCCAACATAGCGATCTGCTCTTGGAAAATAAGGAAGCCATTTGTTTCTTCCGTTACTTCACGGTGCATCTCGTTGATATAAGTCACCATACCGGGATTACTGCGTGTCTTCACGAAGTCCTTGTCAACATTCGCTGACAGAGGGCCGGGACGGAAGATAGAGGTAATAGCCGAGATATCAATAAGATTCGTTGGCTGAACCTGCTTACATAGGTTTTGTGCTCCGGTTTCTGTAAACTGGAATACACCAGCCCACTTACCTTTCTGGAACACCGATTTATAGACCTTCTGGTCGTTGAAATCAACGACATCTGGATGGAGTTTGCTATTATAGTAACTCATAACATCCTTGAATGATGGATTCTCAATACCCTCGTAACGCTTGAGAACATGCCGGATGGCACCTTCAATCATGCGGAGAGTAGAGAGTCCCAGAAGGTCAAACTTGATAAAGCCCATAGGCTCTAAGTGTCTGACGTTTTGCCCCTCGGACCAAGGAGTCTGACGAACATCCTTGGAAGAGATAAGGGGCATATGACGGTCCAAATCCTCTGCAATCACCACACCACCAGCGTGACGGGAACAAGAGCGGACTTGCCCATAAAGGGCGTCAACGTGGGTTGCAACATTCGGGTACTTGCGAAGGAAGGCTTGCAGGGTTGTTGAAAACTCTTTGACCTCCTCGAAAGTTGGCGTATAAACACCAGCCTTGATGCCGTGCTTTTTCTTCGCGGCAACTGTTGCTTCAAACATCATTTTTCCAGTAACGGCGTTAACCTCTTGGAAAGGAATGTCGTAAAGTTTAGAAATGTCTTTGATAAGAGACTTCAACTGGAGTGTGTTCCAGTTAGAGATAGGAGCGACAACATCGTTACCCCACTTCTCTACTAGAAGTTCTTTCAACTCCATCGGCTCGGCTACATCATAGTCAATATCTGGATAGTCTGTCGCATCGGCACGAAGGAAACGTGCAAACTGAAGTCCGTACTTGAGAGGATCAACTTGCGTAATGTCCAGTGCATAAGCGACCAGAGAACCAGCCGCAGAACCACGACCGGGGCCTGTGAGCATCACTTCGTTGGTGATGGTAGCAATCTCGTTCATAGTCAAGAAATACTTAGAGAAACCACGGTCTGCAATAACCGAAAGTTCGTGTTCCAGACGATCTGTGTATTCATCGTCATTGTGCAGGTTCTTGGCTCGTAGTCCTTCAAAACAGAACTTACGAAGGGCTGAGTCTGCTGTCTCGCCAACCGGAATCACGAAGTCAGGCAAACGAACTGTGTTATCGGGCATAAACGATTCAATGCGTTCGTGTGCGATAAAGTGTGTAGTCGTGAGTGAGTCATAGACTAGCTGGTCATCATACTCTACATCGCAGGACTTAGAATACTTCTTGTAAGACTCCCACATCTGATCGCCGTTCTTAGGATAAAGTTCATAGCCGATTTCATCCACATCAATAGGCAACTCACCATCACCACCCCACGATGGGCGACCTTTACCAAGCCAGCCAAGCCGCTTGTAAAGTTCACGGTCGCGCCAAGCATCAGGGTTGGGATAGTGCGAGTCAGCCGTTGAAATCATCTGGACATTATACTCTTTGCACACTTGGATGATGTACTTGTTGAGTTCGTGTTGCTCGGGGATGTTATTCCATTGGAGTTCACCGTACCAACGATCATCAAAGATGTCAATCATACGCTCGGTAACGATTCTCATAGCGTCTAGGACGGCTTTCTCACCTTGCTCTCGGTTCTCCCAATAACAACCGGCGTAAACGCCTCCAAGACAAGCAGAGGACGCAATAATGCCTTCGTTATACTTCTCCAGCAGATCAAAGTCAATACGGGGATAGCGATAAAAGTTCTCTGGCTGATACGACTCAGAGATCAGTTTAAACAGGTTGTTTAGGCCAGTCTGGTTCTGAACCAGAAGAACCAAGTGACGGCGACGGTTTAGAATGTTGCGAACGGCTTTCTTAGATGCGTTCTCGTCTTCTACCGTTGCACCGGATGTTTCTTCCTTCTTGGCTGCTCTTGCTGCCTTCTTATCCTGCATAATCTTGTCATAGTCTTCACGCCATTCTGCGATAGACGGCACAAAGTAGGCTTCACAGCCGAAGATAGGCTTGAAGTTTTTGCCAGCAGCCTTCATCTTCTTGGCGTGTAGAACCTGCCACGCTAGACCATTCATATTGCCGTGGTCTGTCAGCGCAAGGGCATCCATACCATTCTCATAGGCAAAGTCCATATGCTCTTGTGGATAACCAAGCCCATCAAAAATAGAACCGGCTACACTATGTGCGTGCAAACCAACAAACGCAATCTTACTCATCATTCACCCCCACTGGATTAAATTCTCGATAGGACATAACTAGTCTGCCGGGATGGCGGATAAACGCCTTCTCCTCGGACCCCAGATATTTACAATAAGCGTTCCAACTATCAATCGGATAGTACCAAGGAACTTCTAGCCCCATCTCCTTATTCATTATAACACGACCAAACGTTTTGTCAAGCGTAAAGTTGTTCTCAAAGAAAACTTCTTCATTTGACAGATTGTCTCCTAACAAAAAGCTGTTCTCTGTGTCCCTAAACACATCCAAGATCTTTACCATATGCTCGTTATTAAAGGTAAACCCTAATAAATCATTAGTTTTAAAAGATTTGCCGTCAAATGTCAAAAAGAAGTCGTGATTAGATATATCTTGTCTCGCAGGTCTTAAAATGTCTGCTGGGTAAACGGAATATGGGAAAGAAACATAGTATTTGCTTGGTGAGATCCACTTGCTGATCGTGTTTCCTACTTCAAGTGCTGTTTTGGCACCAAACAGGATAGACCAAGAAATACAGTTGGCTTTGTTACTGTGATTTGACGCGATTGGGACATAAAACACCGGTATTTGTTGCCTATGTTGCGACGGAAACCTTGATTTGCGCTTTAAGTATACTGGGTCTTGCACAAAGTCCCCGATACGGTGTCTGACGAGTGGTGTTGTGTCGTCGTTCGCTATAATCCAGATGGTTTTGCAACCTGCGTAAGCGCACTCCAAAACTGCCCTTTCAATAGCATAAAAGTTGGGTGCGATGGGCATCAGACAGTCGTGCCAGTCCAACTGAAAATCCATTTGTTTGGTTACAACTGGAACAATACCGGCAAGGTGTGTCGTCATAGGATCTCGCTTAATATGCCTAAGTAGTTAGGCGGTTTCTTGGGGTCTTTTATAAGGTCAAATACTTCATCATAACGGAACTCAAACCTTTCATCTGGCTCATAGTACCTTTTAACGTTTTTTTCAACCACCCTCTCGGCAGGTTCAACCCTAACGGCATAATACTTGTACTTATTGGGGTTTTTGACATCTCGTCCATTTCTTGCGCCACGGATACCAACCGCTTTCATCATTTTCTTAACTTTAAACCTGACCATTGTATCTGAGTAGTCGTGGTCTTGTAGTTGCTCGTCAGTGAGATAAGAGATAGAAACTAAGTCTTTTAGGTTTTTGTTGTCGCTTCTGTCGGACGGATAAAAGATTATCTTGCTTACAAAGTCATCATTTGAGTTTAGTTCGTTATGTGGGTGAGAACAACCACTCCTAACATTAACCCAGTCAATAACTCTGTTCTTACCTGCTATTTGGCCTGACATCATAGGTAAACCAGAGATCCCCTCGTCATCAAAGATTATTAGTTTATCAAACTGGAACTTGATAACTCTGTGGTTCTCGGTCGTAACTGTTAATAGATTATCAACAATCCGCAAGCCTGCTGCGTTATTAGAAAGTGGTAGATTGCCTGATAATCCCAACAAAAACAATAGCCTCTCCCATACTTGACGCTGATAATACATCTCAAATGGTTCGAGGCCGAGAAAACTTAAATCATACTCGCTTTCTATCTTGTCATAGCGAAAGGGAGGCTTTGGGCTGATGAAAATAACTGGTAGATTGTTTTTGTATGCGTATAAGAGGGAAGAGAGACAGCCGCCAATAACGATTTGGTTTTTTTCGTAAATGTGTCTATCTAACTTCATTTTGTCCCCTAAATGATCATCAATAAACAAGCCACCGCGTTATTTGTCATGTGTGCGATTGTTGAATACTCAATACCGCCGCCGTCTTTTCGTAACCAACCCAAGAAAAAACTAAGTGGAAGCAACCCTAGTATATGTAGTGGCTCAACGTGAACTGCTGCGAAAATAAGTGAAGTAATAATCCACGTTTGATTGGTGCTGAACTTCCATTTGCACATCTTCCACAACCAGCCACGAAACAGTATTTCTTCGATTGGAGGAATAACAAAAACGATCATCGCAAAAACTATCAGTTGTAGCGGACCAATCCCCGAACCAAAGAAGTCAGATACAACCTGTAACTCCTCTGGGGCAATACTCGGGAAGGTTTTAGCTAACCAACCAACGATTACAGATGGAATAAAACTTATCGTTGCTCCACCTACAATCGCTTTGGTAAGTGTGGCTTTCAATTTACACTCTTCCTAACGTTTTTAATAATGCCTTTAAGAATAGCGTTCTCTTCGCGGAGAGCCATCAATTCTAATTCCCCATCCTCATAAGACTTAATCATATCGTCGCATCCACCGAGGAACACCCCACCAAGGAAAATAGCAGGTAGCGTCTTTTGTCCTGTGTCTTCGGTGATTATTTCTCGCATATGGGGATCTTTTGTGATATTGATCGTATGCAACGACATTTGCATTTCATTCAAAATAAAATCGCGGGCTTTGTCACAATATGGACACCCATCCCTTACATACATTTTAAATACTGGTCTTTCGCCTAACATATTAACTCCAAATTAAATATTTAAACACTAAAAGTGTTATGGTTACTGCAATCGCCGTACCTGTAACCATTCTTGTAACTTCTCTAATGACTGCGAGAGCCAATAGCTCATTTCTTAGTTTTTTTCGCATCTTGCTTCTCTATTAACATACCTACGGCTCGGCCTTCTTCATCTTCAAAGAAAAACTCACCTTTTTTGTTTCCCTTTACAATCCTGTCATATTCCATATGCTTTTCGGCGTGTTTCATAACAGTTTGCTTGGTTTTAGATCTTTTTAGTTTCTTGCCTTTGATATATCGGCCATCCCATTGCCAAAGTTCCCACATTATTCTCTCTCGCTGTTAATAAAATCTTCTAAGATCTTGGCCAAAACTGCCTCCTGATCTTTGGTTATTGGACGAACATCGCTATCTTCCCTGACGTGGCCCGGATAGTTGTTAGTGTAATCCCAATAATGTAGTTTGCCTGAGTAAGTTGTTCTGTAAACAAGTTTAACGTTGTCTTTGTCAACATCTTCTGGGAACTTAAAATTGTACCGCCTCAGAGTATTGGCACCAAACCTACAATACAGGCCATTTACAACGTACAACTCGTATTCTGGTGTTACAAATGGTGTATATGTTCTGATTTTGGATACTAACTCATCTAATCTCATCGTTTACTCTTTGGTCTTTCTTTGATTTTTAGAAAAGATAGATACTCATCTGGCAATCTATCGTAATAGTTTGTTTTTCTAAGTGTCTTTGCTGCTTTACTTAATATTTCTCTCGGGGCAATGTTGACCATAAAATAAGGTGCTAATGACCTTGGATTATACCCGTCAACTGTTGCCTGATCGTTGGGATTAAAACAAATGTTTTTGTGATCTCCCAATCCGCGTGCTTCTAAAAGTTTATTTACAAAGATCTTGAAATCGTTTGTTTGGTCAGCAGGAATATCGTCTTTAATAATTAGTAAAGCACTGTCATATTTAGAGCCTTTAAATTGATCTATTAAATCTATCAAACTCTTATCGCCAACCTCTGCTATCATCAGTTTATTTGTTTCTAGCTCACGGGATGCGAAAGGGCAAACTCTTTTACCGCCAAACTCGGGTCTTTTCTCGTCTAAGACATTATTAATGTAATCTTTGACGGGATCACTCATCTTCCACCCTGTATTTGCCTTCTTCTTCTATTAGTGTTTTGACTTCAAACATTTTACTCAATATCTTCCAGCCTCTTGGGGCTGATTTTTGGACTGTTGTTTTAAAGTATGCTTTTAGCCACCTGTCGTATGCCCAGCGACCCAGCCAAGAAGAGTTTTCAAGTCTGGGAACAACCACAATACCTGACTCCGTTTTAAGAAACAGAGTCTTTTTCATTTTTGACCTTCCGATAGGAACTCACTGCAACTGGCCATAGGTCTTCTACAATATCTAAGCAGGCCTCTGCCACCTTCTGGATCTCCCATTGAGCGCCTTCGTGTGTGCGGAGGTCAATAAACTTCAAGAGGTTACTTAGATTTACTGTGCCATAATACTCAGTATACATATTTTGTGGCAACACTCCACGGGCCTGTTCACGGCAGACACCTGCTTCAATCATCTTATCAAAAAGACGCATACTTTCTTCGTGGTGCTTCCTGACTGCTTCACTTGTTTTTTCAACTGGTGTGAAAAGCATCGGATCTGCTGTCTCGTCTGGATTACTCGCCTGCCGGTTAGACTTGTGTTGTGTACGAAACTCAGTCGGCTCATAGAACTGAATGTTTATATCAGTGTAGCGACGACTAATTTCATTATAACTCCAAGTCCGATGACGGTGATGCTGGCTACGAACAAACAAAGGAACCACAAAACGTAAAGTAACAACGTTGTGCTCAAACGTAGAGGTGTGTTTGTGCTTAACCAAGTAGTTAATAAGTCGCTCATCTTTCTCATCTAACTTTTCCTTGTGCTTGCCAAAGCTAACGCGGGCACTATTAACGATAGTGAGATCAGTACCCATGTGCTGAACGAGGTCAACACGGCCAATTCCGTCTCCATAGACATCTATACTCCTATTTTTAGTGTTTTTCATTTTGCTACTCGCAATGCTGAACAAACAGTGTTTGTGATTAAACTTGATACGACATAAGGGTCAATGTTTGCATTAGGTCGCCTATCTTCGATATATCCTTTTCCTTCCTTGGCAACTTGCCACGGAATGCGGATTGATGCACCTCTGTCAGAGGCTCCATAACGAAAGTCTTTGTAAGAACAAGTTTCGTGGTCACCCGTGAGACGTTCCTCGATGCCATCGCCATAACCAGCAAGGTGCGCTTCCACTTCCTTACCTAGTGCTTCACAGGCTTTCTCAATGTGACCTTCTTCTTCTCGCATAGCTTTTGTAGAGAAGTTAGTGTGTGCTCCTGCTCCATTCCAATCACCCTTGACTGGCTTGGCAGCATAAGACACAGTTACACCAAAGCTCTCTGCGATGCGCTCCAACAAGTAACGAGCCATCCAAAGGTGGTCTGAGACTTCTACTGGGCCGCAAGGGCCGACCTGAAACTCCCATTGTCCGGGCATAACCTCGGCATTAACACCAGAGATTTTAAGTCCGATTTTCAGGCAAGCTGTTAAGTGAGCTTCTACAATCTCTCTACCAAATGCATTTGGGGCTCCCACACTGCAATAATATTGTCCTTGTGGTGCTGGGTATCCGTTGGCGGGAAAGCCGAGTGGACGTGAGTTGTGCATTAAAGTATATTCTTGCTCAATACCAAACCAAGGCTCTTGATCTTCATAGTCTGCTTCTATGTCCTGACAAGACCGGCGTGTATTCGTTGTGTGAGGCGTCATATCTACATTTAGTACCTCACAGAAAACAAGCAGGTTGTCACCTCCACGAATGGGATCGGCGGTTGCCATTACAGGCCGCAGAACACAATCAGAGGCATCACCTACGGCTTGTTTTGTACTTGAACCGTCAAAACCCCAGATAGGCAAGTTGTTTAAATCACTGTCACCAGACAAAACCTTTGTCTTACTTCTAAGTTGCGCTGGACTATTCCCATCCAGCCAAATATATTCTGCTATTCTCATTTTTGCTCCAAGTTCTGAATATGGCGGTCGATATACCACCTTGCTTTCTTCAAATCTTCAATCGTATCTTTATTCTTCTTTCCGGCCCTTGATACATACTTAATAACATTTCCCAAGTGAAAGTTAAGATCCCAAGCCTCAATAATCTTGATGGCTTCGTAAGGGTTCTCTTCTCCACCATAGTGGTCTGGGTGATCTACCTTTTCTCTTGGAAAAGGCTCTGATGAGGGCACTGTCGCTGAGATCCACTCTCTCTTGGTTCTATACGCATTTGGATCGCTCATTCTGGTTCTACGACTGCCATAACGTGGCTACGCTCAACAAGATAAAACTTATTATCTCTAACTTCGATTTCTCTGATAATATGCGTTGGAACAATAAGAATGTCGCCGTACTTATAATCACCCTGTGGGTCGCTCTTCATAGAAACAGCCTTATACGGCTTTTCAGCAGGTTTATAGTCTTCCGGCAGGGCAATCAAACTCTCCTGCTCTTCTTTCTTATCGAAAGATAATTCAACTTCAATCCAGTTGTTTTTAGGATCTAATTTCATTTATTGCCTCCATATACATAATCTCTAATAATTCTTTCATTTGTTTTGAACTCGCCAAAAGTTAAAAATGATGTGGCCTGATTTCCACAGTGTTTGCACTCAAACCTGACTGCAACGTGGCCTATCGAAGCCTCGATGTGCCCGCTGGGGACGAAGTAGTGTTGCTTCTCCCCTTTGCACTTTCTCATCATCTCGAACTTTGGCACTAAGTGGTTAAATTTCATAACTCACCTCACCTTTATATAATAACACCTAAACAGGTTCGTGTCAAGCGATTATTTGATTTCGCAAGCGCCGCCGGCACAAGCCAACTCGCCTTGAAGATCTGTATCATCTTGCATCTCAACAATGTTAGTGAGATCCACAGATAATAGCGATTTCAACATCTCGTTGTATGTTTCTTCATCACAGTCCTCAAACGGTGCTTGCTTGTAAGAGTGGTCAGAGTGCGGAAGGACAGATAGTCCATTATAAGTTGCACGGTTCTCCCACATCCACTCGCCAACCTCGTCCCACTCGTCTTCCTTGATAGTGACGGTTGCACTTACATTGTGAGTATTTTGGCCTTTCCAATGACCGCCTTTGACCCACTCTGTGCTGACCTTCTTAACTCGATTAAGGAGTTCTAAGGCTGTTTCTGAGCGTGTTATGGATCCCTCTGGTGCCTTCTGTGGTGCGGAGATCACTGCTGTATCGTGTGGACGGAAAAACTCGTCTTCGACCAACTCTGGGTGATTCTCTACAAGATACTGATAAATGGCCTCGTTCTTACCCACTCGGATACGACGAATGTAATAGTCATTGTGCCAAGCGTGAATGCCTGATGATGTCCCTAATGTCAAAGACGTGGTTCCAGCAGGCTTAACGCAGGTTGTACGGGCTGCGGGGTTGATTCCAAGAAGTTCAGCAACACGCTTGTTTTCCTCTTTAACAACCTTTGCCCCTGCTTTCATATCTAACTTCAAGACATTACCTGATGCAATACCTGTCATAGAAACTCCGATAAGAGAATCTTTTTCTGTATTGCGCTGCCATACTGGACGAAGATAGTGAAAGTCTGTGTAGGAAGCTTGGAGTGTGCCAATAAAGGCTGCTGCTTTAACGCGGGCTTCATACTCTTCCTGTGTGTCCACATTTGAAACATTAACCTCGGTCAAGTTACAGAACTGATACGGACGGAGTGCGATCTCGCAGCAAGGGTTGGTTCCCCAGTCTTTATCAAAAGTAAAGTAGAAACCGGGTTCTCCTGCTCCGCTTGCTCGTACACGCTCCCAAACATCATTAAAGAACTCTTTGGTTACGATGTGTCGCATAAGAACAATACTGTTGTTTGCTCGGCCTCGTTGCGGGTTGATTTCCCACCAGTTTCCTGACTTTGCAGCAATCATCTCATCATCGTCTGCGGAGAATAGGGAGATGAGGGCTGCTCGTCGGATGCCGCCTGCAAGCACTGCATCAGCGATGTGGCACACCATGTCGTGAACCTCAATGGGACTTAGTTTGTCGCCGTTCTCTTTTGTGTCCAAAACGCCGCGTAGTTTAACAAGACACTCACGAAGAGGCTGTGGTCCGGGTGCTTTACCGCCAGATGTCACTAAACGGGCACCTTTGGGACGGATGTCGGAGAAGTCAAAACGGAGTTTGGATGTACCTTTGAAATACGAGCCAATAAGAGCCTTAACAGCATCAGCCCAACCTTCGATGGAATCAGAGACAAGATAGCGATAAGTACGCTTACCGTTTGGCTTTAGGATAGCAGGAAGCTGTTCAACGTGATGTTTTTGAACTGAATAACCCACGCCTGTGCCGCCGAGGAGTAAAAACATAGCTTCCCCAAAAGCACGGACATCATCAATAGGCATATAAGCACAGTTAAACACTCGGTTTGGCGCAACCTCAATCGGCTTACCTCCAAACTGCATTGATCTCATGGAAGGCAGAACTTTCTTTTCATACACAAACTTATATGCTGCCTCAATCTCTTCTTTCATTGCTGGGAACTTCTTGATATGCATCGCTTTATTACGATCCACCAACTCCTCGTATGTTTCCCTACGATATTTATCCGCAACATAGCGAGCATACTTCATATGCACAGTGATGTCCGACAAAATCTCTGACGCTAACTCCATTTTGGTTTCTCCCTAATCTTTTTTCTTTTGTTTGTCTCTAAATTTCTTATATTTTTCTTTTAACACTTCACTTTGGTCTTTCGCAGTTAACATTGCTTTTTCTTCGCCTGTTTGCTGCAATACTTCTATTTGAACATTTGCGGTATGCATAGATATTGGATACACAATACCATCAGGACCGTTTCTGTTCTTGGCGACGAAAATACGGCCTGTGTTGGCTTGCTTATCCTCTACGGTTCTCGAAAGTGAAAAGATAAAGTCAGCAACGAAACACTTGTTAAAGGCTTCTGATATAGATTCCAGTGTGATAACTTCTGCATTTAGTCCTGACCTATTTGTTTGTGATGCGGTCCAAAGGCAACAGTCAAATTCCTTTGCCAATCCTCGCAACTCTTCATAAATAGATTCGAGTTCGTTTCTTTTCTCCTTTTGGGCAGAAACTGGCCGCAACAAATCGCCATAGTCAACAATCACCATATCAGGATTGATATCCCGCATTTTTAGTTTTTCTAAGTGAGTCTTTAATGAGCGCGTAGATGCTGACTTCGTGGGATACTCCTTCACGATTAGTGTTCCCTCCACGTCTTGCACCTGCTCATAAATCTCTTCTTTGAAAGAGTGTAACTGACCAAGGGGAATCTTAGTGATGCACGAATCATAACGACTCGCCACAACAGTGTCGGCCAACTCAAGCGTATAGTGAACAACAGTTTTCCCTAACTTTAAGGCTTCTGCCCCCAAGTGTACAAGCACCATTGACTTCCCTGCCCCCGTTGGCGCGATAACTACGCCTAACTCGCCCTTGCCGAGTCCACCTTTACATAGTCCGTCGATGTCGTTCCAGCCCAGAGAAATAGGATTTCGGGCCTTGATTTCAAAGCGACGTTCGAAGTCTTTTAGGTAGTCATAGCCGTGGTCGGAGTGGTCACCCAATTTGATGGCATCGTTAATAATCTTAGCAATTTCATCAAAAGAGGACTTTTCAAGCAGCGGAACAGACTTAATCATCGCTTCTTTGAGTTTTTGCTTACGGCAAAATTCAAGAGAAATCTTCTTAATATAGTCTGAACCGCTTACCTCGGCGTTGTGAATGCGAGCAAAATAATTTCTCAATTGTTGTTGAGTTGCTGCATTTTCATCGTCAAGTTCTGCGCGAATAACAGAGATCATAATACGATAAGTTGGATGAACACCAAACTCCTCACGATACTCAAATATTTTCTTTACGAAGACACGGAGATAGTGAAGCTCTAGAAAGTTAGTGTCTAGAACCTCCATAATCTGGTCTGCGAATGGCCGATCTTGAAGAATCATTTGACACAATGACTCTTGAAAATCTTTACCAAATTTACTGAAACTTGGTTTGTTGTTTTCCAAGTGAACTCCCCCGTGGATTATTAATATAGCCTATAAAGCGGCTGCTGTCAAGCAATCATCTTATTTTTTTCTACGATTCCTCGGAGCATCGCCATAAGCTCGGACCAATCGTAAGAACCGAAGCCATGCTCGACAGACGCACGTTTTAGCTCGGTTGCGTTCAACTCAAATTCAAAGTTATCAAGGGCATAGTTGACTTTTCGTCGCCCTTGGACAGAGATGCTTGGCGGTGTAAGATTCATAACTTTATAGTTAGTCTCTACCACATCCCAATCTTCTACAATTCTTTCGTGAAATTTAAGTTTACCCTCTGCGTTGGCACAATGGTCGTAAACTTCACTAAGTGTGTGCATCTCGTTGTCAATAAGGAAAGGCAGGCGCTTTGCGATGGTTGGTAGGCCTGCACCTTTGATTCCTGCGAGGTTGTCGGACTTATCACCGGCAATCGCTCTTGCAATAACAAAATTTTCCGGCGAGATTCCGTATTCCTCAATAACTGTGTTCTTCGTCCACGCCTTCTTTTGGATGGGGCGATAAAGGACAGTCTCGTCGTCAAGCAACTGTAAAAAGTCTTTGTCTGATGAAACAATAACCTTTTGCCAACCCTTATACTTGGGTGAGCCTGCGATCATAGAAATGATGTCGTCTGCCTCAACACGGTCGAGCATAAGTTGAATGATGGGCATCTCGTTCAGCATTTCCATAAGGATGCGCTGTTGCCAGACCATATTCTCTTTCTCAGACTGCTCTGACATACCCTCTACCTCGTAGTTCTTACGGAGAGGCTTCCTACCCTTCTTGTATTCTTTGACGGTCTGACGACGCTTCTGTGAGCCTCCTGCGCCGTCCCAACAAATGATAACTTGGTCTGGCTTAGACTCTCGCATCAACTTCTTGACCGAGTTAACAAAACCAACAGCCCCACCGATTGGGTTGCCGTTGGTTGAAATCATCGGATTAACAATGTAATTCCGAATAAACATATTTAGTGCGTCAATAACTACTACACGTTGCATAAAAAACCCCCTGACTGTTATAGTATAACATCGTCAGGGGGTGTAGTCAAGGATAAAAAAATTAAAGTTTGAAAACGAACCTTACACCGTGCCTATGGCGATGGTGCCTATGATGATGCACTCTGCGAACAACGGTGCGTGGGACGTTTCTACAAAAAGTAACATTTTTGAAGTGCCCTCGGACCCAAAGTCCTCGTCTATTATAGTGAGCGGGTACATACTGTTTCTGGACAGAACATACCTTTTGCACTACCGTTGTTCTAACTGTGTGTGCTTTTGCTTCGGGTGCGAATCCAAACATCATCCCCAAAGCAACGAAAAAAGAAAAAATAAACTTCATAATGAGCCCTCCAAAAGCTACTTGTCTTTATTAGACGGCCAAAAACAAAGTTTATTCATCTTCTCCATCAATATCATAAAATTCTTTTGCGTCAACCTCTTTCTTCTCAAACTTCAAGATAACTTCTTCTTCCATAATCTGTAGAATACGGTTTCTGAACTTGTCGTCTTCGAGTTTCTTCATCCAAGTTGCTGTTTGGAATTTTTCTTCTGAGCCATCTTCGTGCTTCAGTGTAAACCATGCACCTGCGTTGCTAATCTGAGTGGAAGACTTTACCGCCTCCAACCAAGACTCTTGGTCTTGAATCTTCACATCATCGCCAGCCCACATAATCTTAAATGTACATTCTCTCGCATCAGACCCAAAACGGGACTTCTTAATCTTTGCTTTCACCTCAGTACCAACACGGAAGCCTTTGTCATCATATAGATAGCTAGCCTTACCTCGTCTCGCTGTCAGCCAGATGCGAAGAGAATAGGCGTAGATTGCGGCCTTTCCACCGGGGGTGAAATAAGGCTCCAGACGCGCTTCCGCGATGTTACTTGTAATGTTCGTTTTTAGCTGATTAAGAATCAGCAAGGTTGATTGAGAGTTTGCAATAGGGACTGTTAATTTAGCAAATCCCTTTGAAAGAATACGAGGCTTGACTGCCATACTGGATAGAGGGTTAAAATCGCCCTCGATGTCAGTAATAGCAGGCGTCATCGCAAGTGAATCCCAGATAAAGAGCATTCGGTTTTCATTACCTGCCAAAAGCTCTTCAATAGTTTCTAAGACAAACTCAACTGATTGTGCTTGAATGTAAAGTAAGTTATCAATGTCACAACCAGCGTTTGCCAAGAAGTCTGGGTCCACAGCGGACTCAGAGTCAAAATAAACAACGTCAATCCCCATTTTCTGGGCGTTGCCTGCAATCTGAGCCGCCATATATGATTTACCAGAAGCGGAAAGGCCAGCAATCTCGCTGATTTTACCGATTGGAATACCAGCATACTTGCCGCGACAGATGATAGAGTTTAGCCATCTAGATCCAGTTGGAATCCACTCTTTGACCTCGGTCGGGTTTGTACCCGAAAGGTTGTGGGCAACCTCCTCACCTGCTTTCTTATTAACAATCTTTCGCATATCTGCGATAGAAAGTCTTCCTGCCTTTTGCTTCTTTGCCCTAGCCATTATCGGTCAACCGTCAAATAGCCGTTAGGGGTCTGAACAGATGCCTTCCATCCAATAAGCGGATAGGGATCGTTCTTTAGATCAGCAAGAGGAATATCAAACTCAGCCGAAAGCTCAGTGTAACCACGCTTATGGTCGTACTTCTCGGTTGAATGTTCAATCCAACCAAAGTTCCAGTGATTTTCCTCAATGATTTCTGATACAAAGTCGGTGAACGCTTCGTCGCCTCGCTCATACTCGTCAAGCAAGCCTTCCTCTCGCATTTCATCAAGGATCTCGTTGCCTTTCTCGTAGAGAACGCCACTTGTGATAGCCTCTGCCAATGTGTAAGCAAAACCAGTTTCGCCCATCGCTGTTTCGATGTGTGTTTCATTAAAATGGAAAACTTCTGCTCCCTCTTCAATGCTGAAATTAACTTTTGTATCATCTTCGACACCAAGTGCCTTAATCTTCTCGTATAAACTCATTACTCCCTCCTATTCATTAATACTCATAACTTCGATCTCAAAATTAAGATCTTTACCGGCCATTGGATGGTTAAAGTCCAACACCACGGTTTCATCTTTTTCTTCCATAATAGTCGCCACTAGAGGTTGACCTGTGGGCGCTTGACCCTGCACAACTTCGCCTGTCTTGAAAGCAAAACTAGGTGGGAACATTGTTTTAGGCACTTCTTGGACAGCGGCTTCATCAACCGGCCCGTATGCTTCCTCGGCTCCAAGGTGGATATTTTTGACCTCACCCACGGTCATACCCAAAAGGGCTGCATCAAAGCCTGCAATTAGTTGGCCTGAACCAACTTGAACTTCCATTGCTTGTCCGCGATTTCGTGAGTTATCAAACTCACTGCCGTCATCAAGAGTGCCACGATAGTGGACACTGACTGTTTGACCGCTTTGTACTGTACTAGTCATAATATCTTCCTTATTTAAAATGTTGAGGCATCTGTAAACCCATGCCTCCCTGCGGATTACAAACTTAATTAACCAGTTCGGCTTTTAAGTTTTTAATGTAAGAGCCATAATCTCTATTAAAAGTGCTCTTAGAAATATATTTGTTGGCAATAGACCATCTCTTAAATTTTGTCAGTAATCCAAGAGTAACACAAGTTTCAATTTTGTGGTTAATATTTCCGCCTTCTTGTTTGAAAGAAGCAGAAACCTCCTTTTGGGTAATATCCGCACTTTTGCGACTACTGATGAAATCTTCAAGATAAGTCTTGTGTTTTTCGTAAGCAGGAGTGTGCTTATATACACTTGCAAGCCCTCGCAAAAATTCAATACCAATCACGGTATCATCTTTCCACAAAGATTGAATAGTTTCAGAAGATCTTCTCACGGCTGTTGCGTTAGACTCTTTAATGGCTTGCTTAAAGCCTCCAATACTAACCTCTGGTCCTTTGATATCGCCGGCGTGCGAGCCGGGTTCTCCTGTCCCCAAACTAACTTTTAATTGACAATCCTCTAGGTGTTTAGCAATCTTTCCGGCTTCCTCATCGCCGCCAAGAACTTCATGTACAAAAACCTCATTAGCACTTAAAGCTTTTCTTGCTGTCTTATTGATTGCGACAAAAAGACGACTAATTTCAGACCTGCTTTTCACAGGAACAATCTGTGCTGGCATTGTTTCTTGTTTTGGGAATGCCCAGCGCCATAAAGCTCTTCGGTGATCACCATCAAACAGAAATCGTGTTTTATCTGGAAGCTCTGCTACCAATGGTGGTTGCCATAGTCCTCGGTCAAATTTACCACCGCGAGCCTTGAGGTATGACTTTAGCGTACTGGCGTTTGTTTTCCTATTCTTATAAGAATTTATCTCCACAGGGACTTCGGTCACATGTGCTGTACTATTAATTGTGTCTAGTTGTTTTTTTGGAATATTTCCATATACTTTAATACTCATTTTATTCTCCTTTTATAAATGAATAAAGGCACCTCTGAACCCGTGCCTCCCTGCGGTAAGTTAGGACATCTGTAAACCCATGCCCTCCTGCGGTGGGGGATTTACTCCGCGTCTGCAATGTCCGTGTCTTCTGACTTCTTCATCGCTTGATTGACTTGGTTGCGGATGGCCGCTTCCTGTGCCTTCTCGACGAGTTCATCAGCTACAACGATAACTTCCTCTGCAACCTCTTCGGGTGCTTCGGTGCTGTGGACGTGGACAACCTTTTCTTCCGTCTCAGTCTCATTCACAGCAACCGTTTCTGCTGGAATGTTAGATGTGACCGAGAACCAACTCACCAAGGCGAATACGATGGCAATGCCTGCGCCCATAGTAATAAAGTTGCTTGTTTTTTGTTCACTCATAATATTTCCTTTAAAGTTAAAAAATGAGGCACCTGTTATCCCTGTGCCTCCCCGTGGGTCGTGAATCAGCTACCAGTGCCAGTTCCGGTGCCCGTTCCAGTCCCAGTACCAGTGGTGGTACCAGTTCCGGTCGTGGTTCCGGTGCCAGTGCCAGTCGTGGTGCCAGTGGTCGTACCCGTGGTAGTTCCAGTGGTCCCAGTCGTGGTTCCGGTGGTGGTCTCAGTGACCGTGGTAGAAGTGGCGACGATTGCCGTATCAGCGGTCTCATCAGCCTTCTCCTCGCCACAACCAGTGACAAAAGAGAGAGCGGCGAGTGCTGCCACACCAAAGACCGCGCCGAAGACGTGATCACGATTTATAAAACTGAACATTTTGATATTTTCCTTTATGCGTTCATTAGTTCGTTAAAAGCACTGTCAACCGAAGTTGTGGTGCCATTGTTGTCGTACTTGACAACATCATCGCCAGCGGAATCTTCACCAGCCAACCACTCATCGAGCATTGTCTGGATTTCCTCTGGACTTTTGCGCGGAAACAGACCGTCAAAGTCTGGAATGCTTTCGAGAAGTTCCGCACACTTCTCTGGTCCACCAAGTGCATCATCGCAAAGTGGAGATGTTCGGCGTCGTGGAGTCAACGTTGTCTGTGGGAACTGTGCCCCTGCTGGCTTACCATACTTGAGAACAAGGTCGGTGCCAGTTTCAACGTCGGTGATGTCGCCATACTCGGGGTTGAGAACAAGGTTCAACAACTCCTGATACGCCATCTTACCAAAGCCCCAGATACGGACTCCCTTCTCTTCCTCACCGCGAACCAACACGGGAGCAAAGAAACGTTGACGAGCCATAAGGTTCTTCGCCATCTTGATAGAATCCTCTGTTCCATCCTTGAACAACTGACGAACGAAATCGTTCAGCGGGTCGTCAATACCGAAGTTACGCTTCGGGGACAGGAAACCGGGGTTCTTACCCAAGTTGTAGTGGAACCAATACTCCTTGAAGGGGTCGCCATCAGCAGTCGGGACGATACGAATCGTTTGTTCGCCATCCTCTGGACGCCAAAAAGCAGAATCCTTCTTTTCGCCTCGGTTTTGAAGTGCAGTCAGTTTTGCACGCATCTTGTTTAGATCAATAGCCATTTTGTTTTTTCTCCTTAATAAAGTTAGAACAGCAAATTTTCCGTTCTACTAGTTTTGTATATTGGGACTATAAGCAATGACATACCCATAATCCGTCTCGTAGTTGGTGGGAAAGACGCCAAACGAGACATTTGGTGTCTCATCATTTGTCTTGCCCTTCATCTGCGTGACGATGGTCTTGTGAAGAGATCCATCTTCGCGCAGTCTTCTTTCCCCAACACTATAAATATAGCACGTCTCACGGATGGTGTCAAGCGAAAAAAACAACTTTTCTTCATCTTTTTCCATATCGTAGATTCCAACTGTGCAAATTCGTCGTGTCCCAGCAGGCTCACGGAGCCCACCTAGAACAGGGGTAGAATTCTTAAAAACATTAATCATATGAATCGTTGAAACAATCAGTTCGTTCAACTTATCAAAGTAGCCCATAATCGGAACATCACCAAGAATGTTCTCCAACTGTGGGTTTGAAATAAGATACATCCGGCTGATGGCACCAGAACGAGCATAGTTTTGCAACACATTGTATGTTACTTTTTCGTGCATCTGGCGCTTTCCAGTCAAGAGACTCTTATCTGGCTGAATATAAAGCAAATCAATCTTGCACTTATCTTTGATTGCCTCCATAATACGAAGAGACATAGCAGAAATACTTCCTGAGCCTCCGACAACAAGAAGAGTATCGCCCTTGATGTTACGGAAGAAAGTTTTCATTGATGGTGCATTGGCCTCATACTCCTCGGGACCAGATTGTTGTTTGATATTCAAACACTTCTTACCTTCCAAGCCAACATCAATCTTGTAGATGTTATACTGTGGGTATTGTGCTAGTGCATCTGCGATGTTGCAGCCTGCTTGTCCTAAACCGATAATATTCATAGATTTAACGTCCTTAAGTCACCAAAGTTCTTGCCTGCCTTGACGTTTACGAGATATTTGCCAAGATCAGTGTCAGAGAACTTTTCAATCAACTTAGGAATAATGTAACGCTCTTCGTCCACGATGTCAAGCACAATATTGTCGTGAATCGTAAATGCAATGAAAGACTTCATATCTCGCAGCATTTCGTGGACCTTGATAACCTGACGGAGCACAAGATCTGCTGTGGTGCTCTGAATGATGTAGTTTAGGGCGTGTTTGCGGTCTGCTTCAATCTCACGGCCAAACATAGTCTTGACAACTTGCCCATCCCAGTGCATTTCACGCACCTTGTCTCGGTCGTAATACTTGGAGAGTCTTGGGTTGGTTTTATTCTCGTCATACAGCCACGAAAAGAACTTCTGCTTGGCCTCCTCGCGTGTGACGCCCGCATTAAATAGGTTACGCACATTCCAGTCGTGGATGTCTTCTAAGGGCACCTCAGAGCCTCCTAGTGCCATAAGTGTTCGCACCTCGGCGGCGTTGAAATCTAGCTCAACGAACCAGTCATTGGTCGGCTTGACGATAGAACGAAAATCTTTGTCCATTGTCATAACAGGGAACGAGTTCTTCTGGGTCGTTAAGCGACCTGTCTTGGTTCCGTTGATATTATACCGGCAATACGGGTCAATCTGGCTAAACTTCTTCATTGCCTTCCGAAACTTGGCCAAATGAGCCTGATTAGAGAGGGATGATACGTCAATGTTTAGCTTTTGGTGTCGTATGCGTGCCAATACCTTGGTCAAATCAACCATAAAGTCATAGTTTTGCGGTTTTTCGTAGTTTTCAAAGACATATTGCGTGATTTTGTTGCGAATTTCGCAGTATTCAAGCAAAAATGGCCTTGGAACAAGGTCAAAAAAACAATTCTCGTCCATATTGACCTTGGCCAACACAAACGAGCGATAATAAGCCTTTAGTTTGTCCTCAACAGCAACCCAATCGTCGATCAGGAAAGCTGGACAAGCGTCATTAAGACTCCGATTTCCGCAGAAAATACTGCCGTAGTCCACATCATCTTTTTCAAGATATTCGGCGTATTTCCACGTCCGGACACACCCACTTGGGATGTCCTCGAAATACAGGTTTCCATCTTTATACACTCCTACACATTCGCCCTTATCGTCGAGCGTCTGAAAATACATTCGTCCCCCACGGACCTATAATTAGTATACTACAAAGTTTGATGACTGAACACTTCGTTGCACCCTTTCATCTACTGATTTCCCAGTTGCGTTTGGATCTTCTCGCATCTCTAATCTGACGATATCGTGGAATAAAGAGCCACCAAAATGTTCTACATTATCAAACTTAGTACCAATATATCTCATCGCGGTGTAGTTGTCAAGCGAATTGTTTAAATCAAATGCATTTCTGGCGATAATGTTTATTGTAGGCTCATCATACTTTAGGCCTGTTTCAGCATTACGGATTCTAACATACTTATCAAGCCAAAAAGACATTGGATATGTAGATATTCCCCTTAAAGAAACCAGTCTTCGGTTTATAATTGTACGGGATGCACATTTTCTAAACGCGGTTGTCGAAGAATCAGGTGAAGCAGTGGCAGATGACATTTTTCTAATTGTTCTTGGGCGCAGTTTAGCAATTTTATTATATGATTTAAGCATTAAATCAGAAATACTATTTATTCCATCATAATGCGGTTGGTTAAACATTAAAAATAATGCGGCGTTTGCTCCAAATTCATCTCCGGGTAGGCCAATGGCATTTCCAATATACGGCTTCATTTGAGGCGAATTCATATCGGCTATTAATCTCCAAGGTATATGTTTATCAATTACAAAACCATGTCCGTATGCAAGATTTTTTAAGTATTCAAAATTGATATCGTTATAAAACAAGTCTATCTTTGAAGCATCATCACCATAGTCTCCATCATATATTTCAACTGCTAGACCAGATGCTAGAACTGAGTTACGCTTTGATAATATATACATCGTTTCAGTTAGTGGGTAATCAGGTGCTGATGTGTTAACAAAATCCATAAACACCGGGACAAAGGAATCAAAATCTTTTATTTTATCAATCCTGTTTTTACGCATCACAAAGCGTCTAAACACTTCAATCTGCGTATCTCTATATTTTAAATAACTATCTTTTGGATCAGTGTATGCTTTCTTAACTTTCAATTCCGACAACGCGGTTGACTGTGTATCTATCTTGCCCACCCTAAGAGCGTGATTAAATTCTTTCTGCATATCAGCAAAGGAATCAACAACAAAATTTGCTGCGGCGCCTTGAGAGCCACCCACTGTAGAAATAAAGCTTTTCAGCAAGCCAGTATCAAGAAGAATAGGGTTGCCAAGCGCATCTACTCTGCCAATAAGCATTTTTTCATCTTTTATAAAGTCTTTTATTTGCCTTGTTTCAAGTTGGGGCCTCTGGACTTTATCCAGAGCAGACAATGCAAATATATCATAAGTGTTCCTTTGGGTGAACATCTCTTTGGCTTTTAAGCCGTTATTGCCATAAATGTATATTTTAGCCATACTTTAAATAGTCCCTAACAAAGGTTTATTAGGGTCCAGCAGCAGTTGGTATTGTTGAACTCTTAGATCTACCTGATGAAACCCAGCGGGCCTTGACTGATGTATTAAAACCATCCGGACCTACATAATGAGACACTTCTGTGACTAAATGGTAACCGCCAAGCCCCATCAAGTTAGACCACGAACGATATAGAATCTCTCCATCTGCGTCTTGGACTAATTCACTTGTTTTTCCAGCACCAATAGCCTCAGAATTAATGTATAGATGCATGCCCGGTCTAAACAAGTTGTTTCCTATCATTTCAATGGTCACATCGTAAACATTTGCCAATTGGTTGAAAATAAAACTCCCCTCTTCAGCGTAGCGAGCCTCGGGCAGATATTCTTGATCTGTTTTTGAGAAGTTAAATTTTTTGACTAAGCCAAGCGCGTTGCCAAAATGTAAATGAAGGATTCCGTTCTTTGTATCTTCAGCTTCATCACCAGTAAGATTATCAAAATTATTAATCTCACCAGTTACAACAACATAGTCATGAAGCTTTTTAATGCTTCTAGAAGACATATCGTAATTAAATACAGGGTTTTTCTCATCAGCTTCATTTAAATTAATTTTTTGAATTGCAAAGTTACCAGACCTGATACCGGCGGCGGTAAGATCCTCTTCTACAAAATATTTTGAATCAATAAGATTGGGAACTGCATAGTTTTGTACTCTTGGTATAAAATCTATATTAAATAATCCTCCGAAGCATGCAGTTGTAATTGGGTCCATAACAAATTCAACCAATAAATCATCTACAAAATCAAAAAATGGATAGTTTGTCCGCTCCTTAGCCAATACAGAGTTGATAAAAAATGTATTATATGCGTCAATTGAAATTGGAACATCAGCTAAATTAACCTTAGAACGGGTTGAAGAGGATGGCGTTCTAGAGGTGTCCAAATCCAAATTTCCCAATACCATTCTAAAATTTTCAAAAGCTTTTCTAACTTCTTTGGCATTCCTTAATGTTTGGGCGTTTACATAACCTGTATGTTTTGCGAGGTCTTCGGCCGAACCTACTCTCCCTGTTATACCTTCTGATAAAGATCTTTTGAATATGCCGGTGTCCTGTAGAGATTTTACAACTATATCTCCAACAACTGTGTTATCGCCCACAACATGGTCCAAAACAATGCCTAATAAATCGCCTAAATAAAAAAACTTTGCTTTATTTGGAGTCGTAAGTTGTCTACGATCAATCTCATTGTTTGCTCTATCTACATTCTCAACAACCTCGTCTTGATCTTCAGAATTGGCTACTCCAGTTGTGCTCTGATTAGTTTGCCCCAAAGCTACTCTAATAGGAATATTGCCGTCTGCTTTTCCCAATACTTTTACATTCGCGTCAATATCTGTGAAGCTAACATTAGGTGGGAGCACAGCTTTTCCAGAAAGATCAGCTTTAAACTGTTTAAACTTGGCTAAATCATCTGGGGGTATTTCGTACTCGTACACTTTATTTGATGCATACATTCTCCCCATAATGTAAGAATGAATAACTTGCTTAAATCTAACATTAATATTGGTTAGTGCAGTCTCAAAATTACTAATCCTTCTTTCATCTCCACTGGTTGGATTCTTTTTTGCTCGGAGCTTTTTGACAAGATTTTCAGCAAGATCAATATTGTACATCTTGCCACCGGGTTCGCCCTCAACTTCAAACTTTAATTCATTAGCGAGATAACCACCGGCAGGTAAAAGAATATTCATCTTTTTGCTCTTCATTATACCTTCAAGACGGCCTCTGTAATTAACAACCAAGTCAAGGGTTCCATCATCGTTTATGTTGACTGTGTGATCTGTCAATGTTAAAAACAATATATCTTTCTGAGCTTCAATGTTATCTTTAAGATCCTCGGACATTATAGTTGAGATCTCGTGTTGTGCGGCATACCCCACATCAATCCGTATCTCATAACAGGTAGGAGAATAGTTGCCGTCACTACATTCTGGCTGCACAATTAAATCTAAATAACGGTATCCTTTTCTATCTTTTGAGCCTAAAACTTGACTATATCGTGTTTTTGCTAGCGCAGCAAAACTTTGAGCAGTCAATGTTAAAGTAGCTTCGATATCTTTTGTAGCTGTGTAGGGATCTGTTCCCAGATATGTCCATTCAAAGGCCTTAACACCGACTTCGGAACCTCTTGTATATACACTATCTGGCATACCTGCGCCACCAACATTAATTGGTCGCTCTAAAGTTAGTTCTCTAGCTATACCATCAAGTGTTGTATCGTTAGTAAATTCCATTTCAACAACTTGATCTGTGCCCCCGTCTTTATAAGTTTTAAATATCCTCATTGATGGCATAAGTTGAGCATATTCATGAGGCTGAATAATGTTGAAGGCCTTAGTGCCTTTCCTCATGCTAAATTTAGAGGGCAAAGAAGCACCGTCTGTTTCATCGCTTGTCAGCAATATTCTTTGCTTATAATTAAAATTAGAGGATGAATCTGGCTTTAAATTACTTGATGTATATCCCGGTTCAATAATATATGAATCGGTAGGATCTGTGTCAACTAGAGATTTATGGAAATCTGCAAATGACTCCATGTTATATAACAACCAACATTGTATGGCACTTCTTATAGCAAAGGCTCGTTCAGCCGTATCTTTTGGAGTTTCTCCAGAAATAATTTCGTTCTCAAGTTCTAAATCGCCTCCTGCTAAACCAATGGCGGCGCCTTTTTCACCTAATTCGTCGATACCAGTTTCAACTCCCGGTATTTCAACTCCATATATACCCAGATCAGAAAACGATGGAGATGAAATTGCACTTTTTAATGCCTCGTATTCTGTTCTAGCGGTAGCGCATGCAGCAGCTTCGGGAGTACCGGGTTTTGGTGGGTTTTCGGCACATTGTTGAAGAAGAAAATTATACTGCCCAAGTTGGTTCTGAAGTATTGCGCCATAGTTCGGCGTCTCCAGAGTGCCACCCTCAGATTGTATGTTTAAATCATAAAACTTCTCAACGTGGGGTTTATTGGCGTTAAAGGGAAGTTTTTCTCCTGCTCTATATCTAATGCTATCTTCGCGTTCTGCGACAAACTCCCCATAAGTTTGACCGGTCTTAGGATCTACTACTTCAGAATTCTCTAAATTGTAAAAATCTCCGTTACGACTTGAAGATACCTGATCCTGAATGCCTTGGAGTACAGTAGCATGATGGCTTGTTAAATTGGCTGGGCTAATGGGTCCACTCATAATAACTCCTACAGATCAGCCGTGTTCATGTACGATAAAAGTTTGCCAACTGGTCGTGGAATATAAATTACATCACCTTGTTTTAAACTGCCTTCTGTGGGCTTCTGATTGAACCAAGCGATCGCCCACCACAACTTAGGGTTTCCATACGCTTGTTCAGCAACTTTATAATATTTGTCTCCAAGCTTCCAGATATACCTTTCAGAGGTAAAATCTTTAGCAACGCTGGAGTTCATTGGCGGGAATACAGGAGATCTATAATGAATTATTCTATCAAGGCCTCTGGCTTCGTAGAATTCTTCATAAAACTCACTTCTGTTTACAATGACATCTTCTGTTCCGTGTCTTGGCATCTGTTATTTACTCCTGTTACAAATCAAAAATTGAACTTTCTGCTGCAATAACATGTATACTTGTTTCTTCATCTTCGCCGGCTGTATTAAAAACATTTGGTGGTGGCTGATCTTCAGCGGCTGAGTCTATTTTTTGTGTGTGGGGACCAAAGTAAAAACCGCCAAGAAAACGAATTGAGGCGGCTTGCCCTCCATAGTATCTAGGTGGGTTTATCCTTCCTTGAAATTCTGTGTCTGATATTTCTTCTGGTCCGATAGAAAACCCCATGGGGAAGCGATGAAGAGGTATAAGATCAAATCTTAGTGAATACTTCTTAAAAGTTACTTCTGTTGCATTTCCGCCATCTAGCTCGCCGGTTCGTGTGGTGTATGACGAGCCGTTGGTGGTGGTGGTGCTCGTGGTAACCAAAGATTCTCCTCCTGCGCCTGCGCCAAAGCGAATAAATGGTGAATCTTCAGGGGTAAAACCAGTACGAGGCGTGAAAGCAAAACCATCCATAGCGCACAAAAGTTCGGCGCCGTCACCACCTCTGATCAAATTTCCAAGAGTGACCCCAACCAAAGGAGGCCTAGAGATAGTTAAAGCGTTACCAGCTTGCTCATACATAGGATATTGCATTTTTTGCATATCTCTAATCCTTTTCTGAATCCGCTGGCGATCTAAATCGTCTATAGGGTGGACTTCAATAGCTAATGCTATTTTCCTTTGAGCGCCTTGGAAAGTAACAAGTGGGTCCATCCTACCAAAAGTTGCAGTTTTGTTATAAGTAGAATCAATTGTATCTTGAAACTCAGTAAGAAAATAGTTGCTAAATTGGGCTGATAATCCAGTTGCAAGGTGTCTGATTTTTAATGGCGCTGCTGTTGTCATTGTTTACCCCTTTACAAGTCCTTGTTCAATCATAGATATGATTGAATCATACATTGTGCTTTTGGTCCCACTATTATATTTAGATACTTCCACAGAATTTACCACGGTTGAGAACTGTTGCCCATCAATACTTAAGTTTACATTAATAACTGGTGGTGGGCCTGTTGGGGCCGCTGCGGGTACAGTTACTGCGGGTGCAACAGTGGCAGCAGCATTTGTTGCGGCGGCAGTTGTTCTGTTTAAAGCGTTAGCTGCTTGTGTGGCACTAGTAGACATCATTGATTGTTCTGTTGTTATTTTAGTAAACAGTTCAGGAGTATCAGCAGCCTCGTCTTTTAAATCCGCAAAGCCTTGTCTTAGGCTTGTTAATGAATCCATTGTTGATGGAGAAAATCCAACAAAAGTACCGACATTAAAATCGTGAAACGCACTGGTCAAGGCCAGTAGTCCTGCAATCACCGCACTAATCGCAATAGCTGTACTACTTAATGGAAGCGTCATTATTGCAAGTGCAATGCCTGCGGCAGTGATATAGGGGATAGCCGGTTGGATAAACTGTAAAAAATCTTTAAGAAAACCGATGAACGGACCAAAAGAAATAGCAAGACTTCTTGTTATTTGCCCTAATTCTTCCATAATTGTATTAAACTGTGCTGTTTGTGCTGCTAGTTCTTCTATCTCTGCGGCTGATTTAGGAGTGGGCATAATTTTGTCAAGAGAGCCGCGTGATAATAGAGCCAGTTGTTCCTCGTTAAGACCCATTGCGCTTGCAAGAGCCTTTCTTTGGAAGAAATCCATGTTATCAAATGATACGGCAGCGTCGTCTAAGGCGCCTTTTAATATTTCCATTCTTCTTGCCGGATTAGTTTCATTAACAAGTTCCAGCGTGTTAAGGAAAGGACCACCAAGCAAAGCATTTAATCTTCCAACTGCTTGCGCGGCGGAATCAAACTTATTAAATTGATCAGTTATTTGTATTAAATCACCGATGGCAATGCCTGTTGACTTGGCTTGGGCGGCCAACTCTTTAAATGCTCCAACCCCTTCACTGCCAAGAGCGGCGATCTGTGGACCTAGTTGCCCAAAGTCTTGTGCTATCTGATCAGCAGACACACCTAGTTCCTGAGCGAAAGTAAACAATTCTCTTTGTAGTCTTTCCGCTTGGCTAGTGCTCATGCCAAGGGTTTTTATCGCAAACTGAATGTTCTTTGTTGAGTTTGCTGCTGATACACCAAGCTTATCTAGTATTGCAACTGTTTCACCAAGTATCTCTTGTTGGCGTTGAGACATCATAGTAAAATCAGTTACATTAACAAAAAGATTTTGAATTGTTTCGGCCGCGTCGTCTGCTGTCACACCTGCCTCAAGTGTAGAACGCTCCAAACCACGGATATTATCATCTAGTTCGCCAGACGCTCCGGTGGCAGCACGAAAACTAACAACTGCACGGTCTTGTGCTACGGCTAGCTCTAACGAGTTTTGTGCGATGGACCCGACTATAGCTTGAACATTTAACTTTTTTAGAGATCCCATCATGCCTGTGAATGCGGCAGTAGGATTCATTAGCCTTTCGCCCATTAGTTTGGACGCATCGCTAACTCCTAAAGTAATTTTAAGAAGATTATCGGTTGCTGCCGTGGAATCTTCACGAATGCCAAGGGCTATTCTGTCTTGGGCTAGCTTTCGTATACCGTCTTGGTATTCTTGTTCTCTGCCTTCAGCGCGGATCTTAGCTAGGCGGTCTTCTTCCGTCTTCAACAGCAGATATTCTTTCTCTACCTCAAGCCTCTCTATATCAATACCAATAAGAGAGTCGCCTAAGCCCTTTAATTCTTCAGCAAGAGCAATTTGTTCTTCAAGGCTGTCTATTTCTTCTTTTCTAGATCGCTTATTCTTTTCAAGCTGATCTGCCAACTCTTTTAGTAAATCTAGATTTTTCTTGTTTTCCTCTGTAGACATTCAGTAACCTCCTATTTAAATGGCCACTTAATGCCTGTGTCTTTTTCAAATTTTCTTATGGCGTTATTGAGTTTAGCTTTGTTCTTATAAGTTGTTGGGTGGTCTAAACCATATTTTCTGGCTGCTTCGATATATCTTTTCTCTCCACCAATTGCATCTGCAAATCTTGCTATATCTTTATCTCTTCCTCTAAAGGCTATAGGCAGTGGGCGATTATCAAACATAGCACCCAAAATAAGTTCAATGACACCACCAAGTTGCTTCAAAAAGATTTCATTTACTTTTTGAGATCTTAGTTCATCAAAGTCAATAATAGTCTGAACTAATTTACCCTCGGTGATTGCTGCCATGGCTTCTGGTGAAGTCAAACGCTCAAGTTCATTATCTAATAAATCAACCGTTTTTTTATAATATTCTTCAACAAATTGGTCCATAACTTTTTGAACACCTTTGTTGACTTTATCTAAATTCTTTCTTAAATAAGCTGAAACTATATCATAAGCAACTCTATCTTTACTTCTTAATTCGCTTGGCATAAGACCTTCGCCAAGTCTTTTATATCTGGCATAATTTTGAGCTAAACTCGTTGCTCTTGGAAGCCCCTGACCGGGTTTAAGTTTACCGACTGCCGAAAACATTTCGGGCTCTGCTCGCCGGGGCAAGTCTGCGTCGTCTGGAAGACCGAGCCTCCTACGAATTGTGTTCCGCCTAAGTTCTCGCGAGGTTCGGGATTCGCGATCATCATCGGGTGATGTCACAGCTTTAGCAGCTTTCTTATAAGTTTTGCCAGTCTTGATTATCTTGAGAACATCTTCAGTCTTGTCTTTAAGATAGTTTTGTAACTCTTCTGGCTTCTTTATTTTTATCTCGCCGGTTTGTGTGTCTAGGTCTACTGTTGACAACAATTCTTGGAACATGGTGCCATAGAAAGCGGGAGATAAACGACGGCCCACATCTCCACTTATCTGAGTTCCAATGACAGAGAGCCTGATAAGTCCAAATATTTCTTCAATAATATCGTCTTCAAAAACATCATATAGATTATTTAGGTTTGCGCCCAACGCAGCGCGTTGCTGGCCGACTGCTGTTGGTGTGCGTCCTCGGAGGCCTCCAACAAAGCGAGCACCAGTAGCAGGGGATTTCATCGTTCCTTGCTCTTGCTCATTCACCAAGTTATCAATTGCCTCTGAGAGATCTCCGTTTATATCCAGCATTATACAGTTCTCCTCAATATAAATAGTTTCTCAAAGCAAAAAGACCGGAGGGTTTAACGCCTACCAGCCTTTGACTTTTTCTTTGCTTCTTCAGCTTGTTCGTTTTCTTTTTCAACTTGCTTAACAAGACGCTGAAGAAACCATCTACGGATTGTTATCGGGAGGCTATATGCCTCCATAAATGACCAATTGCCGTGATACTTTAAGAGAAAGAATTCCTCATATACCCCGGCAATGTACTCATTGCTTAGACCAAAAAAAGTCAACCGTTAAAGGTATATCCACCTCCTTCTCATATCCACACGATGAACAGGAGAACTCCTGTGTCATATCCAAACTTGGAACCACCTTAAGATAGGCAGCACGCAGATATCGAGAATCAAAGGCTGGCAAATTATCAACCACCTTATGTAAGGTTTGCATGTCATCTACACCATTAACAGAAACAATAACCTTTTTTAATTGGTCTGTCAACATGGTCTCAACTCTATTAGAACGCTTCTTGCTGTTTCTGTTTTTAGCCGCAAGTTCGTTTTCATCTTTACTAGTCAACAAACGAACCTCAACCTCCAGTTCAGTTCTTGGCAACTTAATTATATATGTTCCATTATCTGTAGGAACAATATTGTGATCGCCCAAATCATCGCCATAGTAGATATCCACTTCTGATAAATCAAAAGTGTTCTCGGCCACTGACGCACAAGCAGGACAAGTAACCTTAGTTGTATAATCAGGTCCGAAGCCGTTAATTCTGGAGGCCACCAGAATAGCGTTCTTGTCACCAGAAAGAAGCGAATCAACATTAATTCTTTGGTTACGAATCACATTCCGAAGGAAATAGTCAATTGCAACACCTTTTTTTAAAAGTGATGGGGATGTTAAGATATCCTCATCTCTGGCTGTCATGTACTTGATTTCAATTGTTTCTTGATTATGAAGGGGGTGCCCTTCTGGATAAAACCTGCCTTTTGATGGCAAGTCCACCAACTCTGTTGGTGTAGCAAAGTCCAAGGATGGCTTTGCTTCATCGGCTACGACAGGGGCTGGATCTGCCCCTGCTGAAAACCGTTTGCTATTGTCTCTCATTATTACCTCTTATTAGAATTAATTTATTATTTTAGTCTACGGGGTCTCGGCCGTGCGGGGGGACATTGGCACGCTTTGGCGCGTTCGGGTTGTTGCTTTGTGCTTCTATAACTTGTTCTGTGTTTCTAAACCCTTCTGGCTGTTCCCCTATGGAGCCATCTGTATCTCTAGAAATATTTGCTTGACCCGGTAGATAATCTTTAAAATATGTATCTGCTGGCTCCCCTCCTATCTCTGGGAACTCAACTGTAAATGTTCTATAACCCCATTGAACTGAAATCTCTACAAGTGCGTCGGATGAATAATCAAGTTTTCCAAAATCAATCTCGGCTGGGTAAGCGTCTACTAGAGTCCATCTTTCTAGAAAGGAACCTCTTGAATCTAATTGTTCTATAATAACATTTGATGATTTACCGTCAAACCTATGCAAATAAGCTCGGCCGGGACCACCCATAACAGCAGCTTTTTTAGCATATTGAGAATCTTGAAATCCACTGTTTCTTAAATATTTCAACAAGGCCCTAGTGGTGTTTGGGTAAACAGTATCAATCAATGTCATTGAAACAAAATCAAACTTTGGGTCACCGGTTATATTTGGAAGAACCTTATTCCCCGCCGACATATAAGCATCCTTGTCCAAGTCCACCATTGATATTCTTGGTTTCTCAATAGATTTAGCATAAAAAGCATGACTTATTTGATTGAGGCTCTCTTTGGGGCCACGATTTGTGTCTACTTCTCTTAGAGCAGGAATAGTTACACGCCACCTCCATTGAGCTTTCGGGTCAACAGACGGGGATGTAGTCCAAAATTGATTATCTATCTCTGAGAGAGGTTTAGGCATACGCGCCCCCTATAGCATTAAGAAGAGGGGCCAGCGAAGTATGGACCCCCAGCAGGCCCAAGGCCATTATCAGAGAGGGCTGTAAGTGCTGCCCAATCATAACGAAGTTTAATAGTACACTCAATTAAATCATCACTTTCATAGCTCAACTCACCCCAAGTTAATTCTTTAACCCAAGCGTTGTTAAGGGTCCAAGTCTCAATGCTGTTACCTTCTTCATCAATTTGTTCAATGATGATTTTGCCCAGTGGCTCAATAGAGCTAGCTTTTGACATAGTGCTAAAGTCATTAGAGTTTCTTGGGATCTGGTACCCTGCGGCTTCTACAAGAGCGGCCATATTACCAGCAAGTGCGGGTTCAATAGGATCAACAAGGGTGACATCAACTTCATTCCACTCTGCTCGTCCGGGCCAATAGTAGGTATGGTTCAAGTAAGAGTGCGATGCCTCACCAAAAGTAATCGTAGGCTTTGTAGCCTGCTTGGCATACCAAAGGTAGTTCGGGTCGATACCGGGGATTTGAACCCGGAAGCGAAAGCCTCTTTTTGGATCTTTGGTCGGAGCATTAGTCCAGAAGTTATTTGCCATGTTGTAGTATCTCCCTATCTATTTTAAATAGTACTCAAATGTTTTTTAGTCGTCGAAAGAAGCGCCAGACCGTGTAATGATGAAGTCAATAGCAATGAACTCAATAGCTCTAGTGGGCTTGACAAAGATCTTGGCATACAAGATGTTACGATCAACCAAATCAGGTGTAGTGGTGGTTTCGTCAAGAATGACTCTAAACTCATCCAAACCAAATCGGACCTGAACATCGCCCAAGAACTCGTCTGCTCTAGACTTGAAGCTATTCCAAGTAGCCTGAACATTAGGCTGGAACAAGGTAGAGCTTGCGATTCTTGAAATCCCTCTCTTGAGGAAGATCAACAGGCGACGGACATTGATGCGATCAAGCGCAGAAGGTGTAGCTTGCAGTGTCTTTTGTCCGAAGACAACGATGCCTTCAGATGGGAAGCTTGCAATCGGGTTAATGTTAACCTCGTACAGATCGTCTCGGTTACGCGAAGTCAGTTTGGTTTCAACGCCAGTAACAGTCAGGCCACCCGCGCCGACAGATAAGCCGCCTCGGCTAAATCCAGCAGGAGCGAACCAAACATCGGCTGCGCGCTCTGTGTTAGCAAGAACGCCAAGTGCGACAACAGAAGGAGGCATTGTAACAATAGTGCCAGTCTGGTCGTCTCTAACCTTGACGAATGGATAGTAAGCTGCACCGTATGAAGAATTAAGGTTTCTAGCTTTCATTTGTGAAATGACAGTTGCAACCTCACCCTTACGAGACTCTGATGGATTCTTAGACTCGGCTCTAGGGATGAATCCTCCCTTGACATCAATAACAGCCAGTGCATCACCGCGTGCTTCACAGGCGTCAATAAGATACTTAGTAAGTTCTTCATTAGTAAGACCCGGAACCGAAGCCAAGTTCATGGAAATAGTTTCGGGATCTGCAATCGTGCGAATGGCGCGTCGGAGAGTATAGAACTCATAAGAGTTTTGCTCTGTCTTGCTGCTCAACAAATGGTTTCCAAATGGCTCGCGCTCTTTAATATTTGTTCCATCATATCCACCGAACAAAGGCGATGTGAAACGATTAATTTTAGCGTCAAGGATGTTCTCGTAGTTTGCGTTACCTCCGGCAGCACTTTGAGCAGTCAGAGATGTTCCGTTGACAAAACATCCGGGGATGAACGCGGCGTCTTCAATGTGAAGGGTTGGGTTTGTTAAGTTGTAGTTGGATCCAGTTGTGACAAACACCTCATCAAGAGTAAACTTAAACTGAGGAACAAGGTTTGCAGGGTACCCAGACTCACCAAAGGTATCAACCCAAGCTGCATCCGCAACTGTATCAGCACCAACAGGGCGGAGATAATCAACATAACCCGGATCAAACACGGTGCTTGCACGGGTCTTGGTTGTTTGCAAACCAAAGTATGCAGACCTGACTGGATTGGCGCCGTCAGCCCCATTAGAACAGCTTAGGCGAGTGTTAACTTCTGGGTATGAGATAGAAGCAGTGCCATACTGAGAGCTGGAGCCACCGGTTTGGTCTCCGACGAACGCGTGGGTTGCCGGGGCAGATGATGAAGGAATACCACTGGAACCAAAAGCATAGGAAATCCCAGAAACATTCTTCTCGTGGACTAGGGTGGTGGGGTCAGGCCCTGTAGAGGCGCCGGTGTGGTAAGTCCAACTTGGATATTTTGGAGGTCCGAAGACGCCGAATGGAAGTGTTTTTTCGTTGACGGCGTTGTTTTTAAGTTCTTCAGCCAAAACAACTCGAACATACTCAGAGTTGTTAGGATAATCTCCTTGCTCCCTGTAATAATCTTCTTCCTCATCATAAACTTGTTTGATATCACCAATCTTGCGTCCGATAAAGTCAACATTCTTAGGATCAAGATTACAGTTAGAGAATCTTTCAAGAATAACTGGAGCTAAGTCCGAGTCGTTTGCTTTCCGAATTTCAACATCAAAAGAGCCATACTTGATATTTTCATTGCTAGGGGCCTTGATATTGTTAATAGAAATCTTAATATTTTTGTGGAGCCATGAACCATAGCCGTTAATACCAACAAACTTAAAGAGTTTTTGCTGACCTTCGTGAGTGTAAGAACCCGTCTCTGCGTTCAAGTTTTGAGCAAAGAACCAGCCAGAATGTGCATCACGATAAGCCATACGACGGTCGGCAGGAGTAAAGCCTCCAGAAGAACCGGAAGCAACACCAAGAATAACACCAAAAGAAGTTTGGCCGGCAAGATTAAGTCTTTGCACTTGACCTTCAAAAGTTTCACCAAGCCAATATGTCTTAGTTGTATTGTTAATAGAAGAGTTTACAGCAGCAGGATCTGTGTTGAAAACATTACGAATAAATTTAGAACTACCTTCTTTGAGGTTGAATGTGATGTCTTCCACTTTTACCGAGGAGGCGTTATAAATCTGTGCTTTGAATTCTCCGTTAGTTCCTTTGATAACGGCCGCTGCGGCGCCTGTTGTCGGAGGAGTTGAAGCAGTTGAGGCGAGGGTACCAGAAAGGAGAATATTGCCTTCATCAAGATACCAAACGGCTGCAAGCGTACCCTTGTTAGTATCAGTTCGTTTAGAGCCAGAAGCAAAGACAAAGAGACCGTAAGCACCACCATTAGAGGCAGCGTCAGAGTCCGGAGCGGTATTAGTTGTCTGCCAACCAGCAAAGCCAGTATTGCTTCCGCCGCCTGTAGCGTCAGGAGCTTGTGTTCCCATAAGCCGCAAGAAATTGACAGGGCCGACGCCGGCTCTTAAATAAGCTTGTGCAGCATAAGCAGCATAGGTAGGGGCAGAATAATCACCATCACGCCAAACATCACCGTTACCACCATAACCAGAAATAGGCTCTCCAAAGATTTCAACAAACTCTGAAAATGAGTTTACTTTGGTTGGGATCATGCCCGGACCTTTTTCCGAGCGGCCGATGATAACAGGTCCTACCGCTTCAGGGAGCGCAGGTATCTGTGACTGGTCAATTTCATTGATGAAAATACCGGGGGATACGAATCTAAATTTTCTGGCGTCTGATGGCATTACTATGTCTCCTTAAACCACGATTGTCCAAATATGGTTCCTTTCACTTTATAAATAGTATTGTATAGAAGCAAAGGCCTTTACTCTCTATAAAAACCTTTCCCTTCCTCGTCCTCTCTCAAGAACTCATTTATGTCTCCAACAATAACTCTTTCTCTTGGTATTTTAACATCTACAAAGTTTTGAGTTACAGTGATCTTAGGCTTCTTATCGTTGGATCCTTCGCCCATAAGATACCCAAGAACTTTTATGTTAACATCTGTTACATAAGTTCTCTCTTCTTCGCCCATATCAGCGATGTTGTTTGTTTTGCCAAAATCACCCTCAACAAACGCCTCGTATCTATGGCCTTCACTAGTTGCAAAAAATGAATTTGCTTGTCCTGTAAAAGTATAGAAAGGCTGTGTGAGATCATTCATCTGTTGAATATATTGTGTTCTGAGTTTTAGAGAGTACATTGCTGAAACCCATATTGGTATCGGCATATAAACCGTTTCTAATACAGTTGGATTTTTCCTGTTAGGGCGTGCTGGAAAGTTTAACTGTCCAATACCCACATCGTTGTTAACACCGGACTTTCTTGCTGAGAATGCGTTTGCAAAGTTAGATGTTTTTTGTTGGTTAATCCTTCTGGCTGCTGGAATATTGACCCTCCTGACCCTGTGATAACTTTTTGCAAAGTCTGGCATATGCGCTTGCCAAGTTCCTTTGAAGGCTGGATCTTTTGTCAGGCCGGTTCTTTCTACTGTTATAAGAGGCAGTTTGAGCACTCCGTTGTTATCTCTTAAATCACGATTGTTTTTGATCTGATGCGATCTCTCAGCCGAAACCCATATAACAGGGACCTTTTTTCTACCTTTATTGGTGGTTGTAAATAAGTCTAGTTCTTCATTAATAAATTTAAATATGGCCTGATCTATATTCTCAACAGTGGAGGGCATAAAAGTTACATCTTTTAAAACCTCTCCGTGATCTGGCAAGTCAGTGAATGAATAATCTTTAGGTGGCATCGAATAAGTCCTCCCGTGCTCGGATACACTTAGCAGAAATCTCTAAAAGGTGATCTACCTGACCATAGAGTGGTCTTGGCTCCGATAAACTAACTATCTCATAGAAAAACTTTCCGTATGCTACAAAGTCACCTTCTCGCACAAAAAGATCTTGGTCTTCGGTTAAGCGGCGTTTATGAAAGTGAACTGTAATCTCTGTGACTTTATCCAGACCTATGCTATTTTCAAACTTTGTATTTATTCCGTCAAACTCTACAAGAGCGTTCACCCTAATAGGCGGAAGGAAGTTTTTAACAATGGCCTCACCATAAAGAGAGTGGAAGTTAGTTGTTATTGTATCAATTGGATAATAGGCAACCGTTTGACCTATGACCCGTTCAATAAGTTCATCATTAACTTGCTTTACAAGGTCTCGCTCTTTCTTGCCTGCGAATAGTGGAGGTGGAGGAGCGTCGGGTTGTGTCCAGACATTTTGATCAGTTCTTGCTGGTATGTCTGCTGGATTGAGGGCTGGTACTGGATTTAAAGCGGCAAGATTGACAATTGTTGCTGTTGTTCCGGCGCCCACGCGGTAGGCTTCAAAGTGATTATCGGCGGTAAGGCCAGCAACTATGTAATCATTTTCCGCTGCTGTCATATATACAAACGAAACCGCAGATGGATTAGGATAATTTGTTGTTTCCTGATATGAAGATACAAATGATTGATAATACGGGGTAGTTCCAAAATCTGTCGTGTTTTTGAAAATCTTAAGCGCATACCCCTTGTGCGGCTGGCCGGCTGGTTGATCAACGTGCAAGTTAAAGAAGATAAGATAATCGCCTGCTTCACTGAAAGTAAATTTACCATCTGCTGGCGTATAGGTAATTCCTTTTGTTGTTGTTAGGTCTGTAGTTGAAATAGAAGAACCAACATAACTATCTTGATCAAAAACATTAATTGTACCTTTGTTGGCAGATCCACTAATTTGAAGTGCGCTTCCGCTTGTTATAAGTGTACTAAGTTTACTAGTTGGGTGCGTAGAGATGCCACCAGTTCTAGAAGAAAGGTCAATTACTGTTAATCCACTACCTGATGTTTCTGTGATTGAGCGGTTGCCGTCAGTGGTTATAGATGTGTTTCTTTTAACATCTTGACCAGACGTGATGTCATAAAGCATCCCGGCTAGATAGGAGAAACCGGCGTCTTGGTTCGTCCCTCTAAAACTACCAGAAAGAATATCACTGCCGCCAATATTAATGATATTTTTAATCGGAGTTCCATTGCCATTTCTAGCGTACAAACTTGACAACACCAAGTATGTACTAGTAACATCAGGGGTTAAGGTTCCGTCCGCTGCGGTGTAAGATACTACAGGCATATGAGGAACGCTGTCAGATGGCGCACTAAGATTAGACACAACAGTGCCACCCTGATCTGAATCAAAGGAAGTGTATTGTCCTGTGCCATTATTAACTGTAAAAGCGTCTGCTTCTTGCGTATAGCGAAGGCTCCCGTGTGCTGAACGAATCCTCTGAACAGTTATAGAAGTGCCATTTGAGCAACCAAAGCCAGCATCTGATTTCTCGTCTTCCACGAATACTTCTAAGTATTCACCCGCCCCAATAGAGATCACAGTTTGGACAAATACTTGACCGTAAGTGGCGGTGCGAAAGACGTTAGCAGATCTTACAGGAAAAACGTCTGAGCCATTCTTATGAATTAATATGGCAAAGCCTTCTTCGGCGGCCGCGTCGTCATCTATAACTGCAAAGTTTATGGCTACTAGGTAGTCTCCTGCATCGGCAAAAGTTAACCTACCATTTGCAGGTGTAAAGGTAATATCAGGCGTTCCGACTGTTGTATGGGGAAGTGAACTACCAACGAAATTACCTTGATCAAACGGACTAAAAAAGGCGCCCGCTGCGATGGACGTGCCTGTTAGATGTACAGATCTGTATGAGGGTTTTGTGCTTGCCATCTACCTTACCCCTGATAAATCATTAGTGGAATACCGCCGTTTACTTTGTCTATGGCCTCAATCTTTTCAGCGTCTTGTTGTGCGAGAGCATTGTATGTCATTTCATCCAGAATAGTTTTTAACTCTTCCTTGAGATAATCTTGCTCTTCTTTTGCTTGTGATAACAGGTCGCCTGAGTTGAGAGTTACATTATCGCCGGGGATTGGTATACTACCTCCAAACTTGCCGCGAATCTGACCTAGCATCTCTTTACAGAGCGCGAGAGCGTAACGACGGATCCAATGCTTGCCAATGGCGTTAATGTTCTTGTAGGGTATGTTATCGAACGGTAGAGTGTTCATATTATTAATGCCATCTGTTCCGTTCTTTCTATCGGCGTCTTCTGTCCAAGGTTGACTGTCTATAGTGAACTGGACATACATATTAGTAACAAAACCGTGAGGTATGGGAAATATTCTTAACTTATTATTAAAAAGCTCATATGAATAGTGAGACAATCTTGTATGTAGATGGTCTTCATAAGCCATAGCTTGAAGTTTATTTTGCCATGTAGGAACTATTTCAAACGTGGAGTCATCTGAATATTGGCCATAATAATTTAAATTGCCTACAACATTGAGGCCTCCATAATAGCCATAGAAGCGCCACATCGATCCGGGTGTCTTATAGAATACTCTATGTATTTTAACTTTTTTGTTACCTACAAGATCTGCATATGGTACCGCTTTGCCGGTGGCCTCATCTTTGTTAGTTGTAGCAGAACGAGATATAATTGTTTGTATATCATAATCTTGTACCCCAGCCGTTAAAGCAAAGGAAGCGGAATAAAAAGTGTTGTCACCACCTATACCTGCCTCTTCAGCAAAACCTTCACCAACTTTTCTAGCATACTCTATCTTAAATTTAGGAAACGCTAGATTAACAGCAGAACCAGATGCATCCCCACCAGTCATTTGACCATCATGGTCAAAAGTTCCTGTGGCAAAACCAAGGAGACTGCCTAATACATTTTTGGCTTGATGTTTATTAATGTGATACGCGTATTCTAAAACTGATTCCTCATACGCGGCATAAACATTACCCACCGTTAATTCAATATCAAGAACATCGCCACCAAGCTTCTTAAATGTATAAGCTACTTGATCAGCGGCGCCTGAAACAAAATTAGCATCATATAAAACAGAAGTGGTTGTAACATACAACCCAAAAGGATAGTGTGTGGTTGAACCTGCACCATTACCTGTGGTAGCGGTACTACCAGTAGAAGTTAATATAACTTTGCTTGTTGTGCTAGCAGGCGTTAGTGTAGGTACTGCCATTTAAAGTTCCCTCTCTACTTAATGGTTTTATTTGTAGCTTTTTTAGTTTTTGTAGCTTTTACAACTTTGGCCTTTTTAGCCGGCGTTGGGGCCTTAACTGGTGCCGGTGTTACAACTGGGGCTGGGGCTGGGGCTGGGGCGACCGGCTGGGATGCTTCGGCTTTCTTTTTTGCTTGGGCTTTAAGCCACTTTCTTTTACGAATGTTCATTTTACATTCCTCCTGATAATAAATAGTTTGCACATAAACAAAAACCCCGCTATCCGAAGATAGCGGGGTATAGTCTTAGAAAGACTGGCTAACTATTAAGCGCCAGACTCACCGAGAAGGCCGCGACAAATGACCAGACCGTACATATCAGGACGGACCATCTTCTTCGCGTAGCGAGTCATCACGCCCTTGCGGGGGATGAAGTCCTCGGTACCGAAGATAGTCGGCGTGACTTGCAGGGGCACATACGGAGCGTAAACATAGCCCGACTCAAGGAAGCTACCACCCTTACGGCCGACGAGAACGACGTTCCGTGGGAAGTAAGGATCGACGTACACGTCGAACTTCTTGGAGATTGAACCAACGTTCACAGCACCAGCGGTACCACGATCAGCATCAGCAGTGACACTTGCACGGAAACCAGCAGTGAACTCAAGGATGTTTGCAACTTCAGGCGAGGTCACCAAGAAGTTAGCTCCACCCCGCAGAGTCTTGCGGTGGATCTGTGCCGAGACATCATTGATAGTCTCGATGAGAGTCTCGTACCACTCGGAAACCGTACCAGTGAAGTCAGGAGCAGCAGCCGAAGCGCCAATCTCTGCACCAGTTGTGCGGTTCACGAAAAGACCGGGTGAACGTGACCAGTAGAACTTACCAGCAGTCGCACCTTGGATAAGATCGTTGACGATCTCACGGTCGATCTCAAGAGCAATTTGCTCAGAGAGAACACTGGTTAGCTCAACCTCAGCATCGAGGTTGTGGTATGCGTTCAAATCCTGACCAAGCTCTGGTGACCACTTGGCCTTGAGCTTACGGGTCTGGGCCGTGACAGCGATACTGTCCACCTTGATGTCGATCTCGGGGATCTCATTCTTGGTGGCTGTGTTTGCGCCGCTACCGTTTCCAGTGCCAAACGCAGGCTCTTCAAGACCCCAAGTGTCGTTACCAACAACAGCACCAATGGCGCCGCCCGGATCAAAGTTATCGACGATAGGGATTAGAGCCTTATCAACAGTTCCAGCAGCATCTGCTAGTTTCTCGCGGGTTTCGGAGCCAGATGCATTAAGAACAAAAAGAACTCTTGTAGCATCAGTTGGGTCAACCTGTGTGAGACGACGAACAATACGACCGTCCTCAATGGCTGGTGCAACAGCGGTACCGATTGCCTCATCAAGCAACGCAATATCAACAAAGTCGTCTTCATTGAGTTGAGCGTTTGTGAATGTGGTCAATGGAGCAGTAGCAATACAGACGTTAGAACCAGAAACAAGATCTGGATCAAATCTCAAGATGTTAGCTAGCTGATATGCAGCGCCGTTCGCACCGGCAGGTGCCACCGACTTCCCAAACTCAAAGACTCCACCCACACCAACAGTTCCAGATGCGCGAGCAGTGACCGAAACGGAAACTGATGCTGTTGGGGCAGAATAGCCGCTTTGCAAGTTGTAGAAACCACCACCCTCTTCAGTGATGTCTGTGACACCCGTTTGGATGCCGCTAGCAACCTTACCACCACCGTAAACAGACTCAGCAGCGCCGAGGCCAAGTTTACCGTTCTCGTAAGTAAAGTCGAGGAAGAAGATAAGCCCACTTGGGAGACTCATCGGCTGAACGCTGACGAGATCGTTGGCCAAAAGACCACCGAACACGCGGCGAACGAGCGGGAAAGCGACGGAAGCAAAACCTTCCACATCGCCTGCTGCCATAGAAGAAGCCTCTTTCAGAAGCTGCTTGGCTTGGTTTTCAAGGAGACGAGCCATACCGTTTCTGGAGACATCATTATTGAGGCCTTCAAGAAGTCCGGTCTTTTCCCACTTGGAGATAAGAGCATCGCCTTCCTGACGGAGATCGCGATTCACGATTCCTTCAGTTAGTTTATTTAATACTGACATTTTAATCACCTCCTTTTATTAAATTAATTGGATTATTCTGTCATTTAAGTCCTGCCAATCTTTGGAATCGATCCTTCGCAATGGAATCCCCTTGCGCTCTTTCTTTTCTTCGTCTTGGCAATGTCGATGAAGGTCTACTGATTGCTTCGCTCAACGATTTTGGTTTTCTATTACTAGAAGAACCCGCTGCGCTTTGAAGGGTCTCAAATATTACCTTCGCCTCTTCAACAGAATCAGCCTTGCGAATAGACTCGACAACGTTTGACTTTTGTCGCTCATTCAGGGAGGCACTATTCAATGCCTGATTCATATAGAGAAGTTTCGCATTTTCCAAGAGGGTTTCTTCAACCTTCTCTTTCAATGCTAAGATGCCCTCAACAAGCTTCTTATTGTCGCTTGTCAAAGATTCATTTGTAATGGTTAGACGGTCGTGGGCATCCTTAAGAGCTTTCATTTGCTCTTGGGCCTCGGTTCCAGCCAATCTAGCCAATTCTAATTCTTCTGCGTACTGCATTTCACCTTGAGGGGTTGCAAGCCAGCCGGTTTTAACAGGCATAACATCAACAACCAGCTCCTCAACTAGTTCTTTGATTGTTGCCTCGTCAAGCTCAACTTCTTCCTCAACCAACTCAAGTTCTTCTTGGAGGGGAAGAGTTTCTTCCTCTTCTTCGGGTTCCATTCCAAGATCAGTCATAAGATCTTCTTGGCTTTCAGGCTCACCCTCTAACTCATCAGCCATCTTTTTAAGATCGTCTAAACTAAAAGTCACTACTTCTTCCTCCTCTTTATCGGGACACGGGCACATCTCCTCTTCTTCGGCAGCAGCGAAAGCGGGCTCTTCCATAGCTCCCACCATTTCCTCTTCCTGCTCCAAGAGAGTTTCAACAACATTCTTCACTTCGTTGTTGTACTTTTCTAGAATAGTGGACTCGGCGTTCTTTAACGCGGCGTCTCTGAGTTCTTGTGCATCAATAATAGCTTGTTCTAGGAGTGTTGGCATGCTTAAATCCTCGTGTTAGAAACACTTATTTTGTCATAAATAAATAGTACCCTAATTACAGAAAAACCTTTATGTCTTCTTGTTTTGCTCATTTAGCTTTTTTAGAACCGCTTGACGGCGGGCTCTAGCTCGTTTTCGCTTAACAGACGGCTTTTCATAATAGTCGTATTTTCTTACTTGCTCTATGACTTTTTCTTTTTTACACTTCTTAAGAAATCGCTTTATAGTGCGTTCAGGGTGCTCGCCTTCTTTGGCGTAGGTGACAACGTGGGCCGGGTGTTTTGTCTTGTGATAAAACTTTCTTGGATTACGTCCCCGGTTGTTCCTTCTATTGTGGTAACTCATTATTCCTCTTAATTTATTAATCACCGACGCCTTCGTCGCCTTTCCAAGAGTTTGGTAGGCGAGCGTCATCTATTTGTGTCAAACCAGCAATAACAGTTGCATTTGGTGTGTGTGCATCTTCAGACATGAGATATAATTTTGTAACTCTAAAATCTGCTGAAAACGACGCTGATTGTGCAATCTTGATATAATTGTTGCCAGATGTGTTCCCGGCCTTATTAACACCGAGCCCACCAGATGCAAAGGCAAGACGGATTTCCTCAGAGGAAGTTCCATCATTTCTGACAGTAATAAATTTTGTTACTTTTGGAAAGCTTACTTCTAAGGCTGTGGATGCATCACTAGAGGATGCAGGCACAACTAATTCTGATTTAATATAGGGCTTTGCGCTTGCCTGATAGCTTCCAACGTTATTGAATCCAACGCCATAAGAGCCGCCGAATATTTGAGATTGTGCATCCTTTGGTAATGTTGCCATTGTTTTTCCTCTCTTCCTTTAAATAGTTAGTTATTAGCTAAAGCCTTCCAGTTTTTACCACCTAAAGCAACAATAGCTGAAATATCAACACCGGGGTCTTCGGGATCTTGGCCAGACATGGGATTTGCCTGACCCATTGCATTTGGGCGCCCACTATCTCTAATAGGCGTTGTACCTTCAAAAAGATCAACTCCGTTGTAAGCATCTTTGCCTATTTCATCAAGTAAACGCTTTCTTGTTTCGTTTTGCCTTTCTTTTAACTGTTCCATTTGGACACTGTTTTCATTAGACATTGTGGGAACAACCTGTTCTTTATTTTCTACGAGGAACTGGTTTCCCATTCCCTGCATGACTTCTGATACTATATTAGACAGAAGTCCATCGTTCAGAATAGTCTCTTGGACACACTCTTTTACTAATGGCTTAATTATTTTTTTAAGTTCTGTTCTTTTCATCTCAATCTCTCAAAATGTCATTTAAGATTCTGTTTATCTTATCTGCTTTTGTAAAAATGTTTGGTTCTTTGTGTTCACGCATTTTCTTATCAGAGTGCATAAATGCACCGGGAGTAGATGGTTCAGAAACAAAATCAAAGCAGATAAGTTGAAAATCGTCCTCGACCATAGTTTGTCCTCGGACTTCCCTGACTGACCCAAGGCCACGGGACGAGATACCAAGCGTGACACCAGAGTTAGCCAGTTGTTTTAAAATATTACCTGATGGCGTATCAAGGACCTCAACTTTGCCCATTAGAGCAGGACCATCCCACCACATATCTGTTACAAGGTGAGATGCATTCTTTAAGTTAATAACTGAATCATCAGGATGATCTAACTCACCAAGTGCTCTGCGCTCCTTGACAAGTTTCCAATAGTTTTCTACTTCACGTTGGAGGATCTCTTTGGAATAAACGCGACCGTTGCCGTTTGGTGTATCAAATTTCTGCATACAACCAGTCATATAAAACTTCTTGCCAGCGGCCATCAGCTTCTTTTCATCTTCGGTCAGCATGTCTTGACAGACACCGCCATCACAAAGTGCATAGTATTCTCGTAAAAGTGATTTTCCCATAGTTATCTCCAATTGACGTTGGCGGGCGCAACCCGCCCGAGTTAAGAGCCGCTACAGCAGCGTCGAACCTCTGGTATGTTTCTACGTCGCATTGTTCACTCCTTTGTTACCCGGATACCTTCGTCACCAACAATCATTGAAAGAATGTAAGAAACTCCAGCGCCTACCCAACCACAAATAAAAAAGTTTGCAATAGTGTAGTCAAAAGTAAATAGTTCTGTCCAACGGTTTATGACAAACAAAAACCAGCCTGCGTGGAAGCCAAAGCACAAAGTGCAGTTAAATAACTTGCCAAAACCACCAAGCCATTCTTTGCTTGGTCGGATTCTATTAAAAATGCTCGCATACACGACAAGATAAGTCAAGCCGTAGCAAGCGAGCGCAAACCACAATAAGTCCATTATAACCTCTAGTAAGTGTAAGATTGCCAGTATGGGCCATAAGTATAGCCGGGGCGAATGGTCCCCTTTTCAACTTCTTGTGGAATTTCACCAAGCTCAGTTGAGTCCTCTTCGTCTGGCTCTGTAAAATACTCTGTTTCCATTTCGTCAAACTTTTCAACAAACTCAAAGTATGGACGCTCTTCGTCAATATACTTTGCAATATTAAGAATAGTCATATTGATAACGTTTAGCTCATCGGACGGCAGCAATTGGCCTTCCATTGAACCATAGACCGAGCCACCTTGCACAGAATCAGGGGATACAAGACCCTTCTTTACTAGAAAGGAAAACAACCTATCTTGAGCGCCGTATACCATCTCAGACATAATATCTTTTGCAATTGCCAAAACTTTATTCTTACTCTTCATAACGATGATATCTATATCAGCGTGATCAGAAATAAAATAATCACCATTAGCAGTTCTTCTTATTTGAAGTTCAACTTCTGCTATCGGGTCTGGCTTCGGGGGTTCTGGTGGTTGTTTGGAACCAACGGTGATTTTGATGGCCATTATTCAGCGCATTCCTTTACAAGCTTCTGTACCTGCATAACTCTTTCTAGCATCGCAGGGTTAATCTTTTTGGTTTGCAATTTATCGAGTGCTGCCCTAACGTCATCCAGCTTGTTGGCGAGATCTTTATTTTCAAGCATCACTTCTTTTTCTTTCAGCAAGGACACTTCTTCTTTCAGTCTACCTAACTCTTCGTTTAAATAAACTTTAAACTCAACTTCATTAGCGCCAAAAGAAACAATATAATTGTTTAGTAATTCTTTTTGCTCCGATAGGAGTTCACCGTCGTATGACTTGTTAAAGTTTTCAATAACAGTTTTAAATACTAATTTATCAACGTGAGGCATCTGCTTTGCCTTAACTGACTCTTTGCCTTTTGCAGTCATAGAAAAAACCAAAGCCTTTTCTAAAAGCACTTTTTCTTTAACAGAAGTGTTTTGAGTAAACAACTGCCAGATAGTAGCAAGATGCTTATAGTTTGGAACAAAGTTACTGTAAACTTCCTTGCCAAAGTTCTTGTTGATGTTTTCAATAAGTTTTGACTGTGCCTCAAAAATCTCGTCTGTGTCTAGTTTAGAATATCGTGAAACGGATTCTGATAGTAAACGCTCCGCTGTGAACATATCTACTTTCTTTGTCTCGGACAAAGTTTTAATAAGTTCTAATTCTTTTTGTAAAACCTTGCCAGTAGAAAAGTTTTCTTTTAGCATAGAAACCAGAGTATTTTTCTTTTCTATATCTTTATTGACAATTGCTTTTGTTAATTCCTTAACAAGTGCTTCATAAAGAAAAGCAGTATTTCTCTTTTTATTGTGCTTTAGTTTCATTGCTGATCTCCGTTGCGTTTCCTAAACTTTCTATTAGACTTTTGACTTCCCAGTTGATGTCGTGTATCTTTGCTTCTTCCAGTGTAAAGCCGTTATCATAATTAGTTTCTTTTGATTCAAACATCCCCTTGGCTAAGGAATCTAAGCCTCCATAACCACTCTTACCGGGGAAAGTCTTGCGAGGATCCATATTTGTGCCTGCCACAGATGAACGGTGACGCTTCATAGCACCTTTTGCTCTGTTGTCGCGTCCCTTCTTAACAGGATGATAAACTTTGCCTTTTGATCCGGGGGTGGTATAGCCATCATCTTCTCTTCGGCCGGGGGCGGCTAAGAGGGGGTCATCACCAATCTCAGGCTCGGCCGGCTCTTCGGCTGCGGGCTCATCTCCCCCAAGATCGCCGCCAAGGTCATCACCAAGATCACCACCGAGGTCATCGCCAAGGTCTCCAAGACCTTCATCTCCTCCAAGATCACCAAGACCTGCTCCTGCTGCCTCTTCTTGCATTGCTTCTGCAACGGCAGCAAGCGAAGCATCAAATTTACGATCGTAGAAGATTTCTCTTTGGTTTCTTTCAAACTCTTCGTGGGACATATTGAAAAGATGCTCTGCGACCCAACGACGAGAAAAGAATCCTTCGGTGGCTGCTCCTGCAACAGAGAACTTTTTGTCCCAGTGTTCTAACTCTTGGAGTTCCGAAATCTTGGATGGGTTATTGAGTGCAAGCTCAAAACTGAGAAGATCTTCATCTCTGAAGCCAAGTGTGTAAAGGTGAATAATACCAACCTTTTCCAACTCTGATACAACTGCTCTTTGCAGACGCTGAATGGTTCTTGCGAAACGAATATCTTTCTGAGCCAGTGTGGTCTTGTCTTCTTCAGCACCTTCGGCGTTGGTTAGATACGATGCTGGGATCTTAAGTGCTGAGAATAGTTTATCTCTGAGATACCTAACGTCGTCAATGTCGCCTGTGAATGTGCCGCCGGGTAGAGATGAAATCTCTGTTTTAGAATCTCCACGAACAGGAATGTAATAATCTTCTTCAACTGAAAGTGGGTTGTATCGCAAATCAACTCGACCGGTTTGATCGTCAACAACCGAGTTACGTTTCATACTCGTAATAACTTTCTGCATATACTGTTCCACTTCGTTTGGTGGAATTTGACCAACATCAACCTTAACGACGCGTCGTTCTGGTGAACGAA
>CACFKO010000004.1 GCA_902566925.1 uncultured Pelagibacteraceae bacterium | reverse complement strand
TCAGAAATTATTTTTCTGATAGTCTTGATAACTGGATCTACTTTCACCACATCTATTAGTGGAGTGTCCATATTGTGGTAAGCTTCCAAATATTCAGAAGTTGTCATATTGTTGCAGTGGATTTGAGTTTAAATAGTTTGGCCTATGCCAAAAGAAAAACAGAAGAATTGAATATTTCAAATATTGATTATCTACACGCTGACATCTTAGACCTAAGAGAACTTGGAAGAAAATTTGACATTATTGAATGTACAGGAGTTTTACATCACATGGAAGACCCTATGGCTGGATGGAAAGTTCTTACTGATTGTTTGAAAGACGAGGGGTTTATGCAAGTGGGACTTTACAGTGAATTGGCTAGAAGAGACATAACTAAAATTCGTGCTGAAATAGAACAGTCAAATATTGAATTGACTTATCAGACTATGAAACAATTCAGGAATCAAATTATCAATTCGGAAGAAGAACATCACAAGAGAATAGTATCGAATCCTGAGTTTTACAACATGAGTACATGCCGGGATATGCTTTTCCATGTACAAGAACACAGATTCACAATTCCTCAAATAAAAAAATACCTTTCACAATTAGGTTTAACATTTCGTGGATTTGAACTTAATAATCTGGTGGCATTAGACAGTTTAGATGAATGGGATATTTTTGAGCAAAAAAATCCTAATACATTTTTAAATATGTATCAGTTTTGGGCTCAAAAGGAAACGAAAAACATATAATACAGAAAGAGAAATATTATGAGTGCTCCTACACTAAAGGTAACTGAAGAAAAACCAGATCCTAATCAAGTTTCTGTTTGTACTTTATTAGACAAATCTGCGGTATCTAGAAATGTTTTCACCGAAGAGGAATGTGATAGAATAATAAAAATGGGTAGAACGTGGGAAGAAATTGATGCTAAAGTTCAAACTAAAAGTTCTGAAGCAGAGTCTGAAAAAAATGAAGACTATAGGAATTGTAAAATGTATGCCCCACCACTTGATGATACTTCAGATTGGTTGTGGGTGGGTGAAAAAATATCAGCAGTCATTTATAATTTTAATGCTAAAGAGGGTTGGAAGTTTAATTTAGTTGGAATGGCTGAAAGACCAATGTTAATGGAATATGAAGAGGGTAGGGGAAAGTACGATTATCATATAGACTTAGGCCCATCAAGAACAGCCTCTTCAAGAAAAATTGGGTTTTCAGTTTTCTTGAATGATGATTATGAGGGAGGTGAGTTTCAAATCAAAACTGGAAGAGAGGTTTATATTCCACCACAACAAGAAACTGGTAATATTTTATTTTTTCCAGCATATCTACTTCATCGTGTAACTCAAGTGACAAAGGGAACACGTTCAGTTATTGTTGGTTGGGTGCATGGTAATAGTTTTACTTGAGGTGTTATGTTGAAACATAAAAAGTTTGATGAGTTTTTAAGTCTATGTCAGTGTGTCGTTAAAGACTTGAAAGACAATAAAGTTATTGCTTGGTTTCAGGGTAGAAGTGAGTTCGGCCCTAGAGCATTGGGTAATCGTTCATTAATAGTAAATCCAATTTTTGGAGAAAACAAAGATTATCTTAATAATAGGATAAAACATAGAGAGTCTTGGAGGCCTTATGCTCCTATGGTACTTGAAGAAGAAACTAAAAAGTGGTTTAACTTACCAGTAGATAAATCACCACACATGCTGTTCAATTCTTTTGTAGTAGAAGATAAAAGAGAGAAGATACCCGCAGTTGTTCATGTGGATGGAAGTGCTAGAGTTCAAACTGTTAGTAAATCTGACAATGAAAAGGTATATACACTACTACATGAATTTTTTAAAGAAACTGGTGTTCCTGTATTATTGAATACTTCTTTTAATGTAAAGGGTGAACCGATAGTTGAATCTCCTGCTGATGCAGTCAATACTTTTACTAATTCTAATATTGACATATTGATTATACACAATTATTATTGTTGGAAAGAATAATTCATGAACATACTAGGAATAAGTGGTGCCATTGGGTGGGATGGCAATTTACAACAAATAATGTTTAGAGATGAACTGGTTAATATTAGAATACATGGTTCTGGTGCTACTTTGTTCATGGATGGACATTTGAAACACGCTCTTCATGAAGAAAGATTTTCTCGCATTAAGAATGATGGGAACTATCCTAAATTATCCATAGAAAAAATATTAGATAATAATGGATTGACAAAACATGATATTCATTTGGTAGTATATGTCTTTGGGCCCGAGAACATGATACAGTTTGGTATGAGAACAGCTGGTCATTCTCAACTAAAATTACAAGAGTATTTTCCTCATGCTAAAGTTGAAGTTGTACCTCACCATCTAGCTCATGCTGCCGCTACATTTTTCACTTCTGGTTTTGATGAAGCGAACGTCTTAACATTTGATGGTGCGGGAGATAGTGAATCAAGAGGAAGTGGGCAGTGGGGAATTCCTCATTTGAAATTTTTACAGGGTAAAGGTTTAACATTAAGAGAGATCCATACAGAGTATTATGGTATTTCAAAGATGTATGAATCTTTTGGACACTTGTATAATAAATACTCGTTATTTGCTTATCAAAATAAAATGAATCTGACAGAAGTAGATATCGATCAATCTCTTGTTGAAAAATTGCCAGGAAAGGTGATGGGGTTGGCAGCGTATGGTGATCATCGTAATGTATTTCTCCATGATTGGTTTGATCTTGAGAGAGAAAGACAGAGAAAATCATCTGAAGAATGGGAAGATTGCTTTCCACAATTATGTAATTCTTCTTCAGAACAGGGTATAAAAGATGACAACGATTTACAAGTTGATTTGAATCCAGATGATTTGGCAGCTTGGGTACAACATCAATTTGAAAAATATTTATTACTTTTTCTTGACAACATTCCAAAACATATAAAAAGAGACAACTTGTGTCTTGGTGGTGGTTGTGCATTAAATATTCTAGCAAATACTAAAATACTTGAGGAAGGTATATATAAAAATGTTCATGTTAATACAGCACCAAATGATGATGGATTACATTTCGGGGCTGCATTATACAGAGTATTAGATCTTGAAGATGAGGTGTTTGTGCCCGATGATATAGGATATTTGGGAATCGAATATGATGATGCAGATGTAATTGAAGCATTACAAACATAAATAAAGATATGATAGATTCAAACGGAAAACAGAACGATGGTATGTCATTTGAAGAACTGCTCGAAGAGTTGAAACGATTGAGAGTTCGGATGAGATATTTTCGTGAAATACAGAAGGAAAGCGAACTTCTTGATGCTGAGTATCATCATATAGTGAAGATGCAAAAACAAGGTAAACTGACTTTGTTTGAAAGCTTTCCAGATGCCAGTTGAGGGGATTATAGAAGAAGATCCCGAAGGTAGAGTGGTCATGGTTCTGAGAGAAGATCCAAAAACCATGACCATAAAAGAACTAGCTCGATACGAGAGAAATATGTGTCCAGCTGACATATATGATAATGAAGAACTTGAGGAAAATCCAAAAAAATCGGCAATCAGCAAAAAAAAACTTGACAAGCTTTCGGAGTTATGAGAAAATAGGGTTCAATGATTGAGAGAAACCCTTTGAAATAAGTCCTATGGAAATCAAAGTTCACGCCAGAAATATTGACACAAGACTCAAGGTTGCAGTCTTCGCCATGACAGAATTTGCCATGGCCAAATTAGTCCCATCCAATCGTCTACGAAAAAACATCAAGATCAATATTCATCTCAAACATCACTCAGAAGGTGGTGAGGCGATGTTGTCTGAATATGCCAACCCAAGAAGACCCAGAGAATTCAAAGTTATCGTTGATCATCATCGTGCTGAGATAGATGATTATGGAAGAACAAGAACTGATACCGAATGGGGTCATGATATTTTAAAGACTCTTGCTCACGAATTGGTTCATGTGAAACAGTATGTCATGGGTGAACTGAAAAATTCCAAACATGGAATGGTATACAAGAAAACAACTTATTCACCAGAAAACATTTTTGACTACTTTGATTTACCTTACGAAATTGAGGCCTATGGTCGAGAAAAAGGTTTACTGATGGCCTTCCTGTCAGTATGGAAAAATATTGAAGAAGAGTTGGGATTTGAAATAAAAAGTCTTGAAGATTGATAAGAATGGAAACTTTTATTTCTGCACCCTTTGGTAATTACATCAAACCCAAGAATTGTATTTCAGTTACAGGGACTTGGACATTTCAGCCTCGAGGTAATAGAGTATTGGCCGTGGCTAAATCTTTGAGGTACAATACAAAATTTTGTGGGTGGACTAACAAGCTGGGTCTTCCAAATCCTGGCATCCTTGTTGGTACTAAAAAAACTAAGGAACATGAAATTATTTCTGTTGCACAAGTTGAGGATGGAGATTTCAAGAAACTTTTCAATAATATATGGTCACATCAAAATGTAGAGATCAATCTATCTTGTCCAAATATTTTAGAAGCTGGTACTTGGTCAGATGCAAAGATGTTTCTCAATGGAAGTCGTGATTGGTGTATAGCCAAAGTATCACCCTTGATTTCTCTTGAAGAGATAGAATATTTGATAGATGATTTGGGGTTTACACAAATTCATTTCAGTAATACACTACCACTTTCCACCTTTGATAGATTCTCTGGTGGAGGATTGTCTGGGCCGATGTTAAGACCTTATACAATGGAGCTTATCAAATTGACCAGAAGGCGTTTTGGTGATAAGATAACAATTATAGCAGGTGGAGGAATCCAGCACGTGGGTCATGTCGTAGAATATACTACTGCAGGAGCCAACCATGTCTCTCTTGGTAGTGTGTGTTTTCATCCAATCAAACTTTGGAAACTATTGAAAGATCTACGATAAATGGAAACAGTATACGAGAAGTACAAATCTGCTTCCGAATACTTGATGGAATATTATACATGGATAGACTTACTTGGAATTGAGAGAAGAGAATTTGAAGAACATTCAGAGACAATAGAGAAACATTGTAAAAGACTGTATGAAAACTTTGAGAGGGCAGCTGCAGAGGAACGAAAGAGAGAAGAGAACTCAAAGTCCGCTAGAATAGCGAAAAAATTAGAACAGATGAGATTGACAAATGAGTTGGTCAATAAAATAAAACTGAGAAATGAGAAAAAATGAAAATCCTAATACAGCTTCTTGTTTTCAGTTTCTTGTTTGTGGGTTGTGTGTCTAAAACGACTTGTTGGAAAATAGTCAATGGTGGTAAGTGTGTTCCAATAACGACATACGAAGAGTGGAATAAGTGTGTGATGCCCTGTGAAAATGTTATAATCAGATCCAAGACCAAACCCTACAATCCAGATGACTCCAAGTGGATCAGACCAAGACCCTACGCATATCCGTAAAAAAATGCAAAATAATTGCAGAATTGTCTTGACACCTTTCTCGGTGTGTGAGATAATAAGGTTCAATGATTGAGAGAAACCCCTTTGGAGATTGATATGGGATACTACGGAACAAGTCTTGATAGAATGATAGAAGAAGCCAGAGAAGACGGATCACTTCGTCTTTGGGAAGTTGGTGACATGGTTGTGGTTCACACTCTGAATGATCTGGTTGGTGAGATCACCAAGAGATCTCTGAACGGAGATGGTGTTTATGATTACATGGTTGACTATGAAGATGGTGCCTGTGAGTGGTGTGAGGCTTCTGATCTGAGAGAAGCAAATGATCTGGATAATTGGTCACTGACTGAACGTGGAGAAATGTACTAATGACTGAATTACACACTGAGAAACAGTATCATGACATGCTTGATAATTTGGATGATATCATCTTCAAGTTGAATTTGAAGACAGATAAGACCGATAAAGATTTAGAGAAAATCGCTCGAACCATGACGGCCATATCTCTTCTTCATGATGAGGCGGTGAGTAGGTTTGAGAACTGGTCACATTACGAAACAAAATAATTGCAGAATTGTCTTGACATCTTTTGACAAATATGAGAAAATAAGGTTCAATAATTGAGAGAAACCCTTTTTGGAGAATCGTTATGGGAATGGTAAAAAAAGAATTTGTTGAGTACGAAACTGGTTTGGAAAGTATGGAAGCTGGTCTTGAGTGGCTTACCAAGTATGGTGTCAAGACCTTCAAAGACCATACTGGCGAGTGGGTTGAGACTCGTTGTGCCAGAGAAGTAGACCTTTTCACAGGGGAAGAAACCCCGATTGCTCACTTAACAATGGAGACTGCGTAATGGATATTGAACTGGTTGGTTGGATTGGTGAAGAAATGAGCGATGAAGAGATCATCGCTTACATTGATGAACTTGAGGCCGAAGAAGAGGCCCGAATTGAACTTGCTGATATGGCAAGAGATGGATGGAGATAATATGAGTACGAGTGTATATGGTGAAAGAATTGAAGCGTTAGTAGAAGGTTTAGATGCCATGTTGGATCACATGAGATCTGACTATAAAAATTGGTCTGACTTGTCTTCAAGATATGATGGTGCTTCAGAAAGTCGTTTAGCGATTCGTGATGATATGGTCAAAGAATATAATTCAAGTTTGAGATATTCTATGGGTAAGAAATATGTCAAAGTTACTGATGGTCGTAGTGTCAAGGCCTTTGTTGTCGCCTGTGATAACGACAAAAAGTTTGAGTTTGGTGATATTTTGAAACCTGCTGGGTGGAGGGCACCTGCCAGAAACTTTCGTAGAGGTAACGTATTGGATCGTACCTTCAATGGAGTACATTGGACTGGCGCATTATAAGAGTTGGATTGTGTGTAGGAATTGTATATTCCTACATATCTTTTTTTGATGAATGGAACACTTTTGTCTTGACATACATTTGGTAATATGAGATAATAAGGTTCAATAATTGAGAGAAACCCTTTAAAGAGATTGATTATGAGTGAAGAAAGAGTTGAAATTCGTGTGGCTGAACTTCTTGTCCGATGGATGGGGGGAGAAAATCTGAGAGAAGCCACTACTGAATTGGCATCAATAATTAGAGAAGAATCTGCTAGTTCCTACGAAGAGGGATACCGATTCGCAAGAGAAGAATCAGCACGAATTGAAGAAATCCTAGAATGTCTTGCATAATTGTCTTGACAAGTTTTCCTAGCTATGAGATAATATAGTCTGAATGAGTGAGAAATAACCCTTTTAGAGATTGATTATGAGTACAGATATGACAGTTGCCAAAACAATTTTAGAACAACTTGGCGGAAACAAATTTCGTGTTATGACAGGTGCCAAACACTTTGGTGCTACAGAAGATTCTCTTTCAATGAGAATTGGTCGAAACAAGACCAATAGTAATTACCTTAAAATTACTTTGAATATGATGGATCTTTATGATATGAAATTTTGTCAAGTGACAAAAAACTTTGAAGAGAAATCTGTCAAAGAATATAATAATGTTTTTAATGACCAGTTGACCAAGATTTTTGAGTCTCATACTGGAATGTACACTAAACTTTTTTAATTGAGAGAATATTATGAGTATGAGTAAAGTTGCTTGTGAAAAATTGTTAGAGAAAGCCCACTTGATGGGTATGGATGCTGGTCGTTCAGTTGGTGTTACTCCGATGATTGTCGGAAGTCCAAGCACTCCCTTTGGGAGTGATATTGATTATTCTAAACCTATTGAATTTGTAGAGAGTGGTGTTTGTGGTTTTGCTGGTGTGGTTATTAAACCGGCTCGTGGAAAGTTTGTTTCCTATCTCAAAAGTTTGGGTATGGGATACAAACACTATTACGGCGGATGGTATGTTTCTGTTCGTGAATTTAATCAATCCTTGACTCGTAAAGAGGCCTATGCTGATGCCTTTGCAAAGGTTCTGAGTGAAGAAGGTATGAAATGTTATGTTGATTCTAGAATGGACTAAACTTGTGTGGGTTGGGGCTCTACTATTCCTCAACTCGCCCCGATTGCAAAAAAAGACTTGACAATGATTGACAGTAATGAGATAATATAATCTGAATGAGTGAGAAAACCTTTAATGAGAGATTAATATGAGTACTAATTCCTTAGTTGCGTATTTAAACGAAGATGGATCAATTGTTTCATCCTATGTACATTATGATGGATATGCGACTGGTGTCGGTGAAATGTTGTTAGAAAATTACAACTCAGATAAGTGTGCAAGAGATCTTGCGACAACTTTGGGTTATGCATCTTCATTGAAAGAGACAGTCGCTGCTTCTCATGAAGATCGTGCAAACTCAGATGTGGCTGAAGTTTATTCTGACTATCACGAATTTGAAGAATACATTCGTGAGAATAGTCATCTTGAATATGTTTATGTTTGGGATTCCACTAAAGTAGTGGGTGGTAAATGGTTGGTCGCTTCTTGGACAAATACCAAGAAGAAGGTTCATAATGGAACTTGTTTCGATTATGAGTTTGAGAGTCATTGGAATGGTTTTGAAGATCTGGTTACTCTTTACATTCGTGAAGGTCGCGAGACTGTGGCAAGATGGCGTCGTATGGTTGATGCAAACAGAGTCAATGCAGACTATCTTGATCATGCCAAAGAGTTAGAAATTAACGTAACGAAGTGGAACGAGGTTGGAATGGCATCTGTTGTTGATGGCCTTGTTTCAGAATGGAGAACATGAAAAGACACAATGTAGCCCCTGGCTGTTTCTTTGAACCAGCCGAAGATGAACCAATTAATCCAGTTATGGGAGTCAACAAGAGTTCTATATCTTTTGGTGATGCTCATTATCGTAGACGATCTACTATTGAAGATATCCCCGATAATTTTGAAGAACGTATGAAAAACTTCAAAAGAGCTGAGATACGCACAGTTGAACGTGAAGTCCAAACACCAGACGGCTTTGCTGTTTCCATTGCGTATAACAAGTCTGGTTATCAATTAATTCCTAAAGAAGATTTATAATGGCTAAAAAAGGTGTATATACATTAATGGGTGTCATGTCACCTCAACGTAAGTGGATTCGTGAGAACATGAAACCAAAAACAAGTCCCAAAACTTTAGAGATTCAAGCAGCCAGAAGGGTTGAGAGTCATGCATTTTTGTTTTGGGATTCCTATAATGAAGGGACATATACAAAATGAAAACAGCGACGATTGAGATTTTAAATGAAGGCGAGAAAATATTTGGTTCTCGTACTGCAGGTGAGTATTTTGTGCGAGAGTACGAAGATGGTGAAGAAATGGGTGGTGGTTTCTTTAAAACAATGAAAGAAGCTGAAGCTCGTGTTAGAGAATATCAAACTATTAAAAGAGTATGGCCCAATGAATAGAAGTGAATTGAATGAAGCCATGGCAAGATTTTTTGCCAAAGGTGGTACAGTTACTAAATTACCAGATGGCCCAGATCATCGTTTTCAGCCGTATGGTGTTAGAGTTGAGCAAGGTGACCCTAAAGTAGATATTACTGCCTTACAAGAACCTGCTAATGAGACTCAACAAAAAGTTGTCGAGTCGAGTAAGTTATGAATAATGAAATATTTACTACTATCTTTAATACTAGTTTCAACTCCAATTTTTGCATCAGAACCAGCAAGATATATTACAGAATTGGTATGTGAAAATCCTACTGGTTGTCCATTTGAAAATGGTGTTTGTATCGGATGTGTAGAGAAAAAAACTCATCCACCAGCACCAACAATCAATAACTATAATAAGACGGAAATTCACAATCATCATTATAAAACTCTAGAAATTCCAGTAACTACAAAAGTTGTACATGAACACGTTACAGTTACAGAACCAGTAGAGAGACTAAGACCTTATATTTCTATAGACGATAATGACAAAGTATCTGTAACAGGAGTAAAGCATTTAGGAAATAATATTTGGCAGTTTAAAACTAGAGTGAGAGGTAAATCTACAAGATGCACTTCCAATAGTATATCACTAAGTTTTACTGGTGGTGGCGGATCTTGTGCGAATGAGTTTTTTCACTATACAGTAGATTGGGAGTAAACTTGACAAATGTTTCAACTTTGTGTATAATATAAAAATGATGGAAAATTACAAACCTCTACCAGATTCAGTCACAATAAAAAATTCGGGTATTCATGGTTTAGGATTATTTGCTACTGCAGATATAGATCAAGGTACTCTTTTAGGTAAAATTCATTTTGAACATAATGGTGAGACAATGAGGACTCCGCTTGGTGGTTTTGGTAATCACTCTGATGAGCCCAATTGTACAAAAATTTTAATGGATGATGGTTCGTGGTGGATTACTACAAACCAAAATATTAAATGTGGTGTAGAAATTACATGGAGTTATACCATGTATAAAATAACCTAAGCCAACTGAGGGGTGGTAGGAAAGTGGTTTCAAGACGCTATAGTGGGGTAACACCTCTGATGCGTGGGTAGTTCCCGATGCAGATCCTTGAAGGTAGGTTGGTTATGTGGTTCCCTGTTCGGCAGTGTTCAGTAACGGGGCAGGGGCCATGGTTCTTACTAGACAAATAAAATAATGCAATTAAAAAAATATTCCTTCAGAAATCTCTTTGCATCACCAGTGATGACATCTTCTCTTGATTTAAATTTGGAGAAACTAACAGAATTCGTATTACATCATAAAAATATAGACTCCATAGGTGGTAGTTATTCAAACAGAGGGGGTTGGCACAGTAAAGAACTTATCGAAGAAAGTCATGAAGAATTTGATAAATTAAAAGAGGGAATAATTGACAAATTGAATATATATCATTCAGAAGTTTTTTCTAGTATGGAATTTAAGGAAAGTGTGAAACCCACTATTATTAATATGTGGGCTGGTGTTAATGAAAAACATCATTATAATGAATCACACAATCATCCTTACTCTATCCTTTCAGGTGTATATTATGTAAAACACGATGGTTCACCAGAAAATGGAGTTATTTCATTTCAACATCCAGTACAAAATATATCTTGTCCTGACATGCATTGGCCCTTAGAAGCAATTGTTAAACATAATGAGATATCTTCTGGTCAGGTTGATTTTTTACCTAAGGCTGGTAGATTATTAATATTTCCTTCATGGTTACAACATAAAGTACAATCAAATTTGAAAGATAGTACTAGAGTTGTATTTTCATTTAACTCAATTATAGAGAAATAATATGGCTAAAAAAAAGATAGTGATTGAACGTACAAAGATGAAACCTCTCAAGAAGAAACGTAAGATTTCAGAAGAAACAAAAGAAAAGTTAAGAGCTCGTCTAGCCGAGATAAGAGCCAAACGTAAACCTGCTGAGTATAAAAATGTTTCTAAGTTGGTTTTAGACCTTCCAGAAGATGACAAGTATTCTTTTAAAAATGTTAAAGATTGGATTAAACACTCAAAAGATTTGGTTGCACAATATAACAAGGTTGCTCGAAGTACCAAAAGTCTTCCACAAGACAAACAGAAAGCATCCAATGCGGCTGACCATAAGAAAATTTATATTAGAGAACTGGAACACTACTTAAAAACTGGTGATTGGATTTCTATGTTTTCGGGTCAAGATGAGACTAATAAAGTTATTCCAAGATGTGTTGCAATGGCCTATCATGCTGACGGCCGGCCAAAAAGATCCTGTGGCGTGTTCTATCCCGATATCAATACAGTCTGGACTAAAGACATGGATGAGTCAGAATTTTCTGATATCAGAGAAGGTGTCGTAACAAATCCTCTGTCAGCACTAACTGACAAACAGTTTACTTCTGATATGTAATTATTCCTCTCTTGACAGATAAATATTTCTATGTTATAATAATATCAACAGATCAAAAGTGTGATGAGCGGCTAATCGTGGGTACACGCTTTCTCTCCACATTCTAGCCTGTTTGACCTTCAGCTAGATGTTTAACCAGTGTACATCTCATAACACGAAAACCGATAACCAAGGTGTCTCTCATCACACACAAATAGGAATACATAAATAAATTATGGAGAATGAGTTATTAAAAAGACTTGTAGCAATAGTTGCCAGATTTGATCAAGGCATAACTGATGCGCCAGGAAGTATCGGAATAGATAAACCAGCAATTAGAGAAGCTAAATTAATTATCAATTCTGACAATGATACTTCTTTTGTGTATGAGTTAAATCATAACGATGCTGCTGAGATAGTTGGCCAATTTTCTCTTTTTAAAAAAGGAGAAGACAAAGTTGTACAACCAATTCCAATTTCAAGTTATGTCGATAAAGGTAACATTGAAGGCATAGAAGTAAAGGATATTTTATTAAATTAATTGAAGGATATTATGACATTAAAAATTGACTTTAGTGGAACTGAAAATTATGCTCCAGTGGAAACACCAAATGCTGCGGGTGGAACAGAACTAGTACAAAAATGGTTGTTCAGTAGACTTAACCCAGAATTAAAAGATTATTTTCAATGGGTTGCTTCTCGTAAAAGACATTTAGAAGATAAACCAAGATTATTTTGGGTACATGATCTGGCACATGATCCAGAAGTTGAATTTCTCAAAGATCACAAAAATATGTTAGATTTTGAGAAAATAATATATGTCAGTAATTGGCAACAATATCAATATGGTGTCTATCTTGGTGTTCCTTATGATCATGGAGTCGTTATACAACATGCTATAGAACCAATTCCAGAACACAAAAAACCCGAAGACAAAATTTCATGTGTGTACATGAGTACACCTCATCGCGGTTTAGAAATTTTACTTCCTGCTTGGAAGCACCTTAAAGAAAATAATAAATCTGAAGAAGTTCAGAAAGCAGAACTGAACATCTTTTCTAGTTTTAAGATATATGACAGGCCCCACATGGACGAACAATATCGTCATGTGTATAAACAGGCTCAAGATATGGATGATGTTAATTATCATGGTACAGTCTCAAATGATCAAATTAGGGAGGAGTTGCAAAAAAATCATATTATGGCATATCCATCAGTTTACATGGAGACTGCCTGTATATCAGCAATGGAAGCTATGAGTGCGAAGTGTATGGTAGTGTGTCCCAATCTTGGGGCTCTTCCAGAAACTTGTGCAAACTTTGCTTGGATGTATGGGTATGAACCCAATCCAGAAAAACACATTGCTGTTCATTCACATATTCTTGGAAAGGCTATTGAATCTTATGCGAAAGAAGAAACTCAATCATTGTTAGGTTTACAAAAAACCTATTTTGATACTTTCTACAATTGGGATATGCGTATAAATCAATGGAATCAGTTTCTTGAATCAATTAAAATGCGAATCGAAATGGGTGAGAATGATATTACTTGATTATAGTCAAACAGTAATTGGTTCTTTTATGGCTATGGGTAGAGGTAAGCCAGTCGTAGAAGAAGACCTTTTAAGACATACAATACTTAATACAATTAGAATGTTTCGTAATCAATTCTCTAAAGAGTTTGGAGAAATGGTTATTTGTTGTGATGGTAAAGATAATTGGAGAAAGAAAGTATTCCCTGAGTATAAAGCAAATCGTAGAAAAAATAGAGAAGAAGACGCTACAGATTGGAAAACTCTTTTTGAATTATTACATGAAATGAGAGATGATATTTCAAAATACTTTCCATACAAAGTAATGCATGTAGATGAAGCCGAGGCCGATGATATTATTGCTGTTATTGTTAGAGAGTTATCTGAAGAACCTACTTTGATAGTTTCTAGCGATAAAGACTTTATCCAATTACAAAAGTTTGACAATGTTAAACAATGGTCACCACTTCAGAAAAAGTTTGTAGTGGGTGATCCTGTAGAATCTTTATATGATAAGACTATTAGGGGTGATACTGGTGATGGTGTTCCCAATATTTTATCTTCTGATGATACTTTCATAATTGAAGGTAAGCGTCAAACTCCTATAACTAAAAAGAAATTGGATTTGTGGAGAGGCAAATTTCCAGAAGAATTTTGTAATGAGTCTATGCTTAGAAATTATCATAGAAACAAAACACTGGTAGATTTGGATGAAACTCCAAAATCAATTTGTATAAATATAATAAATCAATATCAAAGTCAAGAAGTTGGTGATAGAAGTCAACTCTTGAACTATTTTGTTGATAAAAAATTGAAAAATTTAATGGAAGTAATTGAAGAGTTTTAATTATGGCAACAAGTTTACCACTAATTTTTAGTGAGATTGCAAAGGCATCTACTAAAAAACAAAAGAAAGAGATAATATTAAAACATGATTCGTTTGCACTTCAACAACTATTGAAGGCAGCATTCGATCCAAACATAAAGTTTCTCTTACCGCCGGGAAAACCCCCAATAGCTAAATTTCAAGGAGACGCTGACGAACCAAATCCAACTTACCTACAGTATCATATTAGGAAGTTGTATTTGTTTGTGGAAGGCCAATCTCCCAAAAATTTGAGTAATATGAAAAGAGAAACAATCTTCACAGAAATTTTAGAAGGTATACATCCTTCTGAAGTAGAACTTCTTCTGCAAGTGAAGGATAAAAAGATAAAATGCAGAGGACTAACTTATAACCTAGTAAAAGAAATTTATCCTAACTTACTACCATGATTGTAAAAAGATTAGAAGAGAGAATAGTCAATTTAACCAAAGTTACTACAGATGGAGTAAAAGCAACTGTAGAAGCTGAACTGCGACAATTGAAAATGAAGGGTGGAAAGCCGTCACAATGCACGGTTGTTCTTGCTAAGGAAAATAATTTTCAATTTACAATGGATTGGGATTCTACCATGTCTAAATTTTCTACCACATTAGGTGGATATACATGGTACTCTGATTTTGATTACTCCTTATTTTTCGTCAAACTTGAGACTGGCGGTGTAGCCAGAGCCCCCCGCAGTGGTAGGATCTCTCCTATTTAAATTTAAGTAAGCGACTATTGTGCTTAAATCAACATCACTAAAAGAGGAATATGAAATTATTCATTTCACTTATAGGGCTTCTTACGCTATGGTCAACTATCTTGAATTCAGGCTCTATTAATAAAGTTTGGGTTTATCCCCCTGAGACAGCAAAAATACAAGATATAAAAACTACAGCTGAGTTGAGGATAGATCCACAAGAATTAAATTGTATGTCAAAAAATATTTACTTTGAAGCAGCAGTGGAATCGACTGCTGGAAAATTAGCAGTAGCACAGGTGACTATGAATAGAGTAAAGTCATCTAGTTATCCAGATACAATATGTGATGTAGTGTATGAAGGTAAACATCATCCAAATGGATTTCCTGTAAGAGACAGATGCCAATTTAGCTGGTACTGCGACGGCAAAGGAGATGAACCAAGAGAAACCCCAGCATGGAGAGATTCACAAGCTATAGCAGAATATGTTATTCGTACACCAAGTTTGATAGATATAACGGATGGTTCAACTCATTACCATGCTGATTACATTGATGCTCCACGTTGGGCATATCAAAAGAAAAAGTTAGTTAAGATTGATACTCATATCTTTTATAAGAAGAGGGGCAATTTTAATCTGTAATTTGACAAATCAATAAAAATTCAGTATAATAATATTAAACCTTTAATAAATTATATTATGAATATATTTTTTTTGGATAGAAAACCAGACACAGCTGCAGAAATGCATTGTGATAAACATTGTGTAAAGATGATACTGGAATATGCCCAACTATTATCTTCTGCACATAGAGTTCTTGATGGTGATGATGCCCATCCAGATCTTTACAAAATTGCACACAAGAATCATCCAAGCACCATCTGGACTAGATCATCTAGTCAACATTATGATTGGTTGTTCCGATTGTTCAGAATGTTGAGTGCAGAATACAGTATACGATATGGATTGATATCAGATACTAACGATACATTTAAAGTTCACAAGTCATGGGAAAAACTTGGTAAACTTTTAGAGACTGCACCAAAAAATATTGAGGATAATGGCTGGAAAGATCCACCTCAATGTATGCCAGAGTACTGTAAAGATGAAAATGATGTGGTTGAGGCTTACAGAAACTACTACATAAATGAAAAAAGTAAGTTTGCTGTATGGAAATTTACTGGACAACCAAATTGGTTTAATGAAGGGATAAAATATGCCAACGTATGATTATAGATGTGATAATTGTGGTTATACTTTTGAAGAATTTCAAACCATAGCAAATAGAAAAGTTCCAGAGGGTAGATGTATGGAATGTAATGATGGAGATATTCGTCAAGTAGTCGGAGCTCCACTTTTTGCCTATGATAATATTTCATCTCCTGGCCATAAGAAAAAACCGCCAAGTTGGATGACTGATAAACTAAAAGAGATAAAGAAAAATCAACCAAAGGCAACTATGAGTTGGAGCCATTAAGGAGTTTTCATGCCCGCAAGGAACCATACTAAATGGAAACAAGTTCCTGGCCAGTTAAAGGCTGGAGAATATGTAAGTAGTAAAATTTATTCAGACGAAAAGATCTTCAAACAGGAGATGAAGAAAATCTTCAGTAAGGTCTGGGTTCCTGTTTGTCATGAGTCTGAAGTATCAGAACCATATAGATTCAGAACGACAACTATTGCTGGTGTGCCTGTCATGGTAGTCAGAGATAAAGATGATATGGTTCATGCACTTGCGAATACCTCAGAGAGAAGACCTAGTGGAAAAATAGAGCTGGAAGTAGGATTTAGAGATATACCAGACCATCTTCATTGTGATGTTAAGTTTGGTGGTTTTGTATGGGTTACACTCAATGACAATCCACCAAGCATAGAAGAGTGGGTGGATGGTTCCTTTGATTGTATGAAAGAATCACTCAACGCAGAGCCATTGGATGTGTTTCATTACCACAAGGCAATAATTCCTTGTAACTATAAATTATGGCATGATACAAATTCGGAGTTTTACCATGATTATCTTCACTACCACAATAGGATTACAGGATTCAACGACTCGTACTTTGCCAGAGAAAATAAGTGCTTCAATAACGGCCATGTCAATGTTGGTTCATTTGAAGTTCAGTACGATCAATACGAAGGTTTTGAGTCGAGAGAGGAATTGTCCTTTCCTCATCTACCAACAAACCATTGGGAAATGATTGATATGTTTCCTGGCATTAACTTCAATTTAAGAGGATCAGCATTGCGTGTAGATGTCATGACTCCATTGAGTCCAGACAAGGTAATGATTGAGTTTCGTGGATTGGGTCTGAAGTCAGATACACCAGAAGAGAGATTGATTCGTCAACGGCACCATAATTCTATCTGGGGCCCCTTCGGTAGAAATCTGCATGAGGATCTACTTGCAGTGACCACACAACAAGGATCAATGCATGGTCATGCTGAAGAAAGACGAATCCTTCATGGAAGACATGAGAACAATACGATTCATGATGAGGTTGGTATGAGGCATTATTACGATGAGTGGGGTAAGTGGATGGATATGAATCCAGCTAACCCAGATGAAGTTTATCCAGAAGTAGTTAAGAGGCTGGTTGCGTGAAACAACATAATATTGCCTTGACTATAACTGCCGTTGTTTTTATCTTTGTTATGTCAATTATAGTATGGAAAAGAGATGCATTTGCTCATCCAGATAGTAAAGCTCCATATTGGTATCCATCAACATATCTTTATGGTTTTATTCAAGGATGTTGGGAAACTGTAGAACAGAACCAATCTCTCGCAGAAGGAATGTGGCCTGATGACATACGAGCAGTTTGTGGGTGTGTAATTGATTCAGTAAGACATTCAATACCATTTCATGAAGCAGAAGGTAAGACTCCTGAGAGTATTAAAAAGTTTGATTACATCACAAGTAATGTTTTACCTCAATGTATCATGGAAGTTGAGGCGGGAATTATGATAAGGAATGGTGAAAAATAAACTTTTATGAATAAAGATTTTAATCATGTAGGCATTGAATTACAAGATCTACCAACTGAAAACATTAATGGAAAGAGGCACTATGTCACTCCTAAAGGCGATAAGTACATTAGTATCACCTCGTTACTCTCTCATCTCTCCGCGGCTGGAATTAGTAAATGGAGAGCAAGGGTTGGAGAAGCCGAGGCCAACAAAATTAGTAGACAGGCCTCATCGCGTGGAACCCGCGTACATAATATCTGTGAGTCGTATATCCAGAACCAAGTCGGGATATTAGAAGGTGAGTTACCAGATGCAATTGATATGTTCAATTCAATTGTACCTTTTTTGGATAGAATAGATAATGTTCATGTTGTTGAAGGTGCATTATATTCTGATGAACTAGGTCTGGCCGGTAGAACAGATCTTATAGCTGAGTTTGACGGAAACTTGTCAGTCATTGACTACAAGACTTCTCGTAAACCCAAAAATTGGGAGATGTGTCACGCATACTTCATGCAAGGTGCCTTTTATGCACACGCTTATGAGGAACTTACTGGTACTGCCCTAAACAATATCGTGATAATCATGGCAGTAGAAAATGACGAACCACTGCTGTTCAGAGAGACAAAAAATCGGTGGATGTCACCACTGAAACAAGTTATTACTAAATATTCATGATACTGATGATGCAATTGGATAGCAGTTAAGACGGCGGTTCGACTCCGCCCATCTCCACCATAGGAGCATCAGATGGACGCACAAGAAATTACCATAGCATTTGCAATATTTGCATTTGCTATTTTACTTATTTGGGGATTAGATTTTGTGCTCGGATGATGGGGATGTCAGGGAATTCGATTGATTGTGACGGCAGTTGGGGAGGTATCCAACATAGGTACAGTTGTAAAAAAGTCCAATTAAACATAATCGCAGATAATAACGATTATATTTCTGCATCGGAATATTACGCACTAGCTGCGTAACCGATAGCCGAGTTGGGGGTGTCACTTGGGAACAGAAGCACACCTCGCTAAACTAGAAAGGAAAAATGCCCGGCGGTTATCAAAATGAACCAACACACGATGGTAGAGTAAAAGTCACTAGAAGTAGGTTTGAACAAAATGTAGTAAAATATGATACTCCGCCATGGTACTTGAAACCAGACAGACATGAAAAAGAAACAGGAGACTCTTTTAAAATTTTTCATGTAGGTTATGGGGCAGGATTGTGTAAAGTTTCATGGCCTAATGGGCCAAAAGGTAAACTAGAATTTGAATGGAGTTAAATGGCGGAATATGCATTAGAGGAACCTTGTGAATTTATCTATAGAATTAAGGCAGTTACAAAAGTAGTAGATGGTGATACAGTAGATTGTGTATTTGATTTGGGGTTTGATGTGATGTTTCACAGCCGCGTTAGACTCTTAGGAATTGATACACCAGAATCAAGAACTAGACATAAGAATGAAAAAATTTACGGCAAACTGAGTAAAAAGAAATTAAAAGAATGGGTGCACTGGGCTGTAGAATCAGATAGAGATGATATTGATATTGAATTGAGATGTCCTGAAGAAGATTCCAGAGGAAAGTTTGGCAGAATTCTTGGAGAACTTTGGGTACATTGTGGTGAAGAAGACCATGAATATTTTGGATGGACAAATGTAAATAAGTGGATGTGTGAGAATGGTCATGCAGTTGGTTATACAGGACAGAATAAAGACGATGTTAAGGACGAACATTGGAACAATAGACTAATGTTAGCAGAACAGGGAGTACAAGAACTGCTACAATGGGATGAGGACTAGTATGGCTATTAAAATACCAAAGAACCTCAAATCAGCTAGAGAAGATCGAAAAGATGATGGAAAGGTAAACACCAGCGTCGAAATGGTTAACGCTTCGGAAGAAGCATTGTGGGAGAAAAATCCAGTGGAAGCTTTAAAGTATGAAAGAATAGAAACTAGAAAGAAGATGAACTGGATCGCAAGATTCACTCTTTCTTTGATTGTGTCGGGAACCTTTTTGGTTTTGTTATATCTTTTATTTTTTACGGATCTCAAAGATGGACATAGAGATCTGATCAATATCCTTGTTGGTGCCTATGTTGGCGTGTTGGCTAAGTCAACGGACTATTGGTTCAAGGACAAGGAAGATGCCGAAGACAAAGAATCGGCACAGTTACATACAAACGGAGAAGGTAATGTCTGATTTTAATGATTTTGGGTTTAGTACTGTAAGTGAAGACGAATATAAAGCACAACAAACTCAAACAGTAGACACAGCAAAAGAAGTAGTATCAACGGCCACTGCCAGTATGAAACCTGAGTTAGAGAAGATTGAATCTAAAATCTCAGGTTTGACTGATAGTATGAGAGTTTTAAGTGATGAAATGGCTGATCGTAAAGAAGAACTTAACGACAAGTGGAGTGCAAGAATGAATCAAGTAGAGGATTTAATTCTTCCACTTCTGACTAATTTGGCCAAAGATGGTGATAAGCGAGAATGGATTAAGTGGCCGAATAGAACTGACATTCTTAATTCACAAATAGATAAAATTAAAGCAGTTACAAGGGGAGACTTTTGATTGATTTCATTTACTGAAAAGGCTGCCACTAAAGTATTGAGTATAATGGATGAACAAAAAGTAAATGATGAAACAAGAGTACGAGTTGGTGTTAAGGGTGGTGGTTGTTCGGGATTTACCTATACAGTAGATTTCGATAGTAGAAAAAGTAAGTTTGATTTAGAATTTGAATCTTTTGGACTTTGTGTTTTAGTAGACAAAAAAAGTCACATATACATTAAAGGAACAGAGATTGATTGGTCTAATGACTTGAATGATCGTGGTTTAAAATTTAATAATCCTGCAGCCAAAGGTTCATGTGGCTGTAAGACTTCTTTCATGTACGAACATACGGAACAAACAAATGTCAGAGAACCAAGCTGGATGTGAAGTAAAGATAACAGAAAAGGCCGCTGTAGAATTTAAACAAATGTGCATTGATGAAGATAAACATTGGGCAGATTCATATTTGAGAGTAGGAGCAAATTCGGGCGGATGTTCTGGGTGGAAGTATAGTTTAGATTTTGATGATACTGTAGATCCAACAGACTTGACATTTGAACAATATGGTGTTAAACTGGTGGTAGATGAAAAAATACTTAATGAAATTATTGGTGATGTTGAAGTAGATTATAAAACAGGAAATTTAGTAGAACAGGGGTTTATTTTTAGAAGATTAAAGTATGCTCATGTTTGTGGTTGTGGAGAAAGTTTTACACCAATAAAAGATATCCCTGCAGATGGTAAACAAAAATTAGGATGGAATTAATCACTTCATGGGTATAGATGGACAAAGAAATTATAGTGTTAATATTAGTTTTAGTATTAGCAGTAACTATTGGTGTATATGTTTATGACAGAGAATTCAATAAACCACCTCCGCCAAAACCTGTTATAGAGTACTACCACATAAATTTTTAATTAGGAATAAATGGCTTATTCAAAAAAAGTAATAGATCATTATGAAAGACCGCGTAATGTTGGTAGTATGGATTCTGGGAACGATAATGTCGGTACTGGCCTTGTGGGTGCTCCAGAATGTGGGGATGTAATGAAACTTCAAATAGAGGTCGATAATGAAACAGGCATTATTTCAGATGCTAAATTCAAGACTTTTGGGTGTGGTAGTGCAATTGCTGCTAGTTCCCTTGCTACTGATTGGGTTACTGGTAAATCTATACACGAGGCGGAAAAACTCAGTAATGTGGAAATTGTTGAAGAACTTTCACTCCCGCCTGTCAAAATACATTGTTCGGTTTTGGCCGAAGATGCAATCAAAGCAGCAATAGCTGATTATAAATCTAAAAATAATATGGAGTAAGTGATGGCATTACAAACTCAAACAGCTAAAGAGTTTTTCTTGAAAATTCAAGATATCGTAACTGATACTAGTATGAGTTACATGGACGCGGTTCTGTTCTATTGTGAACAGCATGGAATGGAACCAGAAACTGCTGGTAGTTTAATTAATGGTAAACTCAAGCAGAAAATTCGGGAAGAGGCTGAAGAACTCAACTTTCTTCCTAAAACCGCACGTCTTCCAGTTTGAAAGGGGGGTTGACAAATACTAAATATATGTTATAATACTATTATACGTTGTACACAAATATACATTGCTAAACATTAATACGAAAGGTAAATATGTCTTTTTCAGATATGAAACAACGCAGTAAAACTAACCTCGCATCTCTAATCAAAGAGACTGAGAAAATCTCCAATCCAAATACATTCGGTGATACAGATGATCGTTACTGGCGTCCAGAGTTGGACAAGTCAGGTAATGGTTATGCCGTTGTCCGTTTTTTACCAGCACCAGAAGGTGAAGACTTGCCATGGGCAAGAATCTGGAATCATGGGTTTCAAGGCCCAGGTGGTTGGTACATTGAAAACTCTTTGACTACTCTTGGTCAAAAAGATCCAGTAAGTGAACATAATTCCACTCTTTGGAATTCTGGTATTGAAGCAAACAAAGAGGTTGCCCGTAAACAGAAACGTAGACTGAATTACACATCTAATGTGTATATCATCAAAGACCCAGCTCATCCAGAGAATGAGGGTCAAGTTAAACTCTATCGTTATGGTAAGAAGATCTTTGATAAGATCAATGATTTAATGAATCCTGAGTTTGAAGATGAGAGTCCAGTAAATCCATTTGATTTTTGGAGTGGTGCAAACTTCAAGATGAAAATTCGTAAAGTTGAAGGTTACTCTAATTACGATAAGTCTGAATTTGAAGCTCCTAGTCAACTTCTTGAAGATGATGATAAAATGGAAGAGATATGGAAATCTCAAAGCTCTTTGAAAGAGTTGATAAGTGAAGATAAGTTTAAATCTTATGATGAACTTAAAACGAAATTAGATCGTGTTCTTGGTTTAGGTAGTGAGACTCTTTCTAAACCCAATTCTGTAGATGTTCCATTTGATGGTGGTGTACCTTACACTCCACCGCCTGAACCAGCGGCTGAATCAAAAACTGATGATGACGAAGGTATGGACTATTTTCAGAAACTAGCTCAAGAAGCTTAATCTTTTAAATCTAATGAGTCCTAAAACATTCTCTCACTCAAAGCAGCGAATGTGGACTCATTAGTTCTTGTAGGTTCGGGCATAGCAACTGATGTAGTTTGACTAGTTTTCACACTATTATCTACACTGTTATTATTGACGATGACAGGAGCTACAACCCCCGCTCTATTCATTTCATTTCCTTGAGACATATTAACCATGTCTAATGATTTACTAAATGCCGCCACCGCTGCATTGTCCAGAACCATCTCTCCTTGATGTAATTGATATATTCCCGCACTATTGGTTGTCATTAAACCACCAGTTGCTGCGCCTGGAGCTCCTTTGACAGATTCCACAAGACTACCAAGTAAATTTTTAGTACTAGAAAAGAATCCTTCATCTTCTGGTCTACTGGCCTCTAATACAGCAGCTAAACTTAGTGCATTCTTTGCCATGAGTTGAGAATCTACAGCCGCAAAACTTGACATACCTTCAGAGAGAGCTTTAATACCCAAACCAAGTTCACTAAGTCTTGCTACATTAATATCTGTATCTTTTGAAAGTTCTGCTATTTGTTCAAGTGGACTGTCTGCTCCAAAGAAACTTCCAAATTTCTCAGCAAGTCCACCAACTACACCACCAACTTGCCCACCAGCAAAGGCCAACATACCTACACCAATATCTTTAATTCCTTGTCCAAGTTTACTTAATTTATCGGCATCAAATCCTTCTAACTGTTTAATTGCTCCAGCACCAATTCCACCGATAAATCCACCGATTGCTTTACCAATATTTGCAAGGAGTGTTGCTAAACTTCCACCTACGTTATCTCCACCCAAACTTGCAATCCAATCAGCGACAACTAATGCACCCATAAAGGCAGCTATACCAGCACCAATGGCTGTCATTCCAGCGATCACTGCAGGAACTCCAGCTGCGGTAAAACCAAGTGCTGCCCCTGCTGTTATTATTGCACCAAGTGCAACAATTCCAATTCCATCAAATGCACCAAAAAAGTTTTTCATGAGAGTCGCAAGACTACTACCATCAAGTCCTGCCAATGCTCCAAGTTTAGCAGCACCTTCTCCAAGAATAATACCAGCTGAGAAACCCGCAACACCAGCACCAATTCCTGTCATTCCCAATGCTATACCTGTCGCACCCTTTATATCTGTAATTCCAAGTTTTGTTGCTATTCCTGCAAGAGTAACAACAGTTAATAGACCTGCAGCAATCTCTGGTGTCATTGCACCAAAAAAGTTTTGTAATAATGCTGCTAATTGAGAACCATCTACTCCAGCATAAGTTGCGGCAGCATCTCCCAATATAATACCACCAGCGAATCCTGCAACACCTGCACCAAGACCCATCATTTGTGATGCAAATGCTACTGGTTCTACTTTGAATTTAGTTAATACTCCAGCTAAAGTAACAACAGTCCCTAATCCTGCCGCAACTTCTGGTGTCATTGCACCAAAGAAATTTGCTAGTAGTGTTTTTAGACCTTCACCAGTTAATCCAGTATAAGTAGCAGCAGCATCACCTATTAGTATACCACCCGCAAACCCTGCAACACCAGCACCCAGACCTGTCATTTGTTTTGCAAATGTTTTTGGTTCTACTTTAAGTGCAGTAAGTATTCCAGCTAAAGTAACAACAACTCCCATACCTGCAGCAACTGCTGGTGTCATTGCACCAAAGAAATTACTTAGAACAGCAGTAAGGGCAGAACCATCTAATCCACCCATTAGTGAGACTGCAAATCCAGCAGCTATCTCACCTATCAATATACCACCAACGAATCCTGCAATACCAGCAGCCATTCCTACCATTTGTTTTGCAAATGCTGTTGGTTCTACTTGAAATCTAGCAAGTATTCCTGCCAGAGTAACAACAGTTCCTAATCCAGCTGCAACTGTTGGTGTCATTGAATTGAAAAAATTACTTAGAACATTAATAAGGGAAGAACCATCTAATCCACCCATCAGTTTTAAACCATAACCAGTGACAATTTCACCTATCAATATACCACCAGCGAATCCTGCAATACCAGCACCTAATGCTGCCATATTTCCACCAAATGCTATAGGCCCAACTTTAAGTTTAGCCAATAACCCAGCTAGGATAATGATTCCACCCATCTTCAAAGCATTTTCCTCAGAAAAGGCATCAAAGAAATTTGTAATAACTGTTGTTAATGCAGTACCATCTGAACCGATTAATTCTAAAATTTTTGATGCTCCACCTAATGCTATAGCAAATGCAGCAATACCTGCACCCAACGCGGCTAAACCTACACCAAATCCTTTACCGAGACTTCCTACTGCTTTACCTATTCCACCAAGACCAGCACCAATTCCACCCAGAAGACCAGCGATTAAACCACCTTGTTTTTTATCTGCCATAGTCGCAGCACCAAATCCCCCTTTGAGAGTATCAAGGATACCTTGAAAAATAGCCTTTTGTTCTGCATCAGCCCGAGCTTTTTCAGCCGCAGCTTCAGCTTGAGCAGCAGTTTTTGGTGGATTCTTAACAGTATCCTCTAATGATTGAATAGATTTAACTACGTCTGAAAGTTCAGCCATTTATTTCTCTTTACATTTGGTTTTTACGATTCTGTTCTTCAATTTTTGCATTTTCTTCTTTCACCCATTGCATCAATAATTCTGAATATAAGGCTCTTTCGTAGGGCAACATATCCTCGATTTCCGTCAAACTCCATTTATGATGTTGTATCATCGCAAAATTTTGTAGATAATACGCATCAAGTGAGTTGTGACTTAGGCAGATGCGAAAAAAGACGCAAGGCCTTCTAAAGTTTCCGTTTCTGTTTTACCACAATGTGGACAAGTATATGTAATAACCTGCCTCATTTTTGGTAAAGACTCATAATAATTTTGAATATTTTGAAACTGACCACTGTTTAATGAATTTAAAAATTCATCTAACTCTTCTCTAGTATGATCTTGAGCAGAAAATACATCTTTACCTTGGATGATTTCAATTAAACATTCTCTGACTATTTCCAATACCATATCCACTTGATTTTTACCCCCCACTGTACTTGCAATAACAGTATCTATACTTGGAGGACTCAAACGAATCATAATATCGTCTGTTAGATTTACTAGATCAGATATATTTTCATTTTTAACTATTTCTACTTTAGTAAGGTCTATATCTAATTCAACAACCTCACCACATGAATGTTTAAATGAAATCTTACTTACATCTCCAACAGCTTTTCCTCTGATATTAAGAAAAAGATATTCAAGATCAATCATTGCAAGTTTGTTAATATCAAAATCTTTATTTGTTACACATTGTGTAACTATTTGTTTTACTGCCTTAATCATCTCCTTATCATCTTGTCCCTCTAAAGCCATGAGAAGAATTTTTTCTTCCTTGACTAAAAAGGGTCTATATTCAATTTTTTCTCCAGATGATGGGAGTGCTAAATCATATAGTACAGTATTTATTTTTGGTAAACCCATAATGTGATCTCCTTCAAATCATATTTTATGTTATAATGTTAAAAATCGTCTTCAATATCTGCCGCTGAAGGTGAGATATTATTCCATCTTCTATATTTAAATGTCACACTGAGTCTCAGTGCGTCGGTTCCCTGAGCATGACCCAATGCAATTTCACCAACAACAGAAGGGTATGCCTCTAATAATTCTATGACATATTTCTTTGGCCCACCAGCAAGAGTTTGAGAATCATTTTCTACTCTAGTTATTATGAGTTTTCCAGTAAAATTATGCCAATAATTTACATTACCAGTATTAGGATTTACGATATTACCCTGCCATTCATCAAAAAAGTTTTTAACTGCAAAATCATCATCTATGTAAAATGATAGTGCAGATTCTGTAAAAGTTTCCCTGTAAGGTATTTCTCTTGGAGTACTGTATATGTCTTGTGGATTAGATGCTAAACCTTTAGTTGGAAGGGAAACAGATTCACACAAATAAGTCAACTGACCTGGCACTGCACTTCCAACTAACACTGCTGGTGGAACAATTAATACGTTATATCTGTTTCCTTTAGCGAAACCACCAACAGCCGCTTTTAATTTTTCTACACTATATACTGATTGTACCATTAGTAGTATTTCCTGCTGTCATTCCAGACATCTCTTTTACTTTGTTTTTGAAATCTCTCAACTGGTAAGAATATTGCTATTTCCCATTCATCAGCATCTATCCTTACAGTATTTGAACGAACATTAGAACCAAGGTATCTTTTTACACATGGAACTGCTCTACCAAAACCTTTCAATACATTGTATGTTAATTTTAATCTTGTAGTAGCATCATATTTTTGATTAGTTGTATAACTTTTTAGTTCATCCATTAATATTGCTCTATCTCTTGGTGGTATGTAATGTAGATTTAAACCATAAAATCCACCTTGAGCTTTCTCAAACGGAAAGACTAAAGGATACATATCCCAATATGGTAACTTCTTGGCAAACTTTGGGTCATATTTGTAAAATAACATTTGTCCAAGTTCCGTATCGGTGGCTTCTTGTCTCTTGAGTAGTTGAGTTGGTGTAACCGCCCTCATACGAGTACTTGCACTTGCTTGTTTTACTTTTTCTTTAAACCAATCTCCTGCAGCTCTAGCTTTTGCTCCAGCTTTCGCTGTCTTAATTGATGTTTTTAATCTATCTAAAAAACTTTGTTCTTCTGCCATAATACTAATATTTAGTTAAATCTTGTTCAGTTAATATCTTCCAATTCCACCCTCTGTTTTCGCAAAAGGCCATTGCCGCATTCCATTTGGCCTCATTTACTCCCCATGTTTTAACTTCTCTAATGTATCTTCTTTTATTTGTTTTTGGTTTGGGTGGTTTAGTTTGAATTTTTGGTTTAATTTCTACGAGTGTTTCTCCTTGAGCAGTCTTTATCCAAAAGTCAGGAAAATAACGATGGACTTTGCCATCTATGGGAGAGCGGTAAGGGATAACAACCTCTTCACTTGACCATTTCAAAATAGAGGTATTACCATCAAGATATCTCATAAATTTTAATTCTAATCCTGAACGATAAACTATTTTACGATAATCTCCCCTATATTTAGATATATTTTTTGGTTTATAAAATCCTTTCTTGATCCTCATATAAATATGTAGTAACGGCAGAAAACCGCCCAATGAAAATTTTAGTTTACAGGTAAAATATGGCTGGAACAGAACCAACAGTTCAACAACAAACAGGCTCGAATTATCGAACTGGAGCATCAGATAGATTTGTATATCCAAGAGAAGTGGGAAGTACTACAAACGAATATCCACATTATATACGATTTATTGCGAGGAAATCTTACACTTCATCTGCACAGTCCAGAAGAGGAACACCAAATGGAGAGGTTGTCTTATATATGCCTCCCGATGCTTTAAAAACTACATACACACAAGGAATTGGGGATGTGGACATGGGAGGTTTTATTTCTTTAGCCATGTCAGCTGGAGGTGCTGGTAGTGAACTTGCAGCGGGTAAATTTGGAATAGGAGCAGAAACAGGAAGAGAAGCTTTCATGAACTTGCGAGGAAGAATCATGGGAGACACAAAAAATGTCATAGGTGATATGGCTAAAGCAGCAACTAGCGGTGCTCTAGTAAAATTTTCTCAAACTCAGGGAGCTCAAGCAGTATCACGAGCCACAGGACAAATTTTAAATCCACATAAAGCGGTAGTATATCAAGGGCCGGGAGGATTTCGTACTTTTACTTACACATTTCAAATGGTTCCAAAAAATAAAGAAGAAGCTAAAGAAATTTTTAACATAGTTAAATTTTTTAAGATGAGAATGCATCCTGATACTGGTACAGGACAAGGAATTAACGATCTATCATCTGTCACTTTAACGTATCCAGATGAATTTGAAATAAAATATTATGTTAATAGACAAGAAGTAGATGGTAGTGATTTTACTAAACCATTATTTAAAATTCACAATTGTTTTATGGAATCCTTCAATGTAGATTATTCAACATCAAACCTTACTGCATTTACTGATGATGGTAATCCATTAACTACTACCATGTCAATGTCATTTAAAGAAACGCAACTACTCACTAAGAACGATATAGACGCGGGGTATTAATATGTCTTCAGAATTTTTTACAAATTACCCAAGAATAGCTTATGATATAACTGGTTCTAATTCTAGAAATCCAGACTTTACTGTTGCTGTCAATATAATGGTTAAAAATAGATTAAGAGAGGCGATTGAAAATGATGTAACAGTATACTATCCTTATGTTATTCCAGAGGGTATGCGACCCGATGTACTCTCCTATCAGTATTATGGAAGCACTATCTATACTTGGTCTATATTTTTAGTGAATAATATCGTTGATCCTTTAATGGACTGGCCTCTTGATTACAAAGATTTTAAAGAATTTCTAGTAAGTAAGTATGGTTCAATCGCAACTGCTCAATCTCAAGTTCATCATTATGATTATATTGCTAGAGCTAGAACTGAAAAAACAGGAACTAGTGATGCGATTCCAGAGTATAGAATAGAAATTGATTATGAAACTTGGACACAGACAGATGAAAGTGAGAGAGATATAGTATATGCTTATGAGTATGAAAGAGATAAGAACGAAGCTAAAAGAGAAATTCAAATAATCTCTAAAGAGTTTATACGAAACCTACAAGATGAAGTTAGAGGAATATTTAGATAATGTCTGAAACTCTACTCGCTGACGAAAAAAAGACGGCATTTAATCCTGACCAGCCCGGCAGATTCTCTGGTGATTTTAATATTACAAAGATGAAATTAACCTCTGCAAACTTTGATGTAACATCAGGCCCTGGAGCTAATTTTATAGACCTTACTACAAGTATTTGGCATGAATTGAACATTTATGAAGATATATATTCCCCTGTCATTTCTGGTGATATTACTCTTACCGATACTGTAGGTTTAATTGAGTCTTTTCCTATTATTGGAGAAGAAATTCTTGATCTTTCATTTTCTACTGCAGGAGCAGCTCTTTCAAGTATAGAACCATCTGGTGGGCCCCAACAAATTGCTCCTGCTGCTCCAGAACCCATAGATGCTCCAAAACAAATATCTAATCGGTTTAGGGTTTATAAAGTAGATCCACCAGTTCAAGTAACAGATACATCTAGAACTATCAAATTATACTTTGTAACAGATACACAATTTACAAATTTATTATCAAAAGTTAGAAAAACCTATCCAGCAAAAGAAAATGAAGATGGGACATTAAGAGCGTATAATGACAGAACTTACACTCACGCAGATGCAGCTAGAGATATATTTTACGATTTTCTAATTAATAAAAATGGAAAAAAACCACAAAAAGCACCACCAGCGAAAAAACCATTTTTAGTTGAACCTACAAGATATAAAACTGAATTGGTTGTCCCAGATTGGAATCCATTCAAAGCTATATCTTTTTTGGCATCAAAATCAGTTTCAGCAAATCAAAAAACAAAAGGTGCCAATTTTGTTTTTTATCAAACTCTTCAGGGATTTAGATTTGTTTCTATAGAAACTCTCATGTTAGGTGGATTTAGACTTTTTCAATTAAAGGATGTAGATACTGACAAAGAATATGGACACTTAAAAGAAAATATTGATTTAAACAAAGCTAAAGAAAATGGATCTTCATATATTCCTATTTTTGATGATAATATTGTAGACAATCCAGATTTAAAGCCATTTGTGGCGAGTTATAAGTTCGTACCAGCCAATATGGGAGAAAGTAAAAATTCTTCATTTGACTCAGTAACTAGTTATAGATTGACCAGCTCCTTTGATACAATGAAAAATGTAGCATTGGGTATGTATTCAAATCGGGTTATTACACATGACCTTATCAGAATGAGAGTAGATCGAAGAGATTTTCAATATGTCAAGGAACCAGATCAAATTATTACTGTAGATCCAAGTGGTTCTAGAACGAGTGAACAAAATAAAGACAAGGGTGATCCAAGAACAAGAATAATTGATGAAGCTGTTAAAACTGAAATTGGTAGATTATGTTCAGATAATGCTGATTTTTTAGGTAGACCTGAATCTCATATATCATTAGTTCCAACAAATTTTGGTCAAGGTTTTAAATTACAAGATGGGCCCGTTAAGGGAGGAATAGAAGGTGGTCAAAAAATGAAAACTGAAAATGATAAACCGATAAAATTAGATATAAAAGAAAATCATGTTGAAGACGTTCTTGCTAGAAGAATATCACAAAAATTACAACTTGACAGTGTTAAATTAACTTTTTCCGCACCAGGCGATTCTGCAAGAGAAGTTGGGGATTTAATTTCTTTCGATTATCCTTCAGAAAATCCAGAAATAGCAACAACATCTGGTCAAGGAGCTGGTCATAAGTATTATAGTGGTAAATTTTTGATTACAGCTTTGAGACATAAAATTACACAAAACGAATATACGATGCATGTTGAAGCAATTAAAGATGGATATAAGTCTAAAATTTCTCCAACTTTTAGGAGACAAGATCCCCTTGTACAAATAACAGACGCTGAAACTGGATTGCCATTGAATGAGGAACAGAGAGCTTCATCAACGCTTGCACAAAACCTTGATGCGGGAGTAAGTTAATGGCTGAATTTATGGGAAAAGATGGGTTTGTTTGGTGGCAAGGAGTTGTCGAAGACCGCAATGATCCCCTCTATCTTGGAAGATGTAGAATTAGAATTCTTGGGTGGCATACTGAAGATAAAACTGATATGCCAACGGAATCATTGCCTTGGTCTTATCCCATTCAACCAATTACCTCTGCTGCTCAAACTGGTGTAGGTACTAGTCCAACAGGCCCTGTTGAAGGGACTTGGGTTGTTGGATTTTATCGTGATGGTAACCAGGCACAAGAACCAGTTTTCTTTGGAACACTTGGTGGTATTCCAGAATTACCATCAGTCCCAAATGTAGGTTTCAATGATCCAAGAGCTGATTTTGATCTTGTAAATATTTCCCCAGATGTTAAAAAAGAAAAAGAGGCACCCAGATCACTTGAGCTTGATAAAGAAAATAAATTAAAAAATGTCCCATATCCACCAAAAAGGATGAGACATTATAAACCTTTTTCACAACCAAGTCCTGACGATCAACCAAGTGAAAGAAGTTTCATATCTCAAAAAGAGGGTGTAGTTGGTTCAAATGATTCTTCCATGTATGTAGAAATAGAAGAATATCCCTTGAGATCTACTTATCCTCGTATTGATCATCTCAATGAACCCACAACTCCAAGAGCAGCGATTGGTAAAGCACAATTCAAGAAAAATTATGCTCTGGGAATTGTGTCTCAAAAAGAAGCAAATTGGGGTGAAATGAATGGTGTCAGTGGATTTGCAACTGCATCAAGACAATATAAAAAGGAAGTGGTCGCTGGTCGAGAGGTAATTTCGGCAGCCACTCCGTTTAATTGGACTGAACCTCGGCCATCTTCCATAAGTAACCCCATATATCCATATAATCATGTTCATGAATCGGAAAGTGGCCATCTTATAGAAATAGATGATACCCCTGGCTCAGAAAGGCTTCATCGTTATCACAGAACAGGAACTTATGAGGAAATTGGATCATTAGGACAAAGAATTGTCAAAGTGGTAAATGAAAATTTTCACATGGGATTGAATAATGATTATACAGCAATAATGGGAAATAAGTATGAAAACATTTCTGGTAAATTAGATATTGTATCTAGTGGTGGATATTTTCATGATGTAAAATCTAATATCATTGATTTAAGGGGTAGTGCTTTAAATTTTTCCGCAGGGTCTGCTGGAAATATAGAAGTTACCAGCGAGGGTGTGGTAATTGATGCAGGAAGTGGTACTATGACATTAAGAGGACAAAGACTTAAAAAAGAATTTCAAGACGCAGCTGGTACAGATAAAATAAGAGGTGCGTACACACAAGAAATTGGTGGCACATATTCTTTAGAATCTGGCTCTCTAGTAACCTCATCTAGAGGTTCTACTGGAATATCTTCTGGTGGGGCATTAGATTTTGTGGTAACTGGTGCTTTACATGAAACTATTGCAAACTTTTCACTACCCCCAGCATTGGAAGCTAGAAAAACTACAGCCACTTTTGGTGATATTAATTTTAATACGGCAAACTTTGGAATTGGTAATTTTAATGTTGACATTGGGCCTATGTTTCCTGGCCAGCCTGGTGGTACGGGGCCTTTGGCTTCTTTTTCCATGACTCCAGCTGGAATTATTACTATAAGTTCATTTATGGGTGTGAGTGGATTATTTACAATGTCTCCCGCAGGAATAACTCTTACTTATGGGGCGTCTTCAATATCTCTTACTGCAGCAGGAGTTTCAATAGTTGGGCCAACAGTTTCAGTTGGAAGTGCAGCAACATTATCGACTACTGTTGAAGGAGTTCTAACTAATGTAAAAAGTTCGGGTATTACTTCCGTTGAAGGTTCTCTCGTTAAATTAAATTAGGAAAATTATGGGTAATCCTGCAGTAGTATTCACAACTTATGGCGAAGCTGCAACTACAAATGTTTCTGGACATTCAAATAGTACATCTTTTATTGAATTAAAAAGTGATTTAGTTCCAAGATCGGGTCAATTTTCTAATGGTGATTTTCAAGTGTCAGATTTTGACACATTAAGGATTCGTACTACATCAGATAGTATTGCCTCAAATGGGACTGTCACTGGTGAACATACTGATACATTTTATAGTACCAGAAATATATTAGGAACTTTTTCTTTAAAGGGTGGACAATTTGAACTGTGTGCATTTGACAGTGGTGAAAAGGGTAGTTCTGTTGAAGATCATATAGTCAAGTCGGGGGTAAATCATAATTATGTTGCATTTACAAATACTGGTGATGGTCTTGGTTTAGTTCATTCTCGTTCTGGAAGTCCAACAACTTCCACTGCGGTAGTTGGCCCACCAACTGCTTATTCTGGAACTAAACCATTTGCAAATATAGAATTTGATGTATCTCATGATTCTAGTCCTCTTCAGGCAATAGCAGGTGGTGGAACTACTATTTTTGAGGGTACTGCAAGTGGAACTGGTGCAACATCTGGTGTTTATGTTCAAGGTGTTTTTTCTAACACAGTCGATGATGGTGGGGAAACTGAAACTCGTTATTGGTTTAATCTCGACAATGAAGGAGCAAGAACAGGAAGTTCAGTACTTAGACGATCTGTTACTGAGATTTCAACTACTTTTGAAGCAGATAATGGTCAAACTGTCACTCAAGTAAACAAAGTGACAGCAAATAATACTTCAGATAAAATTTGTGAAAATTGGTTTCCTGGCGCAACATACTCTCCATCAACTACAACTGATTCGGTTCACCAAGGTACAATAAAATTTAGAGTACATCCAGATTCAGAGTATGTGTTGGCAGACAACCAGACAACTACAAATGTAGATGTCGATTCTGTAACAATTGCTGCCAACGGTGCTATTGGCCCAATTGCCACACACTCTAGAGTAACAGTTACTACTGATGGTGTTCACGGATTGACAGATAATCAAAATCAAATAGTAATAACTGGTTGTGATAATCCTACTCATATCAATGGAATTCACAATGTTTATTCGGTAACGAGCACAACAGTTTTTGATTTTATGATTATAAAAAGTACTGTTCCATCAGGGCAAACTTGTGAGGGTGATATTAAATTACAAACTTATGATGGAATAGATAAAACAGGAGCTGTCATAAAAGAAAGTCCAACTGGTGGTGGAGCTGGAATTGCAGAGGTTGTACATGGGGGTTGTGCAGGAAATAATATTGTTCTTCTTAGGGGAGATACGAGTTCAAATATATCTTTAGGTAGAAACTATTACGTTTACACAGATAACTCTGCATCTTCTCCAATTTCAACTATCAAATTTGCAAGTGGGCCAACATACAAATCTATGTTTAGAGAGATGGGACTTTTTCTTGATGAAAATACTGGAAGAATTTCTTCAAACGGAGCGTTTGCTGGAGGAACATCAACAGATGTAATATTATCTGGTGGTTATATAACTCTTGAAAATGATACACCAAAAACTTTTGGAACTGAATTTATTTTACAAGAAGGTCAATTTGAAGGAAAAATAGAAACTGAAGATTTTGTTCATACTGTAAGGTTTGCTGATTCTGGATTAAATGAACTTGATTCTTATTTTTACAAATTTAAACACGCAAGAGATTATGCATTGAATAGAGTAAAGACTGATGGTACAATTACTCAAACTGGTGACACAGTTACTATTCAGGGGGTCGATGCTGCCACTAATCGTCTTTTACTTGAAAATGATTTTGTTGTAGAACGCATACTTACAGAGGGTGGATATTTTACAATTGCACTTGAATCTGGATCACAAACCTTTCCAACCAAATATGCAAATGCGTTACCTACACCCGCAAGATATAAAACTTTAGAATATCAAAATGGATTTACCACTAACGTAAGTTATGCGTCATCAGAAAGTGAACTTGTAGTGCAATCTAATGCTGAGATTAGTTTATCAACAGATACAGACGATGGTGAATCTTATCGTCTTACTTATACAGATACTTCCTGGCCAGTTACCAATTCTAGTTCATATTGGTTTTTGGATAACATAGAAAATTCTCCTGTAGTAGATTCAGACCAGAACCTTTTAATTTTCAAAACAACTTCTGAAGGTACAAATTTTAAAGTACATTTTACGATCCGAGCACAAAAAGTTCATGGTCAAATGGGAGTTTATACTGGTGGTGCAGGAACTTCTACAGCCGCTTCGGTGTTAAATACTATAGATGGCTGGGGAGATGCATTTGAAACTGGTACAGGAAATTATTATGATGGTTACTTTTATGTTTCAGTTTACAATAATACTGACAGTGACAGAGATGATCAAATAGTAGTATTTTCAGATCAAAATAACGCAATTACCACTACATTGGATTTCAATGGTAATGCATTCAAACATAGAGATGACCCAGACGATCCAGATACAGAAATTAGTATTCTTAACGAAGAAGCATTAGCAAACTCATATTCAAATGGAAATTTTACAGTTTTAGACTCAATATAGGAGAAACATTATGATGCCATGTTCAATAACAGGAGATTTGTCAATAGGACACGCAGGATTTTCACCATCTACAATAACTCCAACTACTGCTACTGTATTAGTTATGGGAGTTCCGCCTCATGTTGTGGGTGATTTGATAGGGCCTCATGTTCTTGGTACTTCAGTTCATACAGGAACGATTGGTCAAGCATCAACAACTGTTCTTGCACAAAGTAAAGGTGTTGCTAGACTAATGGATAAGGGAGATTGTGGAGCTTTGATTTTGGGAACTGCCGCATTAGTTATGGTTGGAGGATAATATGCTTAATACTGGATCGAAAAAAACAAGTTGGCAAGATAATTCAAAGATGAAAGATTCTGACATGGTTAGAAAGTGGACTGAGTTACTAAACACAGTAGAAAACGCAGTAAAAGGTCTTGAAGAACAAAAATCTGTCTTATTAGAAAAACAAAAAGGTATGGAAACATCTAAGGATATGAATAATGGCTGAATGGGATCAAAGGGCATTAGCTCTACCAAAAGAGTTTGACGATATTTCGAGAAATGCTCAAAATGCGATAAACAGTGTAGATACTGTATTATCTATCGTTAAGCAGGCCGGCAATGTTGCAAAATTGTTTCTAATGTTGGCAAATCCTGCAGGAACAATAATTAGGCTTGCTGCTAATGAAATTATTCAATTATGTAATGATTTCAAAGAAATTGGGGTGTTCTACATACTAATCAACCCAATGGATAAACAATATGGAAATTTAAATCCAGCAACATACGGATTGAAGATAAAACAAGATCAAGATGGTAATTATCTATTTGAACCTGCTATCCAAAATATAGGAGGACAACAAATTGTACATACTGTTGATGCAAATTATCAAAAAACTCTTCAACTTTCAGAGCTTGTAAGTTATCGTGACAATCTAGGTATGGCGGTATCCGATGGGGGCACTCCACCAACTCCAATATTTGATGATCCGCCCCAGTACGAATTAGGAGGATATGACCCAGCAACTTGGACAGGAGAATTACCTACAGTTCCAAAATTAGCAAATGGTGTTTTTCCGCCTCAAATGACTCCATCTCAAGTACTCAACATTATGTCTGAAGCTTTCGATGATGAGGGAGATGTATCAATATTTGAAATTAAAAAAACAGAACAAAAAAAACAATTTAAAGAACTTTTTACAGCCAGTGGTGCCGCAGTTGATATGAGTGTATTTAATATCAACCTTCCTCAGACTGAAAGAATTTTTAAATTGCCATCTAAGGGTGAAAAGAATTTAGAAGAAGTGCCTTTAGAATTAAGTGATCGTGAAGAAATTACTACATTAATAAGTTCAGGTAAACCAAATTTTTCAGGTAGTTCTAATATTCAGGGTATAGAAACTCTTGCCATTATTGGATTAGTTGCTGTTGCTGATTTTCAAGCTTTTGTAACTGCTTTTCAAAATTTGAACAAACTATTTGGTGGGGCCCCCGAAATGGGCGAACTTGTCAAAGAATTAGAAGCAATACAATTTACTGCTACAGAAGAGGGTAAAGAAAAACTAACTCTTACCAACAATACTAGATATGGGGCTTGGGAGGAAGGTGATTACATAATCGGTGAAAAGTCTGGTGCGGTAGGTCAAATTTCAAAAATAGTTAAAGTAGTTGGTGTAACAAGAACTCGTACTGATACAGAAGTTATCTATGATGAAGATGCTGTTCCAGTAAGAAGTGTTCCAAGACAAAAAAATACAGATCCAAATGGTTATTGGAAAAGAGTCGATGTTTTATACAAAAAAAATGGTACTGTTAATTTTCAAGCTGGTGAATTAGTATTTGAGGCTACTTCTGTACCAGATAAAGAAACTCAAAGAAATCTCTTTGCTGGAAATCTTGATGAACCTAGAACTTTTAATATAGTTAAAAGGGCATACGGCCCAAGTCTTACAAATCCTGAAGTTCCAATGGAGGAAGTCGATCCAGCTGATGTACCCAAGTATGGAGAGATATTAGGAGTTGATACCTCAGCACCCGAATCGGTTCATCCAAATTTTACTTCTATTAAAATAAAAGATATGATCCCCGGCTATGCTGGTTTCTTTGATGAAATTATACAATTTGCTGAAGGGTTGAAGTCTTTCGCTGATGGTGCAGATACTTATATTAAAGTCTTACTAAAAATGATTGACAAGTATATTAAATATTTTAAAGAAATTGCAGATAAAATTAAAGCCTTTCTTAAATTGTTTGCTGATGGACTTCCTGCAACTGGTATCTATTGGTTGGCAATTAGAACTTATGGAGGAAATAAAGCAATCCAAAAAGCCCTAACAGAATCAGATAACGCTCCATCAGACAAATTAAAATTTTGTGCAGGATTTATGATGGTATCAGTTAGTGGCATGGGGGGTTTAAGTGCCACTACAGGACTTGAAGCATTGTTTGGTGGAATGGGTTTAAGATTTCAAGAAGTTGCTCCAATCCCAGAAGAATCAGAATTGGATACTGCTCTTCTTCAATTACAATCTCAATATGATGCTGCCACAGCTGCAGCCAATGAACTTGCAGAAGATGTTCAAGATGTACTTGGTCTTAATCCACCAGAACTTTATAGGAATGCAACAACAATAACACTTCAGGATTGGAATGGAACTCCACCAGAAATTGGAGATTATGTACTTGGAATTAAGTCGGGAGCTCTTGGTCAAATCCTTGCATTTTCACCACAAATAGGTGCCAAAGCAGTAATCGTATTAGATCATATTAAAACGGGCCCCACATTAACTGGTGTTACAGTAAATGAAGAAAGAATAGTTAGGATTTTTGATGTAGAATCAAAAGAATTTTTACAGTTTCCTTATGATGGATCTGTAGCCACTACAGACTCACTTGTATTCAGTAGACAAAGAAATGATCCTATAGTTGGAGAGGGAATGTACTTAGAGTCGGTCTTAACACAAAGATCATCTCATTCGACAAATGAATTGGGTACTACAGTCTATGAAGTATTTCAAGGAAATAGAAATACTTTTGTAGCAGAAAATGATAGAGAGGAACAAGTAACAAACTTAACAATTCCATTTACTTTAAAAGCTGATGAGCCGTGGAACACGTTTGGAATAGACAGGCCTGCAGAACAACAAGTATTTAAAATAGTTGAGGGTAGTGTTAAAGCACCAGAATTATCCTCTGGACACAATGGTTTATATGGTCATTTTACAGATGATGACACTATTATTTCATTCAATGAGGGAAGGGCTCAAACCTTTCTTGCAGACATTGAGGGTAGAAACGCAGAAGCTGATAGAATTACTCGTTTAGAACCACCACCTACTCTTGAGTTAAGTTATGAAAATAAAATGGTTGCTACTGTAGCTGGAGTAAACTCAATTTCGGTAACTGGTGACTCAGGAATAGTGGGATCTTATGCGGAAGCTTTGAATAATATCAAAGATAAAAGAAATTTACCAGAAGACAATGACCAATAAACTAACTAAATAATAACAGAGGAATTATGGCGACACAAGTCCAACATAAAAAATCTTATGCAGATCTAAGTTTTGACTTTACGGCAAATCCACAAACAGGAGATGTTGCAACAGTAAAAGATGCTGTTTCTGTAAAAAGAGGAATTAAAAACATATTATTGACAGAAAATTATGAAAGATTATTTCAACCAGAAATAGGTTCTGGGATTAAAAATATATTATTTGAGCCGATGACTCCGCTCACGGAGCAGAGATTACATGATGCATGTGAAGCTGCGATAGATGCTTGGGAACAAAGAGCTACTGTAATTGATATAGCTGTTATATCAGAAGAAGAATATAATCGTTATAGAGTTGCAATAAAATTCCGTATTAATAATTCGTTAGAAACTGAACAAGTAGATGTATTCTTAACCAGAGAGAGATAGTCAAATGGCAGATGTTACTTCCAAACTCAAGGTATCTGAGTTAGATTTTGATGCAATAAAATCAAATCTCAAAAACTTTTTAGGTGATCAAAATGAATTAGCTGATTATAATTTTGATGGTTCAGCAATGTCTGTCCTTATAGATTTGTTAGCCTATAATACTCATTATAATGCATTTTATTTGAACATGGTCGTGAACGAGATGTTTCTTGACACAGCATCTCTCCGTAATTCTGTAGTATCTAGAGCTAAACATTTGGGATATACTCCCACTTCTGTTAGGGGTGCTAAAGCCTATGTTGATCTAACTATTACTCCCGCAAATACTCCTGCAACAATTGTTATTGAAAAGGATACACAATTCAATGCTGTGGTAAATGGAGTATCTTACATATTTTCCACATCTAATTCTGCTACTATAAATGTTAATGCAAATGGTATATACTCTGCATCTAATGTAGAATTACAACAGGGTATTCAAGTAACTCACAGATATACTGCGAATGTTTCTGATCCAGATCAAAAATTTGTTTTACCCAATGCCAACACAGATACTAGTACACTTGTGGTACAAGTACAGACTTCTGCAAGTAGTTCTAATTTGTGGACTTATTCGGTTGCTAACGATACAACTTCAATAAATTCTACAGCCAATGTATATTTTTTAGAGGAAGATTCAGATAGTAAATACAGAGTATTTTTTGGTGATGATACAGTTGGAAGAGCTCTAACAACTGGTAACATTATACTTTTAAAATCTAAAATAGCTGACGCGACTGCTCCAAATGGTGCGAAAACATTTACTCCTACTGGTACAGTTGGGGGATATTCAAATGTTACAGTATCAACAATATCTGCTGCCTCTGGTGGTGCGAATAGGGATTCTGTCAGTTCTATAAAGTTCAATGCACCAAGACAGTATCAGGCTCAAAATCGTGCGGTAACAATCAATGATTATATTAGAATAGTTCAAAGGGATTACGCGGATGCAGAATCCATTATTGCTTGGGGTGGAGAAGAGAATGATCCACCAGTTTATGGTAAAGTATATCTGGCGATAAAACCAACTAGTGGTTTAACACTATCGGAAACTGTAAAAAATAATATAAAAAATGATATCTTAGAAAAAAGAAATGTAGTTTCTATCACAACTGAAATTACAGATCCAGACTATATGTATTTAACCTTTAATACTACAGTCAAATATGATTCTTCTAAAACTTCAAATACTGCTTCTACCATAGGTTCTCTGGTTTCCAATACTGTTTACAATTATGGTGTAGACAATCTTAAAGGATTTGCAAATGAATTTAGGTATTCACCTTTAGTTAAACAAATTGATGAAACTGAAACATCAATTGAAAGTAGTTTGTCTACAGTTAAATTAAAAAGAATATTTGTTCCTACTCTTAATGTGTCTAGTTCTTATACTCTATCATATTCAAATGAAATTTATCATCCTTATGATGATTATGTAGATTCTATTACTAGTACAGAATTTTCTCATTACGATGCTGATAATAATTTAAGAACAGGATGTAATCTACAAGATGCAAATGGGATATTACAAGTTTATCGTACAACTGGAGCAACAAGGATTCTTGTTGCTAATAATGTCGGAACTGTCAACTATTCTACAGGAGTAGTTTCACTAGCTAAATTTAAACCAACTGCAATTGGAGATGGTACCGCAAATCTCCATGTAACAGTTGCATTAGCATCAAGTGATGTTGTACCACTCAGAGATCAAATTTTACTCATCACCAATAATAACATTACAGTATCCATGATTGATACTTATGGAACAGGAACAAGTACGGCAGGTTCATCATCTGTCACAAGTGGTGCAACTGGTGGGGGTTCCTCTGGTGGTGGGGGAACAGGAAGTAGCTACTAATGTTGACAGATGGCGGAGTAGTACATACACAGATTGATTCACAACTGCCAGGTTTTGTTTCAACTGAACATGGAAAATTTTCTAAGTTCATACAGAAATATTATGAATTTCTTGAACTGAATCTTATTACTTTTACAGATTTAGATCTGAACGAAGATGCGGTTCTACAAGAAAAAGCAAATACCACATATAATATAACTGTTGCTACTGGTAATAACGCGTATAGTAATTCCGCAAACAAATTTTACGTTGGTGGTGAGGTTTCTCCAACTATAACTCTCACTACTGGTGCGTATGCCATTTTTGACCAAGGTGATGAAACTAATGCTGGTCATTATTTTTACATATCAGAAACACCAGATGGTATTCACACTGCAGGAGGTTCACAATTTACCACTGATGCTAGGGGGGATTTACTTTTTACTTATGATGGGGAACCCGCAGATTATGATAATATTACACTTGAAGATGGTAGCGGAATTTTACTCTATGAAGATTATCTAGATTCAGTTAATTTTTTAGACAATGTTACACTTGAAGATGGTACTGGAATTTTACTTTATGAGGATGAGGTAGAAATTGGTTATGAAACAACGCCTGATAGGGAAATTGGTCTTGAATTAGCTTCTACTATATCATTTTATGTTTCACCAGATCTAGCAGGTAAGACTCTTTACTATTATTGTAATAATCATTCTGGAATGGGTGGAAATATTACAGTATCTACAGTAACGAGTTACATTTCTCAAGAAAATGGAAATACTGACAGTGCCAATACTTCCACAGATTACATTACCTTTGAAGATGAGAAAAGACAGGGGGAACAGTTTTTAAGTGGTGAAACTATTGAGGGAGCAAATTCTGGGGCCACTGGTATTGTAAAGGGAAAATATTCAACTACTCAAGTTTATGTTCAAGAGACAAACAACGGAACTTTTGAAGTAGGTGAAACTATTAGGGGTATAAGTTCTAGAGCAACTGCCAACATAAGTTCATATTCTAGACAACCAATAAATGCCTCTAGAAATGTAAAGTCCTTTCAAGATATTGATAAAGCTCCAGCTGGATTTGTTGAACTTTTTAGAAAAGAATTTATAAGAGGGTTTGGTGTAGACTCAGTTGGTAACACCAGTACTTTACTCAAGAATATAAAAGATTTTTATCGGTCTAAGGGTAATGAAAATTCTTTTCGATATATTTTCAGATTACTTTTTGGTATAACTGAGGTTGAGTTTTACTATCCTGGCACAGATATCACGCGTCTTTCTGATGGAAGGTGGAAACTTGATAAATCAGTTAAGATTTTCACAAACCTTGCAACAGCTCCCGATTCTTTCCTTGGTAGGACAATTGTAGGTCAGACATCTAATGTCTCTGCTGTGGTGGAGAGAATTGAACGATATCAAATTGGTTCAGAAGATATTACAGAATTATTTTTGTCCAGATTTGATGCAAATAACTCTGCTTATGAAGCAGTTACTGGAACTAATTATGCCAATTTTTCTCAAGGTGAAATTATAAAAGCTGATAGTGCAGATGATGATGGAGTTTTTGCATCTGCACCTACAAGTGGAATTTTAGAGTCGGTTGATGTAGTTTATGGTGGGTCACAATATGCAGTAGGAGATCCACTATTAGTTACTGCTGCAGGTGGTTCGGGTGAAGGAGCTAAAGCCGAAGTTGGTTCAATTGCTGCAGCTTCTCTTACTGGTGTTGATGTTATAGATTCTGGTGACGGCTATACTGTAGGTGATGTTGTAGTATTTGTTAATGATGGAACTGGTGGTACTGGTGCTGCAGCGAGAGTTGATACTATTGTCAAGACAGCAAACGTATTTACACAAAATGAAGTAATTTCCACACAGTCAAATACAACTATTGATGCTGCAGCTTTTGCTTCTCCGTGGGCTCCTTATAACAGGAATGTTCATAATCATTCAAATTCTACCACTACTTTTACTGTTCCATTCGATGGTCTTTCTGGTGGTGCCACTCCAAAAGCGGGAGATTTCATTGCAAAGTTTGGTAGTGGTGAGAGTATTACAATATATTCACCAGCCAACTCAAAATATGGTACTGTTGTTAGTACAAATTCCACATCAATTACTTATGCATTAGGTTCTATCGCATTTGAAAAGACTTATAATACCGATCCAACATTAACCAACTTTGTGAACAATGATACTGTAACCATTTTTGATTTGACCAAAGAAGTAGGTGGTAATACAGCACATTCTAATGGAGAAAATTCTGGATTCGTTGCGACTGGGGCAACTATTACTATTAATGGAACTCCAACTGCCAATAGTGATACCAGCTATCATGGTGCAGCAACAATGCAGGAAACTTCAATTGGTGGTGTTCGATCAGTTCAAATTCTGTCCTCTGGTCAGGGTTATGAAACAATGCCAGCAATTAGTGTATCAAATAGTGAAATAGCTTTTTACGGGCCCACAGAATATAAGGTTGGTGCAAATTCAATATTTGTTACTCTTTCAAATACAATTGCAAATTCATTTACAGCTAATACTCTAATTAAAAACCAGACTAATAATGCTTTTGGTGTTGTCCTTGATTTTCTTGACGAATCCGCTACATCTCTAGCGGAAGCTGGAAACACTGTTTTAAGAGTTCAGATGACAAGTGCTAATACATTTAGTACAAATGACACTCTCACTTCTTACAGTCAGCTTGATAGTTCTCCAACTGGAATAGGTGAATTTGGAACAGCATCCATTGAAGTTTCTGGGGCTACTGCTACTTTTACACAAAATACTCATGGATTCTCTGCAGGAGATAGAATTGTAGTTACTGGTTCTTCATCTGCAACAGATAATACTGTATATAACAACAATCATACAATTTTAGATATTGTTAATACTTCTACCTATACTGTAACTTTACCTTCATCACCCACTGATACTAGTGAAACAGCTCTGAATGTTAGACAAATTGTTACAGCGAACGTGATAGCTGATTTGATACTTACTGAAGATGAAACTACTACACAGTTATCTTTTGAAAATGGTGTAGGAACTGCGAATGATGATTATAGTACTAGTGCAAGTAATGGATCTATTATAGTTGAGAGTACAATAGATGAAGCAAATGCCACGTTTGCAAACACAGGAATACCTGGCAATAATGCAGTAATTAAAGTTTCATCACTTGCTGTTGGTGCAATTGAAACTGTTAAGGTTACTAATTTTGGTGCTGGCTATGGTACAGCTCCAATAATTAATGCTTCAGCCGTTGGGGATGGTACTGCAGAATTGAAAGGAAATCTTGGTGTTTATGCGGAGTATGCAGGATATTTTGATGGTAATTATGGATTGTTGAGTGGTACAACTAAAATGCAAGATAATTTTTATTATCAAGATTTTTCGTATGTTGTTAAAACAGATAAAGACGTTGCAACTTATAGAGACAAGATATTAGAATTAGTGCATCCAGCTGGGATGGCTCTGTTTGGTGAGATTCAAGTATCATCTAATGTTTTCGTTAAGTTGTTCGATAACGCAACAAACAATATAAACTCTACTCAAGCAAATACCGCATTAGTTTCAAATTCAGTTGGTGCTCTATTGTTCAGGACTAAAGAAGTTGAAATAATGCCAGATCAAGGTGATTGTCAATGTGCAGTTGAAAAGAGTTATGATATTAAAGGATTTTCTACTGAAATTACTATAATTGAAAAATTTGATGTATATATGGACACTACAGGAAGTAGTGTTCAATTTGATTTACAATTAGAACATGGTAATGATATAATACAATTAGAAGAGTCTGGTTTTTTCCTTGCACTTGATAATATTGGTGAGTTACTACTTGAACAAGATCTAGGTGGTGGAGTTGGAGATAGATTAATTGAAGAAACTGTAGACTCTTTACTTACTGAAGAAGAATTAGTTCGTATACTTTTGGAGCAAGAATCTAACGACACTGACGAAGATGTACTTATCTTAGATGACGGAGAAACAGATAAAGGTAATTCTACTGTTAAAGGTGCCTTTCTAGACGAAAGATCTCATGTATCTGGCCCATTCATATATGAATTTTTTGAACCATTCCTTGGAAGAGTTTTAGGTGAAGATGATTCTGTTTTAATACTAGAGGGTCTTGAGCCCGAGTTTCCAGATGTCATAACAATAGATGAATCTTTTGGTGATTTTATTGTTATGGATGGTCTTAGAATTTTAAATTTCATAGAGTTGGAGGAAGGAAGAGGTCACATTGAGTTAGAAGATACCACATCCGCACCTCTCGACTCTGCAGGTAAAATATTAAATGAAGACAGTGAACCTACCCCTACCTTAGATGGAGCACATTTTGTTCAAGAAGATGAATCTGGCCAATTTTCACAGGGATTCAAAATACGACAAGAAACTTTTTCATCTTTCGTAACAGAGGGACAACTTGTATATGAAGATGATACTTTTCCATTACTTGAAAGACAAGTTGAGGCGGGAGATAGACCACTTGGATTAGAAACTCCACTTGGTGATATACAAGAAACTGTATTCATGGAATTGGAAGAGGCTGTAGGTGATGGTCATCAAGTTAGATCAGACAAAATTTCACATTTTGTTTTAGAGGAAGATGAAGATACAATCTATACTTTAAAATTAGAAGATGGTTTTGATCTTTTAAATGAAAATGAAAAGGAAAGTGTTCTTCTTGAAACACAACCAAAATCCGCTCTACTTAAAATTCGTAATGAGGAAGAAGCTTCAAATTTTCAAATGGAAAATTTTGAGTGCTATCTTGTACAAGATGAAATTTACAGTATTTTGTTGGAATCTTATACTCTCCCTGCTCTTACAGATAGTGGAGTCATTGTACAGGAAAATAATGATGCTCTATCTTTAGAAGAAGCTGATTCATCAGTAGATGACACTCCTGCTTACTTTACCTTTGAAGATGATGATAGTGATAGTCGTGCATATTTGTTGGAAGAACCAACAACAGTCTTTTTCAATATTAGAGGGGAAAATGATGCCGATGATTTAGAATATATTATTACGAATCACACTGAAGAACGAATTGCACTTGAAATAGAAGAATTTATTACTGACACAAACTTCAAAGGAGAATCTTACGATGTAGGAAATGGGTTTACACTTCCAATGCTCATTTTTCCAACAGCGGAAGCTGGTTCTGCTTTATTGGATCTTAGTTTTACTAGTAGAATAGTAATGGATATTGACGATATCCAAAACATAAGATTGGAAAACGATCAGGGCGATCTTCATTATGAAGATGATGGTAAAATTTTATATGAACAACAAGAACCTACATCTACAGGATATCAATACGACTTTATACTCCTAGAAGAGTCTGATAGTACGAATCCAGTATATATTGCTACAGAATCTTCCATGACAGAGGAAGTAGACACTCTTAGAGAAATTGATATAGTTTCCGATGGAGATATGTCTATACAACTTGAAAATATACATGGGACTCATGATAATGGATTTTTAATAAATGAAGAAAGTTCTGGAATCAGAATAGAAGCTGGTACTGGTGCTGAAGGTGAAATTATTTTTGAAGACGAAGAAAAACTTCTCATAGAAGTAGATCCAGAAAATAAATTTCAGGTAGGATGGGCTGGAGTTGCTGTATCAGTTACACCTACAGTTTCAACCTTAAATACTGGTGATACTCTAAATGAGGGTAGTTTTCTTGAAAGAGGGTTTAAAAATACTGGAAGAAGTTATGGAGCCGTTGCTCTTTCATTGTTGTCGGGTGAATTTGAATTAACAACTGAAGATGGTAGATCTTTTGTTTCGGAAGCAAGTATAAGTAGTCAACCAGATAATCTTATAGCTGAAGCTTATGAGAGGGGTGTGACTGCAACAGGAACAGCCACCCAATTTGAATTTGATTTTAACAATCTCATAGTTCTAGAATCTGTTGAGGTGCCACTTGATGTAGTTCAATTAGAGGATGATACAGTTCCTGGCGAAACTGGTGGAAAGTTATTGTTAGAGGGAAACTTTCTTGAACACCAACATGGTTTCGGTGAGGCACTTGCAATCGAAATTCAAGATCCTCGTTCATCAAGAAAGGTATCACAAGTTGGTGTTATCGAAATGGAACTCGATACACCAGAAGACAATTCAATTATTTTAGAATCTGATGACCCCGATGTTTTTGAACTTATAAAAATGGAAGGTGCTTCAATTGTCCTTGAAGATAATACTGAGGGGGTTGGTAATATTGTAACAGAGGATGATTTTTTCATAGTACAAGAGCGGGGTTCAAATGGAAGTCTTGCAACAGAGGAAGATGTACATACAACAATCGCAGATCCTGCTAGACTCGTAGGAGTTGGGCTTCATGACTTAATTTTGGAAGAAGAGGGTATCCTTCAAGAAGCATCTGATCAAATTAAATTAGAAGATTTTACTTTTGATAATATCACTCAAGAAGAGTTTACCATAGGACAGTTTGTTCCATTTTTTGGATTTGAACCACATAACGATTCTGAAATAACTCTGGATGATAATTTACTTTTAGAGTCTGAGACTCATAAATCAGAAAATGCAGTTATTCAAGCTGAAGATGGAGACTTAATTGTAGATGAAAGTGATGGTACAAGTCATTTTGTTTTAGAGGATTTTTTCTTTAAATATTATAATGTAGGAACCATCACTCAAAGTGGAACAACCATAACTGTATCTGGAGGCGAATTTCCTTCTGCTGTTGTAGGTGGTGGAAGATTTTACTATCAAAATGGAGAAGAATCAACAGTTATCACTGCGGTATCTGCTAATCTTCTTGAAATAACAGTTGAAGATTCTAAAACAATAAGTTCAGCTGAAAACTATAAAGTTGAATATGGATTAGATGATACTCCAAAGACAGAAGATGGATTTTTAGTAATGGAAGCATTTACTCTAGATCCTACAGCTGAACTAGTTAGAATTGATCTAATTTTCAATGGAACTGGTGATGTAAATCATGGATATACTAGAGGTGAAGACTCAGATGGTTTTGGGACATTCACATTGTCTATCGCTGCATTTACTGATATTGTTGGAAATGACATTATATATGAAGATGGGGATAGAATTTTAGCTGAAGATTCCATTGGTGGATATATTGCTTTTCAGGATTCACCGCTAAATGTTTCTTTAGGTATTGCTCACAGTAAAGTATTAAATGAAGATGATACTGGTGGATTTATATCAACTGAAGATCATGAAGGTAATGAAACAACTCAAGATGATAATGTTCTTATGAAAGAAATGAGTGATGCACTTCTATTAGAAACTAGTGAAACTGAAACTTTTAATTATGTATTAAGTGAAGAAGAAGGACAAATGATGCTTGAAGATGTTTTTCAAGTTTCTGAACATAAAATAGTTTTTGAAGGTAACGATTCCATATTAGTAGAGGATCAGCCAGACACTGATAATTATAAATTATTGAATTTGGATATGGCAAGATTTGATATTTCAAGAATAGCTAATAATGTTTCAATGACGATTGAAACCACCGATTCTTCTACTAGTGCAACAGATTTTTTCAAAAGATCTGATTCTGCGATACTTGTTTCAAGATCAGAACAGATTGTTTGATGACTAAATATATTAGAATAAATTTTTTTAAAAAGGTTTTGGAGGAAACACAATGGCCGCTTTAGTAACTAATAAATTCAGAATTCACAACGCTAAACAATTTTTAGAAGCGTTTGATGAGGTGTCTTTCGGATCTGGCGCTGCTATTTCAGACTCCAGCGGACTCCTTAACTCAAATATGTATCTTTTTATAGGAAAGGTAACTGGATGGTCTGATGATGCAGATCCACCCAGCCCAACCGATTCTGTAGCAAATACCCATTACGAAAACTGGCGTGATATGATTGCTGCTAAGAAAGTTACAGCTTCAGATGTATCACATGCTATTCCAAGAAAAAATTGGGTTAATAATACAAGTTATTTTGCTTATACTGATAACACTAGTACTCTTTTTAGTCAAGATTTTTATGTAATGACAGGTGATTATAATGTGTACAAATGTTTATCAAATAGTGACACAAACTCATCTGGATCTGTTGCAACAACTTCCACTGTTAAACCAACTGGAACGGGCACAGGTGTAATCTCAACAGCAGATGGATACAAATGGAAGTTTATGTATCAAATTTCAGCTTCTGATGCATTAAAGTTTGTAACACCAAACTACATTCCAGTAGATACAGTAAGACGAGCAAACGGATTACTTTCTAATACTTTTGATTTATCTCCAGCTCAGGTTCAGTTTGATGTTGAAACTCAAGCTGCAGCAGCTGGTGGTGGTAATGGTGCAATAGAAGTTGTTCATCTTACTACTAGGGGATCACAGTATCTTGGAGAAACAGGAAACCTTGCAGGAGTTACAAATTCAACTACAGTTACGATTACTGGTACTAATCTTGGTGCTGATGATTGTATCGTAAACAATGATATCTATTTCACAAGTGGTGATGCATCTGGTCAAGGTGGAACTATTACAGATTATAATGGTACAAGTAAAGTTGTAACCTTTACACCAGCTGTTACTGCTCCCTCAACAACTGATGGATATGCAATCGGGCCAAAAATTGTAATTAGTGGTGATGGTCAGGGTGCAAACGTAAGAGCAACAGTTAATGGTGCTGGATCTATTAATGCAGCAATAGTTGTTGCTGGGGGTAATAATTATTCAAATGCAACACTCACAGTTATTGCAAATACTTCTCAGGCAAACAGTTTTAATCCAAGTCCTGCTGCAGCATTAACTCCAATTATAGGGCCAAGTGGTGGTCATGGTTCAGATGCAATTCAAGAATTGGGTGGTTTCTTTATTCTTATTAATTCAAGACTTGAATATTCTGAATCTAATAACTTTACAACCGATAATGATTTTCGTAAAGTCGGACTTCTTACTCAACCTAAATTCTCTAATGGAGATTTTGCAAATTCATCTGTAGTTGATCAAGCGACAACTGCAGTTGTTAGTTCTTGGAATGGAACTGCGTTTGCAGTTGATGAATTGGTTACAGGTGCTACTTCTGGAGCTACAGGTAGAGTTGTTGATTTTACTGGTAATAATACCATAAGAATGACTGATATCATTCCTGCAGGAAATTCAACTACTGCAGGATTTAATGGGATCTATGGATATTTTACTAATACAGAAGTTATTGCCGCCAACACAGTTGGAAATGGTGGTTCTGGAGCTTCTGCCACTGCAAACGGCTCTGGAGCCATAACTGGTGGGGATTTACAAAAATTTTCAGGAGATATTATCTATGTAGAAAATAGATCTCCTATTTCAAGAGCAGATGACCAAATCGAAGATATTAAGTTGATTATCGAATTCTAATTCTTTAGGAAAATATAAATGGCACTAACAACCAATTTTAATGCTGATCCGTATTATGACGATTATAATGCAGATGATGCGTATTATCGTATTCTTTTTCGGCCGGGGTTTGCAGTTCAGGCAAGAGAAGTAACACAATTACAAACAATATTACAAAAACAAGTTGAGAGACATGGTTCTCATATCTTTCAAGATGGTAGTATCGTATTGGGTTGTGAATTAAATTATGATAATAACATAAAAACAATTCAGTTGGAAACTCAGTTTGCTGGTGCCGATATTGTCACTGGAGATTTTGCAAATGGAATCGTAACTGGTGGAACATCTAATGCTCGGGCTGTGGTTATTAAATCTGCTGCAGCTACAGCAACAGATCAACCAGTTATAGTAATCAACTATTTAAATGCTAACGAATTTCAAGATGGTGAAACTGTTACTGTTGAGGGTACATCAACTCAAGCAAACACAGTAAGTACTGCTGGTGCTGCTGGTATATCTACTGGTGCACAAACTAATGCAGCAGTTGTTAGTTGTCAATCTGGTGTATTTTATGTTGGTGGTTATTTTGTTTTTAAGGAAGCAGAAACTATTATTCTTGAAAAATTTAATAGTACTCCATCTTACAGAGTTGGGTTTCAAGTTACCGAATCTATAGTAACTTCTGATACTGATGGTAATCTATTAGATCCAGCACAAGGCGCATATAACTATGCTGCTGCTGGAGCCAATCGGTTTAAGATTGTTTTAGGGTTGAGTGCAAAAACATATACTGCAGACGATGCGGTTGAGGCTGCAGCTGATGAAAACTTTTATCAATTATTAAAACTTGAAAGTGGTAAAAAAGTCGAAGAAATAGATTATCCAGTATATTCAAATTTAGAAAAAACACTTGCAAAAAGAACTCATGATACATCTGGTAATTATACAGTAACCCCATTTAATTTACAATTAACCACACATCAAGGTATTACTGGAACTACAGCCAATTCAGGTTCAAGTGCAACATCCACACTCACTGGTGATGGAACTAGTTTTGATACAGAATTGGAAGCAGGTGACGTAGTATTTCTCTCTGGAAATACAGCTCAAACTGCAACTATTGCATCAGTTACAAACTCTACAGTAGCAACCTTAAATAACTTTTCTGGTGGATCTGGAACCTTAGTCACAAGTACTTCAGGTCAAACTATTAAGTTTGAAAGTAAATTTTCAGCTGGGCTTGATCCAGGCAAAGCTTATATTAAGGGATATGAATACGAAAGTATCGCAACGAAATATCTTACAGTAAGTAAGGGTAGAGATACACTTACAGTCAATTCTTATAATCTGAATACTTCTTTTGGTAATAAATTACATATCAAACAAGCAAATGGTTACTTTGATATTGCACGACACATGATAGTTGATCTTTATGCTGGAAATGTTGCCACTCAAAATGTTTCTGGTGATTCAACTGAGGATGCATTGTTTGGAACCACGTTTCTCACTAGAAATTCTCAAACTAAAATTGGAACTGCAAGAATTAGAGATATAGATTTCTTGGCTGCATCTGGTAATACAGCGAACGTAACACATTCACAATCAGATTATACTGCATATCTTTATGATATACGAACCTCAAATAACAAAAGTGGAACTGTTGTAGATACTCCAAGAGAAGCTGATGTGGCTGCAAATACATCAACTCATGGTCACATGCCAGTTTTGTCGAGTAATACTACATCAAAAACATTTGAAGTAAGAAAAGATGTAATAACTATTGGTACAAAATACTATGGTAATACATCTAGTACTAATTATATCACTGGTGGAGCTGATACTAATACAGCTTTTGCTAAAATAGGTCAAGTAAGTGGTGTATATGAAGGTGCAAGAATCAGTATTACAACTCCAAATTTAAACACATTACAGGGGGAAGATAGTACATTTGCTGGTGTTTTTAATATTGCTCTAGAATATCAACAAGACGAATCAGATAATGGTTTGTTTGATTTGAGTCCTGGCATAATTTTACTAGAGGATCAAACTACTGATGTATCAAACACTACTTATACCCGAAATGTAGTTAGTTATACAGCAAATGCAGATGTGGCAATAGTTCAAGTAGATACTGAGATGGATGACCGCACTGTATTTTCAGCTAATACAACTGGTGGTGCAGTTTCGGGAGAATGCTCAAGTTTTGATGTTACGTTTGAATCAAAACTGATAGATTCCATTGCTGTAACTAGTACTGTAGCGAGAGTAGCTGATGCCGAAGTTGATGAAAAATCAAGGTATGCTGAGTTACCAACAGGAAATACTATTTTAGAAAATACGGAACTTAATTCACTAATATTTCCACTTCCAGATAAACCACTATCTCTTGCAAATAATATTACATACACTTATAAGTCTACAAAAAATCTTACAACTGATTCGGGTGGTGTAGTAACATTTGCTTTAAGTGGAACTGATACTTTTACTGATCTTGGAACACCAATATCATCTGCAAAAGCTGAGGAAAATTTTATAGTTGTTGTAAATGATTCTCAAAGTGATGCTGGTAACAGTAGTGGTTATATACCAGTTAGTAATGGTCAGTATCTTAGTTTTAGTAACACGGATGGAATTAGTAGAACTATAAATGTGGCTTCTACTTCTGCTGTCATTGATTGTAATACTTCATCAGCTATTAAAATTACAGTTGCATATACGGCAAAGAAAAATGCATTAACTGGTTCTGGTAAAACTAAAGCCATAGTTGCTGGAATCGTTAATACTGCATTTAATTACTCGAATACTGGTGGTGCAAATAACATTCATACTTGGTCACCAAAGGGACAATATTTTGAAGATACTCCACCAAAGGTTATAGGAGAAAAAATTGAACTTCCTGTTTATGATGTATTTAATTTAATTAAAGTTGTTGATTCGGGTTCACTGACTGTTGATGTATCAAATTCCATGATGTTGGCATCTGCAAACGATATTACATCTTCATATTCTTTAGATACTGGTCAAACAGATAATCTCTATGGACACTCTTCAATCCAATTAAGGCCGGGAAAAAGACCACCCGATGGTAAAATAGCCATTGTATTTGATAGATTTACACATTCTGGTCAAGGATTTTTGACAGTTAATTCATATTCTGCTCAAATTGGTGCAAATGTCAACGGAAGAAATAGTGATAATTCACGACTTAATGCTAATTCTAAGATATTTACTTATGGTGATATTCCAAAATATACGAGTCCAACTGATGGCCACGAATATAGACTTACAGATGTTATAGATTTTAGACCATTTGTTCAAGATAACACACACGATGGAACAACAGCGACAGATTTTCATCTTGCAAATAATACTGATGCTGTAGCAAATTCTTCTCTTCTTCTTCCAGATTCAGATACAACAACAACTCTGGATTATTCATACTATGTACCAAGAATAGATAAACTTGTTCTGACTAGAGATAGGAAATTTCAGGTTATCAAGGGATCTCCTTCAAGGGTTCCTGTTGCTCCACCAGATGATGAAGATTCGATGACTCTTTATACGATGGAAGTTCCTGCTTATACTTTTGCTCTTGCAGATGTTGAAACAAGGTATATTGACAATAAACGATTTACAATGAGAGATGTCGGAAACTTAGAAAAAAGAATCGAAAGACTTGAATATTATACATCTCTCAACATTCTTGAAAAAGAAACAGCAGCTAAAGATATATTTGGGGAATCTGAGAAAGATTCTCTTTTTAATCCTGCAGGTTCTAGATTTAAAAATGGTATCTTAATTGATCCATTTGCTGGACACTCAATCGGTGATGTTGCATTAGATGATTATAAAGCCTCAATTCATTTTAGAGAAAAAGAGTTAAGAGCACCTTTTTATTATGATAATTTTAAATTTTCATACGATGCAACGACTAGTAACAATACTGTAAAAACTGGTGATCTTATCACATTACCTTTCACAAATGCAGCATTTATTGATCAACCATTGTATTATTCATCTTATTCTATCAATCCATTTAATATAACGAATTACATTGGTAATCTTAAACTAGATCCACCTTCAGATACTTGGTTTGATGACACAACCAAACCAGATGTTGTTACAAATCAAGAAGGTCACCATGACAATTGGGCTCTAAGTCCTAGTGATGGAAGAAAAGGTTTTGGTTCCCAATGGGATGATTGGTCTATAAATTGGTCAGGAGAACAAGTTAATCCAGAACCAAGACCTGCAATATCGAATGCTGGCTCAAATTTTGTATCTACAAGAAGTTCAAAAACAGTCCAACAAAATAAAACTAAATTTGGAGTCAATGCAGAGAATCCAGTTGAATCTATTGTTAAGACTGCTGGAAATCGTTTTGTTGACATGAGTATAGTTCCTTTCATTGGTGCACAAAGACTTTCATTTACAGCAAAAGGAATGAAAGCTTTTACAAATGTATATGTCTACATTAATAATACTGACATGGCTGCAAACACAGAACCTGCAAAGAAATTGGTTTTTAGTGGTGCTAATGGAGTATTTCAAGAAGGTGAGGTAGTTAAGGATAGTGCTAATAATCAAGGTATAGTTAGAATTGCATCTAATACTGTTAGTAATGCTGCTACTATTTTTATTACTGACATTACTGGAAACACAAGTGCAACTTTAGCAAGTCCAGTAACATCACAAAATAACAGAGCTACAAACTCTTCTATAGGATTTGCTGCAGCAAATGTAGTTACTGGACAAACTTCTGGAGCAAATGGTACAATTGCTTCTATTGTAGCAAATACCAGAGGTATACTCACAGGATCTAATTCCCAAATGCAAACGGATGCTCATGGTTCTATAGCTGGTGACATAGATATTCCTGCTGGAACATTTAGAACTGGTGATAGAATTATTAGGATAACTGATCAAGCAAACAATGAAATTTTAACTACAACAACTGTTGCTGAGGAACATTTTAAAGCTAAAGGTCTTTTACAAACTAGGGAAAAATTATTAGTCTCAACGAGAGAAATTTTAACTCGTAGAGAATCTTTAACTAATGAAGAAATTGCCACTAATTCTTTTACACGGCGTTCTGGAATAACAGATTATCTTAATCCCCTATCTCAAACATTTTTTGTTGAACCAAATAACTATCCAATGGGGGTGTTTCTCAAGCATCTAAATTTGTATTTTCATTCAAAAGATACAAATCTTCCTGTTACTGTACAAATTAGACCAGTTGAAGATGGACTTCCAAGTGCTTCACATATCATTCCATTTTCTGAAAAAACAATGCAGGCCGATAGTATTACAGCTAATACTACAACTCCTAGTGCTACAACCTTTGTATTTGATTCACCAGTATATCTGGCCACAGGAGAATATGCGATAGTCGTATTATCTAATAGTTCTCAATCTAAACTTTGGTCTGCAAAGATTGGAGAAAATAGTGCTGGAACGAGTCGTATGATTACACATCAGCCATTTGTAGGAAAACTTTATGGGCCATCGAATGCTGGAACTTGGTCTGATGATGTTGGAAGAGCTTTGATGTTTAACTTAACTAGATGTAATTTTACTGGAACTGGCGGAGTCAACAACTATGCTGTGTTCAGTTCTCACGCAAATGGTGCAGCTGGTAATACTGCAAACGTATTGTATCAAACTTTTAAGACAACAACTTCTACCATAGAGTTTAGTAATACAGAAGTAGATTACCAATTTAAATCTTTTGATACTACTAATACCGCAGTAGATTACACAAATTTTAGTACAGATCAAAATATAAAATTAGTAACTGGCAGACAAATGACATCTGATACAAATGGTATGTTTTTGATCAATGCATCAATGTCAACATCAAATAGTCACATATCACCAGTTATTGATCTTGACCGATTAAGTGTAATTACAATTGACAATGATATTGATAATGCGGGGATTTCTGCAAATGATATTGTAATAACTACACTTGGTGCTGGTTACACTAACACTTCAGCTGGAGCTTATACTGGAACAGTTTCAGCACCAGACCTTGCAGATGGAACTACCGCCACAGTTAATGTACAAGTCGAAGTAACTATGTCGGTAAATACTGCAATAGGAGCAAATGCTTTAATTTCTGCTAACTCTGATTATACAGTTAATGCAAGTAACCCTGGCGCTTTCGTGGTAGGTGAGGGTGTTAGAATTGTAGCAAACACTTCTGGAGCTGAAATTTCACAATCTGTACAGGGTGAGGATGCAGCTCATGGAATAATTACAAAACAAACATTTGTTGATAGTTCCTCTTCTAAGAATGTATCAACTATTACAATTAAAACAAGTTCAAATAATTCGGGCCATTTTGCAAATGGAATTATTGTTTTTTCAGACAACACTGCTCAAGATGGTGATCATTCAAACTCACAAGTTTCTGTAGGTTCAAATACATTTATGGCTGTACTTACTGTAACTGGTATTGTGTCAAATGTTGTTCCAATTGAAACTGGTTCTGGATATTTAACTACTCCCACTATAACTTTGTCTAGTAATGTAACGACAAATGCTACTGCTAATGTAAATGGTGAGGACTCTGCAAAGGGTGGTAATATCAATGCCAAATATATTTCTCGTCGCGCAACTTTGGAAGATGGGTTTGATGCATCAGATATAAAGGTCATATTAAACGCTTATAAACCACTAGGAACAAATATTCATCTTTATTATAAGGTAAAAGCGGACTCTGATCCACAAAATTTTGATGATAAGGGTTATGTTTTGATGGAACAAGAAACACCAAGTTCTACATACTCTGGAAATATTGAAGATGTTAAAGAATATGTGTATAAAACCTCTAATGAGGAAACAAAATACGATTCAGCTAGTGTAACTTATGACACTTTTAAAACCTTTGCAATTAAAATTGTAATGACTACTGATGATGTAACTACAGTTCCATACGTTAAAGATGCAAGAACCATAGCACTGGATTAGTAATGAGGGTAGTTCAAACAGAAGATAAAAGTTTTGTTCGAGATTTACACTCAAAAGCTCTCCTTAATACGGATAGAGTTGCTCTTGAAAATCATCGCAAAAATAGACAGTTGGAACTACAAAAAGCTCAAAGGTTTCAAGAAATGGAAAACAAAGTAAAAGAATTAGATAATGTAAGAAATGAAATTCTTGAGATAAAAAATCTTCTCCGAGAATTACTTGACAAAAAGGAGTTATAATAGATGTCATATAAGTACAATGGAGCTCCTTATACAATTTTGTCTGATACTTTTGACCAATGGAGAATGAAAACCAACGAATGGTTGTCTATGACAAACGACGCTGGTTCTTCTAATTTCATTAAATTAAATAATACAACTAATTCTACTAGTAATACTACAGGTTCAATAACAACAGCCGGGGGTATGGGCCTCGGTTCAAGTGCATCCATTGGTGGAAATTTAACTCTTCATGGTCGTGGAGATCTTAAAAGTACAGTAAATTTTAAACAGATAATTCGTGTATTATCAGAAGACGCAGACGATTTTGATAATCTTCTTTTAGAAGATGGAACAACATACGTTCCAAATTCTTCACTTGAAGGTCATGTATTAGTAGAGTCTTCCAACTATGTTGATGTTGATGGGACAGTACAGATTGATGGTGCAGTAACAGTCGGTGTAGATGATACTGGTCATGATGTTAAATTTTATGGTGACACGGCTGGACAATATATGTTGTGGGATCAATCAGCAGATGAGTTAGTTTTAACTGGTGACACAAAGTTATCATTTCATGATGGGGGTGGTGGAGAAAATATTATTGCTACTTCAGATGCACATTTAGAAGTCAATGCAGGAACTACTCTTGATATTACAGCTCCAACAGTAGATATTAATGCATCAACTACTCTTAATGTCGATGGCGAGACTCAACTTACTGGTACAGTAACAGTCGGTGAAGATGATACTGGTTACGATGTTATATTTTATGGTGCAACTTCGGGTGCTTATATGAAGTGGGATCAATCATCAAATGATTTAGAATTTGCTGGAGCAGCTGCTATAAGTATAGATTCTACAACAGACGCCACTGGAACAACGGATGGTTCATTTCACACAGATGGTGGTGTAGGTATAGCTAAAAAATTATATGTTGGTACTCACTTAGATGTAGATGGTACAACAAATTTAGACACTGTTGATATTGACGGAGCAACACAAATTGACGCTGCAGTAACAGTCGGTGTAAATGATACTAGTGCAAATGCTAAGTTTTTTGGGGCTACTTCTGGTGCTTATATGTTATGGCAAGAGGATGCAGATGATTTAGTTTTGGGGGGTGCGGGAGCTGTTAGTATAGATACTGCAACAGACGCCACTGGAACAACGGATGGTTCATTTCATACGGATGGTGGAGTTGGTATAGCTAAAAAACTTTATGTTGGAACAGATTTAGATGTAAATGGTACAACAAATTTAGACGCTGTTGATATTGATGATACGACTCAAATTGATAATACAGTATCAGTCGGAACTAATGGTACTGGTTATACAGTTAGATTTTTTGGTGATACTGCTGATAAAAATTGGACATGGGATGATACAAATGATTTACTTACTGTAGCTGGAAGTACTCAACTTACTGGTGATGTAACAGTCGGTGAAGATGATACTGGCTATGATGTTAAGTTCTTTGGAGCTTCATCTGGTGCATTTATGTTGTATGATCAATCAGAAGATACTCTTGAGATTCGTGGCCCATCAGCTGATGCAACTACAAGTTCTGGTAAATTATTACTATCAACTTCACTTACAGATATAAATGATGGTGATGTAATAGGTAGTATTGGGTTTTCGGCACCAGAAGAGGGTAGTTCGGGAGATGCTAGATTAGTTGGTGCTTCAATATTTGCTGAAGCTGACGCGACATTTTCATCTTCAGTTAATTCAACTGATTTGGTGTTTGCTACAGGAGACTCGGCTGCAGCGTCAGAAAAGTTTAGAATTGATAGTACTGGTGTGTGTACTTTTGCGGATGGTGCGATTGATGTAGATATTGCAAGTCATGACGGAACAAATGGATTAAAGTTAGGCGGAACACTTATTACAGCTTTAGCAAGAGATATAAACACTATTCCTAACGAAGTAAATTTAGGCTTCTGTATAGCCATGAGTATTGTTTTTGCCGTTGAGTGAATCATAAATATATAAGTAAGAATTAATTTAAGATTAGTTAATAACAGGAATTAATAAATGTCAGCTAATGTAGAAATAACAGATACCTTTGATCAGTGGCGTACGAAGAGTAATGAATGGATATCTATGACTCAGACCATAGGATCTGATAATTTCATTAAATTAAATAATACAACTAATTCTACCAGTAATACTACAGGATCTATTATCACTGCTGGTGGTCTTGGTGTGGCTGCAAGTGCAGTCATTGGTGGAAAATTAACTGTTTTTGGTGATACAGATATAGATGGAAATGTCAGTCTTGACGCTGTTGACATAGATGGGTCTGTGCAAATTGATGGTGCCGTAACAGTAGGAGTAGATGGTACAGGCCAAGATGTCAAATTTTTTGGTGATACTTCTGGACAATTTTTATTATGGGATCAATCAGCAGATGAGTTAGTATTGACAGGAGATTCAAAACTTTCATTTCATGATGCTGCAGGTGGTGAAAATATTGTAGCTTCCTCAGATGGTCACTTAGAAATCAATGCAGGAACAACTCTTGATATCACAGCTCCAACTGTTGATGTTAATGTAGCAACGAAACTTAATGTTGATGGTGCAACACAACTTACTGGTGCCGTGACAGTCGGAGTTAATGATACTGGACATGATGTTAAGTTCTTTGGAGCCACTGCATCAGCTTTCATGTTATGGGATGAGTCAGAAGATGATTTAATATTATCGGGAGTATCAAATTTAAGTATAGATAATACGGATGATTCTAGTTCAACTACTACAGGATCATTTCATACGGATGGTGGTGCTGGAATAGCTAAAAAACTTTTTGTCGGTACTGATTTAGATGTAGATGGAACAGCTAACCTTGATGAAGTTGATATTGATGGTGCAACACAAATTGATGCTACTGTAACAGTTGGTACAGATGGATCTGGATACGATGTTAAATTTTTTGGTGCCACCTCATCAGCTTTCATGTTATGGGACGCCTCGGCTGACGATTTAATTCTTTCTGGTACAGCACAATTAAGTATAGACAATACAACAGATGCAAGTTCAACTACTACAGGTTCATTTCATACAGATGGTGGTGCTGGAATAGCTAAAAAACTTTATGTCGGTACTGATTTAGATGTAGATGGAACATCTAATCTCGATGCAGTAGATATAGATGGTGCTGTTCAAATAGATGCAGCAGTAACAGTCGGTGTAGATGATACTGGTTACGATGTAAAATTTTTTGGTGACACTTCTGGAAAGTATTGGTTATGGGACACTTCTGCAGATGGAGTTGTTCAAGTCGGTGATACTAACATGGCTGGTACATTGACAGTTGGTGTAGATGATACTGGCCATGATGTTAAGTTCTTTGGTGCTTCTTCTGGTGCATTTTTCTTGTATGATCAGTCGGAAGATACTCTTGAAATCCGCGGAGCTTCGGCAGATGCAACTACCAGTACTGGTAAATTACTCTTAACAACTGCACTTCCAAATATAAATGATGGTGATGTACTAGGACGAATTGATTTTCAAGCACCATTAGAAGCTGGCGGAACTGATGCTATAGTAGTGGGTGCTACAATACTAGCCGAGGCCGATGCAACATTTTCTGGAACAGTCAATTCAACCGATTTAGTTTTTTTAACTGCTGATTCTGGAGCTGCAACAGAGAAAATGAGAATTGACAGTACAGGTCAAGTTACTTTTGCAGATGGAGCAATTGATGTAAACATTGCATCTCATGATGGAACTAATGGATTAAAATTGGGCGGAACACTTGTTACGGCTACTGCCTCACAAATAAACGCCACAAGAACAACAGCAACTACAGGAAAATCAATCGCTATGGCTATTGTTTTTGCTTAATAACGTAAATAATAAATAAACTAGAAGAACTAAATATTATAAGCATGAGAAACTTCTCCATTAATAAGGAATTATAAAAATGTCAGCAAACGTAGCACTATCAGATACCTTTGACCAATGGAGAGTTAAAAGTAATGAACTTTTAGTTATGACACAGGGAGATGGTTCATCCAATTTCATAAAATTAAATAATACAACTAACTCTACAAGTAATACTACTGGTTCTATTATCACCGCTGGTGGTATAGGTGTCGCTAAGAGTGTGGTTGTTGGTGAAAGCCTAAATGTTCATGGTAATATTCATGCTAACGGAAATATCTCTGCAGATGGTAGTATAACTCTTGGTGATGCTAATACAGATAATGTTGTATTTAACGCTGATATAAATTCAAGTCTCATACCAAATTCAAATGGTGCATTTGATATTGGTAATTCTACCATGTATTGGTCTAATGGATTTTTTGAGTCCGTAAAACTTTCTCAGGCCAGTGATCTTGGAATGCCTGCTCTACAGATAGATTCAGACGATGCAGACCAAGCAGCATTTACCATTGACGCAGAACAAACAACAACAGCTGTGATGAGAATTGATGCAGACTCATTAGAAACTAATTCTGCAATTTATATTTCTGATAATTCTGCATCAACATCAGCAAGATCTAGTGCATTTATTTTACAAGATAATTCAGCTGCTCTGGCTGCCACTGCTCTGAGGGTAGAATCAGATGGTGGTGTAACTGGAATGACGATAGATAAAAATTTTACTGATATTAATCCTGCTACTGTTACAGGATTACACGTTGATTTTGATAGACCAGTTCCTAGTTCTGGTACATCAGATTTTACAGATATTGGAATTAATTTAGATTTAAATTCTGCTGGTTTAGGAACAACCACCACAACTGGATTAGACATTGATGTTGTTGGAGCCACTTCTGGAACACATACTGCAACTGGAATAAACATTAATGTTAGTGGTGCTGATTCAAATTACGCATTAGTTACCGCAGGTGGAAATGTTGGCATTGGTACAGCTAATCCTGCATCACTGTTACACGTTTCAGGACAAATGCAGGTTGGTGTAGATGATGATGGTTACGATGTTATATTTTATGGAGATGGAACTGACACTAATATGATGATGTGGGATGCTTCAGCTGATGAATTACTTTTAAGTGCTGACTCCAAACTTTCATTTCATGATGCCGCAGGAGGTGAAAATATTCAGGCTTCTTCTGATGGAGTTTTGGGAATTAATGCAGGTACATCATTAACCTTAACTGCTCCAACTGTTATTATCGCTGATGGTACTAATGATTTAAATATTGCATCTCATGATGGGTCAAATGGACTAAAATTAGCTGGAACACTAGTTACAGTAGATGCAAATCACATAAATACTACTACTGGCAAAGCAGTCGCCTTCGGTCTTGTATTCGGTGCCTAGGTGATGTTATAAATACACATGAATAGAAAAACTTTAAGGAATTAAACAATGGCAAACCCAAACATAGTAAGTGTAACCAGCATCTTCGGCGAGAGTATAGGCGAAGCCCTAACTACTACTGTTACTACCGATATAATGACTGTTGCATCTAATAAACTTTTAAAAATAAATTATATTCAAGTAGCAAATGATGATGGATCAACTGCCACTGCTGTGACTGTAGCTATTGTTAAAGCAGGATTTACTTCTGATGGTATTGGATCTGGTGAAGATAATGCTGCGACAATATATCTCGCTTCAACTGTTAATTGTCCAGCCGATGATGTTTTGGTCATTCTCGATAAACCAATTTATCTAATGGAGGGGGATGTTTTAGAGGGTGGTGCAAATCCAGCGACAGCAGATATTTTTATTTCTTATGAAGTAATAGATGACGCATAATATTAATTAAAGGAGTATGAAAGAATGGCATATTTAAAAAGATCTACAGCGACTGTAACAACAAGAACTGAAGATGATTTAGTACTCGATACTCCAGCTTTGGGAACTCCTTCAGCTGGAGTAGTAACTAATTTTAGTGGTACTCTTCCAGCTGGTGTGGATGGTGGTTCTGGTTTAACTGCACTTGGTACTGTAGCCACAGGAAATCTTTCTAATACAGACCTTGTTTTTCCAACTGGACACGTTGTTAAAATAACAGTTTCTAGTTTCAACACCACTAATGATATGAATCCATTTACTGGGTTAGATTATAATGAAAACATGACCACAACAAATACTAATAAACCTGCAGCTCTGGATCACACAATTCTAACTGCTGCTCCAAGATTTCATAATTTTTTGATAGTTCAGGTTGGTGGTTCAGCTTATGGTGGTAGTGCTTCAGTCCATGTTGGAATGTTTGGTGATGATACTTTTTTAACTTCTGTTCGACAGAGGGTAGATGGTGTTTACACAGATATGCATAGTGTTGGCCTTAATAAGACAGTGGATTCAAGTGCTTCTGCAGGAGGTAATTTTGAACTTGCACTCCGTGCTGCCATGTCTAATATTTTTTCCACTGCGGGAAGTATGAATGGAAGAATAGTTGGTTTTGGACACTCTGGATTCGATTCAAATTTGAATCACCCATCTCAACTTATGGTAATGGAGGAACAAGACTGATGCCTAATCCTTACGAACCTACTAAAGTTTATGATGATGATGGTAATGTTATAGAAACTATCAATCCACCTACTGCCATGACAGTAATGAAAATGGAACGAGCAAATAAGTTAAAAGAATCTGATTGGATGGCTTGTAGTGATCGAACTATGTCTGACGAAGAAAAAGCATATCGTCAAGCTTTGAGGGATATGCCTTCTACACAAAATCCACAATGGGATGAAAACGGAAAAATGTCAGGAGTTACTTGGCCAACACGGCCTTCATCTTTAGATGAACACATGGGCCGAAGTCATTAGGTCTACTAAATTTTGAAGTAGACCTATTCTTTACTTAACTATTTTATGTAAAGGGAGATAGTTATTATATTATGAAACATGAATTTATGCCCACCAACATTACTATTAATCAAATATTTCCTACAGTAAAAATACTTGATTTTGAGATATCCCACGATCCAAGAGAAGTATTAAAAAATTTAAATAAGTATATGCCAGACTTAGTTAAACATGATCTGTTACAAGCTGCAGATCAAGAAACTAAAGATCTGTATGCTATAAACTTGCCAGTTCCCTTAGACAAACCGATTCATACAGCAGCTTCAACATTTGGTGATTATGATGGTCATATTGGAAGGTCATATATTTTAGATTATCCTGAATTTAAATCATTAAAAGCCGAATTGTTATATTGTGTCAAAGAATATAACAATAGATATCGTACTCATAATAAAGATATAAAATTTGCAAATAGTTGGTTTAATGTTATGACAAAAGGAGCTAAATTATATTTTCACATTCATAACAGAAGTCTTCTTACAGGAGTTTATTATCCAAGTTTACCAAAAGATTCTGCTGATCTTATTCTCATTGATCCAGAATATGTGAGGTCACTTATTAATTCTGGTAAGTCACTAAAACTTCTTGATAAAAAACTCAAATCAAAAAATGATAATAGAGAGAGAAAAGCACTACGTCTTGAAGAGGGCCACCTATATATTTTTCCTAGCTGGCTTGAACACGGAACTTACACAAATAACAGTAAAAATAGAGTTGTGATAAGTTTTAATACAGACTTTGTTAAAGATTCAACTAAAACTAAAGGAACGGAATACACAGAAAAAAATCTAGAAAAATTTTTAGAAGGTTTTAATTCAATTAAAGATGATAACAATAAAATTAATAAAGAAGAGTTTTCTAGAGTTTTATCTTCTTTATGTACAGAAAGTTATGTATCACCAGAATCACCATTAGAGGATAAAATTTATTATGCTTGAAAGAATTATTGATCTATTTGAAGATTTTCCAATCCAATCAAATATAATGGATTTCAAACTTTCACATGATCCAGAAGAAATAACCAAAAAATTAGAACCGATACAGGAAGAGTGGGTTAGTGTCACTTGGAATGAAGCTTATGATATGGGAAATCAAGACGCTAGTCGAAAAGGCGAAAAATTTGGTGTATGGACGCCTTGGACTGAAGTTCTTAATAGAAAAGAACTTCTATCTTTAAAAGAAGAAATATTCAATTGTGTTAAAGAATTTAATGATAAGTTTAAAATATGTGAAGAAGAATTTGAAATAACCAATAGTTGGTATAATAATATGGGAATAGGTGCTGAAGGAAAATTTCATGTACATGAGGGAAGTCTTATAACAGGAGTTTATTATCCAAATTTACCAGAGGGTGCAGTACCTTTAAGTTTTATGGCACCGTATGATAGATTCAACGAAAGAGCTTGTAGAACTTTGAAAATAGAAGAGGGTCATTTATATATTTTTTCCAGTGCACTTGAACATGGATCAGTTGGTTATAATAATTGTGAAAGAAGAATGGTTATAAGTTTTAATACTCAATTAGTTAATTATGAAGAATCAGAGAAAGAATGGGGGCCGCTGGAAGTACATCAAAAGAGTTATTACAGAACAGCCTGGGAAATGGAAGGTGAAGAATTAGAAAAATTTAAAATTGAAGGTAAAAAAATCAAAAATATTCAGGAACTTTTTGAATTGACTAGACCTAAACGTGAAGAATTAATGAAAAAGGGTATTACTTCTGATAAAGCAAAGGGTATATGAATATTATTGAAATATTTCCTAAAACGTATGTAATAGAATTTCAAATCTCAGATAATCCAAATGAAGTAACTGAAAAGTTAAATCCATATCTTTCAAGTGTAGGGAAAAATAAAATTCCCTATTGGAGTGCAATTCTCAACCAAGATGAGTTTTTATCCTTAAAAGAAAAATTTTTCAATTGTGTTAAAGAATATAATGAAAAGTTTCAATTACATAAAAAGAAAATAGAAATAACAAATAGTTGGTTTAATGTTATGTCACAAGATTCTGGCATAAGATTTCACTCACATAAGGACAGTCTTCTTTCTGGGGTATATTATCCAAATTTGCCAGAAGGTTCCTTGGATTTAAGTTTTATTAGTTCAAAAAAAGAAAAAACGACATTACCGATTAAAGAAGGTCACTTATATATCTTTCCTAGTATGCTTGAACATGGATCTTCAAATACTAATAAGTGTGATAATAGAATTGTTATAAGTTTTGATACTTTCTTTTGTTCTTCTGCAGAAAAAATTATCTTTAAACCACACAGTATTAATCTTATTGAAATATTTCCTAAGATAAAGGTATTAGAATTTGAACTTTCACATGATCCAAAAGAAATAGTAGAAAAATTAAAAAAATATATGTCAGATAATTCTGAATTTAACGTAACAAATCGTGTATACGCTGATTCTGACAATTCCATTGCTGGTGCTATTGAAAGACAGGAAAAAACTGAAAACTTTGAGGGGTCTTCCCATAGTCCTTTTGGATCAATTTTAAATCAAAAAGAGTTTCTATCTCTAAAAAATGAAATAAATTATTGTATTAAAAAATATAATGAAAAATATAATACAGATCTATCAAGAAAATCTAATATAATTTACAATCAAGATTGTTATGGAAACCCTGCAATAAAATCTATGAGAATAACAAATAGTTGGTTTAATGTTATGTCAAATGGTTCTACTTTAAAAAGTCACATGCATGAAGATAGTCATCTTACAGGAATATATTATCCAAGTTTTCCAGAGGGATCAGCAAATTTATCAATAGTTGATCCAAAATTTATGTTAAAACTTGTTGAGGATGGTAAAGAATTAAAGCATATTCAACCATCAAATTATTTTGATGGGATATTGAGTGATACTAGAGAAAGAATAACATTACCTCTTAAAGAGGGTCATTTATATATTTTTCCTAGTTGGCTCGAGCATGGAACAACTGAGATCAATAAATGTGATAATAGGGTTGCTATGAGTTTTAATGCAACAGAATATCAAAAAAAGCAACAAATAGAACATATTGTTACTGATCAAAAAACTGTCTTGGAATTTTATAATAAATACTACGCACAAAGTGCGCAAGTATCAACAAAGTAATCGTCACAATCCCTACCTTTACTAAATAATAATAGAAAAAAGGTTTTAACAGTAGGGAGATCTTAGTGGCACTGATTTTACAAAAACAAACTGAAAATTTTGAGTTGGATCAAGGGGCCACCTTTATCAAGACTTTTACTGCCAAAAACACAGCAGGTGGTAATGTGGTCATATCTTCCGGCACCACTTCGGCCAAATTAAGACAATCTACATATTCTGGTAATAATATACACACTTTTTCTACATCTGTTTCTGGATCAAATGTTACTATTTCAATGACAGCAACAGATACTGCTAACATTTCTGAAGATCGTAGATATGTTTACGATATAGAATTTACTCAATCTGATACCACTACTGTAGAAAAAATAGTAGAAGGTGTTGTAACTATATCTCCGCATGCGGGTGATAGAGAGTTTCCAGATATTATAACAGAGAGTATATCTGATGGTCAATGGGGAAATACCAAATGGACTGACTTTGTTAGAAATGATGGGTCAAAAGATAGGTTAGTCGTTTACAAAGGTGGGGGAACGGATCTCGAATGGGGAGACAGCGGTGAGGATAGATGGTGGCAAATGGAAGGCCCCCATCATGAAGATATTGAGGAAATGAAAGCTGTAATAGTAGCAGAAGGAACATACTCTAGTCATGAAGCGTGGGATCAAGCATTGATGAGATTGGTAGAATATCCTAACACCTACAATAGTAATACTGAAACTTGGAGTACTGGTAGTTATGCTGCTCTTTCTGATGGTGAAGCAAGAAGTGGAGATCCGTTTACTGTTTGTTCAGTATTTTCATCACCCTTTAATCCAAACACAGATGAAGATTATGATCCAGACAATCATGGAACAATTTGGGCTGCAGCACCATATCATTCCTCTAGATCGCGAGGGGGTGGATGGAGATTACAAACTAAACATAATAGACTCAGTTTTCAGATAGGACATTGGAATAGGAATCAAGATAACTACAATCGTGTCGATGGATACCTTAAACCAGAATTTGGAGTATCAGCAAATGTTTATTTTGAGACACATAATCCTGACTGTTATCAAGATCCATTTGAAATAGGTAATCAGCGTACAAACATACAACAAACAATGAATCCTAATGGAGTTGATGGAGATGTGCGTATGTGGTATCACATCACTTGTGTATATAATGGTGGGCCTGTGGGATATTGGAGGCCTAGTACAAGATCTGAAAGTGAGGAAGAGTTAATACAAAACATTAAGGACTCTTTCAATTTCTATCAAACAAATTTATTGACAGGGAAAGTACATGAAATAAAATGGTATCATATACAAGCGACTAATAAACATGATTACTTAGGATTTATTCAAGGAGTAGGATATAGGGGGGATAGACAAGAAACGGGCTCGACAGGAACATTTTTTGGTGCATTCTGTGATGGATCTCAAAATGCATTTGTATTTAAATCAAATTGGGGTGGTACATGGGTAACAAATACAGCATTATCTCACTCAGACTTACAGGGTGACACTTCAGAAACTAAAGCTAGTCAGCCTTTTAGAGTAAATGGATTCGCTATGGATCCGCTTGGATGGGCAACAAAATACAATAAAGATGCTACAAACACATGGATATGGAGTCCAAGTCACCATCGAAATAGAACTCTTAATGCAAATAAAGATCAATATCATAATATAACATCTGGTGCTTCAACTAGTAATGATCTGAGGGCACTTTCAGATATGAAGGATGCAGATCGTTTTTTCACTATGTCAGACAACTCATTTTGGGCAAATAACTATCCAGAAGATTCAACATAAGGAATATAAATGGCACTGACTTTAAGTAAAAGAACCATAAATTTTGTAATGGATCAGGGGGCTACCTTTGAAAAGGTAATCTACGCACAAAACTCTGCAGGAGGAAATGTTACAATTTCTACTGGTACTTGTGCTGCTAAAATGCGACAATCTACATATTCTGGTAACAATATTCATACTTTTACAGCTTCTGTTGCTGGATCAAATGTTACAATTTCTATGACTGCAACGAATACTGCAAATGTTGATCCTGGCCAGTATGTATATGATGTTGAATACACTCAATCAGATGGAACTACTGTAGAAAGAGTCTGTCAAGGAATTATAACCTGTTCAGCTGAGTCTACAAAATAAGGATTTAAAAAAATGACACAACCTACATCTAGAGCAACATTCAAAGAGTACTGTAAAAGAAAATTGGGACATCCAGTTATTGAACTGAATCTTGATGATGACCAAATTGAAGATACTATTGATGACGCAGTATCGTATTGGCAAGAATATCACTTTGATGGTACACACCCAGAATATGTTAAAAAACAAGTTACTGCCTCAACCCAACTACTTGCATCCGCTCCAACTGGTACTTTTTCAGAAGGTGAAACTATTGAGGGGGGAACAAGTGGATTAAGAGCCACATTTAATGATTATATTAGTTCAAACACTACAATTAGATATTCAAAACCAGTTTCAAAAAATAGTGATAATGCCATAGCAAAGGGTGATGGTAATACATACTACACTGACATTACAACAACATGGACTGCAAGTGAAACAATTACAGGACTAACAAGTGGAGCAACAGCAACAGTTCATGCAACTACAACTAGAACAAGTGGAGATATTGACAATCATTATCTTTCTTTAGATGAAAGTTACATTGGTATTACAGGAATTATACCACTTACTGAAAATTTAAATGGTAGTACAAATATGTTTTCTGTCAATTATCAGTATGCATTAAATGATCTTTATGTGATGGGTGCAGCTGGTGATATGAAAAACTATGTTTTTACACAACAATATCTTTCTACTATTCAAAATCTTTTTGTAGGATTACCTAGATTTAGATTTAATCGTCACAGGGATAGAATTTATCTTGATATAGATTGGAGTGCAGATCTCAAAATAGATGATTTTGTTATAATTGAAGCTTATGCATCAATGAATCCAGAAACTTACACAGATGCTTATAATGATATTTTTCTTAAAAAATATTGTACAGCTTTGATGAAAAAACAATGGGGTATGAATCTTATAAAATTTGAAGGGGTTCAATTGCCTGGAGGTGTTACTTTAAATGGTAGACAATTATATGATGATGCAATTACAGAAATTGAAAAATTAGAGGTTGAAGGAAGATTAGAGTATCAACTTCCCGATGACTTTTACATGGGTTAGAGGATATAAATGGCAACCAATCATTACTTTAATCACTATGGAACCAATACACCAGATCAAAGACTAGTTGAGAACATTGTAATTGAGTCTATCAAATCTTTTGGTATTGATGTTCACTACATGCCTAGAACTGAAGTCAATACAGATCCCATTTATGGAGATGATCGTATTTCTAAGTTTGAGGATGCTCGTATGGTGGAAATGTATATTAAAAGTATTGATGGTTTTGAAGGAGATGGTACTTTTGTTAGTAATTTTGGTCTTGAGGTTAGAGATCAAATTACTTTTACAATTGCTCGTAGAAGATTTCTAGAATTAAATTTTGAAACAGGAAATAGAGATAAAGAACCACTAGAAGGTGATCTTATTTTCTTTCCGTTGTCTGACTCTCTTTTTGAGATTAAACACGTGCAAGACACGAATATTTTTTATCAAGTGGGTGGTTTACAAACTTTTGATTTAGTTTGTGAACTCTTTGAGTATTCAGATGAGGCAATTGACACTGGTATCGAAGAGTTAGATAAGATAGAAAGAGAAGAATCCTTTTCAATAAAATTTACTCTTGGTACTGGAGCTGGTACATTTACAGTCGGTGAACAAGTATATCAAGGTTCTACTGGATATGCAAATTCTTCAATTAAAGGTGAAGTTTTTGATTGGAATTCTAGTACAAGTCTTCTTACAGTTGGAAATATTGTTGGAACTTTTGATGAAGATAACCAAATGTATCAAAATCCGTATTCTATAGCATTAGAAGATGGTGCTACACTTCTGTTGGAAGATGGTACAACAAATACTCCAAACTCTTCAACTGAAGGTAAACCATTCTTTGAATCTGGTGCATCTTATGCCACAACATCTTTCGATGATAAAGAAATATCAAATGACCTATATGCAAATAATGTAGGGATAGAAACTGTTGCTGATGATATTTTGGATTTTTCAGAGGGAAATCCATTTAGTGAAGGAACAGGCTTCTAATGTTAGGATCTACCTTTTATCATCAAACTATACGAAAATATGTAGCAGTATTTGGAACTCTTTTCAATGATATTAATATTGAAAGGAAAAATTCAAGTGGGGTTGTTGTTGAGAAAACAAAAGTTCCTCTTGCATACGGGCCAAAACAAAAATGGTTACTTGCCATACAGGAAACTACTGCAGACAGGAGAGTTACTGCAACAAGAACTCCAAGAATGGGTTTTGCAATGACAGGAGTTTCTTACGATCCTGCAAGAAAATTAAATACAATTGGTAGAAATGTAGCAGCAAATACTGCTTCTGCAACTACAAATATGAACACGATGTATAATCCTGTTCCTTACAATTTTGAGTTTTCATTGTTTATTCTTGTTAAAAATGCTGAAGATGGTACACAAATTTTAGAACAAATACTTCCTTATTTTACACCAGAATTTACTGTTACTGTCAATACTATTCCAGATATGAATATCAAGGCAGATGTTCCTATTTCATTAAACTCAGCTGGTGTGGCTGATGAATATGAGGGTGATCTGTCGGCCAGAAGAACTATTACTTGGACTTTAGATTTTACTCTTAAAGGGTGGATCTATCCAAATATTACAGGTGGTGATGTCATTAAAACAATTGAAGTTAATTTCAGAATTCCTGGCGATGATACAGAAATTGAACTTCCAGAATTTATCATACATGAAGACAGCACACCAGATACCAGAAACTATATACTATTGAATGGAACAAATTTAGTCATTTTTACCTTATTAGAAGAAAGTCAAGGTGATACAACAACAAGTAAGGTTAGACTTCAATTGGAAGATGGTAGTAATCTGTTGAACGAAGAAAGCGATAATACATACAGAACATATAATAGAGCAAGAGTAGTAAACGAAAGTACTTCTGATGGAATTGCAGATGCTACAATCAAATCACGTTACACAGTTGTTCCTGCACCACTTTCTGCAACTGCAGATTCTGATTATGGTTTTTCAGAGACTTTTGAATTTTTCGATGAGGGTAAATATAATGATCCAACCGATGGTGAGGATATTGAAACATGAGAGATATAATGCCTATGGATGTGGATAACCACTTAGATGAAGTTTTGGGTATCGTGGAGAAACCAAAAAAAGAAATCGTTAAGTCTGAAAAAATTGTTCCTGTTGTTTCGGCTAACGACACTGAAACTGATTTTCAGTATGTGAGAGAAAATTTATATAATCTTATAGAAAGAGGTCAAGATGGTTTGGAAGAAATGCTTGAAATTGCAAAAAGTTCTGAACATCCTCGAGCTATGGAAGTTTTTGGACAGTTGATAGGAAAACTTACTGAAACAAATAAAGAACTATTAAATCTACACAAAACTAAGAAAGATATTTCACAAGAAGTTTCTGGCCCTAAAAATGTTTCAAATAATCTTTTTGTGGGTTCCACTGCAGAATTACAAAAATTTCTTAAAACAGGAAAAAATATAAATGAGAATGATTGATGTCAAAATCCTACTTAGGAAACCCTAATCTAAAAGGTGTAGGTGTCAAAGTAGATTGGACGCCAGAAGCAGTTGAAGACTACAAGAAGTGTATGGAATCTCCATTATACTTCATTAAAAAATACGTTCAAATTGTAAATGTTGATCGTGGCCTAGTTCCATTTGATATGTGGGATTTTCAAGAGAACATGATAAACAATTTTCATGATGAAAGATTTGTAATATGTAAGATGCCCAGACAGACTGGCAAATCTACTACCATCATATCCTATTTACTCCATTACGTTTTATTTAATTCAGAGGTTAATGTAGCAATACTCGCAAACAAGGGTGCTGTTGCTAGAGAACTTCTGTCACGATTACAGTTGGCATACGAACATCTACCAAAATTTCTTCAGCAAGGTGTAACAGTTTGGAATAAGGGAAATATAGAACTGGAAAATGGCTCGAAGATTCTGGCGTCTGCCACTTCAGGTTCTGCAGTTCGAGGATCTTCTTTTAACATCATTTTTCTTGATGAGTTTGCCCACGTGCCAAACACTATCGCTGAATCATTCTTTACCTCTGTTTATCCTACTATATCCTCTGGTGAAACCACCAAAGTTTTTATTGTTTCTACTCCTTTAGGTATGAATCTATTCTATAAAATGTGGATAGATGCAGAGGAAAAGCGTAATAACTATGTTCCAATAGAAGTTCATTATACTCAGGTGCCAGGTCGAGATGATAAGTGGAGACAAGAGACAATTAAAAATACTTCAGAGCAACAATTTAATCAAGAATTTCTTTGTGAATTTTTGGGATCTACTCGTACTCTCATTGATGCATCAAAACTAAGATCAATGGTATTCAAGAAGCCTATATTTTCTAACAATGGAATTGATGTATATGAAGAACCTATTAAGAAAGCCACATATTGTATGATTGTGGATACTGCTCAAGGAAAGGGGCAAGACTTTTCTGCATTTTCTGTTTTTGATGTCTCACAGATACCTTATCGTCAAGTTGCAAAATATAAAGATAATCAAATTTCACCCATGTTATATCCAAATATTATATACCAAGTAGGGATGAAATATAACACAGCGTTTACTTTACTAGAAATAAATGATATGGGATCTCAGGTAGCAGAAGCTTTACATTATGATCTTGAGTATGAAAATGTCATGATAACTTCCATGAAAGGACGAGCAGGACAACAAATTGGAGGTGGATTTTCAAAGAACATTCAACTTGGAATACGAACAAGTAAACAACTTAAAAGAATAGGGTGTGCAACTCTAAAGGAAATGATCGAAACGGATAAGTTAATTATTCCAGATTTTGAGACTATCGCTGAATTAACTACTTTTGCATCTAAAAATAATTCTTATGAAGCAGAAGAAGGAGCACATGATGACCTTGCAATGACATTAGTGATTTTCGCTTGGTTAGTTCAACAAAGATATTTTAAAGATATAACAGACCTTGATCTCAGACAAAAAATGTATGAAGACTTTGAAGAACAGTTTGAACAGGATATGTTACCATTTGGTATTATTGATGATGGTCGAGAAGAAGAAACATATACTGACAATACTGGTCAAGTTTGGGAAATTGCTGATCATCAAAGAGATTATTTTTAAACATCTGATCCAAACCCAAAATCTGCATCGGGTTCTTCTTTATCTTGTTTTATGTCTTGAAGTAATTTTTTAGTATCTGGATGTACTCTTGTAGAATTGTAATCTAATCTAGATTCAGATTTTGTACAGACAATCAAATGGTCTGGATTGGTACATGAGTTTTGGCCACAAATTTGATGCACAATATACCCTTTAGGTATTTCCCCTTTGTGATGTAGGTAAGAAAACCTATGTGCAGGTATGGATTTTCCTTGATATGAAAACATTCCATATCCTTGTTGTGTTTTTGAAGCCTTCCATGTCCAACATCCACTTCCTGTATTTTTGTCTATTTTTTTTAAAAAGCGTTCAATTTCTTTCATGTTACCTCCGCGTAATCATATAACTATTTATATCTCAATAAATACAAAAATCCAGAGGGTGTGGTTTTTATAAATAATCTATAGTAAGTAACATTGTATTAATTATCTAATTTAGGAGAGATGACATGCCTTTTCAAGTATCGCCAGGCGTAAATACATCTGAAATTGACTTAACAACTATAGTGCCGGGCATTTCCTCAATAGATGCAGGATTCGCTGGAGCATTTAGATGGGGCCCAGTCAATGATGTAACTTTGATCGACTCAGAAGATTTATTGGTGGAAACATTTCAATCTCCTGACGCGAACACATTTGGTTCTTTTTTAACAGCAGCAAATTTTTTAACATATTCAAGTGCACTCCATGTTGTGAGGACTACAAACACAGCAATGAAGAATGCTTCTTCAACTGGAACTGTTGTTTTAATTTCAAACACATCACACTATCAAGCCACATATTCAGAACAAGAAGGATCACCAGTAACAGCTCAAGGTGATTGGTCTGCTAAATGGGCAGGGGAATTAGGAAACAGTCTTAAAGTTTCTCTTTGTGGCCCAACAAGAGCTAATCTTGCATCTGGTAATACAGTAGTTGCATCTAACTCAGATGTAACTCTTACAGGTACAGTTGCTATTGCTACAAATAAAGCTATAACAGGATCTAGTACACTTTTTGGTACAGAACTTAGAGTTGGTGACAGAATCAACATCGCAGTTTCTGGAACAAACACATATAGTGCAGTTATTGATGCTATTACATCAAACACAGCTGCTACAGTAACAATTGCACCTACAGCAGCCGTTGATGCGGGTAATACAGTCATTCGTTTAAAAAGGTCTGCATTCTCAGAACCTTCAAGGAATATGTTAGGTACAGTTGGAGTGACAGCAAACAGTACAACAGTAACGGAAACTGGAACAACTGATGTTCTTGCGGCATCTTTTGACCATCAATTTACAGTCGGTGATATTATCAAAATTAATGGAGAAGAAAGAAGGGTTAATTCTATAACAAACTCTTCTGTACTAATTGTATCCACACCATTTACAAATACAGCATCTGCTCAAACATATTCCAGAACATGGGAATATGCTGGTATTTTTGATAAAGAACCAGTAACTACAGACCATTCTGCTGCAAAGGGTGCTCTCTATGATGAAGTTCACGTTGTAGTTGTTGATGAAGATGGAGAATGGACAGGGACGAGAGAGACAGCATTAGAAACTTTTACAGGTGTTTCAATTGCGAAAAATGCAAGAAACGAAGATGGAACTTCAGCCTACTATGTTGATGCTATCAATCGTAGATCAAGATATGTTTGGTGGATGGATCATAACTCAGTAGGTGATGCCTACACAACTGCCGGTGCTGCTGTCACTGCATGGGGAACAGCTGCAGCATCTGGAACTGAGTATGCATCAAGTGCTGCTGATGGTTCGATGGTTGAAACTACAAGTTTATCTGGTGGAGTTGATGGTTCTGCTCCTTCTGATGCAGACAAAATTACTGCATTTAATAAGTTTAAAGATGCAGAAGAAGTAGATATCGGTCTTTTAGTCGGTGGAGTAGCTTCTGCAACAGTTGCACTTCAACTTATTTCAATATGTGAAGATAGAAAGGATTGTGTAGCTTTCCTTTCACCAGAACAATCTGATGTTGTCAATAACGAAGGAAGTGAAGCTGATGCGGTTGTTGATTTTAGAAATACTCTAGGATCTTCTTCTTACGCAGTTCTTGATTCTGGATACAAATATCAATACGACAAATACAATGATGTTTATCGTTACGTTCCTCTTAATGGAGATACTGCTGGTGTCACTGCAGCCACAGAAGCGAGTAGAGACGCATGGTTTTCTCCTGCTGGATTTAATAGAGGAAATATTAGAAATGTCGTAAAACTTCCTTTCAATCCAAGAAAGTCCGAAAGAGATACACTATATAAAAATAACATCAATCCAGTGGTAACATTCATGGGTGATGGAACTGTCTTATTCGGTGATAAAACTCTTCTTGCAAAACCTTCTGCATTTGATAGAATTAATGTACGAAGACTTTTCATTATCCTTGAAAAAGCTATTTCAAGATTTGCCAGAGCACAACTATTTGAGTTCAATGATGCTTTTACAAGAGCTCAGTTTGTTGGTGCGGTAGAACCTTTCTTGAGAAATGTTCAAGGTAGAGATGGTATTACAGACTTCAAAGTTGTTTGTGATGACTCAAACAATACTGGTGATGTCGTAGACAGAAACGAATTTGTGGGTGACATTTATGTTAAACCAAATCGTTCCATCAACTTCATTCAACTAAACTTTGTTGCGGTTCGTAGTGGAGTTGATTTCTCAGAAATCGTTGGATAAAGGTAATATAAATAACTATAGGATGGGGGAAGACGGAAGCAACCGAAGGGTGTACTTGTAAAAAAGACTTCCCCATCACATCTTAAATTAGGCTTTCGGCCCTTAAAAGGGGTATAAAGGAAAATATGGCATTTAGAATTGCAGAATTTAGAGGTAAAGCTTTAACCAATGCTGGTGCAAGAGCTAATCTGTTCGATGTTAAGATGACAGGGCCAACTGTTGCAGGACTTAGTACAGATGAATTTACTTTTGCTTGTAAAGCTACCTCAGTTCCACCAATGGCAATCGGAACTATAGAGGTTCCTTACTTTGGTAGAACAGTAAAAGTCCCTGGCAATAAGACATTTGATAACTGGTCAGTTACAATAATAAATGACGAGGGTTTTGAAATTAGAAACTCTATGGAAAAATGGATGGCAGCTATGGGAACTCATATTGGAAACGTGGCAACAATTGGTGCCAATTTTACCGCAGCCGGAGGTAATCTTTATGGTGATGCAACTGTCACACATTTTGATAAAACGGGCACAAAAACTATAGCAGAGTATAAGTTCACAAATATTTTTCCAGTTAATTTAAGTGAAATCGCTCTGGCTTGGGACGCGAATGATGCCATCGAAGAGTTTACTTGTGAATTTGCGTATGATTATTGGACACACACTGATGTAGTGACCACTTAATAATCTTTTTTTATTATTTTATATTATAAACAATCAATCAAGGGGCCGAGGGGTTGCTCAAGCCCCTTACTCTTGGAGTAATACATGGCTGTCAACTTATTTGGTTTTACGATAGGTAGAACACAAAAAGAACAAGAACAACAAGAACGTGTTTCTTTCACAATCCCACAAGCAGAAGATGGTTCAATAGATGTAGCAGGAACACCCGGCGGTGCCTATGCAACTTATTTGGATATGGAGGGGTCTGCAAAAAACGAGGCAGACTTAATAGTTCGTTATAGAGGTATGTCACTTTATCCAGAAGCTGAACTTGCAATAGATGATATAGTAAACGAGGCCGTTGTCTCAGACAGAGAACAGCCTCCTGTCTCTCTCAATCTTTCCGATGTTAATATTTCACCAGACATTAAAACAAAAATATCTGAAAATTTTCAAGATATATTGAGTCTTTTACAATTTAATGAAAAGGGATTTGATATTTTTAGAAAATGGTATATTGATGGAAGAATTTATTATCACATAATAATTGATAACGAAAATCCAAAAAAAGGTATTTTAGAACTAAGACCAATAGATTCACTAAAAATTAGAAAAGTTCGTCAAGTTCTTCCCCCAAGAGAACAAAATCAAAATGCAAACAATCTAATGCCAAAGATTGAAGAATATTTTGCATTCAATGAAGGTGGTATGGATGGTAAACAGGGTGGTCAAATAATTAGAATTGCTACTGATTCTATTGCATATTGTCATTCTGGACTATTGAATGAAGATAAAAAAATGGTTCTTTCATATCTTCACAAAGCAATTAAACCTCTTAATCAATTACGAATGATTGAAGATTCGGTAGTTATCTATCGTATTTCAAGAGCACCAGAACGAAGAATTTTCTACATTGATGTTGGTAATCTTCCAAAACAAAAAGCAGAACAATATCTCAAAGATATCATGACTCGTTACAAAAATAAACTAGTCTATGATGCAAATACTGGTGAAGTTAGAGATGATCGAAAACACCAATCAATGTTAGAGGATTACTGGTTACCACGAAGAGAAGGTGGAAGGGGAACAGAGATTACCACACTTCCTGGCGGTGAAAATCTTGGTGAATTAGCCGATGTCGAATATTTCCAGAAAAAACTTTATAAATCTCTCAATGTACCTGTATCAAGATTGGAATCAGAATCGGGATTTGTTCTTGGTAGAGCTCAAGAAATATCCAGAGATGAAGTTAAATTTACAAGATTTATCGAAAGACTTAGAAACAAATTTAATAGTCTTTTCAGTACTTGTCTTGAAAAACAACTGATATTAAAGGGAGTTCTTACGTTAAATGATTGGAGAGCAATTTCTCCACATCTTTACTACGAATGGCAGTCAGATTCACATTTTGCAGAACTCAAAGAAGCTGAAATGTTGAATGAAAGATTACAGACTTTACAAAATATGAACTATGCTGAAGAAATCGTAGGAACTTTCTATTCTAAAGAATTTATCAGAAAGAGAATATTGAAACAAACTGAAGAAGAAGTTCAGATGATAGATAGACAAATTGAAGCTGAAAAGGCTGAAGAACCACCCGAAGAGGCGGAGGAATCTTTTGTTCCTACAAATGACAGTTTTATAAAAGAAGACATAAAAATCAAAAAAGAGATGAACGAAATAATGAAAGGGGTTCTTTCTGAATCATAGAACTAAGTTGATATAAATACAATTAACCATCTAAAAAAGGATTAAAAAAATGAGTGACTATTCTAGCGAAGATATTGTGAAATATTCCATCTCAGGTGATGGAGCAAGAGTTAAAGAAGCCATACAGGGTGTAATATCTAATAAAATTATGAGAGGGTTTGAGGCCAAAAAGGCAGAAGTAGCTCAAGCAATGTTTAACACGGCACCTCAATCTCATCCAAAACAGGAGGTTGCGGATACGTTTCAGGCTTCCGCTGAAAAAGAAGAAAACTCTTAACAAGTATACTCCGTTATATGAAGAAATTTAAACAGTTTAAATCAGAACAACAATATGTAGCGGAGGTTGGGCCTTATGCAAGTGCATTTATGGCTGCAGCAGGACTTGTGGGTTTGGGAACTGCTGGATTTAGACTTTTTAAAAAAACAAAAGAAAAATTTAAAGGTTATAAAGAAACTAAAAGGGAAAAAGAAGAAAATAAAGAATCTGGTGTTTTTATAGATCAAAAAGTATTTAATCCTGAAACTGGTCAAATGGATACCGAAACAATTCCATTACACGAGCCAGGGAGTAGTAAAGCTGCAATGTCAAATGATGACATAAGAAAAGAACAGAAGAAAAAACAATTGGGACAGGATGCAATAAATAAAGCAGCAAAGTATAAATTTGTTCAGGCTCAAAAAGATAATAAAGATGCAATTGATGCGGGAGGAGTGCTTAAATATAATAAAAACACTGGCAAATACTCAGTAGAAAAGCCACCAAAGGAAGATGAACCAGAAACTACACCACCACCAGAGGATCAAGATAAAGATCCAGTAGGAGATGGAAAATCTGATGCGAAGGCCGCTGAGAAAGAACCAGAACCAAAACCAGAAGACGAACCAAAAGATGAGCCGGAGGATGAACCAAAAGGTTCTGGAATGGAAACAGCTGCTGATTATGAAGGGAAAGATGTTAAAAGTATTCCAGACAATTTAAAGGATGCGGTTCAAAATTTAGAAAGAAAAAAGTTAAAATCAACAAAAGATGTAGAAGCACACATGAAGAGATGGGGATTAGAGAGAGTAGTTGGGTTTTCTAAAAAAATGGGCCCAAGTAAAATGCCAAGTGATTACGAATATGTAAAGAACTCAAGAATTATTTCATTTGGGAAGTTTATCTCAGAAGGTGTGATGGATGATTTAAAGAAAGTATCTAAATCAAAAAAAGATAGTGAAATTTCTTTAGATGATGGGTCAGACATACCAATAGATCCGCTTACATCGCAGATTTTGGTTAAATATATAGAGGGGTTAAGCTCTTCAGAAAAAAATAGAACTATACAACAAATCCAAAGAACTGAACGTGCATTTATGAAGGTTCTAGGAAAAGCTCATGAAGGATAACAGATGGCAGATACAGTAACTAGTGAAATCATAAGAGAGACAGCTGACATGGTGTTGTTTACCTTTACCAATTCTTCAGATGGTACTGGTAGATCTGATTTACAAGTGCTAGATGCCTCGGATCTCACATACAAAATAGTAACAGTAACATTGGATGGTGCACCAAACACACCTTTTTGTATTGGTGAAACTCTTACTTTTAGTGGTACAGATATGGAATTTGCTGTAGTACAGGATTACACAAGAGGTGCATCTACAGTGAATGTTTATAGAGTGACAAGTGCAACTAATAATGAACCTATAGCTTTAACTAATGGAGCAGTACCAGCAAATGATGAAACTATTTCTGGGTCGGTATCTGGGACAAGTTCAGCTGCAGTTCATGGTTCTACAGCACCAGCTTTGGTCGATCCAACATTTACAGTTAGAAGAGTTGCATACTCTATTAGTGGTGGAATGTCTTTCAAAATAGAATTTGACGGATCATCTTCAGAACAAATGATAGGTTTATACACTGGTAACGGAAATATAGATTATAGACACACTATGGGTGGTATTCCAATGTCAGCATCTGGAAATTCTAGTGATGTTTTAGGAGATGTACAATATACTACGATAGGTCATGCATCTGGTGATACTGGAACAGTATGGATGGAAATTGCTAAAGGAGATAGTTTCAATACACCAAACTTTGAAGGTAATGCTAATTTAGGATATAGCCATCGTCAAGCTGCTACTCAAACTAGAGGATATCAGTAATAATGGCTAAATCTTTTAAAGACTTTATGGAAGCATTAACTCTTCAACAAAGAAAGAAAAGAGCAATTGTTTCCAGAAAAAAGGCTAAAATTGCTGCAATAAAAAGAAAAAGAAGTATGAGAAAACCGCCCTCTGCCGAAAAAATTGACAAGGCAGTGACTAAGGCTGTGAGACAAAAAGCAATTCAGTTAGTAGATAAAGCAGGAAAATATAAAGACCCCGATGCTTCAATTGGATTGAAAGCAAATATAGAAAAGAAGGCTGATCTTAAAGTACAAAAAATGGGCACTAAGTGGAAAAGAAGATTAAAACCTATAATTAAAAAGAAAATGAAAGATGCCTTTCAAGCTCGTAAAGCTGCGGCTAAAGAGAAAAAATAACAAACGGAGAGAACTATGAAACTTATAAGCGAAGAAGCTCATGATATAGAATTTCTTACCGAAGCTACAAAAAATGGTGGTAAGAATTATTTTATCGAAGGTGTCTTCATGCAAGCTGAAACGAAGAATAGAAATGGAAGAATCTATCCTAAACAAGTTCTTCAAAAAGAAGCAAAAAGATACAGTGAAGAATTTATCAACAAAAAAAGAGCTTTTGGAGAATTGGGGCATCCAGATGGGCCAACAGTCAATTTGGAGAGAGTTTCCCACATGATAGAAGAACTGGAAGAAGTTGATCAAAATTTCATGGGAAGAGCTAAGATTTTAGATACACCATACGGAAAAATTGTAAAAAATCTTATTGATGAGGGAGCTCGATTGGGTGTTTCATCAAGAGGTATGGGTTCTTTAAAGCCAGGAAAAAATGGTATTTCAGAAGTACAAGGTGATTTTTACCTTGCAACAGCAGCTGATATAGTTGCTGATCCTTCCGCCCCTGACGCTTTTGTGGCAGGAATCATGGAAGGTAAAGAGTGGATTTGGGATAATGGTCTTCTTAAAGAGACACAAATTCAACAATATAAAGATAAAATTGAAAAAACCTCAAGAAAAGAACGTGAAGATGTTCTAGTAGAGGCTTTTAAAGATTTTATCGTTAAGTTGTAAATATAAATTATTATAAATAATATTAGTAAACACAAACACAGATAACAAATAGGAGATTTTCAATGTCTGAAGAAATTTTGGAACAACAGTCTGAAGAACTGGAAGAAGAGCAACAAGCTGTGGCGGAATCTTCAGATGAAGAAATCTTGGACGAAGCTAAGGCTAAAGTCAAAGAAGACGATGACGAAGATGAAGGCGAAGAAGAGGATGATGAAGAAGAAGAGATGGAAGAGGCCGTTTCTATTCCTAAAACCAAAGCCGGAATGATTAAAGCTCTTTATGACCAATTAAATAGTATGAAAAAAGCAGACCTTTCTGACTCTTTTACAAAGATCATGGGATCAACCATCAATGAGGCTGAGCATGAAGAAGATGAAGAAGAAGATGAAGAAGAGGTAAAGGCCGGTTACAAAATGGAAAACAAGAAACTCAAGAAAGAAGACCTAGATATCAATGTTAAAGATGACATGGATGCATTAGTACAAGGTGAAGAACTTTCTGAAGAGTTTAAAACTAAAGCTTCCACAATATTTGAAGCCGCCGTTTCCGCAAAAGTACTTTCTGAAGTTAATCAAAGAGTTGAAGAACTAGAAGAAAATTACAAAACAGAAATTGCTGAAGCAAAAGAAGAACATCTGTCCACAGTTACCGAAAAGGTTGATGGGTATCTCAACTATGTTGTTGAAGAGTGGATGAAAGAAAACGAGTTAGCTGTTGAAAAAGGAATCCGATCCGAATTGGTGGAAGATTTTATGACAGGACTCAAGAATCTCTTTACAGAGCATTACATTGACATTCCAGAAGAGAAAGTTGACCTTGTTGACGATCTATTTGAGAAAGTTGAAGAACTCGAGCAAAAACTTGATGAATCTATTAACACAAACGTAGATTACAAAAAGGAACTTGCTGAATATAAAAAAGCTGAAGCTCTAAGAGAAGCTTCTGAAGACCTAGCCGACACTGAAAAAGAAAAATTAGGTAAATTGGCTGAAGGTATAGATTTTGAAGACAAGTCTCAATATTCTGAGAAACTTGAAGTAATTAAGGAAAATTATTTTCCTAAACAACAGTCGGAAATAATTACAGAGGAATTGGAAAATACTGAAGAAGAACAGGATAGTTCAGAACCAGCTATTGATCCGATTATGAGTAAGTATGCTTCTGCATTAACTCGTTTTAACAAATAACATTTTTAGGAGATTACAAAAAATGTATCTAGCTGAAGGACTACAACAAAAGTGGGCTCCAGTCTTAGACCATGAGGACATGCCTAAGATTAAAGACCCATACAGAAAAGCGGTTACCGCCGTTCTTCTGGAAAACCAAGAAAAAGCCATGGCCGAGCAGGCAGCTGCAGAAGGTAACGGCTCGCTGATGGAAGCAGCAACTTCCTTAGTAAACCTCGCTCCCACTGCTTCAAGTTCAGGTGGAGTACAATATCAAGACCCAGTTTTGATTTCCATGATTCGTAGAGCAATGCCTAATTTGGTTGCCTATGATGTTTGTGGTGTTCAACCAATGACAGGGCCAACAGGACTTATTTTCGCAATGCGTCCTCGTTACGACTCACAAGGTGGATCTGAAGCCTTCTACTCTGAGCCAGAATCCACACATTCTGGTGATGGTGGTGGAGATATGGTATCAGCTGGTGGAGGTGCAACAGCAGCAGCTGAAGGTGGAACATATACCGCAGTACTAGGTGTAGGTAACAGCACGGCAACTGCTGAAACTTTTGGTCTTACTGGAACAGGTGGTACAGCCGCTGAAGATTTCCAGCAAATGTCATTCTCCATTGATCGTGTAACAGTTACAGCTAAGACACGTGCACTCAAAGGTGAGTACTCAATGGAATTGGCTCAGGATCTTAAAGCCGTTCATGGTTTGGATGCTGAAACAGAACTTGCTAACATTCTCTCACAAGAGATCTTGGCAGAAATTAACCGCGAAGTTATCCGTACCATTTATTTCGGTGCAGAGCACGGAGCACAACATAATACATCCACAACTGGTGTATTTGACCTTGATGTTGACTCAAATGGTCGTTGGTCAGTTGAGAAGTTCAAAGGTTTGATGTTCCAAGTCGAGCGTGATGCGAATGCAATTGCAAAGTCCACACGTCGCGGAAAAGGTAACCTCATCATCTGTTCTTCAGACGTTGCTTCTGCTCTAGCCATGGGTGGAATGATGGATGGAAGCGGAATCGATGACACAGGTAACACTTTCGTTGGAACACTCAACGGACGCTACAAAGTTTATGTTGATCCATATTTCAGTGCATCATCAACTAACTTTGTATGTATCGGTTACAAAGGTGCATCCGCTTACGATGCAGGTATTTTCTACTGCCCATACGTTCCATTACAAATGGTTCGTGCGGTTGGTGAGAGTTCCTTCCAGCCAAAAATTGGTTTCAAGACACGTTACGGAATCGTATCCAATCCATTTGGACACAGCGATGGTGACGGAACAATTGATGCCAATGGTAACTACTACTACAGACTTGTCAGAGTTGACAATCTAATGTAAGTTAGACTTTAGGAGTCGCTACCCCTAAAGACCGGCAAGGGTGACTACTTAATTGTGGTCACCCTTTTTTTTTGTCCTGACTAAATATTATAGAAAGGATATTCCACTCATGTCAGCATTACAAAATCAACCATCCAATTATAGTTTTTTAAGTCCCATTGGATTTAAATTTCAACTTAATAATTTTCCAGAAGTAAACTATTTTTGTCAAGCTGCCACTCTGCCTGGAATTTCTATAGGCACTATTCCTGTTCCCACACCATTAAAACAAATAGAATTATCTGGTGATGAAGTTACTTTTGAAGAGTTATCAATAAGATTTGTAATAGATGAGAACATGAAAAATTGGTTGGCGATTTATGATTGGATTATCGGACTTGGATTTCCAACTGAAGAAGGACAAGCAAAATATAAAAAATTAAAAGAGGATGGTGCATTAACTACTACTGCTACTTTAACTGTTTTAACTGGAAATATGAATCCTCAAATAAATTTTAATTTTCAAGAGGTTTTTCCACTAAACCTTTCTTCAATTTCATTTGACAGTAGTGGAACAGAAGTGGAGTATGTTACTGCAGATGTTTCTTTTCGTTATGATGTATATACAGTTGAAAACTTACTCAATAATGAATCTTCATACGAGGGGAAGCCAGTTTAATTATTATTTAAGGAGGTGATTTGAAACTTGAAGACATTCAAGAACTTTGGAATAGAGATCGTGAAATTGATTATACTGAGCTGGGTACAGAATCTATTCGTATTCCATTAATCCACGACAAATATCTTAAAATTTTTACTGATGAGAGAATCAGATTAAAGGGGGTTGAGTTTGAACTATCTAAAATGGTTCGGGCCAAGACCGAATACTATTCTGGTAAAATGTCTCAAGAGGAACTTGAACGGCGTGGGTGGGAACAATATCTAGAAAGACTTCTTAAAAACGAAATATCCAACTATATTGAATCAGATGAGGATGTGATTAAATTGAAACAACAATTAGTAGTTTTACAAGAAAAAATAAATTACTTAGAGTCTATTATAAAGATGATAAACAATCGGGGATTTCAAATAAAAAATGCTCTAGATTGGTTAAAGTTTACAAATGGAAATAGTTAATATATCTAAAAAAAATGAAGTCTACATCAAAATTGATTCTGATGCATCTACTGCACAGGAAATTTGTGATCATTTTACTTTTATGGTTCCTGGCTATACATTCATACCATCATATCGTAATAGGCTTTGGGATGGAAAGATTAGACTTTTCAATGTTCACAATCGTCTACTCTATGGTGGGCTGTTTGACCATCTTTGTAAATTTTTGTATACAAGAGATTATAAAACTAAATTTGATTCAGATTTTACTCGTAAAAATATAGAAATTGAAGAAGATTTTATATACTCTCTCAAATTACCAGTAACACCTAGAGACTACCAACTAGTTGCTATCAATCACGCATTAACTTACCAAAAAGCACTTTTACTTTCACCAACGGCATCTGGTAAATCTTTGATCATCTATATATTAGTAAGGTATTTAAATTTAAAAACTCTTATTTTAGTTCCTACTACATCTTTAGTCTCTCAAATGTACAATGATTTTAGAGAATATGGATTTGATGTAGCAAATAACTGTCATACAGTTTTTGCTGGAAGGGATAAAGGTTCTGAGTTGCCAATCATAATATCAACTTGGCAGTCAGTATATAAAATGAATCAAAAATACTTTGAACAATATGAACTTGTGATTGGGGATGAGGCTCATGGATTTAAGTCAAAATCTCTAACATCTATAATGACTAAGTGTATTAATGCGAAATATCGTATAGGAACAACTGGAACTTTAGATGGTACTCAAACTCATAAATTAGTGCTTGAAGGCTTGTTTGGAAAAGTTTATAAAGTCACTTCAACTCAAAAACTTATAGAGAGTAAACATCTATCTCCATTTGCAATTAAAGCAATACTATTAAGACATCCAGATTCTATCTGTCATGATCTTAGAAAGATTAGTTACCAAGAAGAATTAGAATATTTAATTACATCAGAGGCACGAAACAATTTTATTAAAAATCTAGTGTTAGACATGAAAGCCAATACGCTTCTCTTATTTCGTTTTGTTGAAAAACATGGAAAGTTACTTTACGACATGATAAAGGAGGAAACACATGATAGAAAAATATTTTTTGTCTACGGAGGGATTGACACAGACACAAGAGAACAAATTAGACACATCGTTGAATCAGAATCAAATGCAATTATCGTGGCAAGTTATGGCGTATTCAGCGTTGGCGTCAATATTAGGAATCTTTCTAACATCATTTTTGCTAGTCCTTCTAAGTCTCGTATAAGGAATTTACAGTCAATAGGAAGAGGACTCCGAAAATCTAAAAATAAAGAAATCGCTACATTATATGATATTGCAGATGATCTATCCTATGGTAGTAATCACAATTATACTTTAGATCATTTTGAAGAAAGGAAAAAAATATATAAGGAGGAAAAATTTGATGTAGCCGAATATCATGTACAGTTAAAGACATAAAAGAAATAATTCATTTAACCCCTACACCAGTATTGTATCACTTGTCAAGTGCTTTGTCAAGTGGTTGACAGTATATAATGATTATGTTATAATATATGAAATGATAACTTACAGGAGGACAACTTGGCCAAACCAAAATCAATACACTACATAGATAATGAAAAATTCTTAAAGGAAATGGTAATATATAAACGACAATTTGATGATGCTAAGGCCCTTAATATAGAGCCTCCAATGATTTCAGAATACCTTGGTGATTGTTTCATGAAAATAGCACAAAGACTTTCATTTAGACCTAATTTTATAAACTACGCTTTTAAGGATGAAATGATTTCAGATGGTATTGAAAATTGTGTTCAGTATATAAAAAATTTCAATCCAGACAAATCATCAAACCCATTTGCATATTTTACTCAAATTATCTACTATGCATTTATTAGACGAATACAAAAAGAGAAGAAACAACTTTATATAAAGTATAAGTCTATGGAAAGTGCTCCATCTCTATCTGAAAATATAGAAGTCTCTGTAAATGACAGAGATAAGGGATACACTCAAGAAACAATGAATGCAGACCAAAAAGCAAATATGTATGATTTTATTAAGAACTTTGAGGATGCAAAAAAGGCAAAGAGTGTGGCCAAAAAACCAACCAAAACTACTAATCTTGAATATTTTATGGTAGTATGAAATACATCCATGTAAATCAAGGTAATATCAAAGGAAATTTAAAGACTATAAGAACTGGAAGAGAACAAGAGTTGCAACCTGTCATAACAATAAAAGAGGGAAAAAATAATACTTATTGTAATGCAGTTGCAATTCTCGGCCCATCTAGGGTTGTTTATGGACATGACAAAACATTGTTACCATGTGGGGCCCGAGTAGTCATAGAAACAGAAGCTGAGTTGGAGATAATTGAATGAAAATTGCTATCATTACAGATACGCACTGGGGAGCTAGAAATGACAGTCAAGCTTTCACAGAATATTTTATAAAATTTTATAATGATATTTTTTTTCCAGAGTTACTAGAAAGAAATATTAATACAGTAATTCACATGGGAGATATTGTAGATAGACGTAAGTTTATCAATTACAAAACTCTCTATCAGATGCGACATCATTTCTTTGATAGATGTTGGGATCAGTATATAAATCTTCACATGATCATTGGTAATCACGATACCTTCTTCAAAAATACTAATCAAGTAAATAGTATGGATTGCCTCAGAATGATGAGGTCTGGTGGTGAGGGAGATGGTGGTGGTTTTATTAATGTATATGAAGACCCTACAGAAGTTGATTTAGATGGTACTAAAGTATTTTTTCAGCCATGGATATGTCCAGAGAATGAAAAAGAATCATTGGATGCTATGTCTAAGACTGATGCTCAAATTCTATTTGGACATTTAGAAGTTAAGGGTTTTGAAATGCATCTGGGCCAATATAGTCAGAGTGGTGTAGATGCTAGTTTATTCAATAAATTTGAGTATGCATTTAGTGGTCATTTTCACCACAAGTCTGACAATGGTAATGTATACTATCTAGGAAACCCATATCAAATAACATGGTCAGATTATAAAGATCCAAGAGGATTTCACATATTTGATACTGAAACCAGAGAGCTTGAATTTATTTTAAATCCTTATGAAATGTTTCATAAAATTTACTATGATGAAGAGCGTGATTGGACATCTTTGGAATCAATTCAAAATGATGATTATTCAATTTATAAAAATTGTTATGTGAAAGTAGTGGTAATCAATAAAAAGAATCCATTTTGGTTTGATACTTTATTAGATAAACTTTATGCTGCTGATGTTGCTGACATTTCAATCGTAGAAAATCTTGATCAAGATTTAGAAATTGAAGATGACATGATAAATGAAGCAGAAGACACACTTACGATACTCTCTAAATACGTTAATTCATTAAATTTGGACAATAAAGAAGAACTTGACTCTTTGATGAAATCATTGTATAATGAGAGTCTAACTATGGAGACTATCTGATGGCAGATTATAATAAAGATGAAACATTAAGACAAGAACAAATACAAGATTCAATGGAAAAAAGTAAAGAATGGCCCAAATCAGTAAAAATTGGAGAAGAGAAATGTGAAACCCTTGAAATAGATATTAGTGATAATCTTTTTTTGAAAGTGGCTAAAGAAGCCCATGCGAGAGATATTACTTTCAATAATATGGTTCTTTCCATAATTAAAGATGGTTTGAAAAATGCAGAGTATAGATTTGAACATAATGATAAACCACAATTATTAAATGAGGATAATTGATAATATTTGAAACTATTCGTTGGAAGAACTTTTTAAGTACTGGCAACGCTTTTACTGAAGTAGAACTTAATAAAACCTCAAACACTTTGATAATTGGTGATAATGGTGCGGGTAAATCCACCATATTAGATGCACTAACCTTTGGATTATTTGGTAGACCATTTAGATCAGTCAACAAAGGTCAACTCATCAATTCTATAAATCAAGCTGGAACTGTTGTTGAAATTGAATTTAGTATTGGTTCTAAGAAATACCTTGTAAAGAGAGGTATCAAGAAGAATTTTTTTGAGATCTATCAAAATGGAAAGATGCTTAATCAAGATGCTTCGATACGAGATTATCAAGAGTATCTTGAAAAGACAATTTTAAAATTAAACTATAAGTCGTTCACTCAGATTGTTCTTTTGGGAAGCTCATCGTTTATTCCATTTATGCAACTAAAGTCTTCAGAACGTAGAACAATTATTGAAGATCTTCTTGATATTGAAATTTTCTCAGTCATGAATCAACTACTCAAAACTAGGGTGGCTCAAAACAAAGATGAAACAGGAACAGTTGATATTGCACTTGGATTAACCAAAGGTGAAAAAGAAAATTTAGAGTTTTTAATTGAAAGATTAAAACAAAATAAAAGTTCACAGATTGAAGCCAACAAAAGGGACATTCAAAAACACGAAAAAGCAATTACAGATTATAAGAAATCTATCGATAAGATTCTTGACAAAAATAAAGAACTTAATGAGTCCATATCTGATGAGAAAAAAGTTAAAGAGGAAATTGATAAACTATCTGATTACGAAAAGAGTATTGAAAAGGGTATATTAAAGTATGAACAAGACATGGAATTTTATGAACAAAATTCACATTGTGATACCTGCAAACAAGAAATTTCAAAAGAACATCGTGATTTGATGATAGATAAATTTCATGGTAAAATGCATGAACTTAGTTCTGGTCTGATATCTTTAGGTCATAAACTCAATAAACAGAAAATAAGACTTGATGAGATAGAAAAGGTTAGTGAAGAATATGACGATAATCTAAATAAACAGATCAATATTAATAGTCATATTTCAGCATGCCATCAATATATCGAGAAGGTTTCTACTCAGATTGAAGAAATCTCTAATACGGAAGATGATATAGATAGTAAGAGAAGTGAACTTGAAAAGTGTAAAACAGATATTGGAGAGTTTACTCAAGATAAAGAAAGATTATCAAAAGAAAAACATTTATATGATTTGGCAACGAATCTTCTTAAAGATACAGGAATCAAGACTCGTATTATTAAACAGTATCTTCCAATCATTAATAAACTGATAAATAAATACTTATCAGCAATGGATTTTTATGTTACATTTGAACTTGATGAAAATTTTAATGAAACAATAAAATCAAGACATCGCGATGAATTTACTTATGCTTCTTTTAGTGAGGGTGAAAAAATGAGAATAGACCTAGCACTTCTCTTTACATGGAGAGCTGTTGCTAAACTAAAAAATAGTGTAAATACTAATTTATTGGTACTTGATGAAGTATTTGATAGCTCATTAGATACTTCTGGTACTGATGAATTTTTGAAGATACTTTATGATTTAACACACGGCACGTCTTCAAATATTAACGTATTTGTAATAAGTCATAAAGGTGAAATACTATACGATAAATTTGAGAAAACAATAAAGTTTCAGAAACAAAAGAATTTTTCAACATTGGCTGCATAATGTCTAATATAATAACTGTTGGTACTGACTATACATCCCAAACTAGATACGATCTTAACCAAGACGATTCAGAAATTTCTATTAGAAAACTAGATTTACTTCCAGAAGATCATCCAGTTCTACACAAAGAACCTCTTCCTTGGGTTTTTGACCCACCACAAGCAGATCCCAAACTTATGTACGATGTAATGCTTGAGAACATGGTTTACCATCGTGGACTAGGATTATCTGCTAATCAGATAGGAATGCCCGTAAAGGTTTTCGCAATGAGAATAGACGATAGTGATATGGCAATAGTTTGTTTCAATCCAGAAATATTAGAAGAATCAGATGAAATGGTAATAATGGAAGAAGGGTGTTTAAGTTATCCGTTATTATATCTGAAGAAGAAAAGACCTGAAAAATTATCGGTAAAATATCAGAATGCAGATGGGGATACTATTGATGCACATTTTGAGGGGTTAGCAGCTAGAGTTTTTCATCATGAGATGGATCACATGGAAGGTAAAACTTTTTTAGATGGAGTTAGTAAAATAAAATTACAATCAGCTAGACAAAAACAAAAAATCTTAAAAAGAAAGGTTAAACAAAATGGAACATGATTTCTATGAAGAAGAAAAACAAGGTTCTTCAAGAAAAGCAAAGCGTTTGGGTAATAAAAGAGAAAGACTTCAAGTTAAAAATTATTTAAAACAAGGTCGATCACCTAACGATTTTATTGACGATGAAATTGAAGATGATATTGACGATGAGGCATATTACAAACATTAATTTTGAAAGGAGTAAAAACGATGCCGTTATATGATTTTAAATGTGAAACTTGTGATAAAACAGAAGAGGTACTTTTAAAATCAGCAGGAAGTGCTGATACTAAATTGACTTGTCCAGTTTGTGAGACAGAAACAATGATAAGACAAGTGGGACTCAGTAGTTTTAAACTGGAAGGTGGTGGTTGGTACGCCGATGGTTACAATAAAAAAAAAAAAGAGAAAGTAGGCCTTGACCAAAAAGAATATTACTTTAATAAACAAGGTGGTCTAGATGATGTAAAGCATGTTGGAAAAAAGGTACATGGAGATAGAGGACAAAAAGATATTTCGGTACAAGATCCAGGCAAAAGAGATGGTTCAATACTTAAAGAATAAAGATGTTGTTGGCTGAGTCATTAGAATGACGATCTATTATCATCGGCCACGGCAGAGTTCGTCAACTGCTTAATAGGATTTGCGACGGGTAGTACGCCCATGGAAGTGTTTCATGCCGGAACACAAGCAAATTTGGATTAGCATCTTTTTTTCTTAATGTTGGATAATCCTAAATAAAGTGTTATCATATTTTAATTGTAACTTTCACACTAAGGAGCCTCATGCCCTATTCTGTTGAGTTACCTACCTTTCAAGTGGAGACAGCACAAGGAAATCATTTATATTCAAACTACCAACAGGCGTTTAGTAAGTACGTTGAGTACGAGAAGAATGAAGTCCCTTGTGAACTTTACAAGGAAGGTGTGAAACAAAAGGAGTACAAACCTACTTAAAGGATTTATTATGAATGGTGAAGAAGAAGCAAGGAAGTTGCTTTTTAAATATAATGAAGATTTGATTTTAGATGAAGTCAAAGACTACATCAAGAGTACCTACGGCGAACACTACGCAGGTGGTGGAAAAAATATTCAGATACAAGATGTATTTGAACAAATGGACATTTCGGAAGAATTCACTCGCGGCTGTGCGATGAAGTATCTCTTTCGATTTGGTAAGAAAAATGGGAAGAATCGGAAGGATCTTCTCAAATGCATACACTATGTATGTTTACTTTATCACTACTCATTCGGGTCGGAAGGACATAATGAGAATAATTGAAGAGGTAAAACTCGACTTTAACGATGTACTAATCAAACCAAAGAGATCTACTCTGATCTCACGCAAAGATGCTTGGCTGGCACGAAAATTCAAATTTAGACATTCAAAACATGAGTGGGAAGGTATTCCTATAATTGCATCTAATATGGATCACACAGGGACATTGAATATGTTCATGGAGTTGACTCAATTTGGAATGTTGACTGCATTGTGTAAATTTACTAGATGGCCAAGTAATCTTGAACATAGAAATCTCATACAAACAATTGGATTAGATCAAGATTTAGATGTACTAGACTATGATGAATCAAGATGGATATGTCTTGATGTGGCAAATGGATATACAGAAAGATTCAACGATTTTGTTGCAAAAATGAGAAGACATGCAGCAACGAAAGACAAAATAATCATAGCAGGAAATGTATGTACACCAGAAGCAACGGAACAGATAATCATGGCAGGAGCCGATATTGTAAAAATTGGGATCGGCCCTGGATCAGTATGTACTACTCGGAAATTAACAGGCGTTGGATATCCTCAGTTAAGTGCGACGATGGAGTGTGCGGATGCGGCTCACGGGCTCGGCGGTCATATCATCACAGACGGCGGTTGTACAGTGGTGGGGGATATAGCAAAGAGCTTTGGGGGTGGTGCCGACTTTGTAATGTTAGGTGGTATGTTGGCAGGTCACGCTGAATGTAATGGTGAAAAAGTTGGTAATCATAATGGTGGTAAGATGAAATTTTATGGAATGTCTTCTGAAGATGCCCAGATTACACATTATGGAGAAAAACAAACTCATCGTGCAGCAGAAGGGAAGACAGTCTATGTGGATTATAAAGGCCCAGTTAAAGATACCATTAGAGAGATAATGGGTGGACTAAGAAGTGCCTGTACTTATGCAGGTGCAAGAACAATCAAAGATTTACCTAAGTGCACAACTTTTGTAAGGGTAAATCGTCAACTGAATGAGGTATTTTCAAATGTTTAGTAGAAAGGAAATAAGTATATTTGTAATTTGTTTTTTGTTAGGATTGTTTGTAGCATGGTCTTGTAGATTAGAAGCTGGAGAGTGGAATGAAAAACCAATCATGTGTGCAAACGAGATAGAAACATTTGATGCAATCAATTCAAAAAAAGAAGAACTAGTTTTTAAGGCAGTTCAGTTCACTAAAGTTAGAACTGAAACAGGACTTGCTAGAAAACCAGTTGGTGTTGCAGTTGATATGTATGTCAATCCAGAAACAGGAACATATACAATAATAGAGTTTCATCCAACTTATAAATCATATTGTGTTATTTCTTATGGAACTAAATTTCAAGTTTTCTTAGGAGGTGTACAATGAAAAAATTATGGTATCAGTGGGATGAGATGCGGAGAGATGTAAATACTCTCTGTAGAGAAATCACTCTGGATAAGTTTGACCCTCAAGTGATTGTGGGTTTGTCAAGAGGTGGACTTACGCCAGGTGTTATGATGAGCCATTGGTTACAGAAACCATTCAAACCAGTTAAGGCATCGTTGAGAGATTTTCCAGAATGGGAAGATTATCTGCCAAAGAAGACAGATGAGCGAGTTCTCATTGTGGATGATATATGTGACTCTGGTGAAACATTTGATAAAATCAAGAGCTACATAAAAGGGCCAAGAATCAATCAACCAATGGAACTACCAGTGGAAGTTAGATTTGCGTCTCTTTGGTGGAATAATGAGTGTGACTTTGAACCTCATTACTACGTGCAGGAGTGTGCGAAAGATACAGAAGGTATCTGGATTCATTTTCCTTGGGAACATTGGTGGAACACGCCTGTTTAACTTTTAACTCAGA
>CACFKO010000003.1 GCA_902566925.1 uncultured Pelagibacteraceae bacterium | reverse complement strand
TCCCCAAGAAATTGTTTTAAACAAAAGTAAACAGATTTTGGCAAATAATTTTGATTATGAAAAGGGTATTTTTAAATCTACCTTTAGAATTTCTTCTATTTTAAAAGATTCTTTAGTTTATTTATCTATTATAATTTGGGGGTTCATTTTTTCAAAAAAAATCAAAACTGACAAGAAAGTCGAATTGATAATTGACGATATTGGCAGTCAACTGGCATATGAAAGATTTAAAAAATTAATGAAATTATCCTCAAGTTGTGTAGCAATAAATAATTTTCCAATTAAAAAACATTTAGAGGATAGTAAAATAACAAGTTTATACTTAGGAAAATTATTTTTTTTTAATTCAGACTGTTTTTATCAGAATAAATTAAAAAATTTAAAATTTTTTTTTAAATTGATATCGCTTTCGCATAGATACAATTTTAACTTTTTATATTTACTTAAAATAATTTTATATTCCTATTGTAAATATTCTACTATATTTTCAAAATATAAATCAAAATATTTACTTCAAGATAGATTTTATAGAACATGTCCTATAAGAAACCATTTTTTTAAAAAAAATGGTGGAAATTTAACTGTTTGCACTCAGAAAAATATTTGTGAAACGACAATCAGTCTCTTTGTTTTTATCGACACTTTCCTATCTCTTGCGAAAGAAACCTATACTCAAAAAAGACTCGCAGACCTTGGAGGAGACATAAAAAACTTTTTTCCAGTCGGTTCTTTAATTATGGAACACAAGTGGTTTTTAGAAGACAAAGATATAAAAAATGTTCCTGAAACTGATATTTTAATTTATGCAATTAAACCAAATAACCATCTTTATATTAACGAACTAAATGAAAAAAATTTTTTATTTACACAAATTCAATGGATAAAAAAAATTTCATCTGATAAAAATTATAAGGTTTTAATTAAACATCATTCTGATGTTAAAAATAATACACTTTATAAAAAAAAATATAAGAGCAAGAAGTCTGTTGAGAATTTTTTTAATACAGATGTAAATAGCAAGACGCAAATCGACTCAAAAAATGATAGCTATGCTCTTTTTGAAAGAAGTAAAATTATATTTTCATGGTCCTCAACTATGATAACGGAGGGAATTGGTCATGGATATAATTGTTATTTTATAGATCCAGGTTTAAAAAATTCGTGCTATTTCCACAAACTAGATAATTTCAACAATGTAAGAATAGGAAGTTTCATTGACTTTAAAAAAATAATTATTGAAACAATTGAAAACAATAAAAAACAAAAAATGGATAGTGAAATGTATTGTTTAAAAAGTGATCAAGTCTCTGAAAGAATTATTAAATATTTAAGAAGTCAAATATATAGTAAATAATGTTCAATTATTGAACAAATTAAATCTTTACAGTTCATGCGATGAACGTTATAAATAAAAAAATGAAAATTAACGATAAAAATGAAGAATATTTAAAGCTTCTAAGAAAGATCGGCAGTGAATCTAATTTATCACAGAGAGACTTGTCTTCCGCATTAGGCATGAGTCTGGGGAAAATAAATTATTGTATGAAGGCTCTTAAAGAGAAAGGTTTAGTAAAAATAAAAAACTTTAAAAAAAATGAGGATAAACTTAATTATTTTTACTACTTAACACCAAAAGGCTTTAGTGAAAAAACAAAAATTACCTTAAGGTTTATGAAATTAAAAATGCAAGAGTATGAAGAATTAAAGAATGAGTTAAAAAAATTTAAAAAAAAAAAATAAATCTATAACTTTTAATATTGCCCAATTACTTTAGAACTATATAGCCCGGTAGCTCTTGTTTCATCTTTTTTTGTTATTTTTGTTTCGTGAATCGGGTGATCTAAAAATGCAATACCATTAATTTTTTTAAGGATTTCATTTGGAAGTTTCTTTTTATCATTTTCCATCATTTTCTGAACTATTTCTGCTAAAGTTACTTCTCCTTCGCCTAAAACACATATGTCAATATTTTTATCTTTCATAACCTCAGCATAACTTGTTGTTGGGTGTGGTCCTCCTACTATCAATGTTTTTTTATAACCACCCTTCCTGATCTCCGATATAGCTTCATGAAAGAAATCTTTGTGAAAAGTCATAGCACTAACTCCAATTAAATCTGGATCAAAGTTTTTTATTATTTTTTTTAATTCATCATAACTATCAAATTCAATTCTACTTTTGATAAGTTTTCCATCTATTTCATCCTTAAATACATGATCTAAATATGATTGTAGTGCTATAAGACCAAGAGGTGGTTCTAAGACATCATACTCACTTACATTTTTGTCTTTAGTAAAGTGAGTTGATATATTTATAAGCAAAATTTTAAATGCATTTTTCTTAACCTTTTTTGCTGGGAAAGCTTTTTTTATTTTATTCTCCAAGTTAGGAATTTTTATATCACCTTCCCCAAGACATTTTATTTTTAATTCATTATCTTTTATTCCAGCCATTCTTAAAACATCTTTTAAGCTCTTAATTTTTGATGCAAAATAGCTACTATACCTCTGATTCAATTCTTCCTCGGTAAAATGTTTCATTTGTACTGGCAAAACCTTTAATAATCTTTCTTTATTTAAAACATACTCTTTTAAGAACTTCAGTTTGTATTTTTCAGTAAATTCTTTACTGAATGGCAAAGTAGGTGTTACTTGATGGTAAGATTTATCAATCGACTCATTTATTGCACTTCTAGGCACTCCGTGGTCCAAAGCAAATTTTTCTAAGTCAGTTCCCGGAAATATTCTAACGATATGAGTATAAGGAAAGTGAACCCACTTCATTGAAAAAATAAAATCCAAAGTCATCTGAGCCTCATCTTCCTTTTCAGTTGGAAAACCATGCATAGTGTTTAGCGTTGTAACTGCAGATGGATAATTTTTACATATATAATCTAAATTTTCTCTAAATCTTTCTATGTCTAAATTTTTTCTCATTACTTTTTGCATTCTTGGAGAGGCAGATTCTAGAGATACGTTCACCCCGACAGCACCTCCTTGCATCATCACATCAATAACTTCTCTTGTTAAAAGATCTCCTTTTAATGCTGTTGGAAAGAAGAAGCTTACATCTAAATTTGCTTTTATTACCTTATTAAAAAAACTTACAAAATCTTTAGCTTTTACATTAAAAATATCGTCAATAAATTCTATCCTTTTAACACCCATGTCAGCTATCATTTTTACTTCTTCAAAAACACTATCAACGGTTCTTCTAAAATGATGAAGTGTAGTTTTGTAAACATCACAATAAAAACATCTATACGGACAGCCCCTAGTAGCCTGAACAGCCATTGAATATTTTACTCCAGCATGGCCTATTGTTTGATTATATTTAGAGTAATCAACTAAAGATCTATCGTAAGTTGGTAGAGTGTCTAAATTATTAATTTGTTTTCTAGTCGGTGATATAAATATATTATTACCCATAATCTTAAACTTTCAAGCATTTTTCATTAAAAAGCAATCTTATATTTTTTTAGAATATCCAGGCCCTTTTTAAATGAACTAAAGTCAACTATGTCGTCAGTTTCCATAGTTATGCCGAAACCTTCCTCAAGTCCAGACATTAAAGTCATATGCCCAATCGAATCCCACTCTGGAATTTCGTTATACTTAATATTTTCACTAAATTTATCAGAATTAATAGATAATGATTTTATAAAAATATCTTTGTACTTTTCCTTATTTTCCATAATTAGTCTAATATTTTATTATAATCCACACCAGTGTAAGGAATTTTTAAAGGTGCTTTTGGATTTTTTAAATATGGCATTTTTTGTAAGGGACAGTATCTTTCACACACAGTAATTCTCACTGAACCCTTTGTTTTGTTAGGGTATCCACCATGAAGAGTTGAAGAATGCATTAATACAGCTGAGCCAGCTTTTACTTCAAGCTCTACTTTCTTAAATTTTTTTGATATGGATCGATCAACGTGTGTATATAAATTTGTCCAACCTTTTTTTCCATCAGGATGTTCTGTAGTATGGTTAAAATATCCGTGTTTATGTGAGTCTTTTAAAATAAAGAGACCACCTTTATCTTTATCGGTGTCATATAATGGACACCAAAACAACATACAGTCCCTTGAAAGTTGAGCAGTTTCTTGATGTGGCTCTAACAATTTATCATTATCATCATCATAAACACCAATACACGATCTCCCAGAAAAAAGAACATCTGTATCAAAATATTTTTTTACAATATTAGTTACAACAGGAGAATGAAGAAATTGTAAAAGGTTAATGTCTCTACCAGCTATATCGTACCAATTACCTTTTAATTTTTCATTAAATTTTTTAATTTGATAGTATTTTTTTTGTAAATCTTTTTCTTTGGTAGGTTCTATATAGTGTAAGGCTTTTAAAAGAGAATTTTTTATTGTATCAAGACCTTCCTCTGTTATATAGTTCTCTAAAATGCAATAACCATTATTTTTTATCTCGTCAACTTTTTCACTAATTATATAATCTTTTTTCATAATTTTTTTAATTTCCCCTTTTCTAGCTACTAAATATAAATCATTTATCAATATAGTTCAATAGTTGAACATAGGCATTTTATTAAAGATATTAAACATTTTTGAGAATTTCCTCTGAAATTTTATCTGGAGTAAGCCCGTGTTTTTCCTGTAAAAATTTGTAACTTCCTCCTCTACTGTAATTATCTTTTATACCTAAAAATATTTGTTTTGTAGAAGTATTTAGAGTAGATTTATGCTCCGCAATAGCACTACCAAGACCCCCCAAAACATTATGTTCCTCAACGGAAACTATAAGTGATGTTTTGCAGGCTTCTTCAATAGCAATTTTGTCTATAGGCTTTATTGTATGCATATTTATCACTTTTGAAGAAATATTTTTTTTTTCCAAAATTTCTGCAGCTTTTAAACTCTGAAACACCATAGATCCTGAACAAAAGATTGTTATATCTTTTCCCTCTCTCAAAATAATTGATTTTCCAATTTCAAACTTATAATCATTTTTATAAACTATAGGATTATTTGAAGAACCAGTTAACCTTATATAAGCAGAGTTTTTTGATTGCACTGCAGCTTCTAATGCTTTTACTGTTTCTAGAGAGTCTGCCGGAGATATAATAGTTATACCTGGTATTGATCTTAAAATTCCCACATCTTCAATGCAGCAATGTGTGTATCCCAATGTCCCTAGCGCTAATCCACTTGCAATACCTACCATGCAAATTTTTTGTTTCATATATCCAATATTAACTTTGATTTGCTCGCAGCATCTCATGGTTTGAAAAGGGGCAAAAGTAGTTGTTATAACATTAAATTTTTCACTTGCCAAACCTGCGGCTACACCAATCATATTTTGTTCAGCTATACCTAAGTCTAAATATTTTTCTGGGCAGGTTTTTCTAAATCTATCTAGTCCTGCTGAGGTTGATACGTCACAAGTTAAAACCATTAGGTTGTCAATTTTTTTTGCCAAATCGAGTGCTGCAATACCAAGTGTGGCTCTAGGTCCAATAGTTGACCACATTTTTATACTTCTATCGTCGATAATCATAAAGCTACTTTTTTAATAATTCCTTAAGCCCTTTTTCATAAAGTGACTTGCTCAAAACAGAATGATGCCAGTCGTTATTATTCTCAGAAAAAGAAAAACCTTTGCCTTTAACAGTATTAGCAATAACAGCTTTTGGTTTACTCTCATTTTTTCCTTTTTTGAAAAAATTATAAAGCTGAGTTATATTGTGGCCGTCTAGCTCTTCAGTATACCACCCAAAACTTGACCATTTATCTTTTAGATTTTCTACATTCATAATTTCTTTATTTGATCCAGTTTGTTGAAAATTATTTTTGTCAATTATTACGTAAAGATTATTAAGTTTAAAATTTGGAGCAGCCATTGCACCTTCCCAGACAGAACCTTCGTTACATTCTCCATCTCCGACAACTACATATACATCATAATTTTTTTTCCTTTTTTTTGCAGCTATTGCTACGCCAATACCAAGAGATAGCCCCATCCCAAGAGAACCGTTGGAAAAATCGATTCCCAAATTTCTATTTATTACAGGGTGTCCCAATAAATTAGTATCATTTTTCTCAAAAGTTTTTAGTTCTTCCTTAGAAATATAGCCAACCTCACATAATGCGGCATAGTAAGCTAAACACGCGTGACCTTTGCTAAGTATAAATCTGTCTCTATCTTCCCATTGTGGATTATTTTTATCTATTTTCATTTGATGTGAAAATAGTACCGAAACAATTTCTGTGATTGATAATGCACCCCCAAAATGGGAACTATTTGCTCCAGCTGACAAAGCCATTTCTAAAATATTTTTTCTAATAGCAACAGAAAAATTTTCTATTCCTTCAATATTTTTTTTAGAGTCAATATTCATTACATCCCACCATCTACTCTTATAACTTGACCTGTAATATAACTTGAGAGATCAGATGAAAGGAAAAGTACTGTATTGGCAATCTCAGAGGGATTTCCCACCCTTTTCAAGGAAGATTTGGAGATAACATCTTTGATTATTTCTGGTTTTGTATTAATTTTCATCATATCTGTATCTGTAAGTCCTGGAGCTATTGTATTAACTCTAATATTGTGAGCCCCAAGTTCCCGAGACAAAACTTTTGCCTGAGTTAACATTGCAGATTTAGCTGACGAATATGCACTTCTGCCTTCATTTCCATCCAAAGCTGAGCTAGATGAAATATAAATTATACTACCATTTTTTTTGTTAACCATTGATTTTAAAATGTATTGAGTAAAAATTGTTTGTGAGAAAAAGTCTACCTCGAAGACTTCTTTCAACTTTTTAATTGAAGTCATTTGAAATATTGAGTTATGTACTATTCCAGCATTATTTATCAATATATCAATCGATTTTTTAGTTTTCAAAATTTTATTGGCTGCATCCTTTATTTCGTTTTCATTTCCAAGGTCAAAGTCTATTGGAGTAATTTCATTACCAAATTTTTTTTTTAATTGGTTTATATATGTATTAAATTTTTCATCTGATTTTCTTATGCATGCAAATATATTTGCTCCATTTTCAGAAAATACTTCAACAATTTTTTTTCCTATTCCTCTGTTGCAGCCTGTAATAACTGCAGTTTTATTTTTTAAAAGCATTATTTAATAAAGTCTTCTTCTGAAAAAATATCCTTGGCTAACGCCGGTTTGAATATTGATTGCCCACTCTTTGTCATAAATTTATTTATGAATTCTTTATCTTCACCGGCAAGACAAAGATCACTATGATTTCTAAAATACTTAATTCTAAAACCATAATCGACAATATCCTTTAGTGGAGTTTCAAATATATTACCTATTTTAATATGAACATACGGACAAACTAGAACATCCCCGATAGGAGTTATGTAAAGTCGATTTACTGTTGTACATCCTAATATCTTTTCATGATTTCGGTCAAAAGGATTCCATATGTTTCTTACTAAATTCTTATATTCTTTTCTTATTTTTTTTAAATATTTTCTATCTTCATCATCACATATGATGTCATGCATTTTTTGCCACATCCCTGCAGGCACAGCAACATTAAGCAAAGTCTTATAATTATTATCTTTTGAATAATCTAATAATTTTTTAAAATGTTCTGTATTAGCATTATAGTGTCCAACCGTAATGTTTAAGTATGGATCCATACCAGCTTCTTGTACGTGTTTAAGTCCGTCAATTGCTCTTCTCCAGGAATCTTTTCTTCCCCTTATTTCATCGTGAATTTTTTCGTCCATACTATCTATGCTTACAGAAACACGGCTCACCTTATAATCTGCTAATTTTTTTGCCATTTTTTTGTCTAGATAGTAACCGTTTGTAGTAAGATAAAGATAAAATCTTTCTGGTCTTATTGCCTCTAAAACTGAAAATAACTTATCTGGTTGTAAAAGCAGTTCCCCTCCTTGTAAATCAAACTCAAAATATCCAAGTTCATCTGCTTCATCAGCTAGTTTTTTTATAGCATTTAAATCTAGGTACTCTTTAACATGGTCACCTTTAGGTGAATTAGTAAAACAGTATTTGCATCTTAGATTACAAGCATTGTTAAAATTTAAATCAATTCCACGGGTTTTATTACCAACTTTACCGTCATTTTTTTGAACATAGTCGTAGAACTTTCTTAACTTTTGAACAAGCCTCGGTTTATTCAGTAATGATGATGCTATTGGCATTTTATTTACCCTATAAATTATTCTTTTAAATTATACTTTTTAATTTCCTCTGGCAATACTAAGTTAAAATCAGCTTTACAAGCTATTACATTTTTTACAAGTCCCAGCCCCTCACAAATTGCCAAACCACGTTTAAAACTTTTAATTTTTGTATGAATATCTAATCTATCACCTGGCAAAATTTTTTTTATAAATTTCATGTTACCTGCTGATGTAAGATACATAATCTTTCCTTTATTACCAGGCATTGTTAAAATTGAGAGAGCTGACATTTGCACCAATGCTTCCATTTGTAACATACCAGGCATATTTGGATCATTTGGCCAATGTACTTTAAAAAACCATTCATCTTTTTTTAAGTTTTTGTAACCCTTTGCACTTTTTCCGGGATATATTTCAGTAGCATAATCAATAAGTAAATACGGCTCCCTATTTTGTTGATATTCATAAATTCCATTTTTATCTAACGAAAGTTTGCTCATTTTATGTCTACAACTCTTGTTAAAATTTTATTTATATCATACCCATCCCAAAAGAAACCTATATCTAAAGCTTGGCCAATTGGAACTATTCGGTCAATTCCATTAAGATTATTTTTAATAATAAAGTTCTCCAAATATTTCTTTTTAAAACCAAAATATGTGAGAGTTTGAAATTTTTTGTTAACATAGTCTGTAATATGATCTAAATTTTTAATATCGTGTTCGTAAAAAAATCCCCATTTTCCTCTATAGCTATCTAAGTTTTTATTAAATTTTTTAAGCGAAATTGTGTAGATATTATTTGAATAAGTTTTAAACTTTTGAACATTCTTATCACTTAAGATTTTTTTACATAATTCCGTATACTTATCCATAGATGCAATATGTGTTAAATCATATTTTTGATTTACAACTTGACTTAATTTATTCCAAAACAGTGATTTTGCTTTTAATTTTTTATCTCCAAGCCAGACTATCAAATGTGGAGATGAACAGGCATTTTGATCAACAACAAAAGTATCAATATAAAATTTTTCAACTAATCTTTGTAAATCCGAGGATTTTAATTTTAATAATTTTTCGGAGTTAATAGCACAAAAAGAATATCTATCTGCAAAAGTTAGATCGATTGCACTTGTATTAAGTGTAAAATTTCTAATATTTTGAATAGAGTTATCACCGCCCCATATTAATCTTGCGTTACATTTAGAGGATATTTCTTTTGTAAAACTATCGTTATCGTTGTAACGAATAATTTTTATCATTTTTTTTAAAAATTTATATTTTTTTAATAATTTATTTATCGAATGACATATAATATCTACCTGCTTGAACTCTCTGGACGGGACTTTTACAATGTTGGAGTTACCCGTTAAAAGACCAAATATTAGAGAGTAAGCAAAGTTGGTTGGTATATTTGATGGAGTAATATGAAAAATCATTCCAAGACCAAATCTTAGCTGATCAGATGGATTTAGAGAAATTTTTTTAAGCCTTTCTATGTGTGATTTTCTACAAAAGAAAGCTAGTGCCTTAACATCTGGATAAAGATTTACTTCTTCACTTTTATTTAAATCTTTTGAAAGATCAGATAAAAAATTACAAATCATATCATCGTATGGGCTGACACTCACTTTTTCAAGTTTTTTGTTACCAACCAAAAATTTTATATTTTTTAAATTAATTATTTGTGTCACTGCAACCCCTTATTTCTGATTTCTCAACTCTTCCGTGGACCAGGAATCTCTTTCCATATGCACCGCATTCGCACTCATTTTCAATGATTTCTCCGATATCCTCAGTCAAAATACTATGACCAGGGTAACTTGTTGGCAACAAAGAAAACAATTGTATAAATCCTTTTTCATTATTTTTAACTACTTTGAAATGTTTATCTCTTATTAGTATGTCTGAAAAATTTGATGTCACGAAACAGGAACATTTATTACATTCAAGAAAAATTGAACCAGTTTGTTCAATTAAACCATAATAATTATAAATATTTTTTAATCTGAACTTTTGCTTTAGCTTTTCTTTAAATTTTTTATTATTTATTTTTTTCTTTTCCATCTTTTTCCACCCACCCCCATGTAATAAAACTCCATTTGAAAGATTAAAAACTAATTTATTATTATTAAATTTTTCAATCAAAAATTCGAAAATAAAACTTGTAAAACCAAATATAAAAAAAGGTTTCTTGCCAAATAATTTTAAAAAATTATCAAGTTCTTCGTAATTAATATTATTATTTTCATCTAGTAGGTAAGTATGGTTCTTACCAAAAACTGAAAAACCATAAATTGCAGCAGCTCTTGCATTGTAAGAATTTTTTTTTATTAGTTTAGGGTTTTGATCTATTATCAACATAGGTATTCGAGTCTGACCAAGAATAGTAGACATTATTTTAGCTAGGGCAATTACTTGATTTTGAGCATTATTTTTATCTAAATAAATTTTAGAAGGTGATGATCCAGAGGTCCCTGAGGACATTAAAGTTTTAAATATTTTATTTTTTTCAACACTATATAAGCTCAACTCTTTGAAAAGTCTTGCAGGCAAGAAAGGCATATTTCTCAAATCATTATTATCCATTCTATAGTTAAAAAAGGTCAAAAGTTTTTTATAATCTTTTGAATTTTTATAATGATATTTTGTAAGTTTTTTTATTTCTTGACTAAAAAAAATACTTTTTTCTTTTTGTGATAAGCCAAACGGTTTAATTTTTTTTAAATTTTCAGATTTCATTATAAATTAAATTACCTTTATTTTTCAGATCTTTAACCAAAAGTTCGTAAGCCTTTTTAATATCCATTATAGATAAAAATGTATCTTCCACCACTAACTCTCTATATGCATTTATTTTTTTTAATGTTTCGTCAAATCTTTTATTTATTAGAGTTCTTCCAACATTTAATTTCTTGTCTCTTACATAAAGAAGACAATTAATTTTTGATTTTTTATTATTTAAACCAATGTAGTTTCCACTAAATTTTTTTAAAAATCTATATTTTACCCCAGCTTCCTGTTCAGCTACATGTACAAATGGAAACCCCCCCTCGCGATAATGGACATCAATGAATAAATTTTTTCCATTATTATTGATCAAATATCCAAAAGGTGAATCCAAGCCAAAACAATTTTTATGTTTCATTTCACATATAAAATCTTTATCTTTTCCACTGACAGCAAAGGAATAGACTGGATTTTTCGTTCTTAAAAAATCTTTTCTATCTAAGACTAAGTTTGTTAGTGAACCACAATTAGATTTTGTCTTTTTATAATCATAATCTTTACCTTTGCAAAAATCCCAGTTAAATGTAGGAAAAATCAAGGTTCCAGATTTACCCACTCGTTCTAAAAGCATATCTATAATAAAATTTGGGTCAAATTTTTCTTTTTTATTTTTGTATTTTATAAGCAACTTTAAAATATCTGAAGACACTAAAATTTTATCACCTAAATTTATTCCTATATCTGAAAAAATATTTTTCATATTTCACATTAAAACTAAATTAATCTAAGCCTTTTGTTATCAATTTTATAAATTTTATCACATATTTCTAATGGTTTTTGGTTATGTGAAATTATCAATATTGTTTTATCCTTTCTTAGCCTTTTTAATTCTTCAATTACTATCGTTTCCGATTCTTCATCTAATGAGTTTGTCGCTTCATCTAAAATCAAAACTTCTCTGTTGTGATAAAATAATCTTGCTATAGCTATTTTTTTATATTGACCACCAGATAATTTTAATCCATTTTTCCCAATCTCAGAGCTCAATCCCTCTTCAAGTGATTTAACAAAATCAATTAAATTTGACGACTGTAAGGAATTTTTTAATTTAATTTTATCGACGTTTTCTTCCTCATTTTCTAGTGTAATATTTTTAATGATTTTATCGCTTACGATTAGGTGTTCTTGGGGAATATATCCGAGAAGATGCGAAAATTTATTAAAATTATTTAATTTATTATTGATATAAATTGAACCCGAGGTTGGTTTTAAAAGACCAAGTAATAAGTCGACCAATGTAGTTTTTCCAGAACCATTACCACCAATAATACCAATACATTCATTTTTTTTTATCTTAAGAGATAAATTTTCAAATATCGTATTTTTAGCATTTTCATATTTAAAACTTATATCTCTAAACTCAATTTCGTTTACATTTTCATATCTTTCTTCAATTAAATTTATTGAACCATTTCTATTTTTCTTAGAGATAATTAAATCTTGAAAAATTACATCAATTGCAAAATATTTATAATTTATCATAATTAAACCGTGGGCAATTGTGCTTACACTCGGTATAATTCTTACACCTGCTACCGCAAATATTCCAAGACTAGGTAACAAGCTTTTGCTGATTTGTCCTTCGCCTAATCCTAAGATCACAAAAAAAATTATTAAACCAACAATTAATAATTCAAAAAAATATCTTGGATAAGCTAAAATAATGTTTGTTTTCAAATCACTAAGATAAACATCTTCTGTACCTTTATTCATAGTGTTTTGAAAATATTTTTCTTTATTCAAAACTCTTACTTCTTTCAAATATCTTAAGCCCTCATTAACAGCTTGATAAATTAAATCTAACGCAAGAACTCTTTTTTTTCCAAGAATTATAGTTCTTGGTTTTATAAAGATATTATGAATAACAAAAGATATACCCACTACAAATAACAAAGTAAGAAAAGTTAGAGGGTTCATTATAACTAAATATATAAATATCGAGACCAATATTATTGACTCACTTAATATTTTTAATCCAGAGTCGAGCGTTATGGTACAATCTGCACTTAGTTCTCTTACGTTTTTTATAAATTCATTACTCCCTTTTAAGTTAAAAAATTTATATTCCATTTCCTGGTAAGATTTTAAGAGTTTAATTTGCAACTTACGCCTACAATTAAAAGAAAACTTAGCTATCAAAAATCTTATCAATAATGCAAAAATGAATTTAAAAAAGAAGATAATAAAAATTATTAAACTCAAAAATATAATAAGTTCTTTTATATCTAAATCTTTAAGGAAATCTAAACTTCTTACTTTTTCTATAAAGATGCTATCATTTCCTTCGATTAAAAAAGAAATGTATGGTGCGATTAAAGATAATCCAAGTAAATCTATACCTCCTGATATTAAAAATAAAAATATGAGAGGTGTAATAGAAACTATATCGATATCAAATATATTAAAAAGTTTTTTTAAATTTTCAATTAAACTCACAATAAGAGTTTAGTATATAAATTTGATAAGTTCAATATTTGAACACACCCACCTTTATAAATGTTGATTTTACAGTACTATTTTTTACTTGAAAGTTCAAAAAATGAACGCTACTTATACAACAATTACGTTTAATAATGAAAAATATAATAGTAACAGGTGGATCCGGTTTCATAGGCAGCCACATAGTAGAAAATTTAGTTAAAAAAAAGCACAGTGTTTGCGTAGTAGACCTGTGGGAATCAAAAGAAATAAAAGATCTAAAATCTAATCATAAAAATATTACTTTTAGAAAATTAAACTTTAATGATTTTGACGAATTTGAGAAAATAGTAAAAGAAAATAATTACATTGTTCATCTAGCTGCAATTTTGGGAACATCAGAAACTATAACTACTTATGATATAGAAGATGTTGTTAGGACTAATGTTTTGGGCACAACAAGAATACTCAAGCTTGCAAAGAAATATAATTATGAAAAAGTAGTGCTGCCCACTACGCCAGATGTTACTTGGTTAAATCCTTACAAGATTACCAAGCAAGCCGTAGAAAGAATAGCTCAGCTATTCAATAAAGAATACAAATTAAATGTTATTTGTCTAAAATTAGGAAATATTTATGGAGCAAGGGAGAGATGGTTAAATGCAAATTTAAATGCCCCGTTTAATTATCAAAAAATCATTCCAAGTTTTATTATGGATACATTAAAGAAAAATGAAATTGAAATATATGGGGATGGAAAACAAAAGTCAGAATATATTTATGTAGAGGATGTTGTTGAGAGTTTTGAAAGAGCTATCAACAAAAAAGAAAATATAGGAACCGATGTAATTCATGTAGGTAGAGGAACAAATAACTCTGTAATAGACATTATTGATGCTATTGAAAAAGTATGGAATAGAAAATTAAATAAAAAATTTGTTAAAATGAGACCTGGAGAACATAAAATAGAGATTAAGCTAGACCCAAAACCTCTAAAAAAATATTTAGATTACGAATTAAAATGGTCATTGGAGGATGGACTTAAAAAAACCATACCTTATTACGAAGAACAATTTATATTATCAAAAAACAAAAAGTGAGACCAGAAGTAACAGTTTATATAACAAACTATAACTATGGAAAATATATTTCCAAAGCGATCAAGAGTTGCCTAGAGCAGTCTTTTAAAAATATTGAAATTATTATAATCGATGATGGGTCAACTGATAATTCAAGAAAAATAATCAATAAATTTGTGTCTAAACATTCAAATGTTTATGTAATTTTTAAAAAAAACAAAGGTTTGATTGCCTCATGTAATACAGCTTTAAGAGTAGCAAGAGGTAAATATATTTTAAGATTAGACGCAGATGATTGGCTTGATAGAAATGCAATAGAAATAATGCATCTTAAGATTGAAAAAAATAAAGATGTTGAACTTTTATTTTCAGATTATTATGAAGTGGATGAAAATGGAAAAGTATTGCACACAATTAGAAGACACGATTTTAGAAGAGTAAAATTATATGATCAACCAGCACATGGTGCTTGCACTTTATTTAAAAGAAAAACACTTTTACTTAATGGGGGGTATGATGAAAATTTTAACGCCCAAGATGGAGTAGATATATGGCTTAGATTTAGAGAAAAATTCAAAATTATGAATCTAAATATTCCATTGTTTTATTATAGAAAACATGGATCTAGCTTATCTGATAAAAAAAGCAAAATTCTAACAAATAGAACCAAGATACTTTTTAAAAACAACAAGGAAAAGAAAAGAGTAATTGGATTTGTCCCAATTAGAGGACAAAATTTAGATAAATTTTCAAACGAATTTCGAAAAATTGGAAGCAAGTACTTATTAGACTGGACTTTAGATAGCTTGCTTCAATCTAAATTATTGGGCGACATTATAATTTCAAGCCCAGATAGCAGGGTACTGAGATACGTTAAAGGTAAAAAAAATAAAAGATTATTGGCATTTCACAGGGACAAATCCCTAGCCACAATGAACGTTTTATTGGACTCATCCATAAACGAAATGCTTAAAAAATATAAAAAGCTCAGGGGTTTTACACCAGATTTTACGCTTGTTTCAAAATTAAATTGTCCTTTCAGAAATCATGCGCATTTAGATAATTCAATTAATACTATGCAAATTTTTAAGTTAGATTTAGTCTTAGGTGTTTTGTCACAGAACAAAATGTACTTTAATCATAATGGAAAAACTTTAACTCCAATAAGAACATACGATAAAAATTTGTTGTTAACTAAGAAAAGAAAAAAAATTAATATAAGAATAGAGTCTGAGGAAATTTACACTGAAAGTGGAAATTTTGCCCTGTATAACAATCTTAGCTATAAGAATTTTGAAAATTATAAAAAATTAAAAATAGGACATGAGGTTCTAGATAAACTTTCTGCTTTTGAGGTAGGCTCAGAGTTTGAGTGGAAAATTGCTCAAAATATATCAAAAAATATTAAAAAATATAACAAAACTATTTAAAATGAAAAAATATAATGTATTAGGCGTAATTTTGGCAAGATCGGGCTCAAAAGGAATAAAAAAAAAAAATATAAAATTAATTAATGGACACCCTCTTATATCATATTCAATATATGCAGGAATTAAATCAAAGTATATAACTAAGCTAATAGTATCAACTGATAGCAATAAAATTTCAAGTATAGCTAAAAAATATGGAGCTGAAGTACCATTTTTAAGACCAAAAAAATTAGCAGGTGACAATGTTCCATCAAAAGCTGCTTTAAAATATTCTGTTTTAAAAGCAGAGAATTTCTATAAAAAAAAATTTGATTATATTGTTGAACTTCCAGCGGTAGCTCCTTGCAGAACTAATCACGATGTAGACAAAGCTTTAAAAAAATTATTTACAAATAAGTATGACTCCGTAATAAGTTTTACGCGTGTATATGACAAACATCCACTTAGAATGAAAGTGATTAACAAATCAGGATTTGCTACAGATTACGATAAAAAAAATCCTGAACCTGAAAATTCTAGAAGACAAGACTATGCCCCTTGTTATGTAAGAAATGGTGCAATTTATTCCATGAAAAGATCAACAATTATAAAAAAGTATTCAAGAATGGGTAAAAAAATAAAGCCATACATTATGGATGAATTAAAATCTGTAAATATTGATGAAATTACAGATTTTTATACGGCTGAAAAAATTATAGAATCAGGATGGTGTCAAAACAATCCTTCTCAGATAATAAAAGAAAAAAATAAAATAAGATATGAAGATTCTAAAAAAAATAAAAGCATATTAATTTCTTATTCAGCTGAGTTTTTTGCCAAACATAAAAAAGAAATTTTAAAAAAATATAATATAATTTTCTCTAATATTAAAAATGTAAATAAAATCAAAAAAAAATATTTACATAATATAAAAGCCTGGTTAGTCCCTACAAATGGATTAACAAAGATTAACCGAAAAAATTTAAAATTTTTCCAAAATTTAAAATTTTTAGTATCGCCTGCTACAGGAACAACACATTTAGACCTGCCTGAAATTAAAAAAAGAAAAATTCAAATTATTAAATTAGAAAATTTAAAAGAAACTAAGAATATTTTTGCTTCATCAGAATTTTGTTTGTTATTAATACTTGCAACTTTAAGAAAAATTAAAGGAGCAATAAATGTTGTTAATAAGGGAGGATGGAGAAACCAAGAAAAATATTTAAGGTCAAATGAAATTTCGAAGTTTAATTTTGGAATCTTTGGGTATGGAAGAATTGGAAAAAATGTCTACAAACATCTTAATATTATGAAAGCAAAAGTAAATATTTATGATCCATATATAAATATTAAAAAGAAAAAATTAGGATTCAAAAAAATCAATAACTTAAGTACATTTTTAAAAAAAACAGATTTTCTTTTAATAAGCTCAAACGTGAAAAAAAATAATTATGGTTTTTTTAATTATAGCAAATTAAAATTACTTAAAAAAAATGCTATTATAGTTAATATCTCCAGAGGAGAGATTGTTAATGAAAAGGACCTTTTGAGACTTCTTAAAGAGAAGCATCTATCAGGTTATGGCGCTGATATTGTTAGCCGAGAAGACAAAATACTTAACGGAAAAAGTCGTTTAATCAATTTTGCAAAAAAACACGATAATGTATTAATTTCTCCTCACGTTGCTGGCTTAACCCATGAGTCAGAAAAAAAAGCTATAGGCATTGTTGTGAAAAAAGTGTTAAGGGTAAATTAATGTTTATTGTTTCTGAAATATTCCCTCAGCACTCTGGAGATTTAGTAATGGCAAAGAGAATGATTCTACAATCATTTTCTGCTGGTGCTTCAGCGGTAAAACTACAATTAGTTCAAAACAATATGTTCAGTAGCGATAAAATTGATAGATCTAAAAATGAGTTAAAATTTAATGAGTTTAAAGAGTTAGTTGAGTATGGCCAAGAAATCGGAATAGATGTATTTGCTACCGCATTTAACGAAGAAACACTTGAATGGTGCTTAAAACTAAATACCAAATTTTTAAAAATTGCCGCAAGAACACATAAAGAAAATCCTTCATTAGTTAAAAAAATTATTAAATTAAACAAAACTACATTTATATCTGTAAGACCCGATGAATTAGAAAAATTTAAATTTGAAGAAAATAAAAATTTTATATATTTAAGTTGTATTTCAAATTATCCAACTCTTCTGTCAGATGTTACAATTCCAGATTTTCAAAATTCAAAATTTTCGGGAATTTCAGACCATAGTTTAGGTATAGCTGCAGCTTTAAAAAGTTCTGTTTTAGGAGCAAAGTATATCGAGAAGCACTTTACTTTTGATAAGAATATGCAAAAACATTATGAAAAAGGACATTTAGGAAGTCTAGACTTTTCTGATTTGAAATTATTAAAAAAACTTACAATGGAAATAGAGGAGATCGGAAAAAAACCAAAAAAAATTAAATAACCCTTTTTTTAATTTTATGTGTGGATTCATTTTAGTATACGGCGATCAGTTAAATAATAAATTTAATTTTAAAAAGTTTAAAAGCACTACTAAATTAATTAACCATAGAGGTCCAGATTTTAACATTTGTAAAAAAGAAAAAGATTATTATCTCTATCACTCAAGACTTGCTATAGTAGATCTGGATAAAAGATCTAACCAACCTTTTTACTCAGAAAATAAAAGATACATATTAGTTTATAATGGTGAAATTTATAATTATCTAGAAATCAAAAAAAAATTAAAAACTAAATATAATTTTAAAACATCAAGTGATACGGAGGTTTTGTTAGCAGCGTTTCTAGAGTGGGGGAGTAGCATTTTTGATCATATTGACGGAATGTTTAGTTTTATTGTGATAGACAAATATGAAAAAAAACTTTTTTTTGCAAGAGATCATTTTGGTCAAAAGCCACTTTATTACCATATAAGCAAAAATTTTATTTCACTTTCAAGTGAAATTAAACCTTTATTAAAAATATCTGGAAATACAGAACTTGATCATAACTCATCCAAGAATTATCTCATGTACAATTATTATGCACACGATGAAAAAACATTTTTCAAATCTATTAATCAAATTAAACCCGGTAATTATGGAGTTTATCACAATAATAAAATTAGAACGTTCACGTATTCAGATTTTAAAAAAAATATAATAACACAAAATAAAAAAATAAATCCTGAAGAACTAATTTCTATATTGTCAAAGTCAAGCGATGAACATTTAATGGGTGATGTTAATGTTGGGTTGGCTGTTTCAAGTGGGATAGATTCTCTTTCACTACTTGCTCTATTTAAAAATTCAAAATTATCTGGAAAACTTACAAAATGTTTTACTTTAGATTTTGGTAAGGATTTCTCTGAATTTAATGAGGCAAGAAAAATGACATCTATATTGGGCATGAAAACAAATAGGGTTATCTACTCACACAAAGAGATGATCAAAGATTTTGAAACGCTTGTAAATTTTAATGAAGCACCCATAGGCGGGGTTATGCACTTAGGTTTATCGAAATTGTGTAAGCATGCTAAACAGAAAGGAATTAAAGTACTTTTTAACGGTACAGGTATCGATGAAGTTCTTCTGGGATATGAAAGTTCCATAAGACTGCTTAAAAAAAATAAAAATACCATTAAAAGAGAATTACAATTAATTGATGGATTAAAAATAAACTTTAGTAAGTTTTTAAAATTTAAAAAAGAAACAAATAACAGTTTGTATCTAAATAATATAATACTAGATTTGTTATTAACATCAAAATTACCAAAAAATTTACATATGTTAGACAGAGCTTCTATGATGCACTCTGTTGAGATGAGAAACCCCTATGTAAATAAAGAAATGACAAAATACTTTTTAAATTTACCATATAAAAGTTTTTTTAAGGGGAAATTAACGAAGGTCCCATTAAGAGATTCAATGCAAAAGTTATTTCCAAAAATAAACTGGTATAACCAAAAAAAATATATTCAAACTCCTCAAAATATGTGGCTTAGAAAAAAAGAAAGCATAGAATTTTTTGGCGATATAATTAATTCATCTAATAAATTTGATGATTTATTTTTTGTCAAAAAAGAAATTAAAAATTACTGGCACGCATTTCTAAAAAAAAAATTAAAAACTTCATTTCCAATTTGGCAGTATGCTAACTTATATTTTATATCAAAACTTTTTTAGATTTTAGTAATTTATACTCTTTCAACAGTTTTTTAATTGGGGCATTTAAAATTTTTGAAATTTCAAACATATTATTCTTACCATTGGAATATGTTAACAGATGAGTTCTAAAACGAACTTCATCTTCTACGGTGTTCTTTTTTGACAATGTTGGATATATATTTCTCTTTCCCAAATTAGGTTCACACAAAAAATTACTTTTTGGGTATAGACAATTTTCGAAAATATCAATTATCGAACATATTAATTCAAAAGACTCAGACAAACCTTTGTTAGTTACCAACTTAAAATCATCTTTATTAGTGTGATATTCTGGAAAATACTTAGATTTAGAAAATGAGCATACTGGCAAATCTATCCCAGGCGAACAATATTGTCTTTCATCACTAGCTCTGTGTAAGAAGGAGTATTTTTTAACATTTTTTAAACCTATCATAGCAGAACTAATTGCCTGATCAGCCAAAGTATTTTCGTAGGGTGTATTTACATAGCTGTAGCCTCTTTCGTCTCCAACACAGGTTAGATTAAATCCACAAAATACGTTTTTTTTAAGTGTAGTTTTATATTTAGATAAATATGCGATTGATCCTATCGTTTCAGGCAATAAAACAAACCTATATGAGAATTTACGTTTAGGATATTTTCTTTTTAAATACAACATTATTGCATTCAATAAAACAGGACCTGATAATTCATTATTTGCCATTGATGGATGACAAGCATAACTACTAAAAAAAATTTCTTTTTTTTGTTTACCTTTTAACAAAGCATGAATTAAATCTAATTTACCCTTTTTTAGTTTACTATCTATAAAAGCTCTGTATTTGCCATTGGGTAATTTTTTTTTCTCTTTTTCTGACAAACAAAATCCCCAAGTTTTTTTATAATAACTTGTAACATAAGGCACAGCATCCGGTTGTTTTTTTTCAGTGTATATTCTTTTCAGCAATTCTTTTCGTGAAAAAGTTTTATTAATTGGCGTTGAGTAATTTACAACATGAAGATTTAGCTTTTTAAATTCTGCAAATTTTTTACCACTTTGATGTTGAATATAAGCATCTTTGATATCCCACTCTTGAGGGATTTTCCAATCAAATACTTTATGGCCTGTCTTAAAAGATATTTTTTTAAATTCTGGATTTAACTTAGCAAAATAATCATAAGTTTTCCTTATTCCGCTGCCAGTTATTGATCTGCAAATTGGGAATAGATCTCTAGCCCATTTAATCATTGGAAAGCTGTAACTATCTTTGCCTTTTTTGTAAAATGACATCTGATCTTCTAGTTATAGCATTTATGTATTTACAGTTCAAGTTTTGAACGGTATAACTTGATGTAGATTTTTTATGTCTCGAAACATCGTAATTATGATTCCGGCAAGGTATGGATCAAGCAGATATAGAGGAAAACCCCTTGTAAAAATATTAGGTAGAGAAATGGTTCTAAGAGTTGCTGATATTTGTAAAAATGTTGTGGGTAAAAAAAATCTTTTTATAGCAACTGATAGTAATAAAATATCAAATGTTGTTAGTAAAGCAGGATATAAATTCATAATGACCTCACCCAAATGCTTAACAGGAACAGACCGGGTTGCAGAGGCTGCAAGAAAAATTAAATCAAAAATTTTTATAAATGTACAAGGTGATGAACCAGCAATTAATCCTAAAGATATAAAAAAAATTATTAGTGCGAAAATTAAGTATCCTAACCATGTTATTTGTGGCTATGATAAAGTTCATAAATTTGAAAATCCATCTAACATAAATTTGCCTAAAGTAGTTGTAAATTCTAAAAATGAATTAATTTACATATCTAGAGCTTTAGTACCTAGCTCAAAAGAAAAATCTAAAAACACTAGTTATCATAAACAAGTTTGTATTTATGGTTTTAATAAAAAACAACTAGATAAATTTTATTCAAAAAATGAAAAAAGCAAAACAGAAAGTATAGAGGATATTGAAATATTAAGATTTTTTGATTTAGATATAAAAATTAAAATGATAAAACTAAACTCTAACTCAGTAGCTGTTGATGAGATAAAAGATGTTAAAAAAGTTGAAAAAATTTTAGAGAAAAATTTATGAAAAAATTTTTTGATCCTCTCATACCAAGAAAGAAAAAAATTGCTGGAAACGTTTTTTTCTTAAACGAATTTGATAAAATTCCTTTACCTTCAGTAATAGAAATAAGTGAGTCAGGAACTTGTAATAGAACATGTTCTTTTTGCCCCAGAAGTGCACCAGATTATAAAGACATCAAAGAATTTATATCTGAGGATTTGATTAAAAAGTTATCAAATGAACTTAAAGAATATGATTATAAAGGAATTTTTTTATTCTCAGGTTTTGTTGAACCTTTATTAGATAAAAATATTTATAATTTAATTTTAATTGTTAAAAAAAATATTCCTTTAGCAAGAATAGAAATGGTAACTAATGGTGATGCACTTAATGTAGACAGAGCCAAGAAGCTATATGAGTCTGGTCTATCAACATTATTAATTAGTGTTTATGATTCAAAAGAGCAGGCTGACAAAATTGAGAGCATTATGAGACAGGCGAATGTTCCTCATGAAAAGTATAAAATTAGACACAGATATTATTCAAAAGAAAAAGATTTTGGAATAACACTATCTAATAGGTCTGGTATGATGGAAAATGCAGAATTTTCAATCGCTTCATTAAAAGAGCCATTGAAACAGAAATGCTACTATCCTCATTATACCTTTTTCATGGATTATACTGGCGAAGTTTTAGTTTGCTCGCATGATTGGGGAAAAAAATTAGTTGTTGGAAATTTACACAATCAAAGTTTTAAGGAAATTTGGTTAGGCAAAAAGTTTGAGTTTGCAAGGAAAAAATTAGGAAATGGTGAAAGGAATTTCTCACCGTGTAATAAATGCGATGTAGAAGGGACTTTGATGGGTGAGGAACATTTTCAATCTTGGAAAAATAAAGATATAAAATGAAAAAAGTTTTAATATTAGGCGCAAGTTCAGACATAGGTATTGAGATTTTGAAAAAATTTTCAAAAGAGAGAAAATTTAAAACTTTTGCTCACTACTCTAATGGATCTAAAAAATTTTTTAATTTTATCAAAAATAAAAAAAATATATCAAAAATAAAATTCAATTTTGATTCTGAGTCCACAGACTTGGAAGAATTCGTAAATCAAAAAGTATTTAATGATATTGATATTTTTATAAATGCTGCTGCAAATTTAGATGATATTCCATATGATAATTTCAGTGCAGAGGATTTTAAAAGAGAAATGAATATAAATTTGCTACCAGGAATAATGTTTACAAAAAAACTGGGTAACAACATGTTTAAAAAAAAGGGAGGTTCAATTATTCATCTAAGTTCAATTGGTGTTAAATATGGAGGAAGTGAAAACAGTTTTTTATATTCATTATCAAAATCGGGTTTAGAATTTATGCCCAAAAAAGTAAAGCTGTGGGGGAAAAATAATGTATTTGTTAATACTGTGAGAGTAGGTGTAACAGATACAAAAATACATAAAAAAATTAAAAATAAAAATTTGTCACAAAGAGTAAAACTTATACCACTTAAAAGAATGGCAAAGCCATCAGAGGTAGCTAATTTTATATTTTATTTAGCAACGAAAAATACGTTTATAACCAATGAGGTTCTGAGCATTGCAGGCGGTGAATAATGCGTAATTTGAAAATTCAACAGTTCAAAATTTTTAATAAAATTAAAAAGATTTATAGAAATTTCAATGGAGAAAACTTTCAACCGACTTTTGACACTCCAATCTATTTCGCATCATATGCTGGAAACTCTTTTGGCATGTTAAAAATAAGAAAATTTATAGGTAAGAAAGATAATTTTTTTTATAAATTATCTATATTCCTAAAAGAGTTTATTTCTTCAGTTTATCTTATTAATAATATTAAAAAATATAAGTTAAGAAATAATGCAAATAAAATGATTGTAACGTGGGCATTTAAAAAAAATTTTCATACTGATGGTTCGTTAAATGACAAGTATTTAAATTATAATTCAAAAAAGTCACAAGATATTTTGTGGTTTGTTATTTATATGGATAATGACTTGCCTAATAAAGTGGATAAAAATATTATTGTATATAAATGGTTTAGTAAAAAAAAATTTAATATTTTCATATTAATAAAAATAATTTCATTAAACCTAAAATTTTTACTTAAGGACTTTTATTATTTTTTATTTAGTATCACTAGTCAAAATTCTTTTTCTTACTATCTTGCAAAAACAATTGGAAACTTAATAACTCAAGACATTAAGCAAATTTTAATTCTTTATGAAGGGCAACCATTTCAAAATAATCTTATTAGAGAAATAAAAAAAAGATTTAATATTAAAGTAATCGGATATATTCATGCTCCACCATTGTCATTTCCTATAAATTACGTCAAAAAAAGATTTTCACCTGATAAAATATTTGTAAACGGAAACGATCAAAAGAAATTCTTTTTACAAAATGGATGGAGTAATAAAAATATTCATTTATGTAACTCTTTTAGATTTTTAAAGGGTAAACATAATTTAAAAAGTAAAATTTTCCTTCCAATTAAATTTAAATCGGAAGAGGCAATATTGAACAGCTTAGATTATATGATAAATAAGTTAAATTATAATTTAAAAAATTTTATTATAAAAGCTCATCCCGCTTCGGAAAAATCAGAAAAAAGCATTCTTTTACAAAAAAAAATTTTTATTAAAATTAAAAAGTCAAAGTATAAAAAAAATAATTTTTTTAATTTACCCGTTTTTATAGGTGCATCCGGCGGTATCTCGGAAGCACTAGAAAGAGGTTATAAAGTAATGCACATATGTGAGTTTCCTATTATTGACTTTTACTCAGATAAAATTTGGAACAGCATAAAGACAAAGCAATTAAGCCCAAACCTTTTCTTATATGAAATTAAGAAAAAGGGAAATATTATAAGATTTGGCAATAAACCAAAAAGTTTAGATACTTTTTTTAGAAGTTAAATGTTTAAATTTTTTAGAAAGTTTTCAATATGAAAGTAGTTATTTTGGCTGGAGGTTTTGGTACTAGGCTTCAAGAATATGCAAAAACGATTCCTAAACCGATGGTTAAAATTGTTAATAAGCCAATTTTGATACATATAATGAGCCATTATGCAAAATATGGATTTAAAGATTTTATAATAGCCTCAGGGTACAAAAAAGAGGTAATTAAAAAATATTTCAAAAAAAAATTTTTTGATTGGAATGTAGAAGTTGTTGATACAGGTTTGCATACCATGACCGGCGGAAGGTTAAAAAGACTAAAACAATTAATTAATCAAAATACTTTTTTAATGACTTATGGTGATGGATTAAGTGATGTAAACTTAAAAAATCTTATTAAATTTCATAAAAAAAATAAAGCTATAGCTACTTTAACAGCTGTTAGACCACCTGCAAGATTTGGAGTAATAAAATTATCCGGTAACAAAGTTAATATTTTTAGAGAAAAATCATCCTTAGATAGTGGATGGATCAATGGTGGATTTTTTGTGTTAGAACCAAAAATATTTAATTATATTAAAAATGACAAAACATTTTTTGAAAAAGAGCCATTAAAAAGAGTAAGCAAGCATAAAAAATTATTTGCATTTAAGCACAAAAAATTTTGGCATTGTATGGATACTTTAAGAGATAAATTAATTTTAGAGAAAATTTTAAAAAATCGATTAAAGAAAAAAATTTGAGAAAAAAGATTTTAATAGTTGGTGGCACAGGTTTTATAGGTTATCACCTAGCCAAAAAATCATTAGAAAAAAAATGGGATGTAACTAGTATTTCATCAGGACCCCCAAAAAGAATAAGAAAACTCAAAAAGGTTAAATATATTAAGTGTGATATTACCAAAAAAAATATTTTAAAAAAAAAAATAAAAACTAATTTTGATTATGTAGTAAATTTAGGTGGTTATGTTGACCATACAAAAAAAGAAAAAACTTTTAAAAGCCATTATCGTGGCTGTAGAAATTTGGCAGAAATTTTTTTAAAAAAAAATTTGAAAACTTTTATTCAAATGGGAAGTAGCGTTGAATACGGAAATTCTAAATCTCCTCAAAAAGAGATAATGAGGCCAAAAACAATTTTATTAAAATCAATTTATGGAAAGGCAAAACTTATGTCATCAAATTATTTAATAAAACTATATAAAGATAAAAATTTTCCAGTAACTATACTTAGGCTTTATTTAGCTTTTGGACCTAAACAAGATATAAATCGTTTCATTCCGATTATAATTAATTCTTGTATAAAAAACAAAAAATTCCCTTGTTCTGAAGGAAAACAATTTAGGGATTTTATTTATATCGACGATGTTATAAATGCAATTTTTAAATGCCTAGATAATAAGAATGCTAGGGGAGAAATTTTTAACATTGGATCAGGAAAACCAAAAAAAATAAAAAATATAATTCAAAAAATAAAAAAAATTATAAAAAAAGGTGAGCCAGAATATGGAAAGATCAAATTAAGAAAAGACGAGATATTAAAACTTTTTCCAAGTATAAAAAAAATACAAAAAAAATTAAATTGGAAGCCAAATATTCCATTCGATTATGGTCTAAGAAAAACTATTAGAACTTATTATGAAAAAAATTAAATCTAGTAAACTATTTTTTAATCAGTTAAAAATGAGAAAATGAACAAAAATAAACTTAAAAAAATATTTTTTAAAAAAAAAATACTTATTACGGGAAATACTGGATTCAAAGGATCATGGCTTTCTTTATGGATGTATAGCCTTGGGGCAAAAATTTTGGGAATTTCAAATGGTTATCCAACTAATCCATCAAATTTCAAAGATTTGAATTTAAAAAAGAAAATTAATTTTAAAAAAATAGATATTAAAGATTATAAAAAAGTAAAAAAGGCAATTTTAAACTTTCAACCTGATTTTATTTTTCATTTGGCTGCTCAAGCAATAGTAAAAAAATCTTTTAATAATCCTAAGCATACGTGGGAGACTAATACTTTAGGAACTGTAAATATTTTAGAGTCTTTAAGAGAAATTAAAAAAAAAGTAACTGTAATAATTATTACTAGTGACAAAGTTTATAAAAACTTAGAAATTCATAGAGGTTATAATGAAAAAGATATTTTAGGAGGAGAAGATATTTATAGCGCATCTAAATCCGCAGCAGATATCGCAACCCAATCTTATATAAAGTCTATTTTAAAAAGTAAAAAAAACATAAAAGTATCTATTGCAAGAGCTGGAAATGTTATAGGTGGTGGTGATTGGGCTCCAGGAAGAATTATTCCAGATTGTATAAAAGAATGGTCATCTAATAAAATTGTAAAAATAAGAAATCCTAAATCTACTAGACCTTGGCAACATGTTTTGGATGTTTTATTTGGATATATAAGTCTAGCCATAAAGTTAAAAAATAATAAAAGTTTAAATGGCGAAGCTTTTAATTTTGGACCTAAAATTGAAAAAAGAAGAGAGGTAATAAATTTAGTAAAGGAAATGAATAAAATTTGGAAAAATGGAAAATGGGTTGTAAAAAAAAATAAAAATTTTCATGAATCAAACTTGTTACAGCTTAATTCAAAAAAAGCTAAAAAAAAATTAAACTGGGAATGCAAGTTAAACTTAAAAAAATCTATCAATTTAACTGCCCAATGGTATAAACAATATTATTTAAATAAAAATAAAATATTTGAATTCTCAATTTCACAAATTAAAAAGTTTGAGTCGTTGGTTAAAAAATAATTTAAAATTATATTCATGAAGAATTTTCCTTTAGTTAGCGTTATAATCAATTGTTACAATGGTCAGAAATATTTAAAGCAGAGTATTTTAAGCGTTATTAATCAAACATATAAAAACTGGGAAATAATTTTTTGGGACAATAAATCCACTGATCAAAGTGCACAAATTGCAAGATCTTTCCGTGATAAAAGAATAAAATATTTCAAATCACATAAATTGGAAAGACTATACCGAGCACGAAATTTAGCTATCAAAAAAAGTAAAGGAAAATATATATGTTTTTTGGATACAGATGATTTTTGGAATAACAAAAAATTAAGTTCTCAAATTAATTTAATTAAAAAGAAAAATTATAAAATTGTATATACTAATTTTCTTGTCAAGAATGAAAATACAAAAAAAATATATTTACCTCATAAAGGAATATTACCTAAAGGCTATATAACTCAGAGCTTGTTAAATAATTATTGTATAGGAATTGTAACTATTATGATTGATAGAAAAATTTTTGAGAAAAATAAATTTAATGAAAGATATGATATAATTGGAGATTTTGATCTTTTTTTAAGGCTATCAAAAAAATATAAAATATCAGTAATACAAAGCCCTCTAGCCACAGCCAGGGTCCATAGTAGAAATTTTTCATCGAACATAGGGCTATATTTAGAAGAACTTAATTTTTGGCTTAGGAAAAATAGATTTAAACTTTATAATGATTTCAATCTAAGACAAATAAAAATTAATATTTTAAAGCTGAAGACTAAAAAAATAATAAAAAAAGTATTTTTGAGACCAGGCAATTTATGAGAATATTAATAACAGGTGGTTGTGGGTTTATAGGCTCGAATCTTGCAATTTTTTTGAAGAATAAAATTAAAAATGTAAAAATTAATAGTATTGATAATTTATCTCGTAAAGGTTCAAGATTAAATTATAAGAGAATAATAAAAAAAAAAATAAAGAATTTTAAAAACGATGTTGCAAAGCCTAATAACTTTAAGAGTCTACCAAAATTCGATTTGATAATACACTGTGCGGCTGAACCGTCTATAGAAACATCCAGAAAAAAAATAAAGGAAGTTTTTGAATCAAATCTAGTGGGAACATTAAATGTTTTAAATAAATGCATCAAGGATAATGCAAATATAATATATTTATCTAGTTCTAGAGTTTATTCCATGAAAAATTTATTCAAGTTAAAAAAGAAAGGTTCAGTAAATGAAAACTTTAATGTTGAAAACTCTAAATCTATATATGGTTTTACAAAATTAAGTTCTGAACTTTTGATAAAAGAGTACTCATACTTACATAAGATCAAGTATATAATAAACAGGGTAGCTTTAGTTTCTGGTCCATGGCAGTTTGGAAAAGAACAGCAAGGTTTTGTAAGTTTATGGATATGGAGGCATCTAAATCGCTTGAAGCTTAATTATATCGGTTTTGGTGGAAATGGAAAACAGGTTAGAGACGTTCTTCATGTTGAAGATTTATGTGAACTAATTTTGTTACAAATACAAAAGTTTAAAAAAATTAATAACAAACTTATGAATGTTGGAGGAGGGAAGAGAAATTCATTAAACCTAGTCCAGCTTACAAGAATGTCTGAAAATTTCACAAAAAATAAAATAAAAATAGGTTCTATAAAAAAAACATCTCCATACGATGTCCCTTACTATGTTTCAAATATTAATTATGTTAAGAAACTTTATAATTGGGGACCCAAAAGAGATTTAAGAAAAATTCTAGCAGACCTTTATTTTTGGATGAAGCCAAATATATCTATTTTAAAAAAATATTTCTAATAATTTTTATTTTTTATAATCTAAATCTTTAAAACCATATAACATTCCTATCATAAGGAATATGTATGAGGAATTAACAGTGGAAAAAAATCCACCTGAACTTCTCAATGGAAAGAATTCAATTAGTAAAACAGATAAAACTGCATAAAAATAAATATTTGATCTTAAACTATCTTTTTTAAAACATTGAAATACCAAGAAACAAAATATTCCAAAAAAAATTAAATAACCCACTAGCCCAACATCATTTAATAATTGCAAATGATAGTTATGTTGGTGACTGGAGCAAATTCTGTTGGGCAAATGAACCATTTCTTTACAAGTTTCTCTAAAAGATTTTATTCCTCTACCTGTCATAGGTTTTTCTAAAAAGAGATCTAATGACGTAATATAAATATGATTATATAATGAGCGTTTTATTATATATCTATATTTTTCCTTATTTTTAAATTCTTCTGTATAGTGAAACCAGACCTTACCTTTATATTTATTCAATTCGGAATAGTCTCTTGTTGCCTCAAAATAAATTATTTTTAAATTTGGAATTCCTCCAATGAAACTATAGAAGCTAGCCAAATACGTTCCAGGAGTATTTGCGTGCACTAAATTCAGGTTCCTTAGTTTGTTATTTATTTTTTCAGAACCTAAAATTAAGACAAATAGAATTATTGAAAAAGAAAAAAGAAATTTCTTACTTTTATAAGTTTTAAAATTTATAAATTTTAAAAATAAAAAACATAATATAAAAGCTAGCAGCATAAAAGTTGGCATTTTATTTCCGGAAAAAAAGACTCCAAGCAAGCATATTAATAAAAAAGCAGAAGGTATAATTACCTTTAGGTAACCTTTTCCTAATAAAGCTATAGTTAGAAAGAAGCCCAGTATTGAGAATCTTTGAATAAATCCACCAGTAATTGGTTCGTCATTAAAAAAACTGGTTCTATGATGAGCTGCAGATTTTAATCCAACAATATTTTTCCCAGTAATAAATTGTAATATTACATCTAAAGAAATTATCATTGAAAAAATCATGCATGAAATAAAAAACCTTTTAATATTTATGTGATCATTGATTATAGCATACCTTATAACTAATAGCAGAATAAAGTATCTTAAAAAAAATATTGATTTATAAAATTTAATATTTCCAGGGTTAGAAATATTTTCAAAAAAACTAGCTATGATAATTATTAAGAAGAATACAAATGTAAAAATTATTGAATTATCTTTTTTAAAATCGAAAATCTGTGATTTATAGAGTAATAGTCCAGTTATTGAAATTAGAAATAAATTTAAATTGATAAAAAAATTTCCTAAAATATAAAAAAAAGGGAAAAGATAAATCAACCAATTTAAAAAAATTAATAATATTTTATCTTTTTGATACATTTTTTATTATATATATTTATTATAAACTCTTTTTGATGTAAGTTTATTTTTAACAATTTTATGTGAATTTGTTGAAATTAAGTTAGCAAGTTTCTTTTTTTTTATTAATTCAGAAATACAATTTACAAGATCATCTTGACTTGAATAAATAAGAATATTTTTTTTGTTTTTAATTAGTTTTTTAGGAACAGAGTCTTTGCTTGCAATAGCAGGCAGCCCATAAGACATATAAGTAAAAATTTTATTTTGAAGCCCAGTTGCAACTTTCAAATTACTTATTCCACAAATACTTTTTTTTATCATATTATCAATTTTTTTTATAGGACCGTGAACTTTTACGTTTGAAAAACAACTTAAAATAAATTTATCAAATGTATTAATTTTTCCAATGATATTAAATTCTATTTCAGGGTAGATTTTATTTATTTTTGGAAGAATTTTTTTTGAAAAATTATAGCAAGCTAATTTATTAGGCAGGTATCCAATATTTCCTACAAATAAAATTTTGTTACTATTAGAATTATGTTTAAATATTTTCTTTTTTGACTTAAAACAATTTCCTATAACACAAATTTTACTTTTTTCTATAAACTCTTTAGCCAAAGTCAATTCTTTCTCAGAAGCAAATATAGTTTTATCAAAAGAGTTTGATATTTTTTTTTCATATTTTTGAAGTAAAAGCTTTTCAAAAATATATACATATTTTAGAGGGTTCAAAAAAGAGAGTTCCTTAATTATTTGTGCATAGTTAAAAGAAATTAAATCCGTCATTTCTAAAATTGTTTTACCGTTAAAGCTATCAGGCAGATATTGTGCAGATCTTATTAAGTGAAAAATAATTATATCATATTCCTGTTTGTTTTCAGAAACAAAATGGCAAATATCCTTTGAAAAAAAATAACCATTCTGCATTGGTTGGAATTTTAGAATAGAAATAATAACGTTATAAATTTTCATGAAAAAACTTGTTTTATAAATAATTAATTTATTGAGAAAATCTAAATTAGTTTTCTTTTTAGATAAATTTTTTCCAATACAGACAAAGTCAACTTTATTTTTTTTTGATAAAGACTTAGCTATATCAAAAATTCTTTTTTGAGCTCCGTCAAAATGATTAGATGATAAGTTCTTGGTTGAAATAATAAGTATTTTTTGCATTAAATCTTTATGTTATACCAACTATATATTTAACACAATTTTTTAGGGGCGTGTAGTTCAATGGTAGAACGCTACGTTGACATCGTAGAGGCCATAAGTTCGATTCTTATCACGCCCACCAATTTTTTACTGTTTACAAAAAAATAAAATAATAATATAACGATGTGCCTGGCGATTATTGCGAAGGGGTAATACCCGATCCCATTCCGAACTCGGAAGTCAAGCCCTTCAGCGCCGATGATACTTTGTCTTAAGACATGGGAGAGTAGGACGTTGCCAGGCTTAAAAATTATGAAAGTAGTTAGTTCGTTAAAATCACTAAAAAAAAGGGATCTCGATTCTAAATTGGTTAAGAGACGAGGGAAGCTTTACATTATTAATAAAAAAAAACCCAAATTCAAAGCTAGACAAGGTTAATTTTCTCAATGAATGTTGGGTCAACAAAAGAATTAAGTCCTGAAAAAAGAATTTCAATTACTCCTGATACATCTAAAAGTTTTAAAAATCTAGGTTTGAATGTACTTATAGAAAAAGGATATGGAGAAAGCCTAGGCTATAGTGACAAAGATTACAAAGATCATGGTGCTGAAATTTTAAATAATTCAGATGAAGTTTTGTCTAAATCAAATTTAATTTGTAAAGTCAACTTTCCTACCGAGAAGGAATTTAGTTTGATCAAAGAAAGTTCCCATTTAATTGTATCAAATTATAATCCAGAAAAAGAAAAAAAATTTGTAAACAAAAAAATTGAAATTTTTGCATTAAATTTACTCCCACGAATAACAAGAGCTCAATCTATGGATGTACTATCTTCTCAAGCGAATTTAGCTGGTTATAGAGCTGTAATTGAATCAATCTATGAATATCAAAAAGCTGTGCCTATGATGATGACAGCTGCTGGAACAGTCCCGGCGGCAAAAGTTTTAGTTGTTGGTGCTGGTGTGGCCGGACTGCAAGCAATTGCAACCGCTAAAAGGTTGGGGGCAATAGTTTCAGCTACAGATGTAAGACTTACAGCGAAAGAACAAGTCGAAAGTTTGGGAGGAAAATTTTTGATGGTGGAGGGTTCTGAAGATTTAGAAACAAAAGCTGGATATGCAAAAGAAGCCAGCGAAGATTTCAAAAAAAAACAAGCGGAAATGTTAGAAAATGCTGCAGCAAAAAGTGATATAATTATTTGTACCGCACTAATTCCTGGTCGGCCTGCACCTAGAATCATAACTGAGGAAATGATTGATGATATGAAATCAGGATCTGTTATTTTTGATTTAGCCGTTACCCAAGGAGGAAATTCTGCTTACTCCGAAACAGATAAAATTATTGAAAAAAAAGGAGTAAAGATAATTGGAATATCGAATGTTATGAACAAATTACCTTTAACAGCTTCAAATTTATATGCCAAAAATATATTTAGCTTTGTTAGAAATCTTTATAGTAAAGATAAAAAACAATTTGTTATTAATCTAGAAGATGAAATAATTAAAAGCACTTTATTAAAAGGAGGTAATTGATATGGAAATTGATCCATTTATATTTAGATTTAGTATTTTTATCTTAGCAATCTTTGTGGGATATTATGTCGTCTGGAGTGTCACGCCTTCCCTTCATACTCCATTAATGTCAGTAACTAATGCGATATCTTCAGTAATTATTGTAGGGGCAATAATCGCGGCTTTAGCAAGCTCCTCAAATAATATTTTTGAAATGGCTAATATTTTTGGATTTTTAGCAATAGTTTTAGCAGCAGTAAATATATTTGGAGGTTTTTTAGTTACCCAAAGAATGCTTCAAATGTACAAAAAAAAGAAAAAAAATAAAAAATGATATCAGCAAATTTATCTGCAATATTTTATTTAATTTCAGGAATACTTTTTATTCTAGCGCTTAGAGGTTTATCTTCACCTGAAACATCAAGGCAAGGTAATCTTTTTGGAATTTTGGGTATGATAATTGCCATTACTGTTACATTTTTAACAGTAGGTAATTTTTCGACATCAACAATCTACGTATTTATTTTCTTACTTGTGGGCGGAGCAATAGGCGCTTTTATAGCATTTAAAATTCCAATGACCGCAATGCCAGAATTGGTAGCAGGATTTCATAGTCTTGTTGGTCTTGCAGCAGTTTTTGTAGCCATTTCTGCTTTTCTAAATCCAGAAGCCTTTAATCTTGGTTCACCTGGAGATATAAAACTCGCAAGCTTAGTTGAAATGTCTATTGGAGCAGCAGTGGGAGCAATCACTTTTTCTGGATCAATAATAGCCTTTTTAAAACTTAGAGGAATAATGTCTGGTTCACCAATAACCTTTGCTGGACAGCATATTTTGAATTTATTGATTGGAATATCAATTATTGTATTAATTTATTTTTTATGTAGTTCACAATCAGAGAATTTTTTTTGGAGCATGATAGCAATATCTTTTTTGATTGGAGTCTTATTAATTATTCCTATAGGCGGTGCTGATATGCCTGTAGTCATTTCTATGCTAAATTCATATTCGGGTTGGGCAGCGGCTGGAATTGGTTTTACTTTAGAAAATACTGCGTTAATTATAACCGGAGCACTAGTAGGATCTTCTGGTGCAATATTATCTTATATAATGTGTAAAGGTATGAATAGATCCTTCTTTAGTGTGATCCTTGGAGGATTTGGCGGAGACGCAAGCAAAAGTAAAGAAAAGAAAAAAGATCAAAAACCAGTAAAGAGTGGAAATGCTGAAGATGCTGCTTTTCTTTTAAAAAATGCCTCTTCTGTAATTATAGTTCCTGGTTACGGTATGGCAGTAGCGCAAGCACAACACGCACTTCGAGAAATGGTAGATACTTTAAAGAAAAATGATATTAAAGTTTCCTATGCAGTTCACCCTGTTGCTGGAAGAATGCCAGGGCATATGAATGTATTATTAGCAGAAGCAAACGTTCCATATGATGAGGTATTCGAATTAGATGATATCAATAACGATTTTGCAAACACTGATGTTGCTTTTGTTATTGGCGCAAACGATGTTACCAATCCAGTTGCAAAAACAGATCCTCAAAGCCCAATATTTGGAATGCCGGTCTTAGATGTTGAAAAATGTAAATCTGTTTTGTTCGTAAAAAGAAGTTTATCCCCTGGTTATGCAGGAGTAGACAATGAACTTTTTTATAGAGAGAATACTATGATGCTGTTTGCTGATGCAAAAAAAATGACAGAGGATATAGTTAAAAATATTTAATCATGCTTAAAACAAAAATATTTTGTGATATTGCTGACAGCAAAACCATAAAAGAATTCAATAAAAAATCTATTGTAAATGGTTTTACTACAAATCCAAGTTTGATGCGAAAAGCTGGAGCAAAAAGCTATGAAAAATACTCAAAGCTTCTATTAAAAATTTGTAAAAAAAAACCAATTTCTCTAGAAGTATTTGCGGATAATTTTAAAGAAATGGAAAAACAAGCATTCAAAATTAATTCATGGGGAAAAAATATTTATGTAAAGATCCCAGTGATTAACAGCAAAGGAAAATTTACTGGACAATTAATAAAAAAATTGAACAAGAAAAAGATAAAACTTAATATTACAGCAGTTTATACAATTGCTCAGGTTAAAAAGATTAATAAATGTCTTGATAATAAAACTAAATCTATAATTTCAATTTTTTCTGGACGTATGGCAGATGTAGGAAAGGACCCTGTTCCCATAATTGAAAAAGCAGTTCAAATGACAAATAGAAAAAATAAAGTTGAGATTCTTTGGGCCAGCACAAGAGAACCATATAATTATACCCAGGCTAAGCAAATTGGATGCCAAATTATCACTGTGCCACCAAAAATTATTAAAAAAATCTTAAGTTTTGGAAAATCATTTGATAGACTAACCAAAGATACTGTTAAAGCTTTTTTACAAGATAGTAAAAAATCAAGATTCAAAATTTAAATAAAGTCTAAGTTTATTTTTCCTAAAGTCTTAAAATTTACTTTAATTTTATCACCTTTATTTATCTTCATTGGCTGAATTATTGATCCAGTCATGAACCAATCACCTTTTTTAAAAGTTATTGGGTTATCTTTAAATTCATTAATAATACATTTAATTGCTTCCATTGGATGTGCTCTCTTTTCCCAAGCACCAGTTATTTTTCCATTTAAATCAACCTCAACTTCAATTGAATTTAAGTTAATACTTTCATAATTTTTTATTTTATCTCCAATAACAATAGCACCAGCTCCCCCGTTATCAGCAACATTTAAGAACATTAGATTTCCACTACTTAAATCTTTTTTCGATTCAGGACTTACTCTTGTAGAAACTAATTCTAAAGATACATAAATCTCATAGTTACCTTTTTTATTTTCTGCGCCAGGCACCATTTCAGTATCCTCTAAAAATTTAAGGGCAAATTCACATTCTAGAATGCAATGAGGAACTTTAGCATAATCAATCTTAAGGGGATTTACCAATACAGTCTCATCAATAATTTTTCCTATCATGGGACCATCCACTTTTGCACCATCTTGCAAACTCTTTGTGACCATACCAATTTTCCACCCTACTGTTTTTTTATTTAAAACTTTGTGAAATTCTTTTTGAATCAAATGTGATTCTTTTCTATTTTTTGGAAAATCTGTAGATTTAATTTCTATTAAATCTCTTTTTATCCAAGCTTCGGCTAATTTTTTTCCTAATTCATTCATTTTTTCACCTTTGGTTGCGGGGGTAGGATTTGAACCTACGACCTTCAGGTTATGAGCCTGACGAGCTACCAGACTGCTCCACCCCGCGTTAAAAATTTTAAGCTTTTTTTACGTTTATTGCCTGTAATTTAGCATTTTCTTCTTTGATTTCAAACCTAAGTCTTTGATTTTCCTTTAAAATTCTCAGCTTAGATTTTTCTAAAGAGGAAACATGCAGAAATATATCTCTGTCAGTTTTATCTTCCGATATAAAACCATAACCTTTTTTTGCATTAAACCATTTTACCTTGCCTGAAGGCATAATATTCTCCTGTGGTTTTTTGAATTATATTCTATTTCTTAATCGCTGAAACTTTTTAACTCTTTTGATATTCTCAAGCTTAATTCTTTTCTTCTTTTCAGAAGGCTTTTCATAATTACTTTTCATCTTGATGATTTTAAAAAAACCTTCTTTTTGAAGCTTTCTCTTTAAAATCCTTAGAGCCTGTTCAACATTGTTATCTTTAACGTCTATTTTAATAAATCCTCCTTAATTTCCATGGGTAGTTATCATGAAGGACGAATATTGTCTATAAAAGATTTTAGTAGGGTCTTTTTGGAATTTTGCTTTCGAAATCTGATCTATATTGTTTTAATTTTTGTCTAATTTTTGGATATTTACGACTTAAAATGGAAACAGCAAATAACGCTGAGTTTTTGGCTCCAGCTTTACCGATGGCTAAAGTTGCTACCGGAACACCAGCTGGCATTTGGACAGTTGATAAAAGGCTATCTATACCATCTGTTACACTAGGCATTGGCACACCTAACACAGGTATAGTAGTTAAAGCAGCTGTTACACCGGCCAAATGTGCTGCTCCACCTGCTGCTGCTATAATAACTTCGTAATCTTTTTCTTCAGCTTCAGAAATAAATTTTTCTAATCTTTTTGGGGTTCTGTGAGCAGATATCACTCTTACATCATGTTTAATTCCAAATTCTTTCAATGTATGGCTACAGTGTTCCATAACATCTTTCCAATCAGACTTACTTCCCATTATTATACCCACAGTTGGATCCTTAATTGATTTCATTTGTATTTTTCTCAACTTCTTCTTTTTCTTTTAATTTCTTTTCTTTTTCTTTTAATTTCTTTTCTCTTTTTACTCTCCTGTCAGCTTTTCCAATTGCTTTTTCAAATTGTAACTGACTACACAATCCTAAAATTACAGGATCTTTTGCAGATAAACTAGAGAAATTCCAATAAGTTCTATTACGGATAAGAGCTACAGTTCCTTTTGTGCTACCAACCATCTTTGCAATTTGACCATCAGAAAGTTGTGGGAAATTTTTTACAAGCCATAGTACTGCATCTGGTCTATCTTTTCTTTTGGATATTGGAGTATACTTCGATTTTTTTCTTTCATTAGATACTACAATCTCTTGATTTTTTTTGGATAAGTTTAATGGTCTTTCATGATTTTTTGAACAAAGGTTTATTTCATCCCTAGTTAATTGACCAGCTAAAATAGGATTGTAGGCCTTTATCCCTTTTGCAACATCGCCATCTGCTATACCTTTAACCTCTAGTTCATGTAAATTGCAGAAATTTGCAATTTGTTTAAAGCTTAATGTGGTATTTTCTACGAGCCAAACAGCTGTAGCTTTTGGCATAAATGGGCCATCTGACATAACTTAATTTTTCTGTTTTCTTAAATTACTAAATTTTTTATTGTATTTACTAACCCGTCCTTTATCTAAAATTTTTTGACTTCCACCTGTCCATGCAGAATGGGATTTTGGATCGATATCAAGTTTTAAAGTATCCCCCTCTTTACCCCAGGTTGACATAGTTTCAAAATCTGAACCATCTGTCATTACAACTTTAATTTTATGATAGTTTGGATGGATCTTTTTTTTCATTTCAAATAATTACTATAATAATATTTTATATTGCTCAATATTTTTCTATAACAAATTTCTTAATTCTTTATGTATTTTTGAGTTGCCCGCTACAATATCAACTTTTTCCTTGTTAAATCCCTCATCTTTAATGTTCTCAACAAATCCTCCAGATTCTTTAACTATAATAATGCCGGCTGCTATATCCCAGTAATTTATCTCTCTCTGCCAGTAGCCATCGTATCTTCCTATTGCCACATAGGCGAGATCTAAAGAAGCACTTCCAGATTTTCTTATATTAGTATTTGTTTTCATTGAGATTTTTTTATATTCATCCAAGATAGATTCCCTTGCCTTGCTAGTACCTTTCGGTCCACCATGTACTAAACAAGCATTTTTAAAATCAGATTTATTTGAAACTCTAATTCTATAATTATTTAAGTAAGCACCCGATCCTTTAAGAGCAGAAAACATCTCATTTTTTATAGGGTCGAAAATTATTCCAGAAACAATTTCTCCATTTTCTTCATAGCCAACAGAAATGGCAAAATGAGGCAAGCCATTTAGAAAATTAAAAGTCCCATCTATTGGGTCAATGATCCATCTTTTATCTTTATGTTTTCCCTCTATTGATCCAGTTTCTTCAGTCAAAAACGAATATTCTGATTTTTCAAGTTCACCTATTAATATTTTCTCTACACGTTTATCTGAAGCTGTTACAAAATCTCCCAGACCCTTTTCTGAAACCTGAAGTTTTTCAAGCTCGCCAAAGTCTCTTATTAAAACTTTTGCAGCCTTCATGCATGCTTTATACATCATATTTATTTGAGGAGAATTGATTTTCATTAACTTATTTTTTTTACATATTCTAGAGTTCTTGTATCTAATATTATTTTATTTCCTTCTTCCACAAATGGAGGAACCATAATATCTAAACCATTTTGTAGCTTGGCAGGTTTATACGAAGAAGCTGCAGTCTGTCCTTTAACTACCCCTTCTGTGCTTTCAATTTCACACTCAATATTTGTTGGTAAATCTACTGAAAGAGGTTTTTCTTCAAGAAAAGATATTGTTACTTTTAAGTTTTCACTCAATAGCAACAATTTTTCTCCTAATAATTTTTTTTTTACTGAAATTTGTTCAAAATTTTCAGGATCCATGAAAAAACATCCATTATCATCAGAATATAAAAAATTAAATTCCTTTTCCTCAAGTTGAGATCTTTCAACATTTTCGCTAGACCTAAACCTTTGATTAAGCTTTGTACCTTTTGTAAGACTTTTTAATTCCACCTGATTAAAAGCACCACCTTTACCAGGTTTAACATGTTGAGCTTTTAGAACTGTCCAGTGATCTTGATTAAGCTCAATGATCATTCCAGGTTTAATTTCATTTCCTTGTATTTTCATTTTAATTAAATTTCCTAATAGCTTTTTTTGGTTTTAAGCGTGGGTTATTCCAAATATAACTTGATATTGCAAGGTAATTTACTCCAAATTTCAGCAAACTTCTGTAATTTTTATTATTAATTCCACCAATAGCAACAATAGGCAAATTAGTTCTTCGTTTAGACCATTTTATTAAATTTTTTTGGGCTTTGTTTGCGTTTGGTTTTAATTTGGATTTAAAGAATGATCCTAAGGCAATGTAGTTAGGTTTTTCTTTTATAGCATTTAGTATTAATTTTTTTGAGCCATGACATGTAATTCCAATTATTTTATTTTTTTTTAATAAGTTCCTTGCATTTTTTATTGATCCATCAGATTGACCTAAGTGACACCCGTCAGCATCAATTTTTTTTGCTAATACCGGCGAGTCATTAATTATTAGTTTAACTTTATATTTTTTTGTAATCCTCTTAATTTTTTTTGCAATATAAAGAAATTTTAAACTTGAATATTTTTTAAGTCTTAACTGAAAATATTTTACTTTTTTTGATGATAGAACCTCTGCTAAGTCTGTATAGAATTGTTTGTTAATTTTATCAGGTGATATTAAATATAAAAATCTTCTCAATTTTAAGCCGCAAAACTTTGCTCAAGCTTTTCATTCCACTTCGCTTCTGTTGAAGCGCCATTCATTTTTGCTCTATGATCAAAAACTTTTTGAATTTTAGCTATATCTTTCATAGATTTTGCCCAGGTTTTTAAAGCTGACTGTTGTAAGGCACGACCATAGGAAAATGTAAAATGAAAAGAAGTATCATTAATTTTATTAATTTCATTTAAGTTTTTTGTTGCCTCTACTTCACTTTGACCCCCAGAAAGAAAGGCAACGCCAGGAACTTCGCTTGGCATATTTTTTTTAAGACATTCCAAAGTTTTCTTAGCTATTTCTTCAGTAGAAGCTTTTTTTTTACAATCTGCGCCTGGAAGTATCATATTTGGTTTAAGAACAGTTCCTCTAAGATTAACATTCTGGATTGCAAGTTCTTTGTAGCATTCAGCTAAAACTCTACTTGTAACATCATAGCATTTGTCAATCGTATGATCTCCATCCATTAAAACTTCTGGCTCCACTATTGGAACCATTTTTGCTTCTTGCACTAATGCAGCATATCTTGCTAAAGCGTGAGCATTAGATTTTATGCACTGCTCGCTAGGATGTTTAGAAGAAATTGAATAAACAGCTCGCCATTTGGCAAATCTTGCGCCCAACCTGTAATATTCTTCCATTCTTCCTCTTAAACCATCTAATCCTTCAGTAACTTTTTCTTTATCTGAACCAGATAGTAGCTTTGCTCCTTTGTCAACTTTGATACCAGGAATAGATCCGCTTTTTTTTATTAATTCTGGAATTGAAAGACCAGTACTTGAAGTTTGCCTTAGAGTTTCATCAAACAATATAACCCCACTTATACAGTTTTTCATTGAGTCTGATGCAAACAAGGTTTCTCTAAAATGAAGTCTATTTTTTTCAGTACACTCTACATTGACACTTTTTAATCTTTTTTCCATTGTGCCAGTACTTTCATCGGCAGCAAGTATTCCTTTACCTTTTGCCACCATTAGTTTTGCTATTTCTTCTATAACCATAAATCTAAATTTTCTTTAATACTTTTATACCAGGCAGCTCTTTGCCTTCAAGAGATTCTAAAAATGCTCCACCAGCTGTTGATAAATGTGTAAAAGTCTTTTCCAATCCTGTGTTTTTAATTGCAGCAACAGTGTCTCCACCACCGACGATTGATATTAAAGACTTTAATTCTGTGTTTTCAGCAATCTTTTTTGCTATAGATAAAGATCCAGTTGAAAAACTTTTGTTTTCATAATATCCAGCTGGTCCATTCCAAAATACTGTGTTGGAACTATCTATAATTTTATTTATTAAATCTATCGTATTTTTTCCAATATCCAAAATCATATCTGTAGAACTAACGTCCTCTATAGATTTATAGGACGGATCACCATTAATATTAGATGACGTGTTACAATCTAAGGGAATAATAATTTTGCAATTATTTTTGTCAGCTAACATATTTATTTTTTTTACAATATTTTCTGATTCCTTCTCCACAAGAGAAGCACCAACATTTTTACCATTAAATTTTAAAAAGGTATTTGCCATCGCACCAACAATTACGAGATTTTCTGAAATTTCTATCAAGCTAGATAAAATATTTATTTTACTCGACACTTTTGACCCACCAATAATGCAAGTTACAGGTTTTTTTTTATTTTTTGTTATTAAATCAATTGATTGAATTTCTTTTTCTAAAATAGGCCCTCCATAACTATCAATAAATTTAGTTATTTTATGCATAGATGCTTGTTTTCTGTGTGAACAAGAAAAAGCTTCATTAATGTAAATATCACCAAGGCCTGAAAGATTTTTTGCAAAAGTTTCATCATCATTTTCTTCTTCCTTAAAAAAACGAATATTTTCAAATAATAAAACTTCGCCGGGTTTTAATTTATTAGAGGCATCTATTGCTTTAGAATCGATTATTTCTTGGTAAAAATAAACCTTACCATTCAATTTTTTTTCCAAGTAATTAAATATTGGCCTTAGAGAAAGTTTGGAAACCACCTTTCCCTTAGGTCTTCCAAGGTGCGATAACAAAATAACTTTAGCTTTATTCTCTATTAATTTATTTATAAATGGCTCAACAACTTTAATCCTTGTATCATCATCTATTATTGAATTGTTAATCGGAACATTAAGATCTAGTCTAACGATAATTCGTTTACCATGAACGGGAATATCGTTAGAAAAAATTTTTAAATCAGACATTTGTCTAATTATTTTTTAACCTTTGCTTTTACAATTTTGACAATTTCATCACTAGTTAAATTAAATAATTTATAAATGTCCTTATATGGAGCACTTTTACCAAATGTTGACATTCCAAGAGTAACACCATCTTTACCAACCATATGGCGCCAGCCTGATTGACTTGAGGCTTCAATTGAAATTTTAAAAGTATCTTTACCAAGAACTTCATTTTTATAGTCCTCAGTTTGATTTTCGAATAGATTATAACAAGGAACAGAAATGACTTTCGAATTAATATTCAAACCTTTGAGCTTTTCCTGAGCTTCTAAAGCAATTTCAACTTCAGATCCTGAAGCGATTAAAGATACATAGACATCATCTGAAGTTTTTTTTAAAACATATGCACCTTTAGAGCACATAATTTCACCAGAGTTATGCTCACTAACATAAGGCAACTTTTGTCTGGATAGAGCTATGGCACTCGGTGTATTTTTACTTTTTAAGGCAATTTCCCAACACTCAAGAGTTTCGTTAATATCTGCAGGTCTAAACACATTTAAATTTGGTATTGCTCTTAGATGTTCTAATTGTTCTATGGGTTGATGAGTTGGCCCATCTTCACCTAACCCTATAGAGTCATGCGAAAAAATATAAATTACTCTCAATTTCATAAGAGCCGATAATCTCATTGAAGGTTTTAAATAATCTGAGAAAATCAGAAAAGTTCCACCAAACGGAATTAAACAACCGTAAAGAGCCAAACCATTCATTACACCTGCCATCGCATGTTCTCTAACGCCATAATGAATATAATTTCCTGAAAAATTTTTAGAAGTAATAACTTTTGAGTTTTCAGTTTTTGTGTTATTTGATCCACTCAGATCTGCAGATCCACCGATTAATTCTGGCAAAACATTAGATATAACATTGATCACTGAAGAGGAGCATTGTCTTGTTGCCATTTTTGGTTTTGTTTGAAAAAATTTTAATTTTTCGTCACCAAATATCTTTTCTAATTCAATTGGCAACTCTCCTTTAATTAATCTATCATATTGTTCTTTAATTTTAGTATTTTTTTTACTTAAAACATTGTTCCATTCTTTTTCAAGCTTTTCTCCTTTGCTTCCTATTTCTCTCCAAGATTCAACTATATTTTCTGGGATATAAAAAGGCTCATGTTTCCACTTTAGTTTTTTTCTTACTAATTTTATTTCGTCATCTCCCAATGGAGAACCATGCGAAGATGCTTTGCCAGATTTATTTGGAGAACCGAATCCTATTATAGTTTTACAGGATATTATCGACGGCTTTTTTGACTTATTAACATTTTTAATTGCATTAAAAATTTCTTTTAAATTATGTCCATTTATTTCCTGAAAATGCCATCCATAACTTTCAAATCTTTTTTTATAGTTATCAGATACACTTAATGAAGTTGGCCCATCTATTGAAATTTTATTGTTATCAAAGAAAACAATCAAATCTTTCAAATTCAAATGACCAGCTAAACTCATTGCTTCGTGACTAATACCCTCCATTAGGTCGCCATCACTGGCAATAACATAAGTTTTATTATTGATTAGGTCTGAGCCAAATCTTTTTTTTAAAACTTCTTGGGCAATTGCCATCCCAACCGAATTAGCTAAACCTTGGCCTAGAGGACCAGTTGTTGTTTCAATTCCAGAGTCTTTTTCATATTCAGGATGGCCAGCACAAATTGAATTTAATTGTCTAAAGTTTTTTATATCCTCTAATTTAATTTTTTTATAACCAGTAAGATAAAGGAGTGAATACAAAAGCATTGATCCATGCCCCGCAGACAAAATGAATCTATCTCTGTTTATCCAACTGGGATTTTTTGGATTAAACCGGAGGTAGTATTTAAATAGTACGGTTGCAACATCGGCCATTCCCATCGGCATACCTGGGTGTCCAGAATTTGCCTTTTGAACAGCATCAATTGATAAAAATCTTATGGCGTTTGATAAATCTTTTAATTTTGGATCCACTTATAAATTACCTATATAGACTTCGATCGATGATATCAATAATATGATATAAAAATTACAATGGAAAGTTTATATAACAAAGAAAAGAAACTTGGAATAGTTTTACAAAAACTAAAAAACTTAAGTGGTTCACCGAGTGTTTATGAGGGAGAGTTGGGGCAGCTTTACGAAGAAAAAAATCAATTACAAAGCGAAAAAATAGAAATTGAAGGGAAGTATAACCAGTTACTTTTAAAATATAATGAGTTAAAAAATCAAATAAAAAAAATGGAAGAAGAACAAAACAAAACAAAACGAATGCAAGATAAATTTAACCAAGATATTGAGGAGCTAGGTCAGGAAACGGACTCTCTGGTTGAGGAAATAGAAAAATGGCAAATATAAACATTAAATTTAACAATAAAGATTACCTATTGTCCTGTGACGATGGTCAGGAAGAAGATTTAATAAATCTTACTAAATTTTTAGATAAAAAATATTCCAATCTTAGAGAAAAACTCGGCAATATCGGGGAGAACAAACTTTTACTTATAACCGCAATTCAAGTGATAGATGATTACTTTGATTTAAAAAAAAGAGTTATATCTCAAAAGGACAACTTTGAAAGTTTATCCTCAAAATTTAAGGAAATGAAGTCTTTAGTTATAGATTATAAAGAGGGAAAAGAAACAGAGATATCTAAACTGAATATAGAATTAGATAAATTTAAAAAAATGGTAGAAGAAAGCCAGTCCATCTATGAGAACATGTTAGACAAGACCACTCAATCCTTAGAGGAAATAATCAAAAATACTGAGACCGGTTCTAAAGTTCAGTAAATGGTATCCAAAGCAAAGGTAAGAAAAAAATTTGATTTAATTAGAAAAAAAAAATATTTTTCTGTAAATAAAAATTATTTTAAGCCATTAATTCGTCTAATAATTAAAAAAAAAAGAAAAAAAATTTCATTGTATTATCCTTCTAATTATGAGGTAGATACTACAAAGTTATTTGAGGAATTAAATAGAAAAAAAAGTCTTTCAATCTCCTTACCTATAATTTTAAATAATAGAACAATGAAATTTGTAAAATGGAAACTATCCGATCCCTTAGAAGTGAATAACTATGGTTTTTTGGAGCCCATTACTCAAAAAAAAACAATTTCTCCTGATCTTTTCGTAGTTCCGCTATTAGCTTATGACAGATTTCATAATCGTTTGGGCTACGGAAAGGGTTATTATGATAGATTTCTCAAAAAATATGCAAAAAAAAATAAAAATATTTTAACTATTGGTCTTGCATTTTCTTTTCAAAAATATAAAAAAATTCCAACCTCAAAGCATGATGTAAAACTAGATTATATATTGACAGAGAAAGGTATTTTTTAATTTATTATGAATATATTGGTTTTAGGAGATGTAGTTGGTCCTTCAGGCATTAAAGCTATCAAAGAAAAATTGCCAAAACTAATTAAAGAAAAAAAAATAGATTTTGTAGTTGTTAATGGTGAAAATGCAGCCGAAAGTGGAGGCGGTATAACAGAAAAAAATACAAAAGAACTTTTCAGTGTCGGAACAGATGTTATTACATCAGGTAACCATATTTGGGATGAAAAAGAGACAATGAAATTTATTTCTAAAGAGAAAAGATTACTAAGACCAGAAAACTCGATAAAACCAGCACCTGGTAATGGACTAGGTATTTTTAATTCAAAAAATAATAAAAAAGTTGCAGTTGTAAATTTAATGGGCAATATTTTTATGAAAAAAAGTGAAGATGTTTTTCAAGCAGCAAAAAAATTTATAGAAAATGTCAGGTTAAAAAAAGATGCCGACTTTATAGTTGTTGATTTTCATGGTGAGATAACCAGTGAAAAAATGGCAATGGGATACTTGTTTGACGGAAAGGTTACAATAGTTTTTGGGACTCATACTCATGTTCCTACCTCCGATCATAGAATTCTTGATAAAGGAACTGCCTATCAAACGGACATAGGTATGTGTGGAGACTATGATTCTGTAATTGGAATGAACAGAGATAATTCTTTGAAAAAATTTCTTAAAGACCCCTCAGCAAAGAGGCATTTTCCAGCTTTAGGTGAAGCTACAATTTCAGGATTACTAGTAAATGCAGATGATAATACTGGTTTAGCAAAAAAGGTTCAGCCAATAATTATAGGCGGATCGTTGCAAGGAAGAATTTAATAAATGGCAGGTCACTCACATTGGGCAGGAATCAAACATAAGAAAGGAAGGCAAGATAAATTAAGATCAAAAATTTTTTCAAAAATCTCTAGAGAGATCACTGTAGCAGCAAAACTTGGCTCGAAAGATCCGGATACAAATCATCGATTAAGAGCAGCAATTGAATCTGCAAAAGAAGCTAATATGCCAAAGGATAATATTATTAGAGCAATAAAAAAATCTGAAATAGATAAAAATGAGAATTTTGAAAGTCTAAGATACGAAGGTTTTGGTCCTAAAAATGTTGCTTTGATAATTGAAGCTTTAACTGACAACAAAAATAGAACTGCTTCCAAAATAAGAACTTCTTTACAAAAATTTGGTGGTAATCTAGGAAGTTCTGGATCAACAACTCACTTTTTTAACAATTGCGGAATAATACAAATTTCCAATAAAAATATATCAGATGAACAGGCATTAAACTTTGCTGCAAAAGTAGGAGCTAAGGACTGCTTTAGTTATGAGGACTTTCATGAAATAATTACTGCGAAAGATGATTTTTACAAAGTTAAAATTGATGCAGAAAAATTGACAAAAAATCTAATTTACTCAGGCATAGAGTGGAGGCCCAAGAACGTAGTAAGTTTGAAAAATGGAGAAGAAAAAGAAATAAACAACATGCTTGAACTATTAGATGAAGAAGATGATATTCAAATGGTTTTTCATAATTGTAAAATTATTTAAGGAATTTTAAATGAGAATAATAGGAATAGACCCAGGATTAAGTGGTGGTATTGCAATACTGGATAACTTAAAAATTTTTGATTTATTTGATATGCCGATCATGTCTGAGGGGAAAAAAAATAAAAATCAGTTAAATAGTGCACAATTAGTTAATATAATTAAAAAGCATATAGTTTCAGGAAACACATTTGTAATAGTTGAACAAGTGAGCGCTATGCCTGGACAGGGTGTTACAAGTATGTTCAATTTTGGACAAACTTTTGGGTCTATCAAGGGTATTTGTGCAGCACTAAATTTACCTATTTTTTATGTTAGACCAGCAAAATGGAAAAAACATTTTGAGCTCATTAATTCTTCGAAGGATGCTAGCAGAACAAAAGTGATAGAAATGTATCCCTCTATATCAGCTAGGTTAAGCAGGAAGAAAGATGTTAACAAAGCTGATGCCATTTTAATTGGAAGATACTTTAGAGACTGTCGTGCACAGTTTAATGAGTAAATTTATCCAAAATTATTAAATTTTGATGCCAAATTGATGACACATTCTCCGCGTAATCAACCACAATGGAACAAGAAATTGCAACTCAAGTTGTTGGCCTTGGTGGTACAAATGATTTTTCCCTTTGGCAACTTTTTTTAAGGGCAGATTTTGTAGTCAAATCAGTAATTATAATTCTTATTGCAAGCTCTATTTTTTCATGGGCATTAATATTTGATAAAATAAGATTATTTCGAAGGATAGATCAATCAACCAGGTCATTCGAAGATAAGTTTTGGAAATCAAAATCAGCTGAAGCATTTTATAAAAGCCTTCCAAATAAAACAGAAGATCCTCTAACTATAATTTTTAAATCTGCAATGACAGAGTTAATCAAAACAAAATCTAAATCTTCTTCAGTTCAAAGCGCCAGAGTGGAGAGAGTTCTTGAGGTTTCAGTAGATAATCAATTAAAGAATGTTGAAAAAAACTTTACCTATCTTGCTACCATTGGATCGACAGCCCCATTCATTGGATTGTTCGGAACAGTATGGGGAATTATGAATTCTTTTCAGTCTATAGCAATTTCTAGAAATACAAGCTTGGCTATAGTTGCACCAGGAATTGCGGAGGCATTATTTGCTACCGCTCTTGGTTTGTTAGCTGCTATACCCGCTGTTATTGCCTATAATAAATTTAATAGCGATTCCCAAAGATATTTTTCTAGAGTTGATAACTTTTCTAAAAGATTTTTATCAATAATTTAATTTATATGGCCTTTTTAATTAACCGCTCAAAAAAAGAACCAATGAGCGAAATAAATGTCACTCCTTTCGTTGACGTAATGCTCGTGCTTTTAATTATATTTATGGTGACAGCACCATTGCTAACAGTCGGAGTGCAAGTTGATTTGCCAGAGTCAGCTGCAGACTCTTTACCTGACGATCAAGAGCCTTTAACAATAAGCATTAATTCTAAGGGAGAGATATTTATTCAAGAGCATAAGGTGACTTTTCAAAAGGTAGTTCCTAAATTATTAGCAATATCAAAAAACAGAACAGATACCAGAATTTATGTTAGAGGTGACAAGACAATAAATTATGGAAGGGTTTTAGAAGTTATGGGAAGGTTATCCGGCGCAGGATTTTCCAAGGTGGCGCTGATATCAGAACCTTATAAAAATTAATGTTTTATGACCAGAGGCTTACTATTTTCAATTATTTTCCATGCACTTGTTATTTTTATGACTGTTTTAACTTTGCCTTTTATGCTTAGAGATCCAATCGATTTACCACCAATAGTTTCAGTTGAATTTATTCAAATTTCTGACAAAACAAACATTCCTTTTGCACCCAAGGCAAGAGAAATATTAGAAAAAGTAAAAAAAGAGGATAAAAGAGTAGTTTCTGAACAGGCACCTCCAGCAGACAAGGCTAAAGAAAAACCGGACAGAATACCAATGCCTGATGATAAAAAAGAAATAAAAAAAATAGTAAAGAAGAAACAAAACCCTGAGGAAATAAAACCACAAATAAGACAAGCTTCGGAGTTTGAAAAAAAAGAATTGTTTAATCCTGACCAAATTGCAGCTTTAATAGACAAAGCTAAAGAGGAACAGGCAGAAACACAAAAGAAGTCAGATAAGTTGACACAAAGTAGCGTTAAAAACTCTTTTGCTAGGGGACTTTCTTTGTCAGAAGAAGATGCTTTAAGAGCTCAAATTTTTGGCTGCTGGAGCGTACCTTTGGGGCTACCTTATGATGAAAAATTACTTGTTAGAATTAAGCTTAAATTAAAACAGGATGGTACTATATTAAAATCTGAGATCCTTGATCATGAAAGAATGAATACTCCTGGACAAAGTTTTTATAAAGTTTTAGCAGAAAGTGCTTTGAGAGCAGTAAGGATTTGCCAACCTTTAAAAGTTCCTCCAACAGGGTACGAAAGGTGGAAAGACATACAGCTGAATTTTGATCCTACAGAAATGTTGAAAGGTTGAAAACTATGAAAAAAATAATCGTAACCCTATTATTTTTTATATTTGGCGTTCAAAACGCCAATAGTTTAATTAAAGTTGATATTACAAGAGGAAACCTTGATCCATTACCCATTGCAGTTTCACCTTTACATATTGATGAAAAATCAGAGGATCTCAAAGGATTAAAAGAGAGGAAATTAGGTGAAGAAATTTCGAAAATTATTGAAAGAAATTTTAAGTCTACCGGATTATTTAATCCTTTAAAAAAAGAAGCGTTTGTCCAAAAACCAGATATATCTCATATAAAGCCAAGGTTTGAAGATTGGAGGCTTATAAAGGCCCAAGCTTTAGTTACAGGAAAAATTTTAATTAAAGATAAAAAACTAAAAGTTGAATTTAGATTATGGGATTTGACAGCATCAAAAGAGATGGTGGCCCTATCTTTTACGACCACACCTTCTAATTGGAGAAGAGTTGCCCATATCATTTCAGATAAAATTTACGAAAGATTAACTGGAGAAACTGGTTATTTTGATACCAGGATAATTTATGTTTCCGAGTCAGGTCCAAAAGATCAGCGTATAAAAAAATTAGCTATAATGGATCAAGACGGTCATGGTGCAAAATATCTTACTTTGGGAAATGAATTAGTTTTAACACCAAGATTTAATCCAACAAATCAACTCGTTACTTACATGTCTTACTTTAAAAATATGCCAAGAGTTTATCTTTTGGACATTGAAACAGGGATACAAGAAGTCGTGGGAAACTTTCCTGGGATGACTTTTGCTCCAAGATTTTCTCCAGATGGAAAAAAAATTATTATGAGTTTTGCTAAAGATGGTAATTCGGATATTTATTCAATGGATATGGAAACAAGAAAAGTTGAAAGAATTACTGAACATTCCTCAATTGATACATCACCATCCTATTCACCAGATGGAAAATACATTGCTTTTAACTCTGACAGAAGTGGGCTACAGCAGATTTATGTCATGAGAAGTGATGGGACACAGGTAAAAAGAGTAACTTTTGGAAAAGGTCTTTACGGCACTCCTGTTTGGTCACCTAGGGGGGATTTAATTGCATTTACAAAAGTTCGTAAGGGAAGATTTTATATCGGCGTAATGAGATCCGATGGGACTGGAGAAAGATTGCTTACAGAAAATTACTACCAAGAAGCTCCTTCGTGGTCTCCAAATGGAAGAGTTTTAATTTTTTATAGAGAAACTAAGTCTGATAGCAAAGGTAAAGGATTTTCAGCTAAGTTGTGGTCAATAGATATAACTGGGTACAATGAAAGGATGATAAAAACGGAAACTGATGCTTCCGACCCATCCTGGTCCTCATTGCTTTCAAAATAAGTGATTTTTAGGTACAATTTCTACTTGCAAGATTCCTCTAAATTTGGAATATTGTGAAAACCTTAAATATATTTAGGAGATGAAAATGAAGTTTAATAGTGCACTAAGGAATTTTGTTTTAGTTCTATTCAGTACATTGCTTATATCTGCATGTTCTACAGCTAAGAAAGCCGCAGTAGATACTGTTGATGATGTTTATACTGGTACAGATACTGTTGAGTATTTAGCAAAAGGTGTTCCTGATAGAGTTTTTTTTGCAACTAATAAATCAAAATTAACTACTAGATCTCGTGACACTTTAAGAAAACAGGCAACTTTTTTAAGAAAAAATAAAGATGTTACTGTTACACTTGAAGGTCATGCAGATGAAAGAGGAACTAGAGAATATAACTTAGCTTTAGGTGAAAGAAGAGCAAACGCTGCAAAAGATTATTTAATGACTTATGGCGTTTCTGGAAAAAGGATTAGTGTAATTAGTTATGGTAAGGAAAAACCAATTAATCCTGCTTCAACACCACTTGCATGGTCTCAAAATAGAAGATCTGTTACAATAAAGACAAACTAAGAAGCTTTTAGGATTGAAAGACCCCATTATTCTTGAAGAATAGTGGGGTCTTTTTTTTGCCATTTTGTATAAATAAAAATTATACAATGATTCTAAAAAAAATTTATTCTGCAATAATTTTTTCTGTTTTCGTTACTTTTTTGTTTTTTTCAAACAATATTAATGCTGAAGAAGAAAGTCAGGATTTAAAACAAATTATCCTTAAGATTGAAACAATAGGCAAAGATCTAAAAACTTTAGAAACAGCTTTTTATAAAACTTCAGAACTTAAACCCTCAAATGTTTCCTCTGATGGTATAAATGAAGATATTTTAACAAGGCATTTGCTCAAGCTCAATGAGATCGAAGAGCAATTTAGAGAAGTTACAAATAAATATGAAGAGATTAATTTCAAGATAGATAAATTGTCAAACAGAATAACAAAGATGCAGTCTGACAATCAGATGAGATTTAATGATATAGAACGAACAGGAATAACTACAACTGGAAAAGAAAAATTAAAAGTTGATAAGAAAAAAAGACTTCCTGGCACGGATTTACCTCAAGACCTAGGTAGAGTTTCTAACACAGATCTAGAAAATACACAGAAAGTTCAAAAAACTCAATCTGTTGAAACTGCAGGACTTGTCGTAAGCCAAAAAACTGAAAGAAGTGAATCTTTATTACCTAATAAACCTCCAAAAGATCAATATAATTTTGCAGTAAGTTTTATTAAGGTTGGTGATTATGAAACTGCAGAGTTTGCATTAAAGGAATTTATTGAAAAAAATAAAGGAAATGAATTAGCTGGTAGCGCCCAGTATTGGTATGGAGAGACCTTTAGAATAAGACAACTTTATCAAGATGCAGCAGCAGCCTATCTTGACGGTTATCAAAACTACCCTAAAAGTAAAAAGGCACCAATAAATTTACTTAAACTTGGAACAACATTAGTGCAACTTGGAGAGAAAGACCAAGGCTGTTTAATGATTCAAGGTGTGAAAAAAGAATATCCAAAAGCTAGCAAGTCTGTGTTACAAAAAGCTGAATATGAAAACAAAAAATTTAAATGTAGCAAAGCTTAAAGATGTTATTATTCAAGATAAAAAGATTTCAGCGATATATCTCAAATTAAAGTCAGTCTTATCAAAACATAAACAAAATAACTCATTTGCGGTAGCAGTTTCAGGTGGTCCAGATAGCATGGCTCTTGCTTTTTTATCAAACTTGTTAATGCATGAAACAAAATGGAGAATGTATTTTATCTTGGTAGATCATGGAATAAGAAAAAATTCTGAAAAAGAAGCTTTCCAAGTAAAAAAATTATTGAACAAAAATGGAATTAAACTCCAAATTCTTAAAAACAGGAAAAAAATTTCAAAAAATATTCAAAAAAATGCGAGAGATTTAAGATACGAGCTTTTAGTTGAGTTTTGCAGGAAGAATAAGACCAGATCTCTTTTAACAGCTCACCATAAGGATGATCAAATAGAAACATTCCTCATTAGATTGTCCAGGGGGAGCGGAGTAGAAGGACTTTCATCAATGAGTGAGTCAACCAATTTAAAATATGGAATTAAATTGGTTAGGCCTTTTTTGGAATTTAAAAAAAATGTACTCAAACATGTTGCAAATAAATTTTTTGAAAAAACAATAAAGGATCCAAGTAATAAAGATAGAAAATTTTTAAGAACAAATATTAGAGAATTAACTAAAATTCTTGAAAACAAAGGATTAAATTTTGATCAAATTATTCGCTCTATCAACAATATTTCATCTACAAAAGAAGCTATTAATTTCTACGTCAATCGTTCTTTAAAAAAGTTTGTAAAATTTAAAAAAAGCGAAACCGTACTAAACTTAAAAATGTTTAAAAAGGAGCCCCAGGAAGTAAAATTTAAAATTATTAACAGAATTGTAAAAAATAGGTCTTTATCTTATTACCCTCCAAGATCCCAAAAGGTATTAAATTTAATTAGTAGATTTGAAGCAAAAAATCCAAAGAAGTGTACCTTGGGAGGATGTATTTTTGAAAGAAAGAAAAATTTGCTGCATGTGACAAGAGAGTTTTAAGAATTCATGAAAATATGCTATAATTTGATACATATTTTAATTAATTGTAGATTTAAAACACTTGTTAAAATTAAAAAAATACCTATTTATTTAGTATGAACTTTAGAAATTTACTTATGTGGGGTTTGATAGTCCTTCTTTCTGTTGGACTTTTTAACCTTTTCCAGAATCCAAATAAACCAGATTCACAAGAAAACAAAATTGCATTCTCTAAATTTTTAAAAGAAGTTGATAACGGTAGGGTAGTTGAGGTTCAAATCCAAGGAGACAATATAAGAGGAGTTTTGTCTGATGGTTCAAAATTTAATACTTACTCTCCAAACTATCCTGGTTTAGTTGAAAAACTTTCTGAAAGAAATGTAAGTATAATAGCTTCACCAACAGAAGATAAAATGCCATCTTTGATTGGAGTTTTATTGTCTTGGTTCCCGATGTTGTTACTGATAGGAGTTTGGATATTTTTTATGCGCCAAATGCAAGGAGGCAGAGGTGGCGCAATGGGTTTTGGAAGATCAAAAGCTAAACTGCTAACAGAAGCTCAAGGAAAAGTAACTTTTAATGATGTTGCAGGGATTGAAGAAGCAAAAGAAGAAGTAGAAGAAATAGTTGAATTTCTAAAAGATCCAAAAAAATTTAGAAGACTTGGTGGTAAAATACCAAAAGGTGCATTGCTTATTGGTCCTCCAGGTACAGGAAAAACTCTTTTAGCTAAAGCAATTGCTGGTGAAGCCAATGTTCCATTTTTCACAATTTCTGGTTCAGACTTTGTTGAAATGTTTGTTGGTGTAGGAGCTTCTAGAGTTAGAGATATGTTTGAACAAGGAAAGAAACATGCTCCGTGTATAATTTTTATTGATGAAATAGATGCTGTAGGAAGAAGTAGAGGTGCAGGCTTAGGTGGGGGAAATGATGAAAGAGAACAAACTTTAAATCAGCTTTTAGTCGAGATGGATGGTTTTGATACAAATGAAGGAATTATTTTAATCGCAGCTACTAACAGACCAGATGTTTTAGATCCAGCTCTTTTAAGACCAGGTAGATTTGATAGACAAGTCGTAGTTCCAAATCCTGACATTTTGGGAAGAGAAGCAATTCTTAAGGTCCATATTAAAAAAATTAATACCGGACCAGATGTAAAACTTAGAACAATTGCACGAGGTACACCAGGTTTTTCTGGAGCTGATCTAGCAAATTTAGTAAATGAGTCAGCTCTACTGGCAGCTAGAAAAAATAAAAGAGTTGTTACCATGTCTGATGTTGAAGAAGCCAAAGATAAGGTCATGATGGGAGCAGAAAGAAGATCAATGGTAATGACAGAGGAAGAGAAAAAATTAACAGCCTATCATGAGGGAGGTCATGCAATAGTTGCTCTCAATGAAAAAGCGTCTGACCCAATTCATAAAGCTACTATTATACCTAGAGGTAGAGCTTTGGGTATGGTTATGAGGTTGCCTGAAAGAGACCAGTTATCTGTTACAAGAGAAAAAATGTACTCAGATATTGCTGTAGCAATGGGAGGCAGGATTGCTGAAGAACTAATTTTTGGTCATGACAAAGTAACTTCTGGAGCATCATCAGATATTGATATGGCTACAAAAATGGCAAAAAATATGGTGACCAGATACGGTATGAGTAAAGATCTCGGGCCTATAGCCTACGGAGAGAATGAAGATGAAGTATTTCTTGGAAGATCAATTACCAGGCAGCAAAATATGTCTGAAGATACAGCGAAAAAAGTAGATGCTGAGGTAAAAAAAATAGTTAATACTAGTTATGATAGAGCAAAAACAGTTTTAACAGAAAAGATCGATGATCTTCATAAAATCGCAAAAGCATTACTGGTGTATGAAACTTTAACCGGTGATGAAATCAGAGATCTTATTTTAAAAAATATTCAGCCCGCTAAATTATCAAAAAAAGAAGAACAAAATGATGATAGCGCATCATCTGCCATTGATACTATTGGTTTAAAGCCAAAACCAGCAATCTAAGAATTGAATCATGAGAAAATATTACACTAGAGCGTGTAATTTTTATCATGGAAGGACTGCAGAAAAACTCATTAGATTAAAAAAAGCACTTCCTCTTAATGGTAAGAAAAATCTAGCTTTTGATAATATTGAGATTTTCACAAGAGATAAAAATAAGATAAATACACAATTAATTCATCTTAAAGATGTTAAAAAACTAAGCAGGCAGTTAAAAAAAACTATTAGTAAAGATTTAAAAAAAATAACATTAAAAAGAAAAAACTTCCTAAAAAATGTTAATTTTTCTAGACCTTCTATCATGGGAGTTTTGAATTTAACCCCTGACAGTTTTTCTGACGGGGGAAAATTTAACAAAAAAGATAAATCATTCAAACATATATCAAAAATGATTAAATCTGGTGCAGCAATTATTGATATAGGCGGAGAGTCTACGAGGCCAGGATCGAAAACAGTCGATCCAAAAATTGAATGGAAAAGGATTGAGTATGTCTTAAAAAATTTCAAAAAAAAATATAAAAAAACTTGTCTATCAATAGATACAAGGAAATCTAATTTAATGGTTAGAAGCATAAAACATGGAGCAGATTTAATTAATGATGTATCAGGATTTAATTATGATCAAAGTTCTTTATATAAATTAAAAAAATATAATGTCAGCAAAGTACTACATCATATGCAGGGAACACCAAATACTATGCAAATAAATCCAAAGTATAAAAATGTTTTACTGGATATTTATGATTTTTTTGAAAAAAGCATCAATAAAAAATTTAAAAACCAAAAAATAGTATTAGATCCTGGCATCGGGTTTGGTAAAACTCTGAAACATAATTTGACTTTAATTTCTAAAATATCTTTGTTTCATAGTCTTGGCTTTCCTATTTTGGTTGGAACATCAAGAAAAAGATTTATTAATCAAATATCTGGGAACTATGATAGCAAAGATAGAACAGGCGGAACATTAGCCTCTATTCTTTTTTTATTATCACAAGGTGTACAAATTTTTAGAGTACATAACGTAAAAGAAATTAAGCAAGGAATAATGGTGTACGAAAAAATTAATGAAAAATAAATATTTTGGTACAGATGGAATTAGAGGAAAAGTAAATCAAGGAAATATAACTGGAGAAAAATTTTTTAAATTTGGTCTTGCGTCAGGTACACATTTTAAAAACCAAAAAAAATCAAAACAGATCGCAATAATAGCAAAAGATACAAGATTATCAGGTTACACTTTGGAACCTGCTTTGGTATCTGGTCTTGTTTCGGGTGGAATGCATGTTTTTACTTTGGGGCCTCTACCTACAAATGGACTTGCAATGTTAACTAAATCTATGAAAGCTAATATGGGTATAATGATTACAGCCTCGCATAATCCTTACTATGACAATGGATTAAAATTATTTGGCCCAGACGGAATGAAGTTATCTGATAAAATTGAAAAAAAGATTGAAAAATTGATAGATGCCAAAAATACAAAACAATTAACAAATCCAAAATTGCTAGGCAGAGTAAAACGTCTTGAAGATGGAAATGAAAAATATATCAGAATACTAAAAAATAATTTTCCAAGTAATTTTCACCTCAAAGGAACAAAAATAGTTTTAGATTGTGCTAATGGTGCTTGCTATAAAGCTGCACCTAAATTACTTAAAGAACTTGGGGCAAAAGTAGTTTCTATTGGAGTAAAGCCAAATGGTTTAAATATAAATGAAAAATGCGGATCAACATATCCTTCAAAAATAAGGGCTGCTGTAAAAAAATATAAAGCAAATATTGGTATATCTTTTGACGGAGATGCTGACAGAGTAATTATGTGTGATGAAAAGGGCAAAATAGTTGATGGAGATCAAATTATTGCAATGTTAGCCCGTCGTTGGAAATCCAAAAAGATTTTAAGGGGAGGCGTTATTGGAACATTAATGTCAAATTATGGTTTAGAAAAATTTTTAAATAATGAAAAAATAAGATTTTCTAGATCTAATGTTGGAGACAGGTATGTTAAAGAAAAAATGAAAAAATTAAATTATAATTTGGGTGGTGAACAGTCTGGACATATCATTTTAGGAAAATTTGCAACAACTGGCGATGGTTTATTAGTAGCTTTAGAAGTATTATTTTCCCTTAGAAAAGGTAAAAAGGCCAGCCAACTTTTAAAAGTTTTTAAACCGTTGCCTCAAATTTTAGAGAGTATAGTGGTCAGTGATAAAAATGTTATTAGTAAATTAAAATGTAAAAATGCAATAAAAAAAGCAAATAAGCTTATAGGGCAGAAGGGTAGAATTTTAGTTAGAAAATCTGGAACGGAACCAAAAATTAGGATAATGGCCGAGTCATATGATAAAAGTTTAATTTTAAAATGTATAAAAATAATCAAAAAATCCATTAAATAAATTGAAACCTAAATCGAAAATTTTAGTAATTGCCGGATCAGACTCTTCTGGGGGAGCAGGAATTCAAGCAGATACCAAAACTGTAACAGCATTAGGTGGCTATGCAATGACAGCCGTTACTGCAATTACTGCACAAAATACGACTGGAGTGAATTCAGTTGTATCCATTCCTCCTAAAGAAATAGAAAAACAAATTTTATTTACCGCTAAGGATATTAAACCTGACGCTGTTAAAATTGGAATGCTTCACTCAACCGATATAATTTTTTCAGTATTAAAAGCATTGAGAAAAGTTAAGACAAAAAAAATAATTTTAGATCCTGTTATGGTTGCAAAAGGTGGATTTAAACTTATTAATGATAAAGCTATTAAGACTTTAAAAGAAAAACTCATAAGAGAGGTTTTTCTTATAACACCCAATATTCCAGAAGCTGAAGTCTTGACCAAAACTAAGATTAAAAGTCTTGAAGATATGGTTCTAGCTGCCAATATTTTGCTTAAATTAGGGGTTAAAAATATTTTAATAAAAGGTGGTCATAGAAATACAACTATAATGCAGGATGTATTATTAAGTAGAAAAGAATTAATAATTTTCAAGAGTAAAAAAATTAAAACTAAAAATACCCACGGAACTGGTTGTACTTTATCGAGTGCAATAGCAACTTTTATTGGATGTGGAAAAACCTTAAATAAATCTTGTGAGCTTGGAATTAAATATGTTAATCAGTCTATTAGATCCAATCTTAATTACGGAAAGGGGCATGGACCAATTAATCATTTAAGCTCCATTAAAATAGATAGGAAATTCAGATAATGAAAAATGTAGTTGTTGTAGGTTCTCAATGGGGCGACGAGGGTAAGGGAAAAATTGTTGATTGGCTTTCAAGTGAAGCAGATGTAGTCGTTCGTTTTCAAGGAGGTCATAATGCTGGCCATACTTTAGTTATAGATGGTGTAACTTATAAACTTAGATTATTACCCTCCGGTATAGTCAGAAAAAATAAAATATCAATAATCGGAAACGGTGTAGTTGTAGATCCTTGGGCACTACTTGACGAAATTAAAGAAATTAAGTCAAAAGGTGTAGAGGTTGATGAAAAAAATCTGATTTTATCTGAATCTGCAGATCTTATTCTTCCTTTTCATAAGGAGATGGATGAATTGAGAGAAGATTTAGCTGGAAAAGACAAAATTGGAACAACGAGAAGAGGAATCACTCCTGCATATGAAGATAAAATTGGAAGAAGATCAATTAGAGTTATGGATTTAGTTTCTGAGAGTAATTTGGATAATAAGTTAGAAATTATTCTTGCCCATCATAATGCAATAAGAAAAGGTTTAGGAAAGAATATTTTCGAAAAAGGACAGCTTAAAAAAGACCTATTAAAAATAGCTCCAAAAATATTAAAATTTTCGCAACCAGTCTGGAAAAAAATTGATGAATATAAATCAAAAGGAAAAAAAATTCTTTTTGAAGGTGCACAAGGTATTCTGCTGGATATAGATCATGGTACATATCCATTCGTTACATCTTCCAACACTGTTGCTTCATCTGCAGCAACAGGAACAGGTTGTGGACCAAGTACAATAAATTATGTTTTAGGCATAACAAAATCTTATACTACTAGAGTTGGAGCAGGACCTTTCCCAACTGAGTTGACAGACAGTGTTGGAGAGCAACTTGGAAGCAGAGGGAAAGAATTTGGAACGGTTACCAGTAGAAAAAGAAGATGCGGTTGGTTTGACGGGGTTCTTGTGAGACAATCAGTAAAAATTTCAGGCATAAATGGAATAGCACTTACAAAATTAGACGTTCTTGATGAGCTAGATGAAATCAAAATGTGTATTTCTTATGAACTCAATGGAAAAAAAATAGATTATTTGCCAGCTTCTATGGATGATCAGTTTAAAGTTAAGCCTGTCTACAAAGTCTTTAAAGGTTGGAAATCTTCTACTAAGGGAGTCAAGACATTTGATAAATTGCCACAAAATGCAAAAATTTATTTAAAAGAACTTGAAAAATTTGTTGAGGCAAAGATTTCCAGCATATCGACTAGTCCCGAAAGAAAAGATACCATTCTTATTGAAAATCCTTTTTAAAAAATTAGCTCTATTGAGCGGGAAGAAGGTTTTTTGACTTGTTGGAATTAAGCATTGCTTTCTGGAGTTTTTCAAAAGCTTTGTTTTCAATTTGTCTAATTCTTTCTCTACTTATTTTGTATTTTTTACTTAATTCATCCAACGTTTTGGGGTTATTTGACAGCTTTCTTGCCTCTATAATTTTCTTTTCTCTATCGTTCAAAATTTTAATTGCATCCTTAAGTAATAATTTTTTTTCATCCAATTCTTGTTTTTGAGATACGTAAAGTTCCTGGTCCATATTTTCATCTACTACCCAGTCTTGCCATTCACTTTCTTCTCCTGAGCGGATAGGATCATTGAGTGATTTTTCTTGACCCATCATTCTTCTATTCATCGAAACAACTTCTTCTGATTTTACACCCAGTCTATCTGATATTTCTTTTACCTGTTCTTTTTTTAAATCGCCTTCTTGAGTTGGAGCAATTTGTTGTTTTATTTTTTTTAAATTAAAAAATAATTTTTTTTGTGCGGCCGTAGTTCCCATCTTCACTAGACTCCAAGATCTAAGAACATATTCCTGTATTCCTGCTTTTATCCACCACATAGCATAAGTTGCTAGCCTAAAACCTTTATCAGGATCAAATTTTTTTACTGCTTGCATTAAACCAATATTACCCTCAGAAATTAGTTCACTTACAGGTAAACCATAACCTCTATAACCCATTGCAATTTTGGCAACTAATCTAAGATGACTTGTTACAAGTTTGTGTGCTGATTTTAGATTACCTCTTTCTTTCCAATTTTTAGCTAGCATATATTCTTCCTCCGCATCTAACATTGGAAACTTTTTTATTTGAGCAAGGTATAATGATAAGCCACCCTCACCCGAAAGAATAGGTAGATTTGATATTTCAGATTTTGTACTCATCGCTTGTATATATATTTCTTAAATAGAATTTTTCAATCGCTAAATTTTTCAAGAAAATCGAGCATTTTTTTAAAATCTGTCGGTAGTTTTGTTTCAAAATTGACAAATCTATTTTTTGTTGGATGAGTAAACCCTAGACTTTTTGCATGTAGTGCTTGCCTTTCAAAACCATGTAAAATTTTTTCAAATTTTTTATTTATTTTTCTAAAACGCAATCTTTTCTTTCCGTACTTTTTATCTCCAACCAATCCATTTCCTTTATAGGAAAGATGAACTCTTATTTGATGTGTTCTTCCTGTTTCTAAAATACATTCTACTAAGCTAATTTTTGGTATTTCTTTATAGTTAAAAACTTTTAATGTTTTGTAATTTGTAATGGCTCTTTTACCAGTCCTTTCACTTACAGACATGAGCTGTCTATTTTTTTTGCTCCTTGATAAGAGAGTAGTAATTTTTCCATTTAGAGGTCTTATTACCCCCCATATTAAGGCCAAATATTTCCTCTTAATAGAATGATTGCTAAATTGTTTTGATAATTTTGCGTGTGAAAAATTAGTTTTTGCAATCACGAGCAATCCACTTGTTTCTTTGTCTATTCTGTGAACTATACCTGGTCGAGACAGACCATTTAAAGTTGATAAGTCATTTTCGTATAAATACAAAAGACCATTCACCAAGGTTCCCTCTTTGTTACCAGCACCAGGATGAACGACAATACCGCTAGGTTTATCTACCACAACAATTTCTTCATCCTCATAAACAATACTTAAATTTATTTTTTGAGGTTTAATATATTCAACTTTTTTTGGCTTAATTAAAATCTCTATAGAGTTTCCATATTTTATTTTTTTAGATGGGGAAGAAATAGCCTTATTGTTTATACTTACATTTTTTGAAAGAATAATTTTTTTAATATGTGATCTTGTAAGACTTTTTAATTTAGAAGCTAAATATTTGTCTAACCTTATATTGTTGCTACTTTCTTCTACAAAAAATGTTGTTGTTTTATTCATTTTACAGTTTAAAACATATTATAAAATAATATTTTTACAATCTAATCCCTGTCCTATATTATCCTATTAAGGGCCGTTAGCTCAATTGGATAGAGCGCCAAGCTTCGGACTTGGAGGTTGAGAGTTCAAGTCTTTCACGGCCCACAACTGATAATAAGGTACTTTATTAAGATATGAGATTACTCGGAAAAGCTGAAAATTTAGATTTATTAAAAAAGATATTTATAAAAACAAAATTAAAAGTTCCAATCTATTTTCATTTTAGTAAAAAAAATTTTCTTAAAGATAAAAAAAAAATAATTATTAAAGTAAAAAATTTTTCTAAAAAAAATAAGTTAATAATAAGATCATCAGCTACTAATGAGGATGGAAAAAAAATCACAAATGCTGGAAAATATACATCTAAAATAGTTCAAAAAAATAGCGATATAGATGACATTGAATTTTTTTTAAAAAATTACATAAAACAATTCAGATCAATAAATGATAAAATAATTGTTCAGAAATTTGTTGAAAAAGTTAATGTATCTGGTGTGATTTTCACAAAGGACATCAATCTTGATGTTCCTTATTATTTGATAAATTATGACGAGTCTGGAAAAACTCACCTAATTACTTCTGGTGTAGAAAACGATAAAAAAAAACAGATTGTAATATATAAAAAAAATATAAAAAATAATAAATTTAGCAACCTATTAAAAGCTTGTAATTATTTAGAAAATTTTCTTAAAAATGATAGATTGGATATTGAATTTTGTATAAAAGGTAAAATAACTTATCTTTTACAAGTTAGAGGCTTACCAAAACCGAAATCTAAATCAAAAGGGATTAATTATTCTAAAAATGATTTTGATAATTTTTTAATAAATATTAAAAAGAAAATAATAAAATTAAAAAAAATAAACCCAACATTGTCTGGAAGCCAAACTTTATTTAGTAATATGACTGATTGGAACCCAGCAGAAATGATAGGTGAAAAGCCAAATCCTTTAGCCTTATCTATGTACAAGGAGTTAATAACAGATAATGTTTGGAGAGAACAAAGAGAAAAATATGGATACCAAAACGTTTTTCCGAATATTCTCATGTTTAGTTTTGCTGGCTCGCCATATATTGATCTTAGAACAGATTTCAATAGTTTCATACCCAGCCAGATAAAAATAAATGAGCGTGAAAAAATTTTAAATAAGTACTTGAATGAATTTAAAAAAGATAGGGAGATTCACGATAAAATAGAATTTAATCTAGTTGAAACTTGTTATTCATTTAATTCCAACAAAAGATTAAAGAAATTTTTTAATAAAAAAATTTTACAAAACTATTTATCTGAACTAAAGAAAATTACCAAGGATATTTTAAAAAGTAACTTGATTAAAGAAGAGAAAAATAAAGTGAGTCTTTTATCTCTTAATATTAAAGAAATAGTTGAAAAAAAAATTGGGAACATACAAAAAATATTTTATTTAGTTCAAATCACAAAAAAATATGGTACTTTACCATTTGCAGGTCTAGCTAGATGTGCCTTTGTATCACAAAGATTATTAATAGATTTAAAAGAAAACAAGCTAATCAGCCAAGATGAATTTAGTAATTTTTTTAACTCATTAAATACAATTACCTCTAATTTTTCTAATGATTATGCGAAACTTTTAACTAAAAAGCTAAACAAAGATACTTTTATAAAAAAATATGGACATCTAAGACCTTCAACATATGACATCAATTCTTTAAACTACAAGGAAGGATTTTCGATATACTTTTCAAAAAATTCCAGCAAAGGAAATCGAAATAAAACTATAGTAAATTTTTCTAAAAAAAAGGTGATTCATAAATTATTAATGAAAAATTTTCATATATCGCTAAATGAATTTCTTAAATTTGCAAAAGATTCTATTTTGTTGAGAGAACACGCAAAATTTGTATTTACGAAAGGAATAGATGAAATATTTAAAAATTTGATAGAATTAGGAAAAGAAATAAATATTAGCAGAAACGATATGTCATTTATAGATATAAAAAATATAATTAATTATTATTCAACTTTAGAAGCAAGAAAACTAAAAACTTCTATGAAAGAAGAAATTGATAAAAACAAAAAAGAGTTTGAAATTATGAAAATGATTAAATTGCCAGACGTAATAAGCTCAGAACAAGATATATATTTTTTTGAAGAAAGATTTAACAAGATTAATTTCATTACATCAGAAATGATAACAGGAGAATGTATTGATTTACAAAATTCAAAAGCAAAATCTTTAAAAGATAAAATTGTTTTAATCAAAAATGCCGACCCAGGTTATGATTATATATTTAATAACAGAATAAAAGGTTTAATAACACAATATGGCGGATCAAATTCTCATATGGCAATAAGATGTTTAGAATTGAACATTCCAGCTTCTATCGGCGTTGGAAAATTACAATATGAAAATCTAAAAAAATCAAAAAAAATATTAATGGATTGTAACAAAAAAATGTTAATCGTTATCAAATGAAAAAGATTTTTATAGCTCCAATTATAAAAAGAAATAAATATAATGAGGAAATTTTAATTGTATCAAAAGATTGGATTAATTTTTTTAATTCAATTAATTTTGAAGCTAACACTTCTTATAGTTTAAATTCTAAAGTTATAAATAGTATATCTAAAAATTCTGATGCTTTATTGATTTGTGGAGGAGGAGAAATAGGGAAGTTTAGCAAAAGAGCAATTGACCATAAAAGAGATATATTTGAAAAAAAACTTCTCAAATCATTTACAAAAAAGAACAAACCAGTGTTAGCTGTCTGTAGAGGGTTCCAATTAATTGCATCTTTGAATTCTGGTAAATTTTCAAAATCAAAAAATCATGTTAGAAAAACTCATTATTTAAAAATTATTAAAAACAGTAAATACATTAAGTATAGAAATCTGATAACAAACTCATACCACAACAATGTTATTAAAAAAATTGGCAAGAAATTTAGAGTGGTATCAAACTCTAATGATGGATTTATAGAAATTGCAGAACATTTAAATAAAAAAATTCTTTGCTTTATGTTTCACCCCGAAAGATATAATAATTCAAATAGAGAAATCAAAAATATAGTTAAAAACTTTCTTTATGGATCTTCTTATACTAGCAGCAGGAAAAGGTAGCAGAGTTTACGGCAAAATTAAAATTAATAAAAGTTTGTTAAAAGTAAAAAATAAAACTTTACTTGAGAATATAGTTTTTAATGCCAAATCATTTAATTTCGTTAAAAAAATAAATATTGTAGTAGGTTTTAAAAAGCAAAATATTATAGACAAAATTAAAAATAAAAATATTTCATTTGTAAACAATAAAGATTTTAATACAAAGGAAATGCTTCACTCACTTCTTATAGGACTTAAAAAATGTAAAAATGATACTTTAGTTTCTTATTCTGATATTTACTTTTCAAAAAATATTATCAAATCTATATATAGCAAAGCAAAAAATGAAATTATTATACCAGTTAACAAAAATTGGAAAAAAGTTTGGAGAATAAGGGGAAAAAGTATATTAAAAGATTGCGAAACTTTGAAATATGATAAAAGAAAAAATCTAACTGAAATAGGAAACAAAATAAAATTTTTAAAAAATGTCATGGGTCAATATATGGGCATCATATATATTCCGAAAGATAAAATAAAGTTAATAAAAAAACTAATTATCAAAAATAAAAAAAATTCAAAACTTCATATTTCTCAATTTTTAAACAAAGTTATAAAAGAAAATGTACAAATTAAGTGTTTGCCTACCAAAGATTACTGGTATGAATTTGATGATTTAAATGACTTAAAAAATTTCAGTAAAAAAATCTATTAAAATGTTTATTTTTCAAATAAAAAATCTTTTAAAACTTTTCTTATTAGATAAAAATAAAAAAAAATTTGTTTTTTATTCAGAGTCGTTATTTTACAAAAATTTTTATATAGATTTTTTTCTCGAACTTAAAAAATTTGAACCCAATTCATTAATTGTTACTTCTGATATCAATGAATACAATTATCACAAAGAAAATAATATTGAAATTTTTTATATTGGAAAAGGACTGATCAGATTATTTTTTTTTAATTTAATAAGTTGTAATTTTTTAATTATGACTATGACAAACATAGGAAATAACTTTAGAAAATCAAGGTTTTGTGAGAATTATGTATATTATTTTCACTCACTTGCTAGTACACATATGATTTATGATCCCATGGCTTTTGATAATTTTGATATAATTTTAACAAATGGTGATTATCAAAAAAAAGAAATAATTAATAATGAAAAAGTTAATAAATTAAAAAGTAAAAAAATACTAAATACTGGTTATTTTTACCTGGATTACTTAAAACAAAAAATCAATTCAAATTTGACTTCAAATAATACAATATTATTTGCCCCATCTTGGAATAAAAATGACAAAAATCTTTTTAATGACCACGGGGATAGAATTGTAAATTTACTTTGCCAAAATGGATATAAAGTTATTTTGAGACCTCATCCAGAAATTTTTAAAAGAAATAAAAAAAATGTAAAAAAAATACAAAATTTATTTAAAAATTCTGACTTATTTGAGATAGATAAAAAATCTTCAAACATCGAAAGCATGGAGAAGTCTTTTGTATTAATAACTGATAATTCTACGATAGCCATGGAATTTGCTTTAGCCTTAAAAAAGCCTGTAGTCTATATTGATTACTCAAAAAAAATTCACAACGAAAATTATAAAAAAATTAATTTTATTGCACTTGAGGAGATTTTTAAAAAAACTATTGGCAATACTATTAATATAAATGAAATAGATTCTTTGCCAAATCTTTTAGATAATCTGAAAAGAAATTCAAATCTATTAGAAGATAAACTTGAAGATTTTGAGAAAAAAAATCTATCTAACATTGGCAAATCAGCGTTAGCCGCCGCTAAATATTTGACTAACTTTCAATAAGGTATTAATTTAGCTAGACTTTCTAACCCTTTTCATTTAAAAATCTTCTAATCAAATCCAAATGCCAATAATAGTTTTTTTTTCATTATTTTTTTTCACAACACACGCAAATGCATATGCGGATCCTGGAGCAGGAGCATTTATTATTCAAGCCCTTATAGCATTAGCTGGTGTAGTTTTTCTATATGTAACTTATTCAATTAATTTTATAAAAAAAAATATAAAAAAAATAAAAGATAAATTTTCTAAGAAAGATAACGAAAAAAATGAGGGAGAAGACAGTAAATAGCAACGAAATAAGTAATTTATCTTTTTTAGATATATTTGGTTTATCATTATTGCTTACTTCGAGTTATTATTTTGTAAAATTTGCAAGTTTTGTATCTATTGGGTCGGCTACCAAAGTAGTAGAGTTAAGCTTTCTTTTTGTATTTTCTATAATTTTTTTTTTAATATTGAACGAAATATTCAAATTCCTTAAGAAAAAATTCAATATTAATTTAAGCTATTTTTTAGTCTATATTTTTCTTACCTGGGTATTTGTTCAAACAATTCAAACTTTCTTTTACTCAAGTAATTACATAACTCTGTCCTATTTTATATCAAAAGTCTTTTTTTTATATCCTGACTCTGAATATGAAGTTTATATAAGAACTATAAGATTTATTTTACCCTATACGATTTGTTTCTGTATAATTTATTTTTTTAAAAAAAAACTATTAAAATTTTTAAGGTTTTTCACTATCTTTGGTTATATTTTCTTCCTTCTAATTTTTTTTAGAGAAATTAATTATACTTCTTCTTCCAGCAAAGAAGAATCTGCAACTTTGAAATTTGATTATGAAGTAAATAAAATTAACGTTTCATCAAAAAAGAGAAAAGTACTTTGGATAGTATTTGATGAATTTGATCCGCAGTTGGCTTTTAAAGATGAAAAATTTTTAGAAAATTTTGAAATTTTTAAAAGTAAATCAGTTTTTCATAAAGCAATGTATATGCCTGCCAAACAAACTATTGTTTCTATACCATCCCAGTTAATGGGTATTAATCCAAATGGTTTTGATATTCAAAACAGAACCTATTATATGAGGGATAAAAAGAATAATTTACATCATTATAATTTTAATAATACTATTTTTGGACGCCTTGATAGATTAGGCTTAAAATCAAATATTTTTTCTTCAGTAAGTCCATATTGTTCAGTTTATTTGAAGTCTAATAAGTTGAAGACATGTAAAGAGAAAAACACTCAAAAACTTTCAATAAATCAAGCTTTTAAAAGACCAATTAAGGAAAATTTAAAAGGAATATTTTTCGTTTTTTCACCACTAGACAAGGTAAAGAACTTTTTTACATTATTAAATAAAAATCAAGAAAATGTGTACAATATTTATCAAAACGAAATTAATGACGAAAGTATTTTAAACGAAATAAATAGAATAAAAAAAATTAAAATTGATGAAAGATTAAATGGTATTACAGATATAGATGGCGCTAAAACTGTTTACTTTTCAGATATCAAGAGTTTTCTCGAAGGAGATACCCACTTTGGCTTCTTTCATGTAAATATACCCCATCTACCAGCTGATTATGCAAAAACAATTTTTAATGAAAAGCTTAAAGGCAGAGTGTCTTCATACACTTTAAATCTCAAACTTGTAGATAATGCTATAAAAAAAATAAATGATCTATTAAAAGAAAATGAAAGAAAAGAAATTATGGTTATATATAGTTCTGATCACTGGTTTAGAGAAAAAGACCCCGAAGAAAAAAATTTTTATCCTTCACTTTTTATTACTAAAATTTTAAGGGATGATTCTAAAGTCGAAATTTCTAAAAAAAATGGAGGAATATTTACAACAGAATTAATTTACAAGTTCTTTACAAAAGATATAAACAATCACAAAGAAATAGATTTATTTTTTAAACAAAAACCTTTTTTAAAACCTTGCTTATTGGATGAGTGTTTGTTTGGAAAAAAAAGACTAAGAATTTAAGCAATCCATTCTTTCAACTTTTCTTTATTTTTTACAATATAGTCTGGAAAGTGTTTATCAATTTCAACTTTTTTATAGGTAATTTTTCTTCCAAATAAATCTATTTTATTTTTAATTTTTTCTTTAATTTTCGTGGGATTAATAAATTCAGGCTTATTAAATTCCTGATGAGAATATGAATTTATTTTTGTTACGATATCTTCTGGGTGTTTTAAAAAACTGAAATGCCAACCACCATTCTCTATTAATTGTGGTTGTTTAGGTTTGTAAAATTTCCAAAAAGGTACTTCTTTTGTTTTTATATCTCTCAACCATTGTGGGGATCTTAAATTTTTCTTTTGACATATTTTAGTTCCGGGCCAGTAGCCATCGCTAGTATTTAATAAATTTAATTTTGATTGAAAGTTTTTTTGTAGGAAACAAGCATATTTTTTTTCTAATTTAAAAGAAGATATTTTCTTTGGATCCGGTATTTCATCTATGTCGGAAATCATAATAAGATCATTATCAAGATAATTTTTATAACCTTTTGATAAAGAATTTCTTTGGAATTGATCCCTTAGGTGATTCTCATGCCAGTCATCTTTTTTTTTAGTAACTTTTATGGGCAAATCATCTATAATTAAATATTCAATTTTATTTTTGAATTTTGAAAAATTATTTAAATTAAAATTTAATTTTTTCTCTTTTCCTGCATGGTCTCTTGTTGCTTCCGCAATAATAAATCTATCAACAGAGTCATAAAGAACATTTAATCTGATATCTAATATTAAATCTTCATCAAAATACATGAAGCAATCAACTAATTTCATATAAATTACTCACCCATATTTATCAATGTTCCTCTGTTTTTGGCACCAAAATAGGAAGCGTAAAAAACTATAATGCCCAAAACAAAATAAACTATAGATATAGATATTGATTTAATTATGTCGAAATAATTTACAGTACCATTCATTAGAATGCTTCTCATTTCCTCAAATATATGAACTAATGGAAGTCCTTTCGCCACAAATTGCAGCGAGGTAGGGAGTATTTCTATCGGATAGTAAATGCAGCCTAAAGGAGCCAGAAAAAATAAACTTGCCCAAGCAACATTTTCAAATGATGGACCAAACCTTAATAACCCTGAGGCAACTAAAAGACCCAGAGTAATACCAAAAAAATATAAAGATAATAACAAGAATAATAATGGCAAGCCAAGTTTAAAAACCGAAACACCAAAAAGGGGTATTGCTATGATTGCTGCTGGAATTAAACCAATAAGAGTTCTTAAAACTGCTGTTAAAGTTAAAGATGTAATAATTTCACTTATTTTAATTGGAGCTATAAACAAATTAGTAAAATTTCTACTCCATATTTCTTCTAAGAACATCATGTTAAAACTAATACTTGCTCTAAACAAAAAGTCATACAAGATTGCAGCCGTAAGTATTACGCCGATAGTATTACTGTAATACTCTGAATTTAATGTAAAAAATTTAGATATAAATCCCCATAGAAAAATTTGGACAGTAGGCCAATAAATTAAATCTACGATTCTTGGTAAGGAATTACCTATCAAGTACAAGTGTCTAAGCCCAAGAGCATAAATTTTATTAAAGTTCATTTCTGCTCCTCGCTAACTTGAGAAAAGTTTCTTCAAGATTACTTCTTCCGTGTTTTTGTATTATCTCCTCACAAGTTCCTCTATCAATAATTTTTCCCTTTTTCATCATTATTATGCTGTCACAAAGTCTTTCAACTTCATTCATATTATGTGAGGCGAGAAGAATAGTGACCTGATTTTTAGATCTATATTCTTGAATATAACTTCTTACAAAATCGCCAATGTCCGGGTCTAAGCTGGCAGTAGGTTCGTCTAAAAATAAAATCTCTGGTTTGTTGATTAATGATTTGGCTAAGGAAACTCTATTTTTTTGTCCAGATGATAATTCTCCAGTTTGTCTATTAAAAAAACTTTTTATATCTAAATCTTCAGATATTTCATTTATACGTTCATTTAAATTTTTTATTCCATATAATCTCCCATAGACTTCCAGGTTTTGTTTTACAGTAAGTTTTTTTGGAAGTTCAACATATGGTGATGCAAAATTAATTCGGGCTAATATGTCATCTCTCTTGAAAGAATCTAAATTTTTGTTGTCTATAATTATTTGTCCACTAGTAGGTTTTATTAAACCAAGCATCATTCCAATGGAAGTGGTCTTTCCGCAACCATTAGGTCCAAGCAATCCAATAGTTTTATTTTTTTCTATATTAAAACTTATATTATCTACTGCTAAAGCATTTTTAAATTTTTTAGTAAGATTTTCAATTTGAAGAAACATTTAATAAGCAGCTTTCTTTAATCTGTCATTTATAGCGATGCCAATATTATGGTTTGGAATTTTAACAATATTTATTTTCTTATATTTTAAGTTTTTTATTTTTCTCAAAGTTTTGTACAAGTTTTTTCCAGCTTCTTTTAAGTTACCATTCTGACTCAAATTAAATACATTGTGAGCCTTTTTATACTTTTTTCCAAATACTATAAATGCGGCTTTATCTTCTGATTTTTTACAATTAAGTTTGATAGGAATTCCTGGAGAATAATGCCTTTTAAGCAGACCAGGAGAGACTAATTTTTTTGGTTTTGTTGAAATTCTTATCTTTTTTTTTAAAACTTTGCTAATTTTTTTATGATTTATTGCTCCAGGTCTAAGGATTCTTGTTTTTCCATATAAATTTATTACTGTAGACTCCAACCCTATTTTTGATGTTCCGCCGTCTAAAATAAAATTAATTTTTTTTCCAAATTCATCTATTACATCAGCCGCACCCACAGGACTCACATTGCTTGATATATTTGCACTTGGAATTGCAAGAGGAAAGTTCAATTTTTTAAGCAAATTCCTTATGATAACATTTTTAGGAAATCTGACTGCTATAGTTTTTAGTTTACCGTTTGCAAATGAAGAAATTTTAGATTTTTTTTTCTTTCGTAAAATATAAGTTAAGGGTCCAGGAGAAAATTTTTTATAAAGTTTTAAAAATTTTTCATCAATATACGCATCTTCCTTTAAGTCTTTAATTTTATAATAATGAATAATCAACGGGTTTTTTTTGGGTCTTTTTTTAAGTTTATATATTCTTTTGATTGATTTGTTAGAGTATGCATTTCCTGCAAGGCCATAAACAGTCTCAGTCGGAACAGCAATTATATTGTTTTTATCCAAAATTTTTTTTGCTTTATTCAAGTTTAGCTCAGAATTTTTATAGATATTTTTCATATTAAGATTATTATCATTTTTATGAAAACGAAAAATATTCCACCTGATATTAAAAGTAAATCAATAAACGACGCAAAATCAGAAATAATGGATATTCTTGAGAGATTGGAAAAGGACAATGCTAATCTTGAAGGTTCAAAAAGGGACTACGATAGACTTTTGCTTTTAAACGATCATGTTGATAATATTTTTAAGGAAAAGTTAAGAGATATAAACTCTAAAGGGAAAAAAAAATAATTTCAGATATTTTAAATGCAAAAAAAAATAAAAAAAAATGCAAAAATAGTTGATAGATTTTTGAGGAAATATTTTACAAATCAAAATTATTCCAATCTTATACCAGCAATGAAATATGGAACTTTATTTGGAGGAAAAAAAATTAGATCTACAATTATATTAAATACTGCGAAAATATTTAATTTAAATTTCAATAAAGTAATAAATATTTGTGCTGCTGTAGAGTGTATTCATTCCTATTCTTTGATACACGATGATCTTCCGTGTATGGATAATGATAAATTAAGAAGGGGCAAGCCCTCAACCCATGCAAAGTTTGGAGAATCAACAGCTGTTCTAGCAGGCAATTCTTTACTGACAATGGCATTTGAGATTATCACTGATAAAAAATATAAAGTTAAACCCGCTACAAAAGTTATACTTTTAAAAAAATTAGCTGAGTGTGCAGGTCATACAGGAATTGCAGGTGGGCAATTTCTTGATTTAAGCTATGAAAAAAGAAAAATTGCAGCTTCGAAAATTATAAATATGCAAAAGAAAAAAACAGGTAAATTATTTGAATTTTGCTGTTTAGCCCCATCTATAATTGCAAGTAAAAATAATAAAATAAAAAGAGAAATGAGACTTATAGGTGAAGAGCTTGGGTTTTTGTTTCAAATTGCTGATGATCTTTTAGATATAAGGGGAAGTAAAAAAAATGTTGGTAAACCAGTTAAGAAAGATAAAAAAAAGGGCAAATCTACTCTTATCAAACTATTAGGGTATAAAAAAACATTAGAGTTTGCTTTCAGTAGAAAAAAAATGATAATAGATAAGTTAAAAAAATATGGAAACAAATCAAAAAATCTTATTGAAATTACAGACTTTATATTGGACAGAAGTTATTAATGAGTAAAAAACTATTAGATAAAATTAATTATCCTGCAGATCTTAGAAAGCTTAAAAAAAATCAATTAGAGAAAGTTTCACAAGAATTAAGATCAGAGCTAATCGATGTAGTTTCAGAAACTGGTGGTCATTTAGGAGCAGGGCTTGGTGTAGTAGAGTTAACAGTAGCTTTGCATTATGTTTTTAATACACCAAAGGATAAATTGGTGTGGGATGTAGGCCATCAATGTTATCCTCACAAAATAATTACAGGTAGGAGAGATAGAATCAGAACTCTTCGAAAAGGTGGCGGCCTTTCAGGTTTTACAAAAAGAGCAGAAAGTGAATATGATCCCTTCGGAGCCGCACATAGCTCAACCTCAATTTCATCAACTTTAGGGATGGCGACTGCCAAAAGATTATCTAATGACAATAACAATGTAGTAGCTGTAATTGGTGATGGCGCGATGAGCGCAGGAATGGCTTATGAAGCAATGAACAATGCAGGTGCAATGAAGTCTAAACTAATAGTGATTTTGAATGATAATGATATGTCCATAGCTCGTCCCGTTGGGGCAATGAGCAAATATTTAGCAAGACTTCTATCAGGAAAAATTTATTTTAGTTTAAGAGAAACAATTAAACTAATACTTTCTGCTTTTTCTAAAAGGTTTTCTAAAAGTGCTGGTAAAGCAGAGGATATGTTAAGAAGCATGGTAACAGGCGGAACTCTTTTTAATCAATTAGGATTTTATTATATAGGTCCCATAGATGGCCACGATGTAAATAATTTAGTAACTATTTTAGAAAATGTAAAAAACTCAAGACATGAAGGTCCGATTTTAATCCATGCAATTACGAAAAAAGGAAAGGGTTACAAGCCAGCAGAAGAATCTGGAGATAAGTATCATGGAGTTTCAAAATTTAATGTATTAACTGGAGAACAATCTAAGGGAAAATCAAAAACACCTTCGTATACTAAAGTTTTTGCAAATGCACTTATAAAGCATGCAGAAAATGATACAAAAATTGTAGCTATCACTGGAGCTATGCCTTCGGGAACAGGATTAGATTTATTTGAGAAAAAATTTCCAGAAAGAATGTTTGATGTAGGTATTGCAGAACAACATGGTGTGACTTTTGCAGCTGGTTTAGCTACTGAAGGATATAAACCATTTGCTGCAATTTATTCTACTTTTTTGCAGAGAGCATATGACCAAGTTGTACATGATGTTGCAATACAATCATTACCTGTCAGGTTTGCTATTGATAGAGCAGGACTAGTTGGAGCTGATGGACCAACTCATGCCGGATCTTTTGATATAACTTATTTGTCAACCTTGCCGAACTTTATAGTTATGGCAGCAAGCGATGAGGCCGAATTAGTACGGATGGTCAACACATCTGTAAACATTAATGATAAACCTTCAGCATTTAGATATCCTAGAGGAAATGGGACCGGTGTTGAATTGCCAGGCATTAAAGAAACTCTTGAGATAGGAAAAGGAAAAATTATTTTGGAAGGAAAAAATTTAGCTATTTTAAATTTTGGGGCCAGGTTAGATGAATGTAAAAAAGCCTCGGAGGTGCTCAAGAAAAAAGGTATTACTATAAGTATTTTTGATGCTAGATTTGCTAAACCTTTAGACGAAAGATCTATAATTGAATTAGCATCAAATCATGAAGCAATTATAACAATAGAAGAAGGTTCTATAGGTGGATTCGGATCTCATATTACAAAATTATTGTCCGATAGAGGTTTTTTTGACAAGGGACTTAAATTTAGATCTATGATTTTACCTGATAGATTTTTAGACCAAGATACACCAGATAAAATGTACAAAACCGCTGGTTTAGATTGTGAAAGTATTGTTCAAAAAATTGAGAATGTTTTAAATTCCAACGTCGTTATTGCAAAAAACAAAAGCCTTTCCTAGCCACACTGAGCTCTATTCATAAGGAAATGATCTAATAATACACAAGATAGCATTGCCTCTCCTATAGGTACCGCTCTTATGCCAACGCAAGGGTCATGGCGACCTCGTACAGATATTTTTGTATTTTTACCTTTTTTATCAATTGTCTCTCTACTATTAATTATAGAGGACGTTGGTTTTACTGCAAATGAGGCAACAATTTCTTGCCCAGAGGATATACCGCCAAGTATACCACCAGCGTTGTTACTCTTAAAATTTATTTTTCCAGATTTAGATCGTATTTCATCAGAGTTTTCTTCTCCAGATAAATATGCAGAGCTCATACCAGATCCAATATTTACACCCTTAACAGCATTGATACTCATTAAAGCTGCAGCTATATCAGAGTCAAGTTTTGAATAAATTGGTGCCCCAAGCCCCGCAGGAACTCCGTTAGCACGTAATTCAATAATTGCTCCACAGGATGAACCAGATTTTCTTACTGCTAAAAGATATTTTTCCCAAAGCTTAACTGATTTTTTGTCAGGACAGAAAAAGGGGTTTCTTTTTATTTCATTGTTATTCCAATTTTTTCTATCACAACCCATTAAACCTAATTGCGTAACTGCTCCATTAATGTTAAATTTTTTCCCAATAATATTTTTTAAAACTGTTTTTGCAATTGCTCCTGCTGCTACTCTTGATGCAGTTTCTCTAGCTGATTGTCGACCACCTCCTCGGTAGTCTCTAATTCCATATTTTTTAAAGTAGGTAAAATCCGCATGTCCTGGTCTAAACTTATTTTTAATTGATTCATAATCCCTGGATCTTTTATCCTCATTAGCAATTAATATTGAAATTGGTGTTCCTGTTGTTCTTCCGTTGAAGACACCTGATAAAATTTCAATTTTATCTGACTCTTTCCTTTGCGAGACAAACTTTGAATTACCCGGTCTTCTGCGATTCATATCCTTTTGGATGTCTTTTTCAGATAAAGCGATATTTGGAGGACAACCATCCACAATACAGCCTATAGATGGACCATGTGACTCACCCCATGTGGTAAATCTAAATATTTTTCCAAAAGTATTAAAAGACATCGATAATTAATGTATAAATTATTTTATATAAATTATGAATCAAAAAAGTGGCCAAAATTCGCTAGGACTGGATAATTGTTTTGAAGATGAAGCAAATCCTATAGTTTTATTTGAAAAATGGTTTGAAGTTGCTAAAAAAAGTGAAATTAATGATCCAAATGCTTTATCTTTAGCAACCGTCAGTCCAGAAGGTGTTCCAAGTGTAAGAATGGTTCTTCTCAAAGGTTTAAGTGAAAAAGGTTTCGTTTTTTATACAAACTTTAATAGCAAAAAAGGCAAAGATCTAAAAAAAAACCCAAATGCATCAATGTGTTTTCATTGGAAAAGTTTAAGGAGACAAATCAGAATATCTGGAAAAGTAAGTGTTGTAGATAACAAAGAAGCAGATGATTATTTTAACTCAAGAGCTTATGGAAGTAGAATCGGGGCATGGGCTTCTTCTCAGTCGCAAGTGATGAAGAATAGAGATGAATTTTTAAAAAAAATTAAAGAATTTGAAAACAAATATCCAGATCAAAATAAGGTTCCAAGACCTCAACATTGGTCAGGCTGGAGACTTATCCCGAAAGAAATTGAGTTTTGGTTGGAAATTAAGAATAGAGTTCATGAAAGATTGAATTATAAAAAAGAGAAAGACTTTTGGGCTAAAGAAGTCCTTTATCCTTAATAAGACCTATTTAAGCTAAAACTAGTAAGATTTTGTAAAATTCTTTTTTCTTCGGAATTCTCAAATATTCCCAGAGCATCGTAGGAAACATTTACAAAATATTCTGCTCTTTTAAAAGTACTATCTAAAGATTTATATTTTTTTATTAATTTCAATACATTTTCGAAGTCTTCTTTGCTTCTCTCTGATTTTCTAAATATATTTGTTAAAAATGTTCTTTCGATAGTGTTTGCTTTTTGAAAACAAATAATTATTGGGAGCGTTACTTTACCCTCAAAAAAATCTTTTCCAATTTCTTTTCCAAAAATTTTTTCTTTAGAAAAATAATCTAAAGCATCATCAGCTATTTGAAATGCTAAACCTAAGTTTTTTCCATAAGACTCTAATGCATCTTTTTTCTTTTCATCTAACTTTGAAATACAGGCACCAACTCTGGTTGCTGCTGAGAAAAGTGATGCTGTTTTTAGATTAATAATTTTAATATAACTGTCTTCAAGAAGATCTGCCTCCCCCTTATACTGAAGTTGCATAACTTCTCCTTGAGCAATTTTAGATGATGTAGATGATAAAAGTTTTAGTACCTCTAAACTTCCATCTTCTACCATCATTTCAAAGCACCTGCTAAGCAAATAATCACCAACTAAAATCGAAGATTGATTTCCCCAAATAGAGTTCGGAGTTTTATTTCCACGTCTTACCTTGCTTTCATCAATTACATCATCATGCAAAAGAGTTGCACTATGAATCAACTCAACGCAAGCGGCTAAATTAATATCTCTAGATCCGTTAGAATAACCTCCTAATTTTGCAGAGCCCATAGTTAATAGTGCTCTAATTCTTTTTCCACCTGAGTTTAAATGATAGTCACTAATTTTTTTAATAAGCTCCACATGACTTTGGAGTTTCAAAGATATAAGCTTTTCTACATTTTCAATCTTCCCATTAAGATGGTTTTTCAAATCCAAATAGGCAGAGTTAGCAGATTTTTTTAAAGGTATTACAGAACCCATAATTTTATTATATACTTTAAAAAATTATTAATTAATACATCTGTGACGCACTTCAATTTCAACCAAGAGTAGCGTAATTTATATTTTAATTAATTTTTAGTGCTGATATAAGAAATTAAGTTAATCAAAATCATATGTTTTCTTTTTTTAAAAAAAAATTAATAGTGCCACATATCAGACTTTCTGGAGTTATTGGTTCTGCGGGCAGATTTAGACAGGGCATAGATTTTTCAGGACAACAAGAAATAATAAAAAAAGCTTTTTCTTTTAAAAAAGCCAAAAATATTGCTATATCAATTAATTCACCAGGGGGCTCTCCGGTACAGTCACATTTAATACATGATTATATAAGGCAGTTAGCTAAAAAAAATAATAAAAAAGTCATCGTTTTCGCCGAAGATGTAGCTGCATCGGGCGGATACCTAATAGCGTGTGCTGGAGATGAAATCTATGCAAACTCAAGCTCAATAGTTGGATCAATAGGAGTAATCTCAGCGTCTTTTGGATTTCAGGATGCGATAAAGAAAATTGGAATCCAAAGAAGAGTTTATACTGCAGGAAAAAATAAGAGTACTTTAGACCCTTTTAAAGAAGAAAAAGATGAGGATATTCAACGCATTAAAAAATTGCAATTAGAATTGCATAAAGATTTTATTAATCTTGTTAAAAAAAGTCGTGGCGCAAAATTAAAAGAGCCAGAAAAAAACAATATTTTTACTGGCGAGTTTTGGTCGGGTTCTGCATCTCTAAAATTAGGGCTTATAGATGGACTTGGAAATGCAGAACAAATTTTAAGAGAAAAATTTGGAGAAAATATTGTAATAAAAAAATTAGAAAAACCCAAAGGATTTATCGCAAGAAAGTTATCATCTTCAATAGATAGTCAAGTTGACAGTATTGTAGAGGCCATCGAAGAAAGAGCTCTGTGGCAAAAATTTGGTTTATAAATGCCAAAAAAAATAAAAAGTAAAAAAAAATTTTATATAACTTTTCAGGACCTAGTTTTTAATTTACAAAAATTTTGGGGAAAGTACGGTTGTGTAATCCTTCAGCCATATGATTTAGAGGTTGGAGCAGGAACATTTCACCCGGCAACTACTCTTCGATCCTTAGGACCAAAACCATGGAAAGCTGCTTATGTTCAGCCATCGAGAAGACCTGCAGATGGAAGATATGGAAAAAATCCCAATCGTTTACAACATTATTATCAGTACCAAGTTATTATCAAACCATCACCCCAAAATATTAAACAAGTATATTTAAAAAGTTTAGCAGCAATAGGAATCCAGGTAAAAGATCATGATATAAGATTTGTAGAAGACGATTGGGAAAGTCCTACTTTAGGAGCAGCTGGATTAGGATGGGAAGTCTGGTGCGATGGTATGGAAATAACTCAATTTACTTATTTTCAAAAAATGACTGGTATTGACTGCAATCCAATATCTGTAGAACTCACTTATGGCTTGGAAAGAATTTGTATGTTTGTTCAAGGAAAAAAAAATGTATTTGACATTGATTGGAATAATGATGGGGTAAAGTATGGGGACGTATATCTTCAATCAGAAAAAGAATTTTCGGCATATAATTTTGATCACGCAAACACAGAGTCTTTATTGAAAAATTTTGAAATTGCAGAAAAAGAATGTAAATCTATGTTAGAAAAAAAACTTCCTCTTCCAGCATATGACCAATGTTTGAAGGCAAGTCACATATTTAACTTATTAGACTCAAGAGGAGTGATTGCTGTTGCTGAAAGAACAGGTTATATAAATAGAATCAGGGATATGGCCAAAGGTTCAGGGTCTACTTGGTTGGAAAATCAAGAAAAGTAAATGTCAGAATTACTTATAGAGCTTTTTAGTGAAGAAATACCTCCGAACTTGCAAATAAGCGCAAGAACTCAATTCAAAAAATTTTTAAATGAAGAAATGTCTTCTCTAAATTTAAAATATAAAACTTTCGAGGTTTATTCTACCCCAACAAGACTTACTAGTTTTGTTTCAGGTTTATCAAATAAAATTCAAATTTTATCCTCTGAAATTAAGGGTCCAAAATTAGGTGTTCCACAAAATGTAATTGAAAATTTTGCAAAATCAAAAGGTATAAAAGTTGAGAATTTGTATAAAAAAGAATTAGAAAAAGGAACTTTTTATTTTGCAAAAATTGAAGGGAAGGAAATAAACACAGAGGACGAACTTATTAAAATTATTCCAAAATCTTTGAACAAAATATCTTGGAAAAAATCAATGAAATGGTCGAATTTTGAATTAAATTGGGGCAGACCACTTAGGTTTATTCTATCAGTATTTAATCAAAAACATCTTAAATTCAAATACGCCCATTTGGAGACTGTTAATTTTACAGTTGTGGAGGAAGACACTGAGATAAAGCAAAAAAAAATTAAAGATATTCAAGAATACAGTGAATTTTTAAGGAAAAATGAAATTATTCTTGATAACAACAAGAGAGAAAAATTGATTTCTGAAAAAATTCAATCAATTTGTAAGAATAGATCTTGCAAGGAATTTATTGACCAATCTTTGTTAACTGAAGTGAGCAATTTAGTAGATAAACCAAGAATAATTCTTGGGAAATTTGATAAAAACTATTTGAAATTACCTAAAGAGGTAATTAAATCAACTCTACAATTTCATCAAAGATACTTCACTTTAATCGATTATAAAGAACAGATAAGTAATGAATTTATTATTGTTACAAACAAACAAGACACAAAGAAATTCATCAGAGAAGGAAATGAAAGGGTAGTGGAGGCCAGGCTTTCTGATGCTAGTTTTTTTTGGGAAAAAGATAAATCATTAAATCTCATTAAACAGATTAACAAGTTAAGACATGTTACGTTTTACGAAAAGCTTGGTTCAATTTATGACAAAACCCAAAGATTAAGAAAAATGGCCTATTTTATTTCGGATGAATTAGATTTGAGTAAAGAAAAAATTGAAATATCCGCATCTATTTCTAAATCTGATCTAGTATCAGGTCTCGTAGGTGAATTTCCAGAACTACAAGGCATAATGGGAAAATATTTTGCATTCAGCCAAGGTTTTGAAGAAGATGTTTGTCGCGCTATCAGCGAACACTATTTGCCAATTAGCATTTCTTCACCTGTTGCTAAAAAACCGGTTAGCTGCGCCCTTTCTATTATAGATAAATTAGACACTTTAACTGGTTTTTATCTAATTAACGAAAAACCAACTAGTTCTAAAGACCCTTTTGCACTTAGACGAGCAGCAATTGGTTTATTGAGAACTATAATTGAAAATAATCTTACAATTAAACTCAAAGACTTAATTGAAAATTCTACAAAAATATATTTAGATCAAGGGGTCAAACAAATAAATAATGAGGTTAATAAGGATTTGCTTAAATTTTTCAGGGACAGAATGAAAAATATTCTTAAAGAAAAAAAGATAAGACCGGATATTATTGAAGCCTCAGTAAGTTCACATTTAAATGACAATTTTTTGGAACTTTATAAAAAGACTTTAATCATGAAAAAATTTATTTCAAAAGATTTAGGAAAAAATGCACTGTCTGCCTACAAAAGAGCTTCTAACATTTTAGAACAAGAAAAATTAATCTCAAAAAGTGGTCCCGATGCTGTTCTTTTTAGACACCAGGAAGAAAAAGAACTTTTTGAGAGAATTAACACAATTAGAAAGGCTTTTACCCTAAAAGAGGAAAAGAAAAATTATGAGGAGCATTTAAGACTTCTTTCTGAGACCAAATTATCAACAGATAAATTCTTTGATAATGTCAAAGTCAATGATGAAAACAAAGACCTTAAAAACAATCGTTTAGAGCTATTGCAAATCTTATGTTCTACGTTTAATAGTTTTGTAGACTTCTCAAAATTGGAAGGAGCTTAATGTCAAAATACATATTTAGTTTTGTAGATAATAAAGCCAAAAAAATATTAAATTCTAGAAATATTTTAGGCGGGAAAGGAGCCAACCTAGCTGAAATGTCAAGACTTGGTTTGCCTGTACCTCCTGGTTTTACTATCTCTACACAATTTTGCAAAATTTTTTATAAGAAAAATAAAAAATTAACACCTCAATTATTAAATGAAATTAAAAAAGAATTGAAAAAGATTGAGAAAATAGCTCAAAAAAAATTTGGTGATAATACAAATCCATTACTAGTTTCAGTAAGATCTGGGTCAAGAGTATCTATGCCAGGAATGATGGATACTATTTTAAATTTAGGACTGAACGACAAGACAGTAAAAGCTTTATCAGAAAAAACTTCAAACAAAAGATTTGCCAAGGATAGTTATAGAAGATTTATACAAATGTATGCAAATGTAGTTATGGGTATAGAGAGTCATCTTTTTGAGGATATGATTGATAATTACAAATTAACAAAAGGTGTTTTGTCAGATACCGAGCTAAACTCTGATGACTGGGATGGTCTTATTAAAAACTTTAAAAATTTAATATTAGAAAAAACAAAAAAAGATTTTCCACAAGATGTATATGAACAACTTTTCGGAGCTATAAAGGCTGTATTTTTATCTTGGGAAAGCAAAAGAGCAAAAATTTATAGAAAACTTAATCATATTCCAGAAGATTGGGGCACAGCAGTAAATGTTCAATCTATGGTTTTTGGAAACATGGGGGACAATTGTGCTACTGGAGTTGCATTTACAAGAAATCCCTCAACCGGAGAAAATAGATTTTTTGGAGAATATTTGATTAATGCACAAGGTGAAGATGTAGTTGCTGGAAGCAGAACTCCTAGATACATAACCAAAAAATCAAAAGAAGATGCTGGCGCAAAAGAAGACTCAATGGAAGAGACAATGCCAAAAATTTTTAAAGAATTGAAAAATGTGTTTATCAAACTGGAAAAACATTACAGAGATATGCAGGATATTGAATTTACAGTTGAGAATAATAAACTCTGGATGTTACAAACAAGGAATGGAAAACGTACAGCCAAAGCGGCAATTAAAATTGCAGTTGATATGGTAAAAGAAAAATTAATTTCAAAAAAGGAAGCAATTTTAAGAATAGACCCAAATACTTTAGATACACTTCTTCATCCAACTTTAGATGATCAGGTGGAAAAGAAAGTAATCGCAAAAGGTTTGCCAGCCTCTCCAGGTGCAGCAAGTGGCAAAGTAGTGTTCACCTCTGAGGAAGCAGAAAGAATGAATAATCAAATGGAAGATACCATATTGGTTAGAGTTGAAACATCTCCAGAGGATATTCATGGAATGCATGCTGCTAAAGGAATATTAACTGCTAGAGGAGGAATGACTAGCCATGCTGCTGTTGTTGCAAGAGGTATGGGACGTCCATGTGTTTCTGGCTCCGGAGAAATTAACATAGATTATGATTCAAAAGAATTTAAAGTAGGAAACATCACTATTAAGGAAGGGGATATTATTACTATTGATGGTGGATCAGGAAAAGTAATGGAAGGCTTAGTTCCAACAGTCAAACCAGATATCTCGGGTTATTTTTCAACTATAATGAAATGGGCAGATGAATTTAGAAAACTAAAAATAAGAACAAACGCTGAAACACCACAAGATACTAAAATGGCAAGAAACTTTGGTGCTGAAGGCATTGGTTTATGTAGGACCGAACATATGTTTTTTGATGATGAAAGAATTCTGTCAGTTAGACAAATGATTTTATCAAGACACTTAGATGATAGAAAAATTGCTTTAGATAAATTACTACCTCATCAAAAAAATGACTTTAAAGAAATTTTTAAAATTATGAAGGGTTTGCCTGTTACAGTCAGACTTTTGGACCCACCATTACATGAATTTCTTCCAAAAACCGAAAAAGACATGGAAGAAGTAGCTAGATCCCTCAATTTAGGAGTTAAAGAAATAAAGGGTAGGGTTGCTGAGCTACATGAACTAAATCCGATGTTAGGGCACAGAGGATGTAGACTTGGGATATCTTTTCCAGAAATTTATGAGATGCAATGTACAGCAATTTTTACTGCATTAATAGAATGTAAAAAAGAAAAAGTTCAGTCTGTAATTCCTGAAATAATGATACCTTTAGTTTCAACAGAAGATGAACTTGGAATAATGAGAAAACTTGTTAATAGGGTAGCTGATAATATTCAGAAGAAGCATAAAATAAAAATTAATTATTTTGTTGGTACTATGATTGAGTTACCTCGGGCAGCATTAAGAGCAGCACCTATATCAAAATACGCTGACTTTTTTAGTTTTGGAACAAATGATTTAACACAAACTACTTTTGGTATTAGTCGTGATGACTCAGGAAAGTTTTTGAATGATTACTTAGAACATAAGATTTTTGATACAGATCCATTTGTTAGTATCGATAGAGATGGTGTGGGGGAACTTGTAAAAATTGCTTCTCAAAGAGGTAAAAAACAAAATAAAAAACTTAAACTAGGAATTTGTGGTGAACACGGTGGTGACCCAAAAAGTATAGAATTCTGTTCCCGAGCTGGATTAGATTATGTTTCTTGCTCACCATTCAGAGTTCCAATTGCAAGATTAGCAGCGGCTCAAGCTGAACTTAGGCGGTAAAATCTAATTTAAAATCTACAGCAGGTGCACTGTGCGTTATCTGACCTACAGAAACTCTTTTAACTCCGGTTTCAGCAATTTTTTTTATATTTCTGAGTGTAATCCCTCCTGAGGCCTCAGTCTCATAAAATTTTTTTGATATTCTTACAGCTCTTCTAAGATTTTTAGGATTCATATTATCAAATAAAATTCTATTAAATTTTAGACCCATTATTTTTTTTAATTGAAGCAGATTATCAACCTCTACAGTTATTTTCTTGCCCCCTCTATTCTTTATAGATCTTTTAACTAGATCACGAATATTTTTGTTAACAGAAATATGATTATCTTTTATTAGAATTTCGTCACTCAAATTAAATCTATGATTAGTACCTCCACCAAGTTTTACTGCGTATTTTTGAATTACTCTTAAGTTTGGCAAGGTTTTTCTCGTACAACATATTTTACAGGATTTACCACTCACTTTTTTTACAAATTTATTTGTGATTGTTGCTACACCCGAAATTAATGAAAGAAAATTAAGTGCAGCTCTTTCACTTTTAAGAATCCCAGAAGCTTTGCCTCTTAGTAAAGCAATTACCTTTCCTTTAGATACCTTTTTTCCATCTTTTGTTTTGGATTTAAAAATTAATTTTTTATCAGAAATTTTAAAGGCTTCTTTTGCAAAATTTAAACCTCCAACTATACAGTGTTGTCCAGCAATTATTTTTGCAGTAATTTTTTTATTTTTTATGTTTCTGGTTGATATATCTCCAGATGGACTAAGATCCTCTCTTAAAGCTTTATGAACAACTGATCTAATATATTTCTGATTTATTTTTTGCACTCAAAATTATCTACCAATTTCAGCCATTTTCAAAACAGATTTTCTTGCCATTTCAGCAATATTATGACCTATTTTAATTTCATTGGTTTCATTTTTAAGGCAATCATAGACTTTATTTAGTGTAATTTTTTTCATGTGAGGACACAGATTGCATGGTTTAATAAATTGAACATTTGGATTTTCAACTTGAACATTATCACTCATTGTACATTCAGTAACTAATAATACTTTCTTTGGTTGATTTTCTTTTACATATTTAACCATGCTTGAAGTGGATCCAGCAAAATCTGAAGCACTAATAACATCTGGTGGGCATTCCGGATGAGCAATTACTTCAATTCCTGGATTTTCTTTTTTAATATCCTCTATTTCTTTTCCCGTAAATTTTTCATGAACCATACAAGTTCCTTGCCATGAAATAATTTTTACTTTTGTATTTTTCTGCACGTAATTCGCCAAATAATGGTCAGGTAAAAAAATTACTTTTTCAGACCCAAGTGATTCAACAACTTTAACTGCATTAGCAGATGTGCAACATACATCAGATTCTGCTTTAACATCTGCAGAAGTATTAACGTATGATACTACAGGAATACCAGGATATTTTTCTTTAAGCATTCTTACATCTTCTCCTGTTATAGACTCTGCAAGAGAACAACCGGCCTGCATATCTGGAATTAAAACTTTTTTTTCTGGACTCATTAATTTTGCTGTTTCTGCCATGAAATGGACTCCACACAACACAATAATCTTAGCTTTGGTTTTAGCTGCTTCCAATGCTAAAGCCAGAGAGTCAGCTGAGATATCTGCTATACCATGATAAATTTCAGGAGTTTGATAATTATGAGCTAGTATGACTGCGTCTTTTTCTTTTTTTAATTTATTGATCTTTTCAATTAAAGGCGCGTGAAATTTCCATTCAACTTCAGGTACTACTGAAGAAATTTTTTTATAGATTTCATCTATAGATTTATCAGCTAAATTTTGTGTTGACATGTAAATAATTTATCAACTTGAAGATAAAAAGTCATTCATTTATTGTCGCATATAAAGGTAGTGCGGTCGTGCTGAAACTGGTAGACAGGCACGGTTGAGGGCCGTGTGGGATTCCCATGAGAGTTCGAGTCTCTCCGACCGCACCAAAAAATTTATGAGTACAGTTGTATTTTTAGCAGTTTTATTTGCAGCATTCTTACATGCTTTATGGAACAGTATGGTCAAGTCTCACAAAGACAAACATGTGGCTGTTGCTGCAATTGTTTTAGGACATGTACCTGCATCTTTAGTTATTATTTTTTTAGTACCAATGCCTGCTATAGAAAGTGTGCCCTATATTTTAGCAAGTGCATTTATACACCAGGGCTATCAATGGTTTTTGCTTACAGCTTATAGATATGGTGACTACACAAGGGTTTATCCTATCGCGCGTGGAACAGGACCTGTTGTCGTTACAATTGTTTTATTGTTATTTTTTGGAGTGAAGTTAAGTACATATGAATTATTAGGGATTATTATAATCTCAATTGGAATTTTAAGTATAAGTACCCAAGACCGACATTCTTTCTTTCCATGGATTGCAAGAAAGAATGCTAAGGCAATAAGTTTTGCATTATTAACAGGATTATTTATTGGAGGATACTCAATGGTTGATGGTTACGGAGCAAGAGCTAGCATTTCTCCTTTGAGCTTTATGGGTTGGTCATTTATTGTTAACGCTTTACTTTTTCATATACTATTAAAAATTATGAACAAACCCGATGTTGTAAGAAGGGTTTTTGTCGAAGCTAAACTATTATTTTGGTTTGGTGGAACAATCTCATATATAGTTTATGGTATTGTTGTGTGGGGATTTACCCAGGCACCAATACCTTTGGTTAGTGCTTTGAGAGAAACAAGTGTAATTATAGCTCTTTTAATTGGGACAATCTTTCTTAAAGAACGTTTTACAATTTTAAAAATGTTGTCAATTTTAGTTATATTCGCAGGAGTTGTTTTACTTAAGTTCTTTTAATTTAGCTATTGAACAATTTTAGACCTATTATTATCAACTGATAAATCTTTATCTTTAAACTCAGAATAATCTGGGTCAACAAGCTTTATTAAAGCGAATGGATAAGGCTCACTTATTAAAACCGTACCAACTTTGCTATCTTTAAAATTTACATCACTTCCAGTTTTAAGTTTTTTCTCAGATTTTAATGGAACCAATTTCTTTCTTAATTTATTTTTTAATTTCATCCTAGCGGTATTTTCTTGTCCAACATAACAACCTTTTTTAAAGTCTATACCGTTAAGTTCCTCAAAATTACACTCTAGACCAAAGGCCTTGTCCTGAAGGTATATAGTGTTAATTTGTGCAATGCCATTTCTATGACTTAAATCATAGTATTCTTTTGGATCTTCTGATTTTAAACCAAGACTTTTAATAGATAACATTAACTTTTCCAAATTTGCAATTATTCTTCCGCCAAGTTTTTTCGATCTTGGATCTAAAATGACCGGATCATTATGATACATCGTCGTATTTCCCTCTAAATCTAAAGCCCCATCTAAACTTAGAAACTTCTCCTTACTTATAACCGCAATCTCAAACTCATTACTTAAATTCAATATTTCTATAGTTGAATTAAGTTTATAAATATTTAGTCTGTCTACTAAATTACCTGCTTGTGTTTTTTCACAATCTAAAAAATAACCACTCTTATGCTTTACTACTATAAAATCAAATAAGTATTTTCCTTGAGGTGTTAATAAAGATGCAAAACAACTTGAAGTATTAGTAACCTTATTTATATCATTAGTTACAATATTTTGTAAAAATTCTTTAGCATCTTTTCCATTAACAAAAACAACACCCCTATCCTTTAAAAAAAATATTTGATTTTTTTTCATATTTTAAGTTTATACTGTATATTATATTTAACAAAATATGTCTGATAACTATAGTCTCATCATAAAGAATGGATCCTGTTATATTGGGGGAAAATTTCAAAACTTAGATATAGCTTTATCAGGAAACAGAATCATTAAAATCGGAAAAATCGATCTAAATAGTGCTAAAGTTTTTGATGCATCTGGAAAAGCTGTTTTACCTGGAGTAATTGATACCCAGGTTCACTTTAGGGAACCAGGAGCTAACGATGCAGAAAATTTGGAAAGCGGGAGCAGGGCAGCTATAGCAGGAGGAGTAACTTCAGTGTTTGAAATGCCAAATACAAATCCTCCTACATCTACTTTTAAAGAATTTAAAAATAAATTAAATGCCGCAAAAAATAGAATGTTTTGTAATTATGCTTTTTATTTTGGTGCTACACCCTACAACATGAAGGAACTAGCATCTGTTAATACTTTAGAAGGATGTTGTGGGGTAAAACTTTTTGCAGGATCTTCCACAGGAAATCTTTTGGTAAGTAAGGAAAAAGATATAGAGAAAGTTATATCTAATAGCAGCAAGATTATTTCAGTACATTCAGAAGACGAAAATATCTTATTATTAAGAAAAAAATTTATTAAAAAAGGAGATGTTACTTCACACCCGGTTTGGAGAAATGAGGAATGTGCACTCGAATCTACTAAAAGAGTAGTAAGAATAGCTCAAAAATATAAAAAGAAAATTCATATTCTTCACGTAACAACTAAACAGGAAATTGATTTTTTTAAAGAAAATAGAGATAATGTAACTTTTGAAATTACACCGCAACATTTAACTTTATTTGCTCCTGATTGTTATGAAAAACTCAAAACTTTCAGCCAAATGAACCCGCCCATAAGATCAAAAGATCACTATGAAAGATTGTGGGATGCGGTAAAAGAATCTTTGGTAAGTACCATAGGTTCTGATCATGCTCCCCACACAAAAGAAGAAAAAAATAGAAAATATCCTTTATCACCATCTGGAATGCCAGGTGTTCAAACCTTACTTCCTGTAATGCTTGATCATGTAAATAAAGGAAAATTAAATATGGAAAAATTAATTAAACTTGTTTGTGAAAATCCATGTGATTTATTTGGAATAAAAAATAAAGGTTACATAAAAGAAAATTATGATGCAGATTTAACCATTGTAGATATGAACAAAGAAGTTGTAATTAAAGATAACTGGATTGAGAGCAAATGCGGATGGACACCTTTCAATAATTATAAGGTTAAAGGATTTCCAATAGCTACAATTGTAAATGGTGAAATAGTTATGGAAAATAGTAAAATTATTTCGCCTGCCAAAGGGAAACCTTTAAATTTTTAGGATTAATATTATCTGCTTTATTTAAATTTATAGAGAATTTATTAAAGCTTCTGCAATTTTTGTTGATTTACCGTAAAATTTTAATTTTTTAATGTCTTCTAGATTAGACTTGTCATTACCTACTACGACGAAACCCACCATGCCCATACTTTTGTGTGGGGTACACCAATAAGCATATATGCCCGGGGTATTAAAAGTGTAGCTGGCATCTTTATTGTACTTAGATTTAAATTTTTCTACGCCTGCAGGAATTCCGCCTTTTATGAACTCGACATTATGACCAGGATTTACTGATTTCCAAAAAACAGTGTCACCAACATTTACATTAACAATCTTTTTTGAATAAACATTTATTTCTTTCCCTAATCTATTAAGCATATCTATGTTTTCATCTGCACTAAAAGCTGGATTACAAAGTATTAAGAAAACGATTACTTTTAAAATTGTATTTTTCATAAAATTTAAAAATATAAGTAATTTTAAAAAATCAAATATTTTAGATTGACACTGCGACACTAGGATCATTTCTTTTTTAATTTGAAATCTTTACTTTTCCTATATGAGATTTATCTTAATTTTAATAATTTTTATTCCTAATTTTGCTTTTGCCGGGCCAATGAAAAAGATTGGTGAAATAGGCAAACCCTCCGAGGCAACGAGGACTATCACTGTTAAGATGTACGATAATTATTATGAACCTGCCGAAATAAATGTAAAGAAAGACGAAACAATTAAATTTATAGTTTTGAATGTTGGAGAATTAGTGCACGAGTTTAATATTGCAACAAAAGAAATGCATATAAAACATCAGTCTGAAATGATGATGTTGGTTGAAAATGAAATTTTATTATCAGACAAAGTTGATAAAGAAAAAATGAAACAGATGGCTAAAAAAAATCCATCAATGGGACACTCACACTCAAATAGTGTTTTACTTTCACCTGGTGAAAAAGGTGAATTAGTATGGAAATTTAGTAACAAAGCTAAAATAGAAGCAGCTTGCAATGTACCAGGACATTATGAAGTTGGTATGATTGCAAAAATCAACGAAATTTAATTAATTTTTTAAATGAACCCAACTGATATTCTATTAAGTATAGCCATAGTTGGCATATACACGATGATTTATATATATCTGCAATCACAATTTAAAAATAATAAAATTAGACTTCAGCTATTCTTAAAGGGGTTTGTTTATGCAACAATAATTACAGGAGTACTTTACTATCTTATTAAATTTGTAGCTTCTTAGCTTTTTAAAATATTGTTATCTTTAAGATCTTTTTTAATTTCGTCTAAAATTGCTGGATCATCTATTGTTGGTGGTACTTTATATGTTTCTCCATCTGCAATTTTTCTTACTGTGCCTCTTAAAACTTTACCTGACCTTGTTTTTGGCAATCTTTTTACAACGATGGCTAATTTAAATGCAGCAACAGGTCCAACTTTTTCCCTTACTAAAGCTACACATTCTTTTGTAATCTCTTTGTTATCTCTATCAACACCTGCTTTTAAAGCAATTAATCCAATTGGAAGTTGGCCTTTTAATTTATCTGCAATACCTATCACCGCACATTCGGCAACATTTTTGTGTTCTGCTAAAACCTCTTCAATTGCTCCAGTAGACAATCTATGACCTGCAACGTTAATGATATCGTCTGTTCTAGACATTATCCAAACGTAACCATCCTCATCAATATGCCCAGCATCATAAGTTTGGTAATAACCTTTATAAGTTGACATATAAACTTTTTTATATCTTTCATCTGCATTCCACAAAGTTGGAAAGGTTCCAGGAGGTAAAGGTAATTTTACAACAATATCACCCATCTGACCTGCTTTATTTTCTTTACCTTCGCTATTTAGAACTTTTAAATCATAACCCGGAACAGGTTTGAAAGCAGAACCGTATTTAATTGGAAATTTTTCTATACCTGCACAATTAGCACTAATTGCCCAACTCGTTTCAGTTTGCCACCAATGATCAATTACAGGAGCATTAGAAAGTTTTTCAAACCATTTAATTGTATCTGGATCAGCACGCTCACCAGCTAAAAACAAAGTATCAAATTTAGATAAATCATATTTTTTGAAGAACTTTCCATCAGGATCTTCTTTTTTAATTGCTCTTATTGCAGTCGGGGCAGTAAATAAAGATTTTACTTTATATTCTGATATTATTTTCCAAAAAACACCTGCGTCAGGAGTGCCCACCGGTTTTCCTTCAAATAAAACTGTAGTGCAACCATAAAAGAGCGGAGCATAAACAATATATGAGTGACCAACTATCCAACCTATATCGCTTGCAGACCACCAAACATCATCTTGGTCTATGTTATATATATTTTTCATGGTCCATTTTAAAGCTACGACATGTCCACCTATGTCTCTAATTATTCCTTTTGGAGTTCCCGTTGTTCCAGAAGTATAAAGTATATATGCATAGTCATTTGCATTCATTTTTTCACATTCCGCAGGCTTTGCCCCTTTTAAAGCTTCAACCCAATCAATATCCATTTTAGGATCCAGATCTGCTTTATCTTTTTCTCTTTGCCAAATAATACATTTTTCTGGTTTGTGATTTGCAATTTCAATGGCTTTATTTAACAAAGGTTTATAATGAACCGTTCTTCCTGGTTCGTAACCACAAGAAGCGGAAATAATAATTTTTGCTTTAGAGTCGTCTATTCGGCTAGCTAATTCATTGGCTGCAAAGCCACCAAATACTACCGAGTGTATTGCACCTATTCTCCCACAAGCAAGCATCGCAACAACCGCCTGAGGTATCATTGGCATATAAATTATTACTCTATCTCCTTTTTTAATTCCTAGATTTTTTAATGCTCCAGCAAAAACCGAAACTTTTTCCTTGAGTTCTTTGTAAGATAACTTGTATTTTGTTCCAGTAATGGGGCTATCGTAAATTATAGCCGTTTTATCTCCTCGGCCTTTATCGACATGAATATCAATAGCATTGTAACATGTGTTTGTTACTCCGTCCTCAAACCATTTATAAAATGGAGGATTTGAGGAATTCAATATTTTTGTTGGTTTTTTATACCAAAAAACATCCTCAGATATTGTCCCCCAAAAATTCTCTCTATTTTTTATAGACGAATCATAGGTTTTTTTGTAATTTCCAGGCAAATCAGATACTCCCTTTTAACCCAATTTAATCATTATTATCCCCAAAAAAAAACAAAAAAGTCAATAAAATCAACACTTTTTATTAAAAAAAAAGCTTCAAATTAACTTTCTTTTTGGATACCGTCCCGGGATGTTCGAAGGGAGAGGGAGATAATCTCGAACTTTGAACGGTTTAAATTTAAACTAAAACGAAAACTAAACGAAAGGGAGGTTTTCATGAAAAAACTAGGTATGATTGCACTAGCTGCTATTGCATTCTTCGGAATCACTAGCTCAGCTAATGCTGCTACTGCTTATCTAGCAACTAACGATTTCGTAGGTATTACGTTCTGGTTAGTTTCTATGGGTATGTTAGCGGGTGCTGTATTTTTCTTCTTAGAAAGAAATACAGTTGCTGCATCGTGGAGAACATCTGTAACTGTTGCTGGATTAATCCAGTTCATTGCATTCGTTCACTACATATACATGAGAGACATTTGGGTTGAGACAGGCGAAACACCAACAGTATACAGATATATTGATTGGTTAATCACTGTTCCACTTCAGATTGTTGAATTCTATCTAATCTTAGCTGCTGTTAGAAAAGTTCCAACTTCAATGTTTTGGAGACTACTAATAGCTTCAATAGTAATGTTAGTCGGTGGATATTTAGGTGAAGCCGGTTACATCCAAGAATTTGTCGGTTTCATAATTGGAATGGCAGGTTGGATATACATTCTATTTGAAATCTTTTCTGGAGAAGCTGGAAGAGCTGCTGCTAAAGGTGGTAATAAAGCCGTAGCAACTGCTTTCGGTGCTATGAGAATGATAGTTACAATTGGTTGGGCAATTTACCCACTAGGTTACGTATTTGGTTACCTTGCAGGTGGAATTGACTCTAACACATTGAACATTATTTATAACTTAGCTGACTTTGTTAATAAATTAGCATTCGGTCTAGTAATTTGGGCTGCTGCTATGCAAAGCACTTCTTTATCAAAAAGATAGTATTAAATAGCTAATTATTTAAAATAGGGCGAGTTTTACGACTTGCCCTATTTTTTTTTGTACCTATATTAATTGAATGCCAAAAATTACTTATATTGATTCTTCCGGAAACAAAAACACTATAGAAATTGAAAAGGGTCTAAGCGTTATGGAGGGTGCTGTTCAGAACAATATTCCAGAAATAGATGCAGATTGCGGAGGTGGTATGGCATGTGCTACTTGCCATGTTTATGTCAAAGATGAATGGTTTAATAAATTACCAAAAGCTGAAGATGCAGAACAGGATATGATTGATATGGCATTTGAGCCAAAAAAAAATAGTAGACTTAGTTGTCAATTAATAGTTTCTGATGAATTGGATGGTTTAGTTGTTACAACTCCATCCAAACAAACTTAAATATGATAAAAACAGATGTAGTAATAGTTGGTGCAGGCCCAGTAGGATTATTTGCTGTTCATCAATTAGGTCTTAAAGGATTAAAATCTGTTGTGATAGATAATTTGGATAAAGCTGGTGGCCAGTGTATTGAGTTATATCCAGACAAACCTATATACGATATCCCAGCAATTCCAGAATGTACTGGAAAAGAGTTAACAGAAAATCTGCTTAAACAAATAAAAGCATTTAATGCAAATTTTCATTTCAATGAGAGAGTACAAGAAGTTTCAAATGAAAAAGGTAATTGGACAGTCAAAACAAACAAAAATAAAGTTTTTAACGCACCCAATATAATTATTGCTGGAGGCGTAGGATCATTTGAGCCAAGAAAACTGGCTTTAAAAGAAGCAGAAAAATTTGAAGGTAAAAGCATTTTTTATTCTGTCAGTGATAAAAATATTTTTAAAGGAAAAAAAATTTCAATTTTTGGCGGAGGTGACTCAGCTTTAGATTGGACTCTAGATTTATCAAAAATTGCTGAAGTCACACTAATTCATAGAAGAGAAGAATTTAGAGGAGCCCCTCATACCCTGAATGAAATTAAAAAATTAGAAAAGATGGGAAAATTACAAATAAAAACTAGATTTCAAATAAGCAGCATTGAAGGTGACGGAAATATTAAATCTATAACTATTAAAAATGAGGATGAAAAAAAAACAAAAATAGCAACTGATTATATACTGGGTTTTTTTGGACTCATAATGAAACTTGGACCAATTGCAGAGTGGGGTCTTAATATGAACAAAAAAACCATAACGGTTAACACAGAAAATTTTCAGACAAATAAAAAAGGAATATTTGCAATTGGAGATATTTGTACTTATCCAGGAAAAGAAAAACTTATTCTATCAGGATTTCATGAGGCAGCGTTAGCATCTGTTGAGTGTTTTAAAAGGGCAAGACCAAATGAGAAATATAGGTTTCAATTCACTACTTCATCAAAGGAAATGCACGAAAGATTAGGTGTTAAGCCAAAGTGATCGAATTACTTACTGCAAACACTCCCAACGGTAAAAAAATTTCAATTATGTTGGAAGAGATAAAATTTGAGTACAAGGTTACAAAAATTAATATTCTTAAAGGTGCTCAGTTCGAACCAAAATTTAGAGCAATAAGTCCCTTCAGTAAAATTCCAGTAATTATTGACCACGACAACAAGACCTCTATTTTCGAGTCCGGGGCAATACTAATGTACTTAGGTGAAAAGAGCGGAAAATTTTATCCTGAAAAAAATAAAGGTATAATAATTCAATGGTTAATGGGTCAAATGGCATATGTAGGACCAATGTTAGGTCAACACCATCAATTTCATCATTACAATCCAGGCAAGAGCAATTGGGGTGAAGAGAGATATTTCAAAATAGCAAAAACTATTTACAAAGATTTGGATGAAAGGTTAGAAAAAAGTCAATTTTTAGCTGGAGACTATTCAATAGCTGACATTGCAACTTTTCCATGGATTGCTCGTCATGAGTGGCACGATGTTGGTTTAAAAAAATTTAAACACTTAGTCAGATGGTACAATGAAATTTCAAAGAGAGATGCAGTAATAAAGGGATTTGATCTTCTAGGAAGAGATGAAAAAATACCAAAACCCTAATTGTCTATAAAAATTTTTTCTTCCTTTTCGTGTCTTTCTTGTGCCTCTATACTTAATGTTGCTATTGGTCTAGCTATCAATCTTTTTAAACCAATCGGTTCTCCAGTTTCTTCACAAAACCCATAAGTCCCGTCTTTTATTTTCTTAATTGCTTTATCAATTTTGTTTATAAGCTTTCTTCTTCTGTTAGATGCTCTTTGTTCAACTGATTTTTCAGTATGGGAAGATGCTTGGTCGACAATGTCAGCAGATGAACTATTGTCATCAAGACTATTTAAAACAGCACTCTCATTATTTAATTTTATAATTTCCTTTCTCCAAGATGTTAATTTTTGAGAGAAATATTTCTTATGCTTTGCGCACATATATTTTTCTTTATTATTTGGAGTGTACTTTTTAGCCGAATATTTTGCCATATTTTTAGAGTTGGGGAGTATATAAACGTTTCTATTCCTGTCAATATAATTTAAATTGTTATTATATGTAAATTTTATGACAAAAAATACTTCAAAAATATTTTTATTGTTTCTGGCCATTCATTTATCTATCTGGACTTTAATTCCATCTTTAACAAATTCAAATTTACCACTCGATACAATTGAAGCTTTAGCATGGGGTAGTAATTTAGATTGGGGATTTAATAAGCATCCACCCTTTAGTGCGTTTGCTGTAGAAATATTTTATCAAATTTTTGGAAGTCAGGACTGGGCTTATTATTTGTTAAGCCAGATTTTCGTAATAATCGCTTTTTTTGCAGTTTATAAATTTTCAGAAGAGATTTTTAACAATAAAAAACCAGCACTTCTATCGATACTTCTACTTGAAGGTATTTATTTTTATAACTTCACGACACCAGAATTCAATGTAAATGTAGCCCAATTACCTTTTTGGGCTTTAACAGTTTATTATACTTGGAGATGTATCAAGTATGATAAAGCAACCGATTATGTATTGTTAGGTTTGTTTGCCGGTTTAGGAATTTTATCAAAATACCTTTTTATTTATTTAATAATAGGAATAAAACTTGTTTTTATTTACTTCTTAAGAAAAGGAAAAAAAATTAAATTTTCACACTATTTTATTGCAGGACCAATAACCTTATTAATTTTGTTACCCCATTTAATTTGGTTAACCGAAAATAACTATATTACTATATTTTATGGCCTTCAAAGAACTGGAGGGGTAGGAGGTTTTCTAGACCATTTAATATATCCTATGATTTTCTTGGGTAAACAAATAGTATTATTAATTCCTTTTATTTTAATGACCCTTTTTCTTATAAAAAAAATAAAATTTAAAATTAATTTAAAAGATGAAAAGTTGGCATTTCTTCTCTTAACAACTGTAGTACCTATATTTTTTATTTTACTTACTTCAATGATAATGGGTGCAAAAATAAGAACTATGTGGATGACACCTTTTTATTTATTTGCAGGTACTTTAATAATTTATATTTTTAGATCACAAATAAATTTGAATAAATTAAAAAACTTTGTATCAGTTTTTATAATTTTATTTATCTTTTCTCCATTTACTTATGCTTATATTTCTATAACTCAAACCGATAAAAGAACTGATTTTCCTGGTAAACAATATGCTAAACAAATTCAGAAAGCTTGGGATGAAAAATACAATAGTAAAATTAATTATGTATTAGGTGATGAATGGTGGGGTGGTAATTTATCTTACCACCTAGAATCTAGACCAAAATGGATACCATTAAGTGATAGAGAAACTGCAGTTCAATTATTAAATTATAAAAAGAATCTTAATGCTGTAGTAATTGGTTATTCTGCCCATCTAATAGGAGATGAATGAAAAAATTTAAAATCTTAATACCTGTTTATAATGATTGGGAGTCCTTAACTAAGCTTCTGGATGAAATAAATAAAGTCATTGAAGGCATTAAGAATGCTGAATTTGATTGCATGGTGGTAAATGATGCCTCCACCATTAAACCACCAGAGATTAAAGTGCCTGCTAAAATTAAAAAGATAGAAATATTTAATATGAAGCGAAATAGAGGGCATGCTAGATGCAATGCTTTTGCTATAAGGTATCTATCAAAACAGGAGGATTTCGATCACTTAATTGTAATGGATGGAGATGGTGAAGATAGACCAGAGGAAATAAGATTTTTGGTAAATAAAGCTTTAGAGGTTCAAAAAGAATCTATTGTGGCTAAAAGGGTTAAGAGGTCAGAGGGACCTTTTTTTCAAACACTTTATGAAATTCATAAACTTATTACCCTACTGTTTGCAGGAAAGAATATTAATTTTGGAAATTATAGTTGTTTAACAAAAAACGATGTCATTACATTGTCAAAAGAAGAAAGCTTGTGGAGTAGTTTTTCAGGAACTGTTAAAAAATGTATTACTCCAATCCACACAATTAATTCAACAAGAGGCTCAAGATATTTTGGTCCATCAAAAATGTCTATGTATCATCTTGGAATTCACTCTTTATCAATTATCGCAGTTTTTAAAATTTCTGTTTTTTTTAGAGCTGCAATTTATGGAATAATTATTTTTTTATTAAAAAACTATCTAGGATCATTGCTTTATATGGGAAGCATTTTTTTGCTTACCGTTTTTGTTGTCTTGATCTATCTAATTTCTTATCGAGAAGATATTGGGGATTTTTTAAAATCAGAAGACAATTTAGATAATATTAAAAATTATACACACTAGAAGGTTGTATTATGAGTCTGTATTGGAATCAAAAGTGAATCAAAACGTGAACATTGATAAAAAGAGTGTATTTTATGTGGATATCTTTTAAAGATAAAAAGAAAGGAAATTCAAATGATTAAAAAATTAAGCTGTCACTGCGGAGGAGTAGAAGCAGAAGTAAACTTGCCTGATGGTATAAAAAATATCATTAAATGTAACTGTTCAATTTGTTTAAAAAAAGGGATTACTATGATTAACAAAATTGGTCTAGAGGATTTTAAAATTACTAAAGGGGAAGAACTTCTTAAGCTTTATCAATACCATTCCAAAAACGCAAAACACTACTTTTGTTCGATGTGTGGAATTTATACGCATCATAAGCCAAGAAGCAATCCAAACTCATTTGTTGTTAATGCAGCCTGTCTAGAAGGAGTTAATCCTTTTGAATTTAAGGATGTTCCCATTTTTGATGGTATAAATCATCCTCATGATAAAAAGTGATTACTTAAAATTTCTTAAAAAAAAAGAAGTAGCAGGAAAGCCTATAGTTGATAAAATAGGAAAGCTAAACACATTTTATCTTCCACTTTCTGAATGGCTTTACTCTATCTATAAAAAAGATAATAAAACTAAAATTGTGGGATTATCAGGAGGACAGGGTGCAGGCAAAAGTACAATTACAGGAATTTTAAAATTTATTTTAAAAAAAAAATATGGATTAGAAACTTGTGTTTTTTCTCTAGATGATTTTTACAAAACTAAATCTGAAAGAAAAAAAATGTCACAAAAAGAACATCCTTTATTTTTAATAAGAGGAGTGCCGGGTACACATGATTTAAACTTATTAAATAAAACTATTAAAAAGTTAAAAAACAGAAAATTTAAAACAGTATTAATTCCAAAGTTTGATAAATCAGCAGACGATAGATCAAAAAAAAATAAATGGCAAAAAATAAAGCGTTCTCCTCATTTAATAATTTTCGAAGGATGGTGCGTTGGTGCTACAAATCAGAAAAATAGTGAGCTTAAAAAAACCCTAAACTCAGTTGAAAGAAAACATGATCCAGATTTAAAATGGAGAAAATCTGTAAATAACTCATTAAAAAACCAATATAAAAAACTTTTTGGCAAAATAGACAAATTAGTATATTTAAAAGCACCTAATTTTAATTATATACTTGAGTGGCGATTACATCAGGAACAAAAAATGAAATTGACATCAAAAAATAAAAAGACTATGTCAAAATCCCAGGTAAGAGAATTTATTATGTTTTATGAAAGAATAACAAGGCATATGATGAAGAACTTTTCTAAGATATCAGACTTAACTGTTTTTTTAGATAAAAGCCATAGAGCAAAAAGGATGAGATTTTATTAAAATGATTAAGAAATTTTTAATTTTATTATTATTTTTTTTATTAACAAACAAACTTTATGCGGAAGATCTAATAAAAACTTTATCAGATGCATTTAAAAATAATTCTAGACTTAATGCTGAAAGAGCTAGTCTTGGAGCTTCAAAAGAAGATGTAAATATTTCAAGGGGGGAATTTCTTCCATCAATAACCCTATCAGGAGATATAGCTTCGCAGGAAGACAGCAAAAGAACAAATCAAACAGGTACAAAATTAGCTGATGTAAATTCTTCTCCCGAAAGTAAGTCAATATTAGTAGAACAAAAAATTTTTGATGGATTTACAAACTACAATACTCTTCAAAAATCAAAACTTGAATTAGAGTATGCAAAGTTTAAATTAAACAAACTTGAACAAGAAGTCCTATTAAATGCTGCGAAAGCCTATTATAACTTAGGTTATAATTTTAAAAACTCACAGTTTAATGAATTAAATGTGGAGCTTTTTGAAAGACAAGTCGAAAGTGATAGATCTAGATTAGAAAGAGGCGAAATTAGTCTTACTGATTTTGCTCAATCAGAATCTTCGTTAGCAGGTGCACAAGCAAAATTTATTACGGCTAAAAACGAGCTTATTTCAGGAAAAAAGAATTTTCAAAAAATAATTGGTTCAAAAGCACCTAAAGAAATAGATCTAAATTTTTTTCCAAATTTAGCAATACCAAGTACCCTAAGCACAGCCACTGCAATTGCAGAACAGACAAATCCCCGTTTAAATTTAGCAAAGTTAGATTTAGAAATAACTAAGAGAGAACTGTTTGTAGCAAGGGGAGATCTAGCACCTTCTGCAAAGGTTTCTTATTCACGTAAGGAAAATAAAGATTTAAGCACAACTGTAGATGAAAGAGAACAAGAAGAAGTTAAAGCAACTATTACTTGGCCAATTTTCAAGGGTGGAAAAAATATATCCTCTGTAAAAAAAGCAAAGTTTAAAATAGAAGAAAAACAATTAATTTTTAACGATGTTTTAGAACAAGTTCAAATAGACACAGCAAATGCTTGGACAACTTATAGCGCATCAAAAGGTATTTTAGACGCTACAAGAGCACAATTAAAAGCCGCAGAAATAGCGAATGAAGGAATTACACTTGAGTATGATACTGGTAATAAAAGAACTACTCTCGAAGTTATTCAGTCTAGAACACTACTTTTAGACTCAAGAACAAGTTATGCAAACGCACAAAAAGACTTTGCAATAGCACAATTCAATTTGCTCGCGTCTATCGGCGATCTTCACTTAGATAATATTAAATAAATATTTACACTATTTTAAGATTGATTAAAAGAACAAAATGTGTACATTTGAATCATTGATTCGTAAATAAAAAAAGGAAAAAAAATGACTAAAAATAATTTAAAAGTAGTTAAGCCAGACACTAAGAAGGAACAAGAAATTAAAGAAAAAAATAAAGCTTTAAACGCTGCCATTAGCCAAATAGACGATAATTTTGGTAAAGGATCAGTAATGCGTTTGGGCCAGCAAAAAGCCATGGATGTCGAGTCTATTTCCACAGGATCGCTAAGTTTAGATTTAGCACTTGGAATTGGTGGGTTACCAAAAGGAAGGGTAATAGAAATCTATGGACCAGAATCTTCTGGAAAAACAACACTAGCTTTACAAGTTGTAGCTGAGGCTCAAAAAACAGGTGGAATTTGTGGTTTTGTTGATGCCGAACATGCATTAGATCCCGTATATGCAAAAAAATTAGGCGTGAAAACTGATGAGCTTCTAATTTCACAACCAGACACAGGTGAACAAGCATTAGAAATTGGTGATACATTAATTAAATCAGGATCACTATCAGTTTTAGTAGTTGATTCAGTGGCAGCCTTAACTCCTAAAGCAGAATTAGAGGGAGAAATGGGAGATCATCATGTTGGTTTACAATCAAGATTAATGAGTCAAGCTCTCAGAAAACTAACTGGATCAATATCAAAATCAAATACCATGGTTATATTTATTAACCAAATTAGAATGAAAATTGGTGTTATGTTTGGTAATCCTGAAACTACATCAGGTGGAAACGCGCTTAAGTTTTATTCGTCGGTTCGAATGGATATAAGAAGAATAGGTGCAATTAAGGAAAAAGATCAGATTATTGGTAACAGTACTAGAGTTAAAGTTGTTAAAAACAAAGTGGCTCCACCATTTAAAATGGTTGAATTTGACCTAATGTATGGAAAAGGGATCAGCAAATCAGGTGAGTTAATAGATCTTGGTTCCAAAGCAGAAGTAGTTGAAAAATCAGGAGCGTGGTATGCTTATAAGGGTGAAAAAATAGGTCAGGGTAGAGAAAATGCCAAAATCTATTTAGAACAAAACCCAAAAATTGCTCAAGAAATTGAGACTGCTATAAGAACAAAAGCTGGTTTTATATCAAAAAAGATCGAAGAGAATCCAGCTCCTAAAGATAAACAAACAGAAAAATAACGATTTTCCATCATACTCTCTACACGAAAGGTGCCCCCGCACCTTTCGTGTATTTTCTAGTTATAGACAATAAATAAAATATCTGTATTTAATAGGTATATGAGCCGCGTTTTAATGAGCGACATAAGAAAGAAATTTCTTGATTATTTTTCTAGAAATGGACACCAAAAAGTAGATTCTAGTAACATTGTACCAAATAACGATCCAACCCTAATGTTTACAAATTCTGGCATGGTGCAATTTAAAAATATTTTTACAGGATTAGAAAAAAAAACCTTTAAAACTGCAACTACTTCTCAAAAATGTATCAGAGCAGGAGGAAAGCATAATGATTTAGAAAATGTTGGTTACACCCCAAGACACCATACATTTTTTGAAATGTTAGGAAATTTTTCTTTCGGAGATTATTTTAAAGAAAAAGCCATTTATTATGCATGGGAATTATTGACAAAAGATTTTGGTATTCCAAAAGAAAAACTATCCGCAACCGTATACTCTCAAGATGAAGAAGCTTTTAAATTATGGAAGAAAATTGCCGGATTGCCAGAAAGCAAAATTGTTAAGATCTCAACCTCTGATAATTTTTGGTCTATGGGTGAAACAGGTCCTTGTGGTCCTTGTTCTGAGATATTTTATGACCATGGAGATAAGTTAAAGGGTGGACCTCCAGGCAGTCCTGACCAAGATGGTGATAGATTTATAGAAATTTGGAATCTTGTATTTATGCAATTTGAGCAAGTTTCAATAAATAAAAGAGTAGATTTACCTAAGCCTTCAGTCGATACAGGAATGGGATTAGAAAGAATAACAGCAGTTCTTCAAGGAACCCACGATAATTACAGTATTGATCATTTTAAAAAATTGATGTCAGCATCATCAGATATCACAAAGACTAAAATAGATAAAAATACTATAGCAAGCCATAGAGTTATCGCAGACCATCTTAGAGCTAGTAGCTTCTTAATAGCTGAAGGAGTTTTACCTTCAAACGAAGGTAGAGGTTATGTCCTAAGAAGAATTATGAGAAGGGGCATGCGCCATGCTCATACGCTTGGAAGTAAGAAACCAATATTCTACCAACTATTTGAGGTTCTATTAAACGAAATGTCCCAAAGCTATCCTGAGCTTAAAAGAGGAAAAGATTTAATAGTTGAAACATTAAAAAACGAAGAGGAAAAATTTTCATCACTTTTAGATAGAGGAATGAAAATATTAAATCAAAATTTAGAAAAAGTTAAAAATGATATCTTACCAGGGGAAATAGCTTTTAAACTCTATGATACCTATGGTTTTCCATTAGATTTAACTGCTGATATTTTAAAAAATAAAAAAATCAAAATTGACACCAATACTTTTGAAAAAGAAATGGAAAAAAGCAAGGAAGTGGCACGAGCTAGTTGGAAAGGTTCAGGCGATAAATCTGTTGAAGAAAAATGGTTTAAAGTAAGAGAAGAGCTTAGCCCAACTGAGTTTTTAGGTTATGAATTTGATAAAGCTGAGGGAGTAATTTTAAAAATATCTAAAGGAGATAAATTTGTTGATAGTGCAAAAACAGGAGAAGAAATAGATATTATAACTAATCAAACTCCTTTTTATGGAGAGTCCGGAGGACAAGTTGGAGATCAAGGTATTATTTATACTTCCGACTGTAAAATAAACATTAAAGATACTCAAAAAAAAATGGGCGATCTTTTTGTCCATACAGGCAAAGTTGAAAAAGGATCAATCAAAATTGGCCAAAGTGTAAACTTAGAGATTGATATAAATAAAAGAAATAATTCAAGAGCTAATCACTCGGCAACACATTTGTTACACGAGTCTTTAAGAAGGACATTGGGCAAACATGTAACACAAAAAGGTTCACTGGTAAGTCCAGACAGACTTAGATTTGATTTTAGTCATAACAAGCCAATTGAAAAAGAGGAAATGATTAAAATAAACAGTTTTGTTAATGAAATGGTCCAAGGATCAAGCGATGTACAAACAAGAATAATGACACCAAAAGAAGCAGTAAGTATGGGGGCATTAGCTTTATTTGGTGAAAAATATGGTGAGGAAGTAAGAGTAGTATTTATGGGAAAAGAAAATAACGGTTTCTTTTCAACCGAATTGTGTGGTGGTACACATGTTAAAAATACGAAAGAAGTTGGAAAATTTAAAGTTATTAGTCAATCATCTATATCTTCAGGAGTAAGAAGAATAGAAGCTTTAAGAGATAAGCAACTACAAGATTATGAAAAATCTCTCAAAAAGGATAAATCTTTAAAAGAAAAAACAACAAAAGATCAAATTGAAGCAATTAAAAAAGAACTATCAGAATTAAAAACTAAACCTGATTATAATGAAGAATTGGAATTAACTGAAAATTTAAAAAATCTTAGTAAACAGATTGAAAAAATTAAAATTCAAAATGTTATAAGAAATAAAAACAAAAATGTAATTAAAGATAAAAAAATGGGCTCATTTATTTTAAGACAACAGGTTCTTACTGATTTTCCACCTAAAGAATTAAGGAGCGTAATAGATCAAGGTAAAAAGGATATTAAACAAGGTATTGTAGTTAGTATTTCAACTTTTGAAGGAAAAGTTGGAGTTGCAGTTGGTGTAACTAATGAATTAACAACAAAATATGATGCTGTAATGCTTGTAAAAATTGCTTCAGAAGTTCTTGGAGGAAAAGGCGGAGGAGGAAGAAAAGATTTTGCTCAAGCAGGTGGATCAAATAAAGACAGTATAGAAAAAGTCTTTAAAATCTTAATTGAAAAAATTAGCTGAGTTTCTTTTTAAGATTTGAGTCTATTGCTTCTAAAAATTGATTTGTTGTTAAGAATTTTTGATCTTTACTAATAAGTATAGCTAAATCCTTAGTCATCGATCCACTTTCAACTGTCTCTACACAAACTTTTTCAAGGGTATTTGCAAATTTGATTAATTCCTGATTTCCATCTAACTGTCCTCTATGGGACAGTCCTCTTGTCCAAGCAAAAATAGATGCAATCGGATTTGTAGAAGTTTCCTTACCTTGTTGATGTTGTCTATAATGTCTTGTAACTGTTCCATGCGCTGCTTCTGCCTCAGCTATTTTACCATCAGGAGTTCGAAGAACACTTGTCATTAATCCAAGAGAACCGTATCCTTGGGCTACGGTATCAGATTGAACGTCACCATCATAATTTTTACAAGCCCAAATATATTTTCCACTCCATTTCATTGCGCAAGCTACCATATCATCTATTAATCTATGTTCATAAGTAATGCCCATTTCCTCAAATTTTTTCTTAAATTCTTTTTGAAAAATCTCCTCAAAAATATCTTTAAACCTTCCATCGTATGCTTTTAAAATAGTATTTTTCGATGAAAAATAAACAGGCCATTTCCTAACTAGCCCGTAGTTCATACATGCTCGAGCAAAATCTTTTATAGAGTCATCTAAATTATACATAGAAAGCGCTATACCAGATCCTTTAAAATCATAGACCTCATGTTCAATTTTATTTTTTCCATCTTCCGACTCCCATTTGATTGTCATTTTACCTTTTCCTGGTATCTTAAAATCAGTAGCTCTATATTGATCTCCAAAAGCGTGTCTTCCAACTATGACAGTTTCAGTCCAATGCGGAACTAATCTGGGCACATTTTTACAAATTATTGGTTCTCTGAAAATTGTTCCACCCACTATATTTCTTATTGTACCATTAGGCGATCTCCACATTTTTTTTAATTTAAATTCTTTAACACGATCCTCATCAGGAGTAATAGTTGCACATTTAACCCCGGCACCATACTTTTGAATTGCTTTAGCACAATCAATTGTTACCTGGTCACCAGTTTTATCTCTATTCTCTATCCCAAGATCGAAGTATTTAAGCTCTATATCTAAATAAGGCTTTATCAGCTTGTTTTTGATAAATGACCAAATTATGCGGGTCATTTCATCGCCATCGAGCTCAACTACTGGATTTTTTACTTTTATTTTTGCCATAAAAAAATTTAATTTGATAATTAAGGATTTTTATACATATTACCCATAGATTATCAAATTATAAGTTATGATGCTTGATAAAATATTTCCAAAGATACACGAAGAAGGGTATAAATTTTTAGTTATATCCGCGGTACTTACCTTGATTTTTTGGTTAATATCTAACTTTTTTGGATTTATTTTCACATTTATCACAATTTGGGTTTATTATTTTTTTAGAGATCCTGAAAGAGTAATTATTGAGGATGATAGTTATTTAGTTAGCCCAGCAGATGGAAGAATTTCTGCAATCGGGGAAGTAAATGGTCCTGTAGAACTTGGTTTGAACGATAAAAAATTCATAAGGGTAAGTATCTTTATGAATGTATTTGATTGTCATGTGAATAGATCACCTTCAAATGGTGAAGTAGAAGATATATTTTATAAACCTGGAAAATTTTTAAACGCTTCTCTTGATAAGGCAAGTGAAGAAAACGAGAGAAATTATTTTAAAATTAAAGACAACAAAACAGGAGAACAAATTGTTGTTGTTCAGATAGCTGGATTAATTGCTAGACGAATTGTTTCAACAGTTGAAAAGTCTCAAAGCGTTAACCAGGGACAAAGACTCGGTTTGATTAGATTTGGAAGCAGAGTTGATATATATTACTCTAATAGAAAAACTATGGTTAAGTTAGGACAGAACGTGATTGCTGGAGAAAGTTTGATTGCGAGTATTTAAATGCAAAAAAAAAATAAATTAAATGTAGTTTCTGTAAATAAATCTAGGTATATTTTACCAAGTGTACTTACCCTAATAGGTGTTTGCTTAGGTATCAGTTCAATTAAGTTTGCTATGGATGGTAATTTTACTTTTGCAGTTTTATTTTTGTTTGTTGCTGCAATTTTAGATGGTTTAGATGGAAGGGTAGCAAGACTAATAAAAGGTACATCAGATTTTGGAAAAGAATTAGACTCCCTCACAGATTTCGTAAGCTTTGGTATTGCCCCAGCATTTATAGTTTATTTTTGGGAACTTAATAAATTTGGTAAAATCGGTTGGTTAATAGTCTTATTTTTTTCAGTATGTTGTGTTCTAAGACTTGCTAGATTTAATTTGACAAAATTTGAAAATAAAGACGAATGGAAAAATAATTTTTTTCAAGGAATACCATCACCTGCAGGAGGGTGTCTAATACTTTTCCCTTTGGTATTTGAACTGTCAAATTTTTCAAATTTAATAGATTTAACAGTAATAACACCTTACTTTATGGTTTTGGTATCAATTTTATTAATAAGCAAGGTTCCGACTTTTTCATTTAAAAAAATTGCAATAAGAAGAAACATGACAATCTTTCTTTTACTAGGTGTAGGTTTATTTTTTGTTTCAATCATTCAATTTACCTTTGAAACTATAGCTATTTGTATGTTGATTTACCTAAGTTTAATTCCTCTAGGTATTTATAATTATAGATTGAAATTAAAAAATGCAAACCAGATAGAATTAGAAGAGGAACAACAAGATATACTATAACTTTGTCAAATGGATAGCAGAAGTTATCAAGATCATTTTTTCAAAAAAGCTAAAATCTCTGGATACAGATCACGATCTGCTTTTAAATTAATCGAATTAAATTCAAAATTTAAATTTTTGAAAAATAATATAAAAATATTAGATGTTGGTTCTTTCCCAGGCGGTTGGTCCCAGGTTGTTGCAGAAAAAATTAAAAATGGAAAAATTTTATCAATAGATAAAAAAAAAATAGAGGAAATTAAAGGAGTAAAATTTATTATAGGAGATTTTTTAGAAAAAAATTCTAAAAACATCATAATTAAATATTTTGACTCAAACATCGATGTTATTTTGTCCGATATGGCATACAATACTACTGGAAACAAAAACTTAGATAGCATAAGAACTAATCAGTTATGCTTAGATATCCTTGATTTTTCAAAAGAAATATTGAGTGAAAAGGGTGTTCTTGTATCTAAACTTTTTATGGGAGAGGACTTTGAAGAAATTAAAGTAAAAGCAAAAAAATACTTTAAAAAAATCGATTTTTTTAAGCCTAATTCAAGCAGAGGAGAGTCAAGAGAAACATATATACATTGTTCAGGATTAAGTACATAATACACGAAATGGGCAGAATAAAAGTCTATATCTTTATTTTTTTATTTTCATTTTTTTTAACAAGCGGAGCTTACAGCAAGAATAGTTATTTTGATGAAGGAAAAACACTTTTTAAACAAAAAAAATTTTCTAAATCAAAATTTAAATTTGAAAAAGATATAGTATTTAATCCAAAAAATGAACTATCCTATTTATATCTTGCAAAAATATTTAATGAGGAAAAAAAATATACTTTAGAAGAACAGAATTTAAATACTGTAATTTTGCTTAACCCAAAAAATGAGGAAGCAATTTTTCTTTTGGCTTTATTAAGTATAAGACAATCTGATTATTCTAAGTCTGAAAAATTATTAAATAATTTTAAAAAAATTTGTAAAAATCTTTGCGAAAAGGAAATTGAGCTAAGCAAGAAGCTCAAAAACTTACAGACAAAATAAAAGTCTCGTTAAAAATGAAACAAAAAATTTCTCGAATAAAAAAACTTAAATCAAAAAAAAAATTAGTTTGTTTAACTTCATATTCTAAACCTATAACTAAAATATTAGATAGATACTGTGATATAATTCTTGCAGGTGATTCTGTTGCTACAGCTTTTTACGGAATGAAAAATACAAAATCTATTAGCCTTGATACAATGATTAATCATTCAATAGCTGTGAGAAAAGGTATAAAAAAAAGTGTTTTTGTAGTTGATATGCCTGTTAATACTTATAATAATTTTAAAGAAGCAAAAAAGAATGCTAAAATAATTTCTAAAATTGTTGGTTGTGATGCTGTTAAAATAGAGAGCAATGGAAAAAACTTTAATATAATAAAACAGTTGGTAAAATCTGTAATACCAGTAATGGGACACATAGGTTTTACGCCACAATACAAAAAAAAGTTCAAACCACATGGGCTAAACATAAATGAGGAAAAAAAATTAATTCAAGAAGCAAAAAACATAGAAAAAGCTGGAGCTTTTTCTATAGTCTTAGAATGCATAGCTGAGAAAACTGCTAAAAAAATAACAGAGAGCGTTAATATACCAACAATTGGTATAGGTTCTTCAAAATATTGTGATGGACAAATTTTAGTTACAGATGATTTAATTGGATTAAGTGGTTTTTATCCTAAATTTGTAAAAAAATATTTAAATATGCAAAAAATTTTAGATAAAGGTGTAAGAAAATTTAAAGATGATGTAATAAAAGGTAAATTTCCAAAAAAAACAAATACATATTAATAGTCATGAATTCACAATCTTCTGAACAACAAAAAATGGGTTTTAGGGACCTCATTAAATCTAACAAAAAATCTCTAATTATTTTATGTATTATAATTTTTTTTCTCGGAGCAGTTTTTTTTTGGTTAGACTACAGTGAAAAAAATAAAAGAATAAAAATTTCAGAAAGCTTTATTGAGGCAAAAATTCTGTTATCAGAGAATAACCAATCAAAATCGCTTGAAGTTCTAAAAAATATTATAATGCAACAGGACAAAGTCTATTCACCATTGTCTTTATTTTTAATATTAGATCAGGATTTAGAAAAAGATAATAAAATTGTTCTTAGTTACTTTGACCAAATTTTATCTATAGGAGATTTAAAAAGTGAAGATGTAAATTTACTAAGACTTAAAAAAGCAATTTTTATATCTAATGAATCTAAAGAACAAGATATGCTTGAATTACTTAATCCGGTAATTAATTCAAATTCTGTGTGGAAATTTCAATCTTTGAAGTTTTTAGCCGACTATTACTTTTCCTCAAAACAGTTTAAAAAAGCAGAACAATATTACTCAATTTTACTTAACTTAGGTGACGATAGTATTAATTTAAATGAAATCAAAAGGAAAATAAAATTAATTAAAAATGGTTAATTTTTTTAAACTATTTTCTTTTTTAAATATCTTTTTTTTTCTATTCAGTTGTTCTTTTAACAATCCTGGTGATATTTTTCAAGATAAAGCAAAAGAACTAGAAAAAGAAATTTTAAAAAAGAATTCTACATTAGTTTTTTCTGAATCAAAAAAATTTAAAGATGAAATACCCGGTCTTGTTCAAGAAAAAATAAACTCAGCAATAGTTAATTTAAATTGGGCGGAAATGAATTTTGGGTTAGATAATTATGTTCCACACTTAGAATATAATGATGTAAAAAGATTAACTTATAAAAGTAAAAAAATTGGAAAAAATAAATTTGATAGATCAGATTTATCATTTGAACCAATAATAATTGACAACAACGTATTCCTGTATGATCTTTCAGGAAATATTTATAAATTTTCAATTAGTGAAAGAAATTTACTTTGGAAATTTAATTTTTATAAAAAAAGATATAAAAATATTCCTATCCAATTAAAGTTAAAAATTTCAAATAACAAATTAATTGTTTCTGATAATTTAGGCTATTTGTACAGCCTTGAAACTGACAAGGGAACTCTTGTCTGGGCAAAAAATTATGGTATCCCTTTTATATCAACTATAAAGACTCAAGATGATAGTATTTTTCTTCTTAATCAAGACAACAAGTTTTATATAATAAATGAAAAAGATGGAGAAAAAGAAACAAGCTTTGAAACCTTACCTTCCATTTTGAAGTCAGAATTAGAAACTAGTATTTGTTTAGATGCATCTAAAAATAATCTTTATTTTGTAACATCTGCTGGCCAGCTTTATTCGATAAATTATAAAACAAAAAATTTGAATTGGCTTCTAAATTTATCATTGACCAACAAGGGTCAAAGTGAAAAATTCTTTTTTTCTTCCCCTATAGTTTATAGTGAGGGAAAAATATTAATTAGTACTTCTGTATCAACTTATTCTATAAATGCAGCAAACGGTCTAATAAATTGGGAATTACCTTTCAGCACATATATAAGACCAGCAACTTCAGAAAATTTTTTAATTTTAGTCTCAAAAGATGGTTTTATTTTGAATTTGGACTCCAAAACCGGAAAAGTTTTATGGTCTAAAAACTTATTTAAAAATAATAAAAAACTTAAACAAAAAAAAATTGGATCTATCACCTCATTATTGTTAGTTTCCAACAAAATTATAGCAAGTACATCAAAAGGATTTTTTATATTTATCGATTATAAAAATGGTAAAATCCTCAACTACGCAAAGGCTTCAAAAGCTGGTTTTTTTTCAAACCCAATTATAGTTAATAAAAAAATACACGTCATTGATAATAATTTCAGAATATTAATTTTTAATTAAATTAATTATTAGATTTTCCACTTAATAGAGATAATTGGCTGACAATTTTATTATTATTTTGGTCAACTCTTTCAATAGGATATTCGCCTGTAAAATAATGATCTGTAAATTGAGGGTATATATCATTTCTTTTGTTTGAACATAAAGCTCTATAAAGTCCATTCAAGCTTAAGAAGCTTAATGAGTCTGAACCTATAAATCTTTTCATTCCATCTAAACTTTTATTGGCTGCCAAAAGTTCTTTTTTTGATGGCATATCTATTCCATAAAAATCTGGATATTTAATTTCAGGACACGCAATTTTTACATGAACTTCTCTTGCTCCAGCTTCATAAAGCATTTTTACAATTTTGTGGCAGGTAGTACCTCTGACCAAAGAGTCATCGATTAATACAATTGACTTATTTTTAATTGAAGACATATTTGCACTTAATTTAAGTTTTACTCCTAGACTTCTAATATTTTGAGTAGGCTCTATAAACGTTCTACCAACATAATGATTTCTTATAAGTCCTAATTCAAAATTCATTTTCTTATGTTGGGCATATCCTAGAGCAGAAGCTACGCCTGAGTCAGGGACTGGGACAACAATATCTCCAACATCCTTAGACTCTTTAGCTAGTTCATTTCCAAGATTCTTTCTATATTCATATGCTGTTTTTCCATTAAGAATACTATCCGGTCTAGCAAAATAAATATATTCAAATACACACGGTCTACTTTTCTTTTTTGGAAAAGGCTTAATACTTTGAATATTATTATTTTCAATTAACACAATCTCACCATTATCAACTTCTCTAATAAATTTTGCACCTATTATGTCCAAAGCACAACTTTCAGATGCCAAAACATAAGATTTTTTTAATTTTCCTAAAACCAGAGGCCTAATGCCCAATGGATCTCTAACACCTATAAGTTTTTTATTAGTAATCATTGTTAGAGCAAAACCACCTTGAATTTGAAAAAGTGTGTCTATTATTTTATCGATTATTTTTGCTCTTTTTGATTTTGCAATCAATTGAACAATTGTTTCTGTATCACTTGTAGTTCTAAAAATTGCTCCTTCTTTAACTAAATTTTCTCTAAGACGTAAAGCATTAGTTAAATTTCCATTATGTGCAATTGCTATTCCTCCACCATGTAGATCAGCGAAAAAAGGCTGAATATTTCTCATAGAAGTTTCACCAGTAGTAGAATAACGGTTGTGACCAACTGCAAATTTTCCAGGTAATTTTTTAAGCACTTCTTTATTGGTAAAGTTGTCACCTACTAGCCCATGTCTTTTCTCAGAATGAAAAGTTTTTCCATCAAAAGAAACTATCCCACAACCCTCTTGTCCCCTATGTTGTAAAGCGTGAAGACCTAAGGCTGTTATAGCGGAGGCGTCATCAATATCATAAATTCCAAAAACACCACACTTTTCTTTAATTTTTTTCATTTTTATATTTTTTCAATTTCCTTTTTGGTATCCTCTATATCTTTTCTTTCTGGGAATTCTTCAATCAACAATCTACTTCCTTTTTCAGTTATTGGAAAAAAGTATGAATTATTTAAAGACATATCCCATTTATCATACGAATAAAACCAATTAAAGATTGAAAAGATACACACAACAAAAACATAACCTTTGAAAATACCAAAGAAAAATCCAAAAATTTTATCCACTGATCCCATGCCCGTATAAGAGAATAAACGACCAAGAGATTTGCCCCCAAGAATCAAAATAAATAATGCTATTATATAGACCGCTATTCCTAAACCAATTCCAGAAATATACTCATTATTTACATAATCGGCTATATAAGGTTCCAATTTTGGAACTAAAATTATAGTAATCACTAAAGCCAGGACCCACTTTAAAAACGACATTAGGCTTATGAAAAAGCCATTAGCAAAACATTGAATTGAAAAATAAATAATAAAAATTAAAAAAATTATGTCAAATAAAACTATATTTTCTCTTATTAAAGAGATTATGTTATCCATTTTTAAATGGTTTAAAAGTTAATATTAATCTTGGCAATAAAGTGAGGACTGAAATCATAGCTAAAAGCATAGCTATTCCTGTAAAAACACCAAAATAAATTGTAGGTATAAAGTTTGATAACACCAATATTGAAAAACCAAAAACTATTGTTATTGAGGTATTTAAAATTGCAACACCCACAGTATCGTGGCACTTTTGTAGAGTAAGATTGTAATCATTAGTCTTTTTAAATTCTTCTTTGAATCTGTAGATATAGTGTATGCTATTATCAACGGCTATACCTATTGTTATAGCAGCAATAGTTATTGTCATCATATCCAGGGGTATCTCTAACAGACCAATAATGCCTAGAATTAAAAAAGCAGCCATAAAGTTTGGCACAACACCAATCAATGATAAAGTTATATTCCTAAAAAGTATTAAAAACATTACTGTTATACCTGCCATCACAACTCCTAAAGTTAATATTTGTGACTTAAATAAACTTTGTAAAAGATTATTAAACAATATAAGAATTCCAGCCAACTTAAATTCCTCACGATTTAAACCTAACTTATTTTCTAAATCATAATTAATTTTTTTAATTAACTCATTTCTTCTAAGATTTTCTTTAGAGTCCAAAACTCTCAAACCAATTCTTGCTTCATTGTTGTCTATAGAAATATAAGGATCAATTATTTCTTTTCTTATAGAATCTGGTAGTTTGGTATATAAAACTCCCATTTCAAGACCCTGTAATTTTTTTCCACCACTCAAATCCTCAGCAACTCTAACCATTGATGCAAAAGATATAACCTTTCCAACAGCATCTAATTCATCCAAATAATTATGTATCTGCGTAATTCTATCTATCTTATTTCTAGTAAACCAGTATTTTGCATCGTCTTTTTCTTCTTCACCCCAATCATCATCAGTATCATTATCCTTCTTTTTTTTTGGAAATTTTATTATTACATCAAGAGGCGTTGTTCCGCCAAGCTCTTCATCTATTAACTTCATCCCTTTATAAATTTCAGTTTCTTTATCAAAATAGTTTATAAAACTATTTTCTACTTCGAGCTTAGATATCCCTATAATACTAACGATTATTACTAGAACTGCTGATGAAAAAATTGTTTTGGTATTTTTTTGTGCTATCTTGCTAAAGAAAGAGGTAATTTTTGATTTTTTTTGATCTCTGTAATTTGTATTTTCTTTTCCTAGAACATTCAAAACTGAGGGTAATAGAGTAAAAGTTACAGACATTGAAACCAACAAACCTACTGTCATCATCCATCCAAAATCTATAATAGGTTTGATATCACTAAATATCAAAGATAAGAACGCACAGATAGTTGTGAGAACTGTATAAAGTATTGGCCAAAACATTTTTTTTGAAGTCCAAAGAAGTGCTTCGCTATTCGAAACATCTGGATTCTCCTTTCTAAATTGTAAGTAGCGAACACTTATATGAATATTCATAGCCATTGTCAGGATCAACATTAGTGCAATAAAATTTGAAGATATGACAGTTACTTTCCAACCGGCCAAACCTAGAAAACCAATCATAATTAAGACTGAAAAGAAACAACTTAATAGAGGCACTAATACCCACAATAAACTTCTGAAGACAAACCAAAGGGTAAAAACAATAAACAAAAACACGCCTGCTCCAAAAACAACAATATCATTTTTTATAAATGTCATCATGTCATCGGCTATCATTGGAACTCCACCAAGATGAATTATAGGATATATATCCGATGAGCTTTTTTTAACCTTTCCAGGAGCAGGGTGGTCTTTAATTATTTTTCTGATCTCACTTATGTTTTTATGATTTTTTTTATTGTATGATTTTTTATACAAATCGTATTCTTGTAAGAATGTTTTATAAGCATCCATTTCTTTTGAAGTAAGTTTACCCTTTGATTTCCGTTCAAGATATGCATTTTTTGTTTCTATCAATCCATTTAATTTTTTATCAGACTTTATATAAACTAAAATTCCACTTGTCTTTCCATCACTACTTATTACAAAATCTTTATATATTGGACTCTCAATAATTTCTTCAAAACCTCTTTCTAAATTAACATCTACATCAGATAAAGTTTTGAAATTTTTTATTCTTTCTGCTAAAGGGTCGTCATTATTTTTAAGCAAAGGAACATCCAAGATAGTAATTACATTATTTACCCATTCCAAGTTTTCTAAGGAATTTTTCAGCAATGCTATATTTCTAATAGTATTCTCTGACTTAAAAGATTCGTCTGGCTTGTGTGTATACGTTAAAACTAAAAAATCTTTGGAACCATATTTCTTATTTACTTCCCTTAAATAATTTAGGTCAGGATCGTTTTCTAAAAGCAGGGTATCCGAAGAAGCATCTAACTGAAAATTTTTTGAAAAATAGCTAAAGCTTAATAATAAAATAATAAGAATCGATAAAATAAACTTTGGTTTTTCAATTACAGTACTTTTGTATAAATTAGAAAATGTCACTATTATCAGATATAGCTTAAAAGAGGATGATTTAAAATTACTTATTTTTACCCAGTTTTAGAAGCATTTTTAAATTTAGTGTAAATACCTTCAAACTCCACTTTTACGTTTCCAGTAGGCCCGTGTCTTTGTTTTCCAATTATAATATCTGCCGTACCGAGAATTTCATTCATTTTAGCCTGCCACTCACCGTGTTCGATAGTTCCTAATTTAGGTTCTTTTCTCTCCAAATAGTATTCTTCTCTAAATACAAACATTACAACATCAGCATCTTGTTCGATAGATCCTGATTCTCTTAAGTCAGCAAGTTGGGGTTTTTTATCATCTCTCTGTTCTACTGCTCTAGACAACTGCGAGAGTGCTAAAACTGGAACGCCTAACTCCTTTGCAAGTGCTTTTAAACCCTGAGTTATTTCAGATATCTCCTGAACCCTTCCGTCGAATCTCTTTGAGCCAGTTGTCATTAGCTGAATGTAATCAACTACAATCAGGTCTAGACCAAACAATCTTTTTATTCTTCTAGCCCTATTTGACAAAGTAGAAATTGTTATCGCGGGGGTTTCATCAATGTATAACGGCAACTCATGTATGCTTCTTGAGGATTCTATTAGTCTATTAAATTCTTCCTCGGATACTTTTCCTCTTCTTATATCATTTGATTTTATTCTTGACTGCTCAGATAAAATTCTCGTCGACAATTGCTCAGAGGACATTTCTAAAGAAAAAAAAGCTATTGAAGATTTTTTCCCACTGTCTAAAATTTTTTTTGCAGCATAGTAAGCAATATTAGTAGCCAAAGCCGTTTTACCCATCGATGGGCGACCAGCTATTATTACTAGATCAGATCTATGAAGTCCTCCGAGCCTTTCATCAAGGTCATCTAATCCGGTAGGGACTCCAACAATACCCTGGTCGTTCTTCATTGCATTAGTAGCCATCTCAATAGTTTGATCAAGGGCCTGGTTAAATTTTAAAAAAGATTGACTGAATGTTCCTCTTTCGGCCAAATCAAAAAGTAATTTCTCTGTATCTTGAATTATTTTTTCACCTGTTTTTTCATCTGTTTCATCCACAGACTCCTCTGAAAGCTTTTCAGATATTTGAACAAGTTCACGTCTAACAAATTTTTCATGAATAATTTTTGCATAATCTACAGATTGTTTCACAGAAGATGAAAACCTTGTTAATTTTACAAGATACTCTGTTCCGCCAATTTCAGATAAGTTTTCATCTTTTTCAAAGGAATTTTTAAGAGTTATAGGATTTGCTATCATTCCTTTATTATGAAGGTTTTCGATTAAGCTATAAATTTTTGAATGCAAAGGATCGTAAAAATCTTTACTGGTAATAATATTTGAAATTTCGTCTATGATATCGTTATTAACTAATACCGAACCCAAAAGAGCCTGTTCCGCTTCTATATTTGAGGGAAGTTTTACTTCTTTGTTATTTAAATTTTTGATTTTAAGTTTTTCCATAAATAATTTCATTTTTACCCTAATGATAGATCATTAAAATATTAAAGTTATTAACTTTTTTTTCTTACTGTGGAGAAGTATTGGTAGTTATTTAGAATTTATCTTTTCAACCAAAACATGTAATTCAGCCATTACATCAGAATGTAAATTTACTGACAAAGAAAATTTTCCAACCTTTTTAATTTCCTGTTTCAAGTCAATTTGCGAAGGATTTATTGACTCTTTAAAAATTTCTTCGAAATATTTAGAAATTTCTTTAGGTTTTATTGGTGCAAATAAATCGCCATTTTCTTTGGTCTCTTTTTTAAATAATAATTTTTTATTTTTTATTTTTTCAAGAATTTTTTTTGCCTCTTTTTTTATTTCGATATTTTTTTTATTAATTTCTTCTTTTTTTTTCTTAACAAATTCAATATTAGCTTTATCAGCTCTAAGTGCTTTACCAAATTTCAAAAGAAAATTTCTTCCATAACCATCCTTAACATTAACTACTTCTCCAGTTTTTCCTAAATTTCTAATATCCTCTAAAAGAATTATTTGCATCTAAACAAGCCCTAAAATTTTTGCTCTTTTAACTGCAAGAGATAACTTTCTTTGTTTACCTTGCGACACTGATGTTATTCTTGAGGGAAGAATTTTTCCAGTGTCAGAAATGTATCTTCTTAAAAGTTTTATATTTTTGTAGTCAACCTCAGGCGCATTCTTAACTGACAATGGACAGCTTCTTCTTAGTCTAAAATCAGGTTTTTGAAACAAAGAAAGCTTACTTTTAAAATTAGACCCTTTTCCTTTTCTCCCCTTTTTTTTATCTCTTCTCATAAATTTTATTTTGCTCACCGAAATATTCTTTTTTGAGATCTAACTTTTCATATTTTACAGTTAAATATCTTATGACATTATTTTCTACAGATAATTTTTTTTCAATATTTTGTACAGCATCATCTTTCGATTCAAATTTAAAATGAATAAACATACCTTTTCTATTTTTTTTAATTTTTGTTGCAAGGTTTAACAAACCCCAATTTTCAGTTTTTAAAAGCTTTCCTGATTTGGTAATTATATCTGAATATTTTTTAACCAAGCTATCTAATTCTTTGGTTGAAAGATCCTGTTTTCCAACAAATGTATGTTCGTAAAAAGCCATTTTGCTATAGATTTAATATTTAAAGTCGGACTTATACTATTTAAATTTTGTTTAGACAATAGTAATAATAGGGGTTAATCACTTTAAAATTAATATGAAAACTTTAATATTTCCAGGTCAAGGATCACAGACAGTTGGTATGGGGCAAGAATTGTACAAGACTTTTGATCTTGTTAAAAAAATTTTTAAAGAGGCTGACGAAAAATTAAACTATTCTATTTCAAAAATAATTCTTGAAGGTCCTGAAAGTGATTTAAGGCTCACCAAAAATACTCAGCCAGCAATCTTGACTGTAAGTTATTCTATTTTTAAATTAATTACTGAGGAATTTAATATTAAAATTAAAGATATAAAATATTTTGCAGGACATTCTTTAGGAGAATATAGTGCACTTGTGTCTTCTAATTCTTTAACTTTCACTGATGCAGTATATCTTTTGCATGAAAGAGGAAAATCTATGCAAGACGCTGTCCCAGAGGGAAAGGGTTCTATGTTAGCAGTAATGGGTTCAAAAATAGAAGATATAGAAAAATTTATTAAAGGTATGAGCAAAGATAAAGGCGTATGCGAAATAGCTAATGATAACTCTAATGTTCAGGTTATTTTAAGCGGAGATAAAACAGCAATTGATGAAATGAATAAAATTTTGAAAAATAATAAAAAAAAATCTATTTTTTTGCCTGTCAGCGCACCCTTTCATTGTTCTTTAATGAATCCCGCTGCCAAAATAATGGAAGAAAAAATTAATCAAACTAATTTTAAAAATCCATCAGTGGATATTGTGAGTAACGTAACTGCAGAACCGGTCAAAGATTCAGAGGAGATAAAGAGATTACTTATAAGTCAAATTTTTTCAAAAGTTAGGTGGAGAGAAAGTGTTTTGTTAATGATAAAAAATGGTGTTAATGAATTTATAGAAATAGGACCAGGAAAAGTGCTTTCTGGGCTTGTAAAAAGAATCAGTGACAAAGTTTTGTCTAAAAGTATAAATAGTATAGAAGATATAAAAAGTCTTAAATGATAGATTTTAAAAATAAAAAAATTTTGATAACTGGTGCAACTGGGGGAATAGGCGGATCATTAGTTGAAAAATTTATTTCTCTTGGAGGAACAGTTCTTTGCACAGGAACAAATCCTGAAAAATTGGATATAATAAAAAAGAATAACCCAAATGCCAAAATTAAAAAATTTAATTTAGCCAATCATTCTGGCATCGAGGAATTTATGAATTCTTGTGTATCTGAATTGGGTGGTTTAGATGTTTTAGTAAATAATGCAGGAGTTAATGTTGATAATTTATCTTTAAGAATGAAAGATGATGAATGGAAAAAAGTAATCGATATAAATTTAACATCTACATTTTTATTATCTAAGTATGCCATTAAAAGTATGTTAAAAAATAAATTTGGAAGAGTTGTAAACATTACTTCAATTGTGGGACACACCGGAAATCTTGGTCAGGCAAACTATTCAGCTTCAAAAGCAGGTATTATTGGAATGTCAAAAAGTCTAGCCATCGAGTATGCAAAAAAAAATATAACGGTCAATTGTGTTTCACCTGGATTTATAACATCAAATATGACCTTGAATATTGCAGAAAAAGTAAAGTCATTTTTGATATCAAGAATTCCTATGGCAAAACTTGGTAGCGGAGAAGATGTATCAAATTGCGTTGCCTTTTTGTCTTCTGAATCGGCTTCCTATGTTACTGGAGAAACAATACATGTAAATGGCGGGATGTATATGGCTTGACAAAGAAATAAAATAATTTAATAACAATTTTAAGGAAAAATCAAAAAAAAGGAATTAAATGTCAAAAGATGTAGCTGCAACAGTTAAAAAGATAGTAGTAGACCATTTAGGTGTGGACGAACAAAAAGTAACTGACGAGGCTAGTTTTATCGATGATCTCGGAGCGGATAGTTTAGATACTGTGGAGTTAGTTATGGCATTCGAAGAAGAATTTGGTTCAGAAATTTCTGACAACGAAGCTGAAAAAATTTTAACAGTAGGGGATGCGATAAAATTTATTGAAAATAAAGCCAAGTAAGTTAATAAAAACCTATTAATGAACAACCTAAGCAAGCCTCTTATGATTGTTTTGTCATCTCCTTCAGGCGCAGGAAAAACTACTCTTTCAAAAAAGATTCAACAATCAGATAATTCATTTAAAATTTCAGTCTCACATACAACTAGAAAAGCAAGAGCAAACGAAGTGGATGGGGTTGATTATCATTTTGTTACAAAAGATAAATTTAAAAAATTATTAAATGAAGGTGCTTTTTATGAACATTCTGAGATTTTTGGAAATTATTACGGAACTTCAAAATCCTCAGTTAACAAAATTATAAAAGATAAATGCAATGTTTTGTTCGATATAGATTGGAAAGGGGCTGAGCAACTAAGTGGATACAAGGAGTTAAATTTACTTAAAATATTTATACTACCTCCTAGTAAGGAGGAACTTAAAAAAAGATTAGTGGCCAGGAACCAAGATGATAAAGAGTCTATAAAAAATAGACTTTTGGCCTATTCTAAAGATATAGAACACTCAAACGAATATGATCACGTTATTATAAATGATAATGTTGAGAATTGTTTTAACTCAATAAAAAAAATAATCTCTAGTAGGTTAAACACTTAATATACTTTAATTGAATTTTTCATAAAGCTCAGTTAACCTAAAATAATCGTCACCTGACAATTCCGAAGGCCTTGAATTCATATTTAGATTTAATTGCTTTGCAATATCTTTATGTTCTTTAAATACTTTTGATAGCGGTTTATTAATCATTTTTCTTTTATTAGAGAAAAAGATATTTGTGATTTTTTCTAAATTTTTAATATCATGAATTTTATGTTTTAGTTTTATTTTTGGTTTAAAAACTATAATTTTTGAGTCAACCAAAGGCTTTGGAAAAAAACAATTTTTTGAGACTTTAAAGCTTTGAAGCATTTCTAATCGAAAATTTGCCAATACAGAAATCCTGCCGTACTCTCGAGTATTATTTGACGCCAAAATTCTATCTGCAACTTCCTTTTGGAACATAAATATAATTTTTTTATAAAATGGTGGCCATATTTTAAGAGAAATAAATTTTACTAAAATTTGTGTAGATATATTGTAAGGTAAGTTTCCAAAAACAATTGTATCTTTTAGAGAAACTTGATTTAAAGTATATTCTAGAATATCTCTATTATGTATTTCTAAACCTTTATGATTGCCAAACTTTTCTTTTAGTAGTTTGCAGAATCTTTGATCTTTTTCAATTAGTATAATTTTCTTTGCCCCTCTTTTAATTATAAATTCAGTTAAGTTTCCAGAGCCAGGGCCGATTTCAATTACTGTTTGACCCTTTAGGTCATCTAATGAAGTAATTTTTTCTAGTATATTATTATCTGATAGAAAATTTTGTCCTAAGGATTTTTTAAGTCTTAACATTCTTGTTATTAAAAAATTTAATTGACTCAATCAAACTAGTTGGTCTAGCTAGGTTTTTTCCAACAATGTCATTTCCTGTCCCATGATCTGGAGAGATTCTTATAAAAGGGATACCAAGTGTTATATTTATTGCGTTAAACTTAAACAATGCCTTAAAAGGAGATAAAACTTGATCATGATACATTCCAACTATCACGTTAAAACCTTTTTTTTTAAAATCTAAAAAGGCAGTATCAGGAGAAAGTGGACCATATATAGATATCTTTCTTTTTTTTAATTTCTTAATGGCAGGCATGATAATTGTTTTTTCCTCAGAGCCCTCTCTAAGTTCGTTGTTATGTGGGTTTAAACCAAGAATACCAATTTTGGGCTTAATCTTAAAATTTTTTAAATAAAACTTATTTATAGTGATTAATTTTTCTACAATTTTTCTTTCGGAGAGACTTCCAGAAACTTTTTTTAATTCCATATGTGTTGTTATTGGTGCTACAGATAATTTTTTATTGTAAATTAGCATTACTTCTTTACCTAAAATACCTAATTCTTTACTTATAAATTCAGTTATTCCAAATTTTTTGTTACCAAAAGCTTCCTTTTTATTTATGGAACAATTAATGAAACCTAAAATTTTTTTTTGATATGCCATTCTAATACCAATATTCAGTGA
>CACFKO010000002.1 GCA_902566925.1 uncultured Pelagibacteraceae bacterium | reverse complement strand
TCCACGCTTTTCTCCTTAAATCCTTCTACTATGGATTTGGATTTAGTGAATCTAACGTTTTGACCACTATCATAATCTACAGGAAAAAAATATATGGTCTCTGGTGCTTTGAAATGTTTTATTTCTTCTTTGTATATAGCGTTTTCAATAAATTTTTTAAATATTGGCAAAGCAGCCTTAGCACCCGTTTCGTATTTTCCTAAAGATCTTGGTTCGTCATAACCAATGTATACCCCAATTGTCAAATCAGAGGTCGATCCTATAAACCAAGCATCAAAATTTTTATTTGTCGTTCCTGTTTTTCCAGCAAGAGGTACATTTAAACTTCTCAATTTTTTTCCAGTACCTCTTTTAACGGCACCTTCTAACATTGATGTGATTTGATAAGCGGTTTCTCTGCTAACAACCTGTTTATAATTATCTAAAATTTTTGGAACAAATTTTTCATCTTCGTTGTCTACTATCTGGCATCCTTCACATACCCTTTTTTCTGAATTAAAAATAGTTTTGCCCCTTCTGTCTTGTATCCTATTTATTAAAATTGGATTTATTTTTTTTCCTCCATTTATAAATGTACAATAAGCTCCCGTAAGTTTTAGAAGAGTCGTTTCATTAGAACCCAAAGAAACGGATAGAAGTTCTGGAACATTTTCGTAAACTCCCAAATTTTTTGAAATCTCAGAAATTTTTTTAAATCCGATATCTTGTGCTACTCTAACAGTCATTAAATTTCTAGATTTTTCTATTCCTTTTCTCAAAGTAGATGGCCCATAAAACTTTTTTCCGTAATTTTCTGGTTTCCAATTTTTTAATCCCTCACCTTGCTCACTCACAAAAGGAGCGTCTAAAACTATTGAGTTAGGCAAAAAACCATTTTCCAAAGCAGCGGCATAAACAATTGGTTTAAAAGCCGAACCTGGCTGCCTCTTTGCTTGAGTGGCTCTATTAAATTCACTAGAAACAAAACTGTAACCTCCTACTAACGCTTTAACTTTTCCATTATGAGGATTAATTACAACAATGCTTCCATTAACAATTGGCATTTGTTTTAAGGTCCAAATATTTTTTTCTTTTTTTTTAACAAAAATTAAATCACCAGCTTCTAATAGTTGTTTAAAATTTTTTGTTCTAGTCCACTTTAAATCATTAAAAATTATTTTTCCTTTTAGGTTATTTTTAATTAAGTTTATTTTGGACTCATAATCATTGGTTTCCAAAACTTCGGCAACTTCCCAACCAAGTGTTTCATCAATATCAATTTTTTTTATTTTATCATCCCAATTTGTATCTTTAAATTTATTTGTAATCGGTCCCCTCCAACCACGACGCTTATCATATGACTCAATTCCAAATCTTAAGGCATTGAGAGCAGCTATTTGATATTTTCCGTTCAAAGGTGTATTTATTGACAGTCCTTCTGAATATAATTTTTTAAATCCGTAATCATTATTTACAATTCTTCTTACCTCTTCAGTGTATGATCTTGCCTCCTTAATAAGTGATATTTTTCTTTTTTTCAGCACGATCTTTTCTTTTGAAAATTTTTTAAATTGCTGATTAGATATATAGTCGTTCTCTTTTAAATTTCTCAAAACTAAGTCTCTTCTTTTTTTTGCTAAGGAAATTGACTTATAAGGATTATATTTACTGGGTGCTTTTGGTAAAGCGGCTAAAAGAGCTGATTCATTATAGTTAAGTTCTTTTACAGATTTATTAAAATACTCAAGGCTAGCCGATGCAACACCATATGTACCTTGTCCTAAATAAATTTCATTTAGATATAATTCCAGTATTCTTTTTTTCGTATAAGTTTTTTCTATACGAAAAGCTAATATAGCCTCTTTTATTTTTCTTTTTAAAGAAACCTCATTACTTAATAAAAAATTTTTTGCGACCTGTTGTGTGATTGTTGATGCACCTTCCAATCTTTTATTCTGTAAAATATTACTGATATTTCTTATAAAAGCTCTTGTCACTCCTCTTGCGTCAACTCCTGGATGATCAAAAAAGTTTTTATCCTCTGCTGATAAAAAAGAATTAATTACTTTGTCTGGAATGGACTCGTAAGGAATGAAGAGTCTTTTTTCTACAGAGTATTCTGCTATTAACTGGCCATTGTCATCATATACCCTGCTTAAAACAGAGGGTTCATAATTTGATAATTTTTTAAAATCTGGTAAATCGTGAGAAAAATACCAAAAAGCTGAGAATATTAAAAAGACCCCTAGAATAAAAACTGAAAATAAAAGTTTTATTACTTTGCTGTATATTTTTTTCATCTTTTTTGCCTGATTAAAATAAAACCCTATATTTTGGCTATCTTAAGGCAGAGTAAAATTTATAAAAATTGTTATTTTGCAAAAAAAATGTATAATGTTTAGTATGAGAATTACAAATTTTAAATTAAATGATAATTTATCTAAATTACCACTTATGAACAGGTTTTATATACTATGCAAAAGAATTTATATATTGATGCATCGCATCCAGAAGAAACTAGAGTTGTACTTAAATCAGAATCAAATATCGAAGAATACGAGTCTGAGAATAAGAATAATCTAAATCTAAAAAGCAATATTTATTTAGGAAAAGTAAGTAGAGTTGAGCCGTCATTACAGGCCGCTTTTATAAACTATGGCAGAGAACGTCACGGCTTTCTAGCCTTCAACGACATTCAATCAGACTATTATCAAATTCCAATTGAAGACAAGGAAGAATTAAAAAAATCAGAAGAAAAAATTAGAGAAGATCTGAAAGAAGAAAATGAAAATAAAGAAGAAAATGAAAACAAAGAACAAAACTCATCTAAAAATTCTGAAGAAATTTCTGGCCCAAACCATTTAACTGATAATAATAACGACGTTAAGCCTTCTGTAGAAAATAATTCAGACAATTCTGAAAAAATTAGAGAGAGATTAAAAAATAGATACGGAATTAGAAGATATAAAATCCAAGAAGTTATTAAGCCAGGACAAGTAATATTGATACAGGTCATTAAAGAAGAAAGAGGTCAAAAAGGAGCTGCTCTGACAACTTTCATATCATTAGCAGGAAAATATATCGTATTAATGCCTAACACAGCCAAAGGGGGAGGCATATCTAGAAAAATTTTTAATTTTCAAGATAGAAACAAAGTTAGAGAGATATTAAAGGATATAGAAATACCTGGAAATATGGGTCTTATTGTAAGGACTGCGGGGGCAAGAAAAACAAGAAATGAAATAAATAACGACCTACAAAATACAGTATCGCTCTGGGAAAAAATTAAAAATAATGCAATTAGTTCAACTGCTCCTGTTTTGATACATGAAGAGGGAGATGTAATTAAAAGAGCTTTGCGAGACATGTATGATAATGAAACAAAATACATTCACGTTGAGGGAAATGATGGTTACCAAAAAGCTAAATCTTTTATGAAGCAATTTATGCCAGGAAATTCAAAATACGTAAAAAAATATAGAGGTAAAATACCTTTGTTTCATAGCGAAGGTATTGAGAAAGACTTAAATAAAATTTTCGAACCAGTGGTAAAATTGAAATCAGGAGGTTATTTGGTTATTAATCCAACAGAAGCTTTGGTTGCGATAGACGTAAATTCTGGTCAATCCACAAAACAAGTCAATATTGAAAAAACAGCATTAAATACTAACATTGAGGCGGCTGAAGAAATTGCAAGACAAATTAAAATTAGAGATCTGTCTGGATTAATTGTTATTGATTTTATTGACATGATTAATTTTTATAATAGAAGAACTGTTGAAAGAAAAATAAAAGATAAACTTAAACTGGATAGAGCGAGAATACAAGTTGGTAGAATAAGTAACTTTGGACTCTTAGAAATGACTCGTCAAAGACTTAAGGAAAGTTCAATCCGATGGGAAACCAACCTTTCTATTGAGTCTTTTGCACAAAAAATTGTTAAAAAAATTGAAATGCTAGCTTTTTCTAATAAAACAAAAATTATTGATGCCTCAGTGCCTAGCAAGGTTAATCTTTATTTAAAATCTTACTTTAAGAAAGAAATATCTTTTTTTGAAAAAAAATATAAGTTTAAAATAAATATTATCTCAGATAATGAATTAACTGTTCCAGAGTATAGAATTAAATTATTTAATAAAAACAAAAAAATTGTTAATAAAATTGAAAATTTTAAAGAAATAGGCAATATAAATGAAAAAAATAATAATGTGATTAAAATAAATCGTTATACTAAAAAAGAATTACCTGAAGATTTAGATAAAAAAATAGTTAAAAAAAGTTTAGGTAAAACTTTGTGGGTAAGAAGAAAAAGAAAAAAATAAATTAAATTAATCCTTTTAGAGGACTACTAGCTGATCCATAATCCTGGAGTCCTATTCTGCCAGCTAAGTAAGATTGTCTGCCTGCTACTACGGCATGCTTCATTGATTTTGCCATTAGGATTGGATTCCTCGCTTTGGCTATTGCAGTATTAATTAAAACTCCATCACATCCAAGTTCCATAGCAATAGTTGCGTCTGATGCTGTTCCTATTCCGGCATCAACAATAACAGGAACTTTTGAATTATTTATTATGATTGAAAGGTTCAGTTTATTTTTAATTCCTCTTCCTGAGCCAATTGGAGATGCTAATGGCATTATTGCTGAAGCTCCTGCATCTTCTAATTTTTTTGCAATTATAGGATCATCAGAACAATATACCATTACATCGAAACCCTCTTTAACGAGAACCTCCGTAGATTGCAAAGTTTCAATCATGTTTGGGTAAAGAGTTTTTTTGTCACCAAGAATTTCTAATTTGACTAGTTTCCAACCACCCATTTCCCTAGCTAATCTTAAAGTTCTCAAAGCATCTTTTGAATTAAAGCATCCAGCCGTATTTGGTAAATAAATTATTTTTTTTGGATTTAAATAGTCCATTAAAACCGGTTTACTTTTGTCTAAAATATTTACTCTTCTAACTGCGACGGTCACCATGTCTGCACCTGAAGCTTTCACAGCCTCTGCTGTTTGTTTGAAATTTTTATATTTTCCAGTTCCTACAATTAAACGTGATTTTAAAACTCGATTACCTATTTTTAAGACATCCTTGCTTTTCATTTATCCGCCGCCTATAAACTGAACAACCTCAATTTTATCATTATTCTTTAGCTTTTTTTTCCCATAATGCTGTTTTGGTAGGATTATACCATTAAGTTCTATTGCTATCTTTTTTTCCCTTAATTTATATTTTTTTAAAAGGTCACCAACGCTAAAGTTTGCATTGATGCTTATTTTTTTTCCATTTAATTGTATTTTTGCCATAATTGAGATATTTTTAATTTTTATTATATCAAAATGATTCAAAAAATCCTTGTTATAAATGGTCCAAATTTAAATTTACTAGGAACTAGAGAAAAAGAAAAATATGGTCATATCTCACTCGCTGAGATTCAGAAAAAGTGTGAAGCCCATTGTAAAAATATTGGTTTACATGTTGATTTTAAACAATCAAATGTTGAAGGTGAGATAGTAAATTTCATTCAGAATTCGAAAACTAACCATCAAGGAATTATTATCAACGCTGGTGGATATACACATACATCTGTAGCAATCCTAGATGCTTTACTCGCGGTCAAAAAACCAACTATCGAATTGCATATAACAAATATTTACAAAAGAGAAGATTTCAGGCATAAATCTTTAATTAGCAAAGCAGCTAATGGTATAATTTGTGGCTTAGGAGATGATGGATATATTATGGCACTAGATGGAATAAAAAAAATTATAAAAAATGAAAATTGATAAAAAATTAATTAAAGAATTGAAGGAATATCTTGAAGAATTTGGTTTGTCAGAAATTGAATATCAAGATGGTGGAAAGAAAATAAAAGTTGCAAAAAATTTAAGTTCCAATATTTCTGTTTCAGCGCACAAACCAGGTTTAACAAAATCAAAAGTAGAAGAAAGTGGAACAAAGATTGTTTCTCCAATTATAGGAACAGCATATTTAGCATCTGAACCAGGTGGTAAAAAATTTGTAGAAGTTGGACAAAAAATAAAAAAAGGACAAACTATAATGATCGTTGAAGCCATGAAAACAATGAATCATGTCCCTTCCACTTCAGATGGGGAAGTTAAAAAAATTTTAGTTCAAGATGGCCAAGCCGTTGAGTTTGGTCAAACTTTGGTTATTTTAAAATAATCGATGTTTAAAAAAGTTTTAATCGCAAACAGAGGAGAAATTGCAGTCAGAGTAATAAGAGCATGTAAAGAATGGGGAATAGGAACAGTCGCTGTACATTCTGATGTGGACTCCGACTCAATGCATGTTCGATTAGCTGATGAAAGTGTTTGTGTAGGTTCTCATCAACCACAAAATAGTTATCTAAATATTCCCGCAATAATATCGGCTATAGATGTTACTGGAGCTGAAGCTGTACATCCTGGATATGGTTTTTTATCTGAAAATTATAAGTTTGCAGATATGATTCAAAAACACGGAATTAAATTTATTGGACCTAAGGCTGAAATTATTAAAAAAATGGGAGATAAAATTCAAGCAAAAAAGATTGCAAAGCAAAACGGTTTACCAGTTATAGAAGGTTCCGAAGGTGGGGTAAAAAATGTAGATGAGGCAAAATCGATTTGTAAAAATATTGGTTACCCTGTTTTAATTAAAGCTTCTGGTGGAGGTGGAGGTAAAGGAATGAAGGTTGTTGAAAGTGAGGACAAATTAGATCAATTATTTTCACTAGCGCGTTTAGAAGCAAAAAAGTATTTTGGAAACGAAGAAGTGTATATTGAGAAGTATTTTAAAAATCCAAGACATATTGAGGTTCAAATTATGTCAGGTAAAAATAGAACTGTTCATTTAAATGAGAGAGATTGTTCTGTACAAAGAAAACATCAAAAATTAATTGAAGAGACACCTAGTCCAGTGTTGAATGAGAATATTAGATCTGATCTATTAAATAAAACTGTAAAGATGGTAGAAGAATTGGGTTATGAAGGTGCAGGAACAGTTGAGTACATTTACGAAAATGGAAAATTTTATTTTTTAGAGATGAACACAAGAGTGCAGGTCGAGCATCCTGTAACTGAAGTTCAAACAGGAATTGATATAGTAAAAGAGCAAATATGGGTCGCTTATTCAGGAGATACTGCTCTCAAACAAAGCGATATTACTGCAAGGGGGCACACTATAGAATGTAGAATTAACGCAGAAGATCCCTCAAAGAACTTTCAACCGAGCCCAGGAATAATTTCAGTGTGTCATCAACCATCGGGTTTCAGAACTAGAGTTGATGGTTCAATATTTCAGGGATGTAAAATCACACCCTATTATGACAGTCTTATATGTAAATTAATTTGTAAAGGGAGGAATAGAACAGAAGCTATACAAAGGACTATGAGATCTTTAAATGAGTTTGTAATAGATGGGGTCACAACTACAATTGACCTTCACAAAAAAATACTCACTCATGAAAAATTCATTAGCTCTGAATTTGATACTAATTGGCTATCAAAAGAAAAATTTTACTAAATTCATTTTTTTGAATTGAAAATTAACAACTTAAATGGTATTAAAAATCAATTATGGGATACCCAAAAAAACATAGAGGAAGACGTAAAATTGGCTCAAAAAAAAGAAGGGCTAGAAAAAGAAATAAAAAAAGATAGTACGTCTTAAAATGGAACTTAGAACTCAAATTAAAAAGTTGAGTTTATGGATATTTATAATTCCTTTTGTAGCTATTAATCTATGCTTATTTATTTCTGTAAATTACGAAATTCTTAATAATACAATTTTTAGTGTTGACCAAATTGGTCGATCAGGAAGCACCTTTCCTTATTTTGACGGAGGAGTTTCTATAAGTCGAACAGCAAGAACATATCCTGCATATTTAATATTTAAACCTTCGATGATTTTTGCTTCTATATTATTAATAATATATTGGATAAAAACTAATAAATTAATAAATTTCTATCAAAATTTTGAAAATAAAAATAATCTTTTTAAAATTTTTGGAATACTTTCAGCAATTTTTCTTATCATTCATTCTATTTTGTTAGGAGTTAAATTTGATTATGATCTATATAAATTCTTTAGAAGATTTGTATTGCTCGGTTTTATTATTTTTGAAATCGTAGCCCAGTCACTTTTGGTTTATAGATTTTTTAAGCTAAAAACCTATATTTACAATGATATTAATAACTATGTTTTGATATTAAAGATAATTTTAGTTACCATTTTAGTAATTGTTGCAATAGTTAGTTTGCCAATAGTGGTGTCTGAAGGCAACGTCCACTTTAAACATGCCCTTGAATGGAACTATTTTATCGGTGTTATATTCTTCTATTTATTAACTTTTCTTTTTTGGAAAAAGGGCTTAGTTGTGTAACAAATTAAGTCACGAGCCTATAAAAAACTAAAGATTAAGTCACTTTCGTGACCTAACCTTTAAGTTTTGGCTCGTCGTTTTAGTACTACCGCCAAGCCTCCCGTCCTACAATTTTAGTACTACTCTGTAGAACTTTCTGCCCGTTAAGCTTGAACCTCTCGGCCTTTCCTTAACTGGCCAGTTGGGAGTTGCCTCCCAATTCGAATAAAATATAACATTGCCAAAAAAAAATAGACATCACTTTTTAGTTGTTTTAACTAACGGTCTGTTAGTTGTGTGGATAATTTTTGTTGGTAGTTTTATCAATCCAACCGCCGCCTAAAACTCTCTCGCCAAGATTATCTTTTGAATAAAATACACAGGCTTGACCTGGCGAAATTCCTTTTTCATCTTGCAGAATATCAACGATTGCTGAATCTTTATTAATGTTTACCTTTGCATTAAGAAGTTTGCCCGTAGATCTTACTTTGATAAAAATGTCTTTCGCAAAAATATTGCGATCAGTTAACAAATTAATATTTCTTAAATACAATTTTTTTATATTTAAGGAATCTTGTGGTCCCACCACGATTGAGTTGTTCTTGGCTCTTATTTCAATCACGTAGAGTGGTTCTTGACTAGAAATTTTGATCCCTTTTCTTTGTCCAATAGTATAGTTGATAATTCCATCATGAGAGCCCAACTTTCTACCGTTTAAATCAAGAATGTCTCCTTTTTTAAATGATTGTGGTCTATATTTTTCAATAACCGATGCATAATTACCGTTAGGCACAAAGCAGATGTCTTGGCTGTCGGGCTTTTCTGCTACATTAAGTTTTAGTTTATCTGCAATCTTTCTTGTTTCAGATTTATTAATTGAACCTAATGGAAACCTCAAATAATCAAGTTGTTCCTGGGTAGTGCTAAATAAAAAATAACTTTGATCTCGGTTTTTATCTTCAGCACGATACATTGCGCCTCCCCCATTATATTCGTGTCTCAAAACATAATGTCCTGTAACTAAAGCATCTGCGCTTAATTTTTTTGCAAATTTAAATAAATCTCTAAATTTTACAGTTTGATTGCATTGTACACAGGGTATAGGTGTTTCCCCTGCGGTATAACTATCAATAAAAGAGTCTATTACATCTTTTTTAAATTTTTTTTGATAATACAGAATTTTATGTTCAATACCTAGAGTTTGAGAAACTCTTTTTGCATCAATGATGTCTCTTCCTGCGCAACATTGTCTTCCTTTTTTTGAGGATTTTGTATCGTCGTATAACTTCAATGTTATTCCGGTTACGTTATAACCTTCTCTTTTCATAAGACCAGCTACGACAGAAGAATCAACACCTCCGGACATAGCCACGACTATTTTCGTATCTTTTGGGGACTTTTTTATACCTAGTGAGTTAATCATAAACTGCTATATATATATTATAAAAAAATAAATCTTTCCATTATGCAATATGATCTCGAACCTGGTAATTTTGTTGTGAACCCTTCTCAAAAAAGCTGGGGTATTGGCCAAGTACAGTCAATTATTAAAAATAAGGCAACTGTAAATTTTGAAAATGCTGGAAAACAGGTTATCAACTTAGATAATATAAGTTTAGAAATAATCATAAATGAATAGTAGTGAGCTAAAAGAAATCGTCGAAGGTTTAATAGAAACCACTGAAATGGCTGGAAAAAAGACTGTAGAGCTTCAAAAAGGAGGTTTAAAAATAGAAATAAAACCAGACAATAGTCCTGTAAGCAATGGAGATCTAGAAGTTAATAGAATCCTTACAGAAAAAATAAAAAAACTAACGCCAAATATTCCTATAATTTCAGAAGAAACGGTTGATTTAAACAAAGAAAATACCTTTAATACGTATTGGTTAATTGATCCAATTGATGGAACAAAAGAATATATTTCTGGAAAAGATGATTATACATTAAATGCTGGATTAATAATCGATAAAATTCCAGCTGTCGGCATAATAGGAGTCCCAAAAAAAAATAGGTTGTTTTATTCTTATGGAAAAAATAATTCTTTTATGATTGAGAATAACAAGAAAATAAAATTAAATTGCAAAAAGAAAACTCCTAATAATGAGGTTGTTGCATTAACAAACCATATAAAACCACCTGAAGATATATTGAGTAAGTTAAAAAAATTTGGAATGACATCATTTAAAAAATTAAGTTGTTCATATAAATATTGTGTAATTGCTACTGGGGAATTTGATATTTATGCAGATAAGGTTAGAGCAAATGAGTGGGATGATGCTGCGGGTCAAGCAATTGCAGAACATGCAGGAGCGATAGTGACTACCTTAGATGAAGAACTATTTAAATATGGAAAAAAAGATTATAAAAATCCAACTATTTTAATAAGAAGAAGCAAGAATCTTAATGTTTAAAACTATATTAATAATTATTGTATCAGTATCATTATTTGGTTTAATTCTCTTCATTGTAGTGAAAAATTCGATAAAAAAAAGAATTGATTACTATTTAAAATTGCATGAAAAAAAGAAAAAGACTAAGTAAGTTTAATTAACTGGTTAAATTCTTTTTGAGTCATTGATAAAATTTTTTTCGAAATATCGTAATTAAAACCTGATCTTGCTAAAATTCCCATATCTTTCTTGTAAAAAATTTCTCTATTAGACTCAGGACGCATAGGGCCAATTCTTTTTTTTTTACAAATTTTCATTGCTGAAGTAAAGTCAGGATCTGTTTTTTCGTTTTTTATTTTTTCTAGGCTCCTCTTTATATTTTCGTTTTCAATCCCCTTACTCTTTAGTGAATAGCTAATTTTATTAAGAGAATATCCTTTTCTAAAAAGCATCCTGGCTTTTGAGTCTGAATAAAGACCATCATTTAAAAAACGTTTTTTTTCCAGATTCAAGACGATATTGTCTATTATCTGTGTTATTTCTTTTTTTACTTTAGAACCTTTAAATTTTTTTAAGTATTTTTTTAAAAGATAGGTTTTTGTTTGTTGTTTTGAGGGATTGTATTTCTCAATATATGAGTAGGCTAAATCTCTCAAATTAGTAGTTAAATCTTCAAATTCTTTTTTATTGGATATTGGATCCATTACTTTTATATTGTACAAGTTTTTATGATCAATAATCTTATATCATTTTTAACTTATGAGAATATTTACTATATAGCAAATATAGGTGTCATACCTTGCTGGCTGCTCATTATTTTTATTCCCAACCATATAATTACAAAGTTTTTTGTTAAATCAGTAATAATTCCACTGTTATTATCCACAGCTTATATTTTTATAACATATCAAATATACATAACTGAAAATATCTTTGAGGTCTTCAATCTTTATTTTGGCTTAAATGAACTTTATGCTCTTTTTTCCAACGAGGCATTTCTTTTAATTTTTTGGCTTCACTTTTTATCAATCAATTTGTTTGTTGGTAATTGGATTACAAGTGATGCAAAAATATATATGGTATCAAAAACTTTTGTTATCATCGCATTAATACTGACTTATTTTACTGGACCAATTGGTCTTGTATTTTATTGGTTAATTAGAATTTTGTATTCAAAAAAAATTAATTACTATGACTAAAACTATAGAATTTTATTTCGACTTTAGCAGCCCCTATTCTTACATTGGCTATGAAGAAATAAAGAGAATAGAAAAAAAAGACTCAATTATAATTAAATATATGCCTATCTTTTTAGGCGGCTTACATAATGCTGCAGGTGTAACACCAGCGGCTTTTATAGATGTAAAATCTAAGTATATGATAGAAGATACTAAGCTAATTTGTGAAAAAAAAAATATTAAATTTATTTTTAACTCTTATTTTCCAATTAAAACAGTAAGTTTTATGCGTGGTGTTTTAATTGCAGAAGAAGATAGTTTTAGAAAAATATACATAGAAAAAATTTTCAATGCTATTTGGAAAGATGGTCTAAATATGAATGATAAAACGGTAATAGAAAAAGTTTTAAAGAATATGGAATTAAATCCAGAAATATTTTTATCAAAAGTATCTGATAATAAAATTAAAGTTAAATTAAGGAAATTAACAGATGATGCGTTAAAAAAAGGTATATTTGGAGCTCCAACTTTTCTTGTTAACAAAAAAATTTTTTGGGGGCAAGATAGATTATCTTATGCTGTAGAAGAGGCAAAAAAATGAAGAAAATTAAATCTAGCAAAAAAAATCCACTAACTAAAATTTTCATTAAATTATGTAGAATATTTGGTTTTGAAATCATAGATCAAAGTAATTTTAGTATTCCAACATCAAATAAATACATAGACGAAAGTATTAGTATCCCTGGTAAAAGATCAGTAACTTTACCCTTGGGAAAAATTGAAATAACCAGATCCATTAAATCACTTGATATAATATTAAGAACATGCATGTCAGTGAATATGCTGACTCAATCGAAAAAGAGAATATTTGAAAAAAATAAGGAGGAATATACAAGAAGAACCCTTATATCTATAATAAAAAGCGTAAACTACGCAAAAAATATATTTAAGAATATAAAATTTAAAATTTATATTATTGATTATAATTCTACAAAAAATCAGATCGATAATATGAAAAATATTTTAAAAAAATCTAGTATTAATTTTGAAATTCTTAACTTGGAATTAGATAAATTTTCTAATCAAATAAAAAAAATTAATGAAGAAAATAAGGAAGTAACTTTGAACCAAAAGTCTAATATGTCAAATATTCATCAATCTCTTTTGATTTCAAAAAAGAACAGTGAAGATTTAATTTACTTCGTTGAAGATGATTATATTCATGAAAAAATCTGCTTAACAGAAATGTTATACGCTTTTGAAAAGATAGCATCTCTTGTGAAGAGAGAACTGATAATTTGCCCAACTGATTATCCTTATCTATATACCCAAACTGAAGATACAAAAATTTTTTTAGGAGAAAAAAGGCATTGGAGACAGATAGATCAAACCTTGTGTACTTTTCTGACAAGTAAAAAAATAATTGAGAAATACTGGAATGAACTTACAGGTATGTGCAAAATTGAACATTATCCTTTTGAGAAACCTTTGCACAATATTTATAAAAAAGAACTGTGTGTCTCTCCTATCCCTTCGTTAGCAATACACTTTACAAATATAAACTCAATTTATGGATTATCTCCAAATGTGAATTGGAAAAGAATATGGGATGAAAATGAAAATTAAAGTTAATAAAAAAGCTCCTGATTTTGAACTTAATTCTACATCATCAAAAACCTTTGAATTATCAAAGTTAAAAGGTGGTCTTGTGATCTATTTCTATCCTAGGGATAATACTCCTGGATGCACTCTAGAAACAAAAGACTTTTCTAAACTTTATAAAAAATTTAGAAGTCTGAAATATGAAGTTATAGGTATTTCCAAGGACAATATGAAGAGTCATTTAGGTTTTAAAAAAAAATACAAGGTACCTTTTGAATTGTTGTCGGATGAAAAAGTAAAGGTTCAAAAAAAATACGGTGTTTGGGGATTAAAATCTTTCATGGGTAATAAATTTAAGGGAACCATAAGATCTACTGTTGTGATCAAAAATGGAAAAGTTGTAAAATATTGGACAAATGTCAGAGTAAAAGGACATGCTGAGGAAGTGCTTGATTTTATAAAACATCAAAAATAAAAAGGCCCGATTTCTCGGGCCTTAATAATTACCATAACGAAAGGGAAGGTAAGGTAATTCTTAATTAGTTAATTAGTCTCTTATTCCGTAAGCGATTACACCAACTTCGGATTTATCAGTACCAAGCTTTTCAGCCTCTTTACTAATTCTAATTCCAATAGTTGCTTTCATAATTGACCATACAATGTATGACACTACGAAAACAAAGATTACTACTGAAATTGTTCCGAGGAATTGTGAACCAAAACCTACTTCTGTATTTGTAAACGGAACTGCTAATGTACCCCATACTCCAGCAACTAAGTGTGCAGGAATGGCCCCAACAACATCATCAATTTTCATTTTGTATAATAATTTTGTTGAGTAGTACATTAATACACCGGCTATTGCTCCAATTACGATTGCAGCTAGTGGGCTTGGTGCTAAAGGTTCAGCTGTTATACCAACTAAACCAGCGATCGCACCGTTAAGCATCATGACTACATCTGTTTTACCGCCAGCAAGTCTAGACACTGTAGCAGCAGCTAATACACCGCCACCTGCAGCTAAGTTTGTATTAATATATATTGTTGCAACAGAGCTAACATCTTCTAGAGTTCCAGCAGCTAATTGTGAGCCACCATTGAATCCAAACCAACCTAACCAAAGTATAAATACTCCAAGTGTTGCTAATGGAATTGAAGATGCTGCAAAAGGTGCCATAGCTTTTACGCTACCTGATGAAGTAAATCTTCCAGATCTCGCACCAAGTACTATTGCACCGGCAAGAGCAGCAGCTCCTCCAGCAGCATGTACTAATGTTGAACCAGCAAAATCAGAGAAACCAGCAGCTGATAACCAACCACCACCCCATTGCCATCCCATTTCAATTGGATAAATAAATCCAGTTAAAATAGCTGCAAATAGGAAGAATGGCCAAATTTTAATTCTTTCAGCCAATGTTCCTGATACGATTGACATTGTTGTTGCACAGAATACCATTTGGAAAAACCAATCTGATCCATCAGAATAACCTGTTTCCAATGATGACGCGTCACTCCAAGAAGAGAATGAACCTATCCATCCACCTTCGGGTATACCATAAGCTAAATTATATCCAACCAACCAGAACATAATTCCAGCTATTGAATATAAACCTATATTTTTTGCACAGATTGCTGATACACTTTTAGACGTAACCAGCCCGGACTCGAGCATGGCAAAACCTGCTGCCATCCACATAACCAGAAAACCTGACATTAAAAATAATATTGTATTAAATATGTATTGTACTTCTGCTGATACAGTCGTATTTGCGTACCCTAATCCAGCAAAGCTGAAATAAAGTGCTGCACCTGCAATAAAGTAACCAAGTATTTTTTTCATACTTACTCCTTTGTTAGACTTAAATTTTTAAATGATTGGTGAGAAAAGAGTTACGTTATGTGATAAATTTAGTTATGCAGTTTTTGCAATGGGTGTGGCGTTTTTAAACAACCCCTGAAATTTCCATTCCCGGGGCTGTTTAATCAAATTATCTGTTGAACATGTCTTTTAAGCCTTTAGCAGGAAGGAATTTAACCTTCTGAGATGCTGCTATTTGGATTTGTTCCCCAGTACGTGGGTTTCGGCCTATTCTAGCTTTTCTTTTAGCTACCTTATAAGTGCCAAAACCTGCAATTTTCACAGCTTCGTCGTTTTTTAGGCAATCTAAGATAATACCAGTAATAGTGTCGAACATTCTTTCTGCATCAGCCTTACTTTGGCTCATACTTGATGCGATTTTATTTACCAGTTGTTTTTTGTTCATTTTAGCCTCTTTTTTATTGATTTTTTCAATGTGTACAAAAATTCAATAAAATCAACGAAAATATAGTGTTTATAAGATGTATTAACACAATATACGGTATATGTTAAAAAAACCTCGATTTTATTGTCTTTTTTGCCCCCTTAAACTACTTACTGAAACAATCCCCAGTCCTTTAAATCATTAAAAGTGGTGAAAATCATTAGTGAAACTAACAAAAAAAGACCGATTCGAAAAAAACCTTCTTGGGTAGCTTGTGACAAAGGTCTGCCTAAAATTTTCTCAAATAAATAAAACATTAAGTGACCGCCATCTAAAAGGGGTATAGGAAATAAATTAATCAATCCAAGACTGATTGATATATATGCTACGGTACTGAGAAAAGCTAAGATTCCAAATTCCATCACCTGGCCTGAAATTTTTGCGATTTTTATAGGCCCGCCTAATTGGGATGTGTCGCCTTTTCCTTGAAACAATGATCCTAGAAATTGTATTGTTGTTTTGCATACAAACCAGACTTCCTTAACTGAATAGTATAGCGCTTTAGCAGGCCCTAATTTTTCTTTGTTAAATTCGTTACTCTCTGGCCCAATCTTAATGCCAATTATTTTCTTTTTTATAGAATTTCCAAAAGCATCTTTTGACTCAATAATATTTGGTTTCGCTAAAAGCGTAATTTCTCTTTGATTTCTTAAAACTTTAATACTTATTTTATCTGTAGATGTAGTATTTATAAGCATAGATACTTCCATAATACTTTCAATTTCATTATTATTAATACCTATAATTATATCATCTTTTTTAAGGCCCGCTTTTTCTGCAGGACTTTCTGTTACTACTTCAGCTATTTTTGCTGGTGTAAAGTCTTTTCCTACAAACATGTAAATGCATGAAAAAATAGCAATAGCTAATAAAAAATTAGCGAGCGGACCACCTGCAACAATCAGGGCGCGCTGATAAAGTGGTTTTACAACAAATAATTTTTTTTGATCAGTTTTATTGTATTTTTTTAATATTGTTTCTTGTTCAGCTTGACTGAATACATTTCTGTCACCAAAAAATTTAACGTATCCACCAAGAGGAATGAGGCAAAATTTCCACCTTGTTCCATTTTTATCTTTAAATCCAAAAATTTCTTTTCCAAATCCAATAGAAAAATCAGTTACAGCAACTCCATATCTTCTTGCAAAATAATAGTGTCCGTATTCGTGAATAAATACAACAATAGTTATTAATATAATAAAAGGAATGATATAGCTCATTGTTCCCATGGTCCTTTGTTTATTTTTTTAACTTTACGTTTGTAAATTTTTTTCTTAGGTCTTCTATTAAAAAATAATATCAAAACTACACCTGTAATAAAACCACCTATATGTGCGGCATAAGCCACGCCTCCTCCAGAAGAAGAAGATAAAAAAGAATTTATAAACTGTAAGACAAACCAAAAACCTAAAACATAGAGGGCTTTTATTTTTACTAATTGACTAAAAAAACCCAGTGGAATTATAACTAAAACTCTAGCATTCGGATAATTAACTAGGTAAGCACCTAATACACCTCCTATTGCACCACTGGCACCAATCATTGGAATTTGCGAGTTAATATCCATAAATACTTGGGACATTGCAGCGCCGACTCCAGAAACAAAATAAAATATTACAAAGTTTAAAGTACCTAAATCATCTTCAATATTATCTGCAAAAATCCATAAATACAGCATATTACCAATAAGATGCATCCATCCTCCATGCATAAACATTGATGTAAAAATAGTTCCTACAGGAGAAATTTTAAAAAGATCATTGGGCAATTGATCGACTCCCATTAGTACCGATGGTATTAAACCGTAAGAATAAGTAAAATCTCGAAGTTCATCGTCACTTAATCCTAGCTGAGCCAAAAATATAAGAATACAAAATGCTATAATTCCATAACTTACTATTGGTTTTCCGCTTGTTGGATTGTCATCTTTTAGAGGTATCATTGCTTTACTACTGATATTAGTTTTTTCCCATATTTCCTATATTTTTTTAATATTTTAAATATTTGATTTTATCAACTTATAATTGTAGGATTAGCGTAATGAGCGAAAAAACTTCAATACTGCTTTCGGATGTTACTGTAAAAGGTGACATAGTTGAAAAGGAAACCTTGGTTATAGATTCAAAAATTGATGGAGATATAACTGCAGGTAAACTTAACACCCATTCTGGTTCAAACATTAATGGAAACATCAGTGCATCCGATGTTACTTTAGGAGGAAGTTCTAAAGGCAATGTAAACTCTGATATGGTTAAAATAAAATCTACGGCTGAAGTGGATGGAGTATTAAACCAAAAAAATCTATCGATTGAAGAGGGAGCAAAATTAAAAATTAAAGCCGAAACTTACTAATCAAAATTTCCACTCACTTACCTTACTAAACAAAAAATTTCTAAAAGCTTTAACTTTCGCAACATTTTTTAGTGATTGAGGATAAACAAAATGAGTTTCTGTTAAAGGTCCTTCTACATCGGGAATAACTTTCACAATATTTGGAATGTTTACAGTTATATAATCTGGTAAAGCAGCCAAACCAACCCCGCTTTGAACTGCTAAAAGTAATCCATAAACACTATTAACTTTCATAACAGGTTTTCTTTTTTTACTGTCTTTTGAACCTAATTTTAGGGCCCAGTCTGGATTAAAAACAGGAGATGGAGCGCCTCTACCATATGTAATAAACTTATGTTTGTCTAAATCTCTAACATTTTTCGGGTGTCCATTTTTTTCTAAATATTTTGTGGAAGCATAAATATGATAATGAAGATTTATTAATTTTTTCTGAATATAGTTTAACTGTTTCGGTCTTCTCATAAATATTCCTATATCAGCTTGGCGAGTGCTTAGGTCTAGCTCTTTATCATCAAATATTAATTCAATTTCAATTTCTGGATGCAATGACATAAATTCTTTTATTCTAGGGGTCAACCATGTAGTTCCAAAACTTACTACTGTTGTAACAGTTAATTTTCCATGAAGTTTATCTTTTTCATCGACTAACGTTGCTTCAACATCTTTTAATTTTGATATAACTTCGTGAGCCGTTTTGTACAAATATTCACCATTATCTGTAAGAACCAGTCCTCTGGCATGTCTTTCAAATAAATGAATTTTTAATTCATTCTCTAAGGATTGAATTTGTCGGCTGATAGCAGACTGACTTAGGTTCAATATAGTTGATGCCTTTGTAAAACTCCCAGACTCTGCAACTGCATGAAAAATTTTTAATTTATCCCAGTCCATTGGTTATTTGTTAGGATTCACTACAATTCTACCTGACAATTCCCCTTTGAGTATTTTTGGAAATATTTTAAGTAATTCTGTTAAAGAAACTTCTTTTATAGAGTCATCAATTAAAGAAAAATCAATTAATTTCGATGCTTCATTCCACACAAACTCTTTTCTTTTTACCGATGCGCCAGAGGAATCTATCCCCCATAGTTTAATTCCTCTTATAACAAAGGGCATAACATTAGTTGATATTTTGTTTCCCCCTGCATTTCCGGGTAAAGCAACTATTCCCCCTGGTTTTGTTTGGGCTAATATTTTAGTTAATCCTTCTCCACCAACTGTATCAACCACGGAGTCCCACAAACCTTTTTCAAGAAGTTTACTTTCTCCTAAAAATTGATTTCTATCTAAAATATTTTTTGCACCAAGTTTCTTAAGGTATTCGTGTTTTTCTTTTTTTCCAGTTACTGCGTGAACATCGTATCCCATTTTAGATAAAGCTATCACCGTAAAGCTTCCTACACCACCGGTTGCTCCAGTAACTAAAACATCCTTAACTTTTGAGCCCATTAAAAGTTCTTCTTTTGCCTTAACGGCAAAGGCACATAATAAAGCTGTGAGACCGGCAGTTCCCATTTTCATTGCTTTTAAAGTATCTAAATTTTTAGGGACTTTTACTAAAAAATCTGAATTTACCTTTGCATATTGTGAAAAGCCACCATAATACATTTCGCCAACTCTGAAGCCTGTAAGTATTACTTTATCATTTTTTTTAAATTTAGTGTCCTCTGATTCTTCGACACTCCCTGAAAAATCAATACCAGGAACAAATGGATATTTTCTAACGATTCTACCACCATCATTTAAAATTAAAGCATCTTTAAAATTCAAACTTGAATAGTCAATTTTGACCAATACATTTCCATCCTTAAGATCATCAGTGCTTAACTCTTTTACTTCTCTGGAGAATTGATCATTTTGGTTATCAATTATGACTGCTTTGAATTTTTTTGACATATTACTATCATCTTACATGTGACAAATTAATATAACAATTATTTTTTTAAAAATCGTATATTTTGTTATGAAACGTAAAATTCCTTATTATATAAGATTAAGCATTATTTTAATAATTTTAGTATCTCCAATTTTTGTTTTCCAAATCAGCTGGTATTTTCTTGGAAAAAAGGACGGTCTTCTTTTTACTTTTTGTTACGGAATAGTAGCTGTGTCTTTTGCTTGTTACAAATTGTACATAGACAATTGGAGAGAAGAAGACTAGTTTTTATCCGAAATATATCTCAAAAATCTGTTTTGAAAACTTAGATCTTCTTTAAACTTTCCTGTAAAATAATTAGTAACTGTCGTAGCCTTTTCTTTTTTAATCCCTCTCATGGTCATACATTGATGAGTGGAATCGATTGTAACTGCAACACCATAGGCATCCAAACCCTTAGAGAGAGCATTAGCAATTTGCATTGTTAATCTTTCTTGGGTTTGTAATCTTTTAGAAAAAATCTCAACAGTTCTTGCGATTTTGCTTAAACCAACAATTCTTTTGTTTGGTAAGTATGCTACATGTGCGACACCAATTATTGGTGCCATGTGATGTTCACAATGACTTGAAACAGAAATATTTTTTTGCAAAACCATGTCATCATAACCCTCAACATCTCCGAAAGTTTTTCTTAGTTCAGATGAAGGATCTTGGGTGTATCCCTTAAAATATTCTTTAAACGCTTTCACTACTCTTCGTGGAGTTTCGATCAAACCTTCTCTATTAGGATTTTCCCCGATCCATTCCAATATAGTTCTGATAGCACCTTCTGCCTCTTTGTCAGATACTTTTGATATTTTTCTTTCAACTTTATCTAAGTTTTTAACAATTTTCATATTTTTAACCTTACTTATACAATAAATATTGTTATTGCAAATTGCTATTCTACTACTTTTTCTTTAATTTAACCAAATGTTTAAAAAAAGAGAAAATGTCGCTGCTATAGAAGAGGGGAAATTGCTATCTCCTAAGTTTGATAATGACGGTCTCATTCCGGTTATAACTACTGATTATAAGACTGGTGAAGTTTTAATGCATGGGTATATGAATTCTGAAGCTTTAAAAAAAACTATTGAAACTAAGGAAGCTTATTATTGGAGCAGATCAAGAAAAGAAGTTTGGCATAAAGGTGAAACAAGTGGTTTTGCTCAAAAAGTTATTGAAATTAGAGTTGATGATGATCAGGACTCTATTTGGATGAGTGTAGACATTGGGGATGGCGCTAGTTGTCATGTTGGGTATAAATCTTGTTTTTATAGGAGTGTTCCGCTTGGAAAAATTGAAAAAACTGAAAAAATAGAAATGGAATTTAAAGATAAAAAAAAGAAATTCGATCCTAAAATAGTTTATAAAGGTAAACCAAACCCTACAAAAGTTTAAGATGCAAAAAGAAAAAGAATTAAATGAAGTTTGTGAAGAATGCAAGAAACAAGAAGAAAGTGTAACGCAAAATTTAGTAATGCATGGCTATAAAATTTGTAATAGTTGTAAATTATCTAAAACTTTATTTCCTATCTAAAAATTATAAGAATTAAGAAAAGTAAAAAAGCTTGAATAAGCCAACAAACTACCACTACACCAAAAGCTTTCCATAAACTTTTATAGTCTAATGCTTGCCTAACTCCAACTACCATACATGCAAGCATCCAAAAAGATGAGCCAATAAAGGTTACTGTCATTAACTCGGGTGTAAAACCAAAAACCCTAATTAACCCAGGTGCACTTGAAAAACCAATGGTTCTTAATAATTCTCCATGATCACTCTTTGTTTGTTTGTCTGGAAATAATTTTGTACCAACAATGTATATTAAGAAAGCCCAGAAATACCAGCTAGCTAAGGATATAAGTGGTCCTAAAAGAAAATTAGATGCTCCTAGATGTATTGCCCCCACTCCAGCAGCTAAACTTGATAAAACAACTACTGAAGCAGCTTGTATAGTTGCTGATTTATCGTGCTCTACCTCTTCATATAGTTCTGGATCTATTTTAATTGCCCTATAAATTCTATTTAAAAAGTTTTTTTTCATTTAAAGAACATAAGGTTCTGGACTTTTTTTGTTTTCTAAAACTCTATTAACACTTAAAGCACTTAAATCAATAGATTGGTATGAACCAGTAATAATCAATTCTGTTAAAGCTCTACCAATGCCTGGTGCTTGCATCAATCCTCTCCCGGTAAAACCTGATGCTAAATAAAGATTTTTATATTTTGGATGTTTCCCAACCACAGCATTATTATCTAATTTATTGCAATCATAATAACCGGCCCATCCCCCAGTTAATTTTAACTTTTCAAAGATAGGAACTCTCTTCGCTAATGCTGGCCAAACTAAGTTTTCAAAATGATCCCAGTCAGGTTCAAGATCTTTTGCGTTAAATGTTGAAATAGGAGAACCTGCTAAATACTCTTTTCCCTCAGGACGCCAATAAACACCTGTTGTAAAATCTGAAGTAAGTGGCATTTCGGGTATATGTTTTGGACAACTTACTCTAAAAACTGTGTGTTTCTGTGGGACTACAGGAACATCTTTTAGAAGATTATTAGTATTATAACCTACAGCACAAATTATAATATTAGAATTAAGTTCAGAAATATCTTTGATTTCTCCTTTAATAAACTCTGCACCAAGTTCAGAGGCTTTGTTTTTAAGTGCGCCATGAAATAAATAAGGGTCGATCCATCCTTCTTTTTTATCATCGGTATAGGTGACTGTTTCAATTCCTTGATCATTTACATATGGAAACTTCTTTTTTAATTCTGTCCCTTTTATATTTTTAGTTCCAGCCTCGCATTCCTTATGATTTTTAAGTGCCTCATATTGTTCAGGCGCGTGATCTGGACCGAAAAGGAATAAATATCCATTTGGCACAACACTTGTTGTAGGATTTGGATTTTTCTTAGTTTTTAATAATTCTGGAACTTGAAAAATAAAATCTCTTGCAAATTTTCCTAATAAAATATTTTCTTTTTGGAAAAATTGCCTTCTAAAACCCCCCAAAGATAATGGAAAAGATGCTTTTTTATATGTGGGATCTTGTTCTATAACTTTTACTTTTCTTCCTTCTTTAGATAAAAAGTAAGCTGAAGCGGTACCAATTATTCCTCCACCAATTATTACAATATCATCCATAATTAATTTAAATAAAGTATACTTGCATTAAGTATTAAAGCATAACTTGACCATAGCAAATAAGGTATCATTAGTAAAAAACTAAATTTGTTATTGCTATAATAAATCCTCATTAACCAAATAATAAAAAATAAGATTATCAGTAAATTCAGTAAGGCTAATGAAATCTGATGAAAACCAAAAAATACAATACTCCACGTTCCGTTAAAAAATATATGTACAAAATAAATTTTAACACTATTTTTATCTTTGTTAGAAATCCAGTGTAACCAAATTGCAATGGACATTAAAATATACAGGGTTGTCCAAACAGGTCCAAAAACTGATGATGGCGGACTAAAAGAAGGCTGAATTATTTGTGAATACCAAGGTTCTTTATAAATCGATGTTACAACTCCTCCTATTGCAGAAGCTGAAAATGTAATTAAAACTATTATTATGAAAGATAGATATTTATTATTTAACATAAGTATGAGATATAATTTATTATGAGTGAAAACCAGAAAAAAGTTTGGGTTACAGGGGCAAGCAGTGGTATTGGGAAAGCAGTTGCTGAAAAATTTGCTAAAGAAAATTGGAGAGTTGCAATTTCAGCTAGAAGAGTTGAAATTTTAAATGAAATGTCCAAAAATGAGAATATTTTTGCTTATCCATTAGATGTAACTGATCCTAATAAAACTCAAGAAACTTTTAATAAAATATTAAAAGATTTTAATGATATAGATCTTTGTATTTTTAGTTCTGGTACGTACGAAAGAAAGTCAGAAAAGGGACTTAGTGTAGAAAACGTAAAATCAGTAATGGAAGTTAATTTTTTAGGTGTAGTTGGGTGTGTAAAAGCAGTTCAGGAGTATTTTGAAAATAAAAAAAAAGGACATATTTCAATTGTTTCTTCACCGGTGGGGTATAGAGGTTTACCCAAATCATCGGGTTATACTGCCTCAAAAGCATCTTTAAATAATTTTACCCAAGGAATTTATTTCGATTTTAAAAAATTTAATGTGAGAGTATCCCTAATATCTCCAGGATTTATCAAAACAGCTTTAACAGATAAGAATGAATTTAAAATGCCTTTTTTAAAAGATACAAATTATGCAGCTGATAAAATTTATGAAGGATTAATTAATAAGAAATCTTTTGAAATAATATTTCCTCCTCAAATAGCTTTTATTTATAAGGTTTTTCAAATTCTACCAAATAAAATTTATAATTTTTTGATTAATAAATTTGTAAATCGTTAATTTTTAATAAACACGACAGTTAATTCTGCGACTTTAATACCGAATTTTGTCATTTTAGCTCTATTGATAGCAACAGTATCACTTTGTTTAAAAATCCAATCGTCGAATGTTATTTTAATTTCTTTTCCTTTTACCGGGACTAGTAAGACATATTCTAATTTAAAAGCAGAACCGTATGAAAAACCCTTTGCTGTACCAACTACATCTGCTGCTGTGCCTTCGTAATTATGCTCACCTTTTTTAATTATCTTCCATTGTCTTGTTTGAACTTCACCATCGGACCAATTAAACTTCTCATCTAATATCAATAGATTTCCATCCCATTTACCATTTAGATCTGCAGAAAATTGTCTGGTTACTTTGCCGCCTCTATTCTGAAGCACTCCGTAAGCTTTAACATTACCTTTTAAAAATTCCTCTATGATTAGTTTTGGTTCCTGGTCTTTAAAATCTTCTGGTTTCATTCCTGCCACACAATTTGTTAAAAATAATGTTAAAAATAATGTTAAAATATATCTCATATTTTACTTATTCCTAACTGAAAATTGTATTAAATCAATATTCTTTGACCTAAATCCAGCTTCGCAATAAGAAAAATAAAAATCCCAAATTTTTTTAAAAGAACTGTCAAAACCCTGTTTTGAAATATTATTCCAAGAACCTGTAAAATTTTGTCTCCACTTGCTTAAAGTTTGAGAATAGTGTGGTCCATAAGAATTATAGCCTTTGATTATTAAACCAGTTTTTTTAGAATAATCTTTTATTGATTGTAGAGATGGTAAAAAACCTCCTGGAAAAATATATTTTTGAATGAAATCTTGGTTCTTCCTGTATCTATTAAATAATTCATCTTTAATTATAATTGCTTGAATAGCCCCTACACCATTTGGTTTTAAATTATTTTTTATTGTTGAAAAATATTTATTTAAATGCTTTTCTCCAACTGCTTCAATCATCTCGATTGAGGCTATTGCATCATATTTGTCCTTAAGATCTCTGTAATCAAGAAATTTAACTTTTACTTTATTATTTAGTTTTAAACGATTTATCCTATTTTTGGTAAATTCAAATTGTTTCTTTGAAATAGTAATACAATCTAATTGTACGTCATAATTTTTTGCTAGATGTTCAGCAAAACCTCCCCAACCACATCCGATTTCTAAAATTTTATCACCAGTTTTAGGTTTAATTAGCTCTATCAACTTATTGTACTTATTGATTTGTGCTTTTTCCAAATCTTGCTCAGGTTTTTCAAATATTCCGCAAGAATACGTTAAAGTTTTATCAAGCCATGTTGAGAAAAATTCATTTCCTAAATCATAATGCTTGGAAATATATTCCACACTTTTTTTTCGAGTATTTGAAAAAAATATATTTCTAAAAATATTGTTAAGACTCGTCATATTTAAAATCCCAGAAAATTTGTGTGTAACTTCAATATTTTTAGCTGTAAGCTCAATAAGAGATGGCAAGTTAGGTGTTTCAAAATCATTTTTTATATAACTTTCTGCAAGCGCATTACTACCGCCTCTTATAATATTAAAATAAAATTTTGGGTTATGAATTTTTATTTTAACCTCCAAAGAACTATTCGGCTCTCCAAAGATATAAGATTTACCATTATAGTTTTGTAATATAAGTTTTCCGCTGTTTATTGTTTTAAGTTTTTTAAATACAAAATTTTCAGAGATTTTATATGTATTGAAGATCATTTTTCTAAAGAAAGATTATTTTTTATTTTAGTATCTCTTTTTACCAATCTAACTCCTTTCCTCCATAATCTTAATGCTTCAAAATGTATCGCCATTATAATTTTAATTGTCATCATTGGATGTTTTAAAAAATTAATCAACAAACGTTTTGTGGATATCTGCTCTTTTTTTCCTATTTGACAAGCTGAAAGCAACATTCCATCAATATCTTTCTGTTTTATAAAAACACTTAAAGTTTCTTTAGGTTCAGATAGTCTAAAATTGTAAGAAGTTTCCATTTCCATAAATGGTGATACATAAAACTTTTTATTACAACTTTGTGTGATTATTTTAGAATTATTTTTTACCTGAAAAATATATGTATGTTGTTCATTAAAAGTGTTTTTTACCTCATAAAGAATTGCTCTTAATTCAGATTTTTCATTGTAACAATAGAAAATGCTTAGTGGATTAAATACATAACCAAAAATACGTGGAAAACATAAAAGTTTAATCTTTGATACTTCAAAGTTAATATTAAATTTATTCAAATTACTCTTGACCCATTTTTTAATATCACTGCCGTCTCTATTTCCATGATCTCTGTTGTAGAAACTAAAAAGATTAAATTTATTAAGGGAAAATATTGAAATCTTTTTTTCTAAATCATTTAATTCATCTAAATCGAAAAAAATAGAAAAGGTTTTATAATTAAAAAAATGCCTTTTCGGTTTAAATCTTCGATGCGTAACTACGCCTTTGTATATACAAGTCTCCATCTTTACCCTCAAATTGTTTTAACATTTTTAAAGATGATTTTAATCCATCTTCGTGAAAACCATAACCAAAATAACTGCCGGAAAACCAAGTTCTATTTTGTCCTTGAAGATTGCTTAAATTATTTTGCATTTTAAAACTCTTTATATTTAAATAAGGGTGTGTAAAATTTATTTTTTTAATTATTTTATTTTTTTTTATTTCAAATATAGGGTTTAACGTCAAAAAATAATTCTCTTTGGTATTTAAATTTTGAAGTTTATTAAGCCAATATGTGACGCATGTTTTAGACAAATCTTTTCTAGAAATTGAATTCCAACTTGACCAAGCATTTTTTTTATTTGGCATCAAATTTGTATCTTTGTGAAGATACGCAGTATTAGGTATATAGGAAAACTCCCCAAGAATTTTTTTTTCCTCATTTGTTGGTTTTTCAATAAGTTTTAAACTTTCATCTGCATGACAAGATAAAACAACATGGTCATAATCCTTTGGGTCCCCATCGTTTTGTGTAAAAAGTCTAATGTTATCTTCGCTTCTTATAATTTTTTCAATTTTGTAATTTTTTAAATAGTCTCCACTAATTTTATCTAAAACTTTTGAAACATAGGCTTTACTGCGATTTGTAACTGTATACCACTGTGGTCTATTTTTTAATTTAAAGAGCCCGTGGTTATTAAAAAAATTTAAAAAGAGTTCGAAAGGTATATCTCTAGCTTTTGAAAATGGCATTGACCAAATTGCTGCTACCATTGGAATAATATGATAATTAACAAAATATTTTGAAAGTTTCGAACTATCTAAATAATTTCCTAGTGTCAGATTTTTTAAATCTTTCTTTAGTAAAACTGGTGCTGTTTTATAAAAAGATATAATTTCATATATCATTTTTATAAAATTAAAATTAAATAAATTATTTTTTCTCGCAAATAACGCATTAAAACCTGTGCCGCCATATTCAATTGTCGAATTTTTTACAGAAACTGAAAAAGACATATCGCTTTTTTCATAGGGAACTTTTAATTCATTAAAAAAATTTATTAAATTTGGATAGGTAAGTTTATTAAAAACAATAAAACCAAGATCGACTGGTATTTTTTTATAATTTTCATTTATTTCGTAAGTATATGAATGCCCTCCAAAATGGTCTTCTTTTTCAAAAAGATCTACTTTATTTTTTTTTGATAAATAATAGGCTGCTGATAAACCTGATATTCCCGAACCAATAACTGCAATTTTCATTTAGTCTCTAAGCCGCCTCTTCTTTATACTCTTGAAGACTTGGGCAAGAACAAACTAAGTTTCTATCACCGAAAACATTGTCAACTCGTCCAACGGGTGGCCAATACTTATTATCTTTCAAATACTCATTAGGAAATGCGGCTTCTTCTCTTTTGTATAAGTGTTTCCATTCATTTGCACTTAATTCAATATGAGTATGCGGGGCATTTTTCAAAGGATTGTCTTTCTTGTCAAAAGTGCCGTTGTCTACTTTGTCGATTTCTTTTTTAATAGAGATCAATGCATTACAAAAACGATTTATCTCTGCTAAATTTTCGCTCTCTGTAGGTTCAATCATTAATGTTCCAGCAACTGGCCAGGACATCGTTGGTGCATGATATCCATAATCTATTAATCTTTTAGCAATATCTTCTTCCGAAATTCCTGATTTAGATTTTATTGGCCTAAGATCAATTATACATTCATGAGCCACATTTCCATTTTTACCTTTGTAAAGCACTTTGTAATGTTTAGATAATTTTTGTGATATATAATTTGCATTTAAAATTGCCACTTCTGAAGCTTTTCTTAAACCTTCAGCTCCCATCATTTTAATATACATCCAGGAGATAGGTAATATACTTGCGCTACCCCAGGGAGCAGCAGATACAGAACCCAAACTTTTTTCAGATCTGTTATTTTTAGTAATATTATGATTTGGCAAAAAATCTTTTAAATGTTTAGCGCATGCTATTGGTCCCATACCTGGACCTCCACCCCCATGAGGAATACAAAAAGTTTTATGGAGGTTAATATGACAAACATCTGGTCCAAATTTTCCAGGTTTTGCAATCCCAACTAGGGCGTTAAGATTTGCACCGTCCATATAAACTTGACCCCCTGCTTTGTGAACGTAATCACAAATTTCACTAATTTTTTCTTCAAAAACTCCATGTGTTGACGGGTATGTTACCATCAGAGCTGCTAGATCTTTTGAATACTTATTAACTTTATCTTTTAAATCTATTAAATCAACGTTGCCTTCATCATCGCAATTAATAACTACTACTTTCATTCCACACATTTGTGCGCTTGCAGGATTTGTACCGTGTGCTGACTCTGGTATTAAACATACGTTTCTATTTTTTTGATTATTATTTAAGTGAAACTTGCGTATTGTCATTAATCCTGAATATTCACCCTGAGCACCAGAATTTGGTTGCAGGGAAACTGCATCAAAACCAGTGATTTCTTTTAAATCGTTAACCAGGTCATTAAATAAAACCTTATAGCCTTTCATTTGGTCTTGGGGTACGAAAGGATGTGGTAAAGAGAATTCTTTCCAGGTCACAGGGATAAGCTCAGCTGTAGCATTTAGCTTCATAGTACATGATCCAAGTGCAATCATTGATCTATTTAGAGCAATATCACAATCTTCCAATTTTTTTAGATAACGTAACATTTCAGTTTCTGAATGAAATTTATTAAAAATAGGATGAGTAAGAAATTTAGATGTTCTTAAAAGATTTTGTGGTAAATTAGTTAATTCGACTGCGTCGGTATTATTAAACATTTTTTTAACTCCAAATATTTTTAGTAAAGTGTTTACATGATCAACTCTTTTTACTTCATCAAATGCTACTGATAATGTGTTTTTATCAACAACTCTTAGATTAATTTTCTCAGACAAGGCTTTGTTATTTATAGTGTCCGTTTTTTCATTAGTTCTTATAGTAATTGTGTCAAAAAAATTTTCTGAATGCAGTTTGTAACCACCTGATTTTAAACCATCTGAAAATATTTTTGCTAGTTTAGATGTCCTGTTAGCTATTTTTAAGATTCCTTCAGGTCCATGATAAATTGCATAAGCTGCTGAAATAATTGCAAGCAGTGCTTGAGCAGTACAAATATTGCTTGTAGCCTTATCTCTTCTTATGTGTTGTTCTCTTGTTTGAAGAGATAATCTAAATGCTTTTTTTCCATGTCTATCAACAGACACTCCAATAATTCTTCCCGGCATAGATCTTTTAAATTCTTCTTTGGTTGCAAAAAATGCAGCATGTGGTCCTCCATATCCCATGGGTATTCCAAATCTTTGTGCACTTCCAACTGCAATATCTGCCCCAAGCTCTGCTGGCGTTTTAAGTCTTGCTAAGGCTAATAGATCACTAACCATAATTACTTTGCCTTCTTTTTTATGAATTAAGCTTATTGCTTCACTCGGGTCTTTTATTTCACCTAAAGTTCCAGGGTAAGCTAAAACACCACAAATAATTTTATCTTTAATACCTTTTAAAACTTTTTCTTCATCACCAATTATTAATTCTATATTGAAAGGATCTACCCTTGTCTTAATTATATCTATTGTTTGTGGGTTACATGAACTTGATACAAAGATCTTTTTTGAATTACTTTTATCTATTCTTTGACATAAGCCGACTGCTTCAGCAGCAGCCGTTCCTTCATCAAGCAATGAAGCATTTGCAATATCCATACCGGTTAAATCCATTATCATTTGTTGGAAATTAATAAGCATTTCTAATCTACCTTGAGCCACTTCTGGTTGATATGGAGTATAAGAAGTATACCAACCTGGATTCTCAAGTATATTTCTTAAAATCACATTTGGAGTAACAGTATTATAATAACCCATACCTATAAAATTTCTAAAAACTTCGTTTTTTTTTGATAAAAGTTTTAATTTTTTAAGGGCATCAGTCTCTGACATAGGTTCATCAATTTTAAGACTATCCTTGATTAAAATATTTTTTGGCACAGTGTTCTCAATTAAGTTATCGATAGATTTCGAGGATATTGCTTTTAACATCTCTTTTTGGTCTTCTAGACTCGGGCCAATATGCCTGCTAATAAATTCTTTCGAAGTGTCGTCTATCATTTTAGTTTGGATTTTCCTTTACAAATTTTTCATAATCTGACTGATTCATCAAAGAATCTAATTCTGATTTATCTTTAATTTTTATTTTAAAAAACCAGCCATTATTTTCTGGATCTTTATTTACATTAGATGGGTCATCAACAATTGGCTGGTTTGTTTCCATAATTTCTCCAGAAACAGGGGTATAAACATCGCTCGCAGCTTTTGTTGACTCGACTACTGCAGCTTTTTCCTCTTTATTTAAACTCTTACCCTTTTCAGGTAGTTCAACAAAAACTATATCACCGAGCATTTCTGTAGCATGCTTACTAATACCCACAGTTGCCGATTCTCCGTCTAAAAAAATCCATTCGTGTTTTTTAGAATATTTTTTTTCACTCATTTACCCTCCTCATTTAACGTAGCTTTTTTTATAAAATGGCAGTTTTGAAATAACTGCGTCATGTTTTTTTCCTCTTACTTCTAATAGAATTTTGTTGTCTATCTCAGAAAATTTACTTTTTATATATCCCATCGCTACAGGGCTATTTACGCTTGGTCCAAATGTGCCGCTAGTAATAACGCCGATTTGTTCACCTGAAGATGAAAATATTTTCGTGCCTTCTCTAGCTATGATTCTTCCAGAAGGTTTGATGCCAACTCTTATTTTTGAAACACCATTTTGTAAATCGTCTTTAATTTTTTCCCAGCCATTAAAGCCACCCTTTTCTCTTCTTCTTTTTGAAATTGCCCATTTCAAATTTGCTTGTACAGGATTAATATCTTGGTTTAATTCATGTCCATATAAACATAAACCAGCTTCCAATCTGAGAGTATCTCTCGCACCAAGACCTATTGGTTTAGCATCTTTGTCTGAGAGAAGCTTGGTAAAGTTTTCTACATTTGTGTTGGGTACTGAAATTTCAAAACCATCTTCCCCTGTATAACCAGATCGAGTTATATAAATTTTCTTTCCTTGAAATTCAAAGTAACCACCATTCATAAATTTAAGTTGTTTTACTCCTTTAACAATAGACTCTAAAATAGTTTCTGATTTTGGACCCTGAAGGGCAATAAGAGAAAGATCTTTTCTTAATTCATATTTACTTTCTGAATTTAAACATTTGGCTATTTCTTTGATATCGTTATCTTTGCAAGCTGCATTTAATATAATATTAAAACCTCCCTTTACACGAGTGATAATCAGATCATCGATTACTCCACCTTTATCATTGATTAAAAAAGAATATTTAGATTGATTCATTTTAATTTCTTCAAAATCTAATGGAATAATTTTTTCTAAACTTTGTTCCGATGATTTGTTTCCTGATATAAAAAGCTGTCCCATATGAGAAACATCAAAAAAACCTGCTGATTGTCTTGTGCTAATATGTTCTTTGACTATTCCGTCCTTATACTGAATAGGCATTTCATAACCAGCAAAAGGAACGAATTTTGCTCCTAAATTTTTATGAAAATTGTATAAAGCTGTTTTTTCCATTTTGTAATAACCCTTCTTATCCCCATCTGTCTAAGAACCTGAGAGATTTACTCCTTCGGTGAGGCTAACGCCTGCTTTCCAGAGTTATTACAATAACGGTCCTTTTGCCTGAGAGTTTCCGGGGGGTTGCTCCTTCGGCGCTACATTTAAATAGTCTCTCCCGTTATGTTATAAGCTTAGCATAATATTTTGATTTGTTACACTTTTTTATAGTCCAGACTTTTCATTATTACTGCGGAAATAATTATTAATCCTCCAATAAGCACACTTGTTGGTGGTATTTCGTTGTAGAATAACCAAACCCAAATTGGTGCAAATATGGTTTCCATTAACATTAGTAATCCTACCATTACAGCAGGTGTGTTTCTTGATCCAATCGTGATAAAAATAAAACCAAAAGCTAATTGAGGTACACCTAGAAGAAATGATAACCATACATCTTTTTGGGAAATACTGAAGCCTTCAAGAAGAATTAATCCATATAAACAACTAAATATACCAGCATAAAATATAGCTGGTATCATATCTACTTTTGGATATTTTCTAATTATCAAAATTAAAATCGAAAAGTTTATTGGAATAGCAAGAGCAGCTAAATTACCGTATAGAGATCCTTTACCCAATGAATCTCCAATCATTAAAGTTACTCCTATCATAGCTAGAACAATTGCAACAATACCTCTAGAAGAAATTTTTTCTTTTAAAAAAAAATAGGCAAGTATTGGCAAAAAAACAGTTTGCGTGCTTATTATAAAAACTACATTAGCTACAGTAGTTTCTGACATTGAATAAAGGTAAGCTACAAAACTTCCGGAGAGAAATATTCCTCCGACTAAACCTGGTACTCCTGCCTCTTTAATTTTTTTAAAAGTTTTTTTCCCGTAGGTTAACAATAGGAAAGCAATTAAGATCCATAAAAAAAATATTGATCTATAAAAAAGTATTTGCCAAATACTTGCTCCTTCAAAAGATCTAATAATTAGCCCTCCCCAGCTTAGTGAAAAACCACCAAGAAGAACTAATATCGGTCCTGGAATTTTATATATAAATTGCATTTAAAATTTTCTTACATACTCATGAAAAGCTTTTTCAGCAACAGAAAGGTCGACCAATTTGAATTTAATTTTTGTACCTGGAGTCTTTTGAACCAGTTTGTCATAATCAGCTGAAATAATATTTGCAATTTTTGGGTATCCTCCAATAGTTGGGTGATCAGACAAGAGAACTATTGGTTGTCCATCACCCGGTATTTGTATTGATCCTTTTGTAATACCTTCTGATTTTATATTTTTATTAACTGTATTTTCTAACTTCTCTCCCTCTAATCTCATACCCATCCTATCAGTTAATTTTGTAACTCTATACTCTTTAGAAAAAAAATCTTCCTGACTCTTTTTTGTAAAATAATCAACTTGCAACCCTTGCATAACTCTAATTGTGTTATCTTTGTCAAAATCAAATTGAATTTTTTTAATTTTATCTGTTGAATTTGATTTGTTGTAAAATATTTTATCTTCAGACTTTAACTTATCACCTTTGTTCGGCCCAATTTTTGCTCTAACTAAAGTAGAAACACTTCCTTTTATTTCATTTAATTTAAAACCACCGAAGATTGATAGATAACCATAAACAGAATTCATTGTAGAGAGAATATCGATCTTATCACCATTTAGAACTAAAAAACTTGAATTAGATGTACCCTTTTTTATTTCACCATTTTTACAAATGATATTAAAATTTACTTTCCCAGAAATAGCTACTAATGCGGACTCTCCTACAAGTTCAAGTAATGGTCCCTGATAAGCAAATTCTAAAACTCCTTCCGAAATTTTGTTTCCAACTAATTTATTTGAAATACAAAATGATAATTGATCCATACATCCGCTTGCTACAATTCCAAGATGTTGTAAACCAAATCTTCCTAGATCTTGAAAGGTAGAATTAATACCAGGTCTTAAAACTTTAAAATAGTTATTCATTTTTAAAAGATAATAGATCCTTCTTTGTAATTGATTTGAATTTTACTGTGTCTCCAGGAGATAGAACGCTAGTATTTTTTTTATTAATGTTAAATAAATCAAGCGGGGTCTTTCCAATGATGTTCCATCCCCCGGGACTTTCAAAAGTATAAATGGTACAGAATTTTTCCACTATTCCAACTGATCCTTTATTAATTTTTACTCGAGGTGTATCTAGTCTATCATGGTATAGATTATTATTTAGATCCCCAAGAAAAGGTTGTCCAGGTACAAATCCTATCATATAGACAAAAAAATCAGTATTAAGATGCTCATTAATTATTTTTTTAAAATTTAACTTAGTTTTTTCTTCTAATCTTTTTATGTCTAAGGCAAATTCTTCATCATAACATATAGGTATTTCAACAACTTTGTTTTTTTCAGATAAAGTTGTTTTAGAATAATCGCTACTGTTAATAAATTCTATTATTTCTTTAGACTTTGTTTGCCCTAACTCAAAATTAATAATTAGCTTATTATAAGAAGGAGTATAATTTAAAATTCCTTTGATTTTTTTACTATTTACAGATTCCTGAATAAAATTAAAAAGCCTAATTACTTCTTTATTTGTTTTTTTATTAACCTCATCACCAAAATCGCATGAGATGCCACAGTCTCCAATATTGCTTATTTTTTTTAACATAAGTTGCTATAGTAGATATTATATAAACGTTTAAAATATGGAAATTAATATTAATTGCGACCTTGGAGAAACTTCCAAGTTCTGTTCTACAGAAAATGACCCCTTATTGTTGGGTATAGTTAACTCTGCAAATATTGCCTGTGGTTATCATGCCGGTGATAAACTAACTATGAAAAAAACGGTGGAGATTTCTAAAAAAAATGGTGTGAGTATTGGTGCACATCCTTCTTTTAATGATCCAGAAAACTTTGGTAGAAGACGTTTAAATTTACCTCCAAATGAAATTACCAAACTAATAATTGACCAAATTAACATTTTAACTGAAATTGCAAAAAAAGATTCTATGAAAGTAACGCATGTTAAGCCACATGGGGCATTAAATAATATGGCATGTGAAAATTTTGAATTAGCGAGTGTAATTGCTAAATCAATCATACAAGTAAATAAAGATTTAATTTTTTTAGTTCCAACTGGATCACAAATGGAAAAGGCTGCTAAAAAACTTAAGATGAAAGTAGCTGCAGAAATATTTGCTGATAGAAATTATGAGGATGATGGAAATTTAGTTTCTAGATCAAAATCAAATGCACTCATTACAGATCCAGAAATTGCAAAACAACATGTAATTAAAATGGTTAAAAATCAGGCACTGAATTGCTTTTCTGGAAAGGAAATTAAATGTGAAATTGATTCCATTTGTGTTCACGGTGATGGCAAGAGTGCTGTAAAAACTGCGGAAGAAATAAAAAATGGACTTGTTAAATCTGGAGTGATATTAAAACCACTAGATAAATTAAAAAAGTTTTCCTAATTTTTTCACTCTAATTCTATTGTACTTGGTGGTTTAGAGGTTACATCGTAGAGGACTCTATTAATTCCATTAACAGAGTTAATTATTCTGTTTGATACTTTCTGAATAAAATTTTTTTCAAAATTATAAAAATCTGCAGTCATACCATCATGTGAAGTTACAGCTCTTAACATACACGTATATTCATAAGTTCTGCTATCACCCATAACACCTACAGTTTTTAAAGGTAGTAAAGCAGCATATGCTTGCCAGATTTTATGATAAAGATTTGATTTTTTTAATTCATCAATAAATATAAAGTCTGCTTCCTGTAAAACTTTAATTTTATATTTTGAAATCTTTCCTGGTATTCTTATTGCAAGTCCTGGTCCAGGAAAAGGATGTCTTTTAAGAATATTTTGAGGTATCGAAAGTTCTTTTCCCAATTTTCTTACTTCATCTTTAAATAATTTACTCAATGGTTCTATTAATGAGAATTTCATTTTTTTAGGTAAACCCCCAACATTATGATGAGATTTAATTTTTGAAGTTGGGCTTCCTGTAACGGATTTACTTTCGATTACATCGGGATACAAAGTTCCTTGAGCAAGAAATTTAATTTTTTTTGCTTTTTTTTCAAATAATTCGATAAAAAGTTTTCCAATAATTTTTCTTTTAATCTCTGGATCAGCGATATTTTTAAGTTTATTTAAAAAAATTTTAGAGGCATCTAAATAGATGAGATTGGACTTCAATTTTTTTTTAAAAGTTCTTACTACCTCTTTTTCCTCATTTTTTCTAAGAAGGCCTGTATTTATAAATACGCATTTTAATTTTTTTCCAATAGCTTTATTTAATAAGAATGCAACAACACTGCTATCAACACCGCCGGATAGGGCACATATCACTTTTTCATTTTTAACCTTTTGTTTAATCTCATTAATAATTAATTTTTTTTGTTTTTTAAGACTCCACATTTTTCTGGTTTTGCAGATACCTAGTACAAAATTCTTTAAAATAACTTTTCCATTTTCGGTATGAGTAACCTCTGGATGAAATTGTACACCATAAAATTTTTTCTTTTCATTTGATATAATTGCAAATCTAGAATTTTTTGTTGAAGCTATCTTTTTAAAACCATATGGAATCTTTGTTACGATATCTTGATGACTCATCCAAACTGAATTTTTTTTATTTTTAAAAAAATTTTTTGTTAAAGGACATATATTGTTGCTATTTATTTGTGCATAACCAAACTCCCTTGTTTTGGATATTTTAACTCTACCACCAAATTTTTTTGCTAAAATTTGATGTCCATAGCAAATTCCAAGAATAGGTTTGTTTAAATTTGTAATATGATTGGGTAAATCCAAAGAATTTCTTTTGGTTGTTGTAAGCGGTCCTCCGGATAGAATAATTCCTTTAATAAAATAACTATTTTTTATTTTTTTAGCTTGGTGAAAATTAATTATTTCTGAGTACACACCTACTTCCCTCACTTTTCTTGCAATAAGTTGGGTTACCTGTGAACCATAATCTATGATAATAATTTTTTCTAAATTTTGTTGACTCATTTTTACTTAACTACTTGATCAACATTATGAACCATGCTTTCATAAAAACCTGCTTTGGTGATTTTTACGAACTCACCTTTCTTTTGTAAATCTAAAACTGTTTTTGCACCAAGATAGCCCATTGAAGATCTTAGTCCTCCAACTAAATTATATATTATTTTATCTACGGGACCCTTAAATTTTACAATTCCCTCAACTCCTTCGGGGACAAATTTTGAAAGATCTTTGAATTTTTTTTGATAATATCTATCTGCAGATCCAACTGCCATAGCGCCAGTGGAACCCATTCCTCTAAAACTTTTATAAAGTTTTCCTTTACGTTTTAATATTTTGCCAGGACTTTCTATTGTACCCGAAAAAAGAGAACCTATCATTACAGCATCTGCTCCGGCTCCGAAAGCTTTAGCAAGGTCCCCTGAGAACTTAATACCTCCATCAGAAATTATTTTTGTTTTTCTATTTCTTAAAGCGTTTTTAACTTCCATTACCGCACTAAGTTGCGGAACCCCTACTCCAGCTACAAGTCTTGTAGTACATATTGATCCCGGTCCTATTCCTACCTTAACAATATCAGCCCCTGAGTCTGCAAGAAATTTAGCCGCCTTACCAGTTGCAATATTTCCCGCACAAATAGGTACATTATTAATATTTTTTTTAATTTTTTTAATAATTTTTAAAATTTTATTTGTATGACCATGAGCAGTATCTATTACTAATAGATCAACATTGGCTTTACTAAGTTTTTTTGCTCTATCCAAATCATTATTATTAACCCCAATTGCAGCACCGACTAAGAGTTTTTGTCTTTTAACTTTTTTAACTTCTTGTACTTGTTTCTCTATTGGTAAATTTCTATGAATGACTCCTATTCCACCCAGTTTTCCAATTGCTATAGCCATTTTTGACTCAGTGACCGTATCCATTGCGGAAGAAATCAAAGGTATTTTTAATTTAAGGTTTTTAAATAACTCAACAGAGGTAATAGTTTCATTTGGTAAAACCGATGAATATTGAGGAATTAAACTTACATCGTCAAATGTAAGCGAATCTTTAATGGTACCCATATTTAACTATATATAGATTTTAACTAAATCCAATCACAAATTTACTGCGACTGTTAGTGCATGTATAAAATCTATAATTTCAATTATGATAATTTAAAAAATGTTTAAGAAAATATTCATAATTTTAATAGCAATATTTGTTTTTTCTCAATATTTTGGAGAGTCTCGCGCTGCTAGCAGCGATAGTGGTAATAGCGACAATTATATGAATCTTTATGATGATGCAAAAAAGTTTGTATTAAGAGCTAAAAAATTAGAAGAAAAAAATAAAATAGATAGGGCAACAAAATTATACGTTAAAGCTCTAGAAAAATTACAACAGGCTTATAAAACAGATCGAAATAATCCTGATATTCTAAATTATCTCGGTTTTGCTTTAAGAAAAACTGGAAAATTAAAGGAGGCCGAAAAATATTATTTGGAAGGATTAAAAATTAAGCCTGATCATAATGGCATAAATGAATATTTAGGAGAGCTTTATGTAAAAACTGGTCGAATGGAATTGGCAAAGGAAAGATTGGAAATTTTAAAAAATTGCAATTGTGAAGAATATGGTGAATTAAAAGAGGTCATAGAAAAAAACTAAATGCATATAGTAGAAATTTTTGGAAGAATTCTTATATCAGCTTTATTTTTAATTGAGGCAGTAAAAAAATTTTTTAATCCTGATATGAGTATGATGTACATGTCAGATCACGGTGTTCCTGAGATTCTTTTTTATCCTTCAATTGCTTTCGAGATAATCTTTCCATTGTTACTAATAGTAGGTTATAAAACAAAAATTGTAGCATCATTGTTGGCTTTATTTGTTTTTACTGTCACACTTGTATTTCATACACATAACATTTTAGGAGATGGTATGCAGCTTACAATATTCTTAAAAAATATTTCTATAATTGGCGGATTACTAGTCGTTATTGCAAACAAACCTAAAATTTATAGTTTTGATTATTATTTAAAAAATAAAAAGAAATAATTTTATTTAGTAATTTTATCAAAAGCTTTTAAAGCTTCTTCTCTTGCTTTGGAATGATCAACTATTGGAAATGGGTAATCCTTGCCAATTTTAATATTTATGGATTTTTGGGTTACTTCATCCATCTCCCAAGGTCTGTGAATGAATTTAGCTGGAACATTTTTCAGCTCTGGCACCCAATGTTTTACATAATTACCGTCTTTGTCGAATTTTTCTCCCTGTAAAATTGGATTAAAAATTCTGAAATATGGTGCAGCATCTGCTCCGCAACCTGCTACCCACTGCCAACCAGCGACATTATTTGCAACATTAAAATCAAGCAAAGTATTTCTGAAATATTTTTCTCCCTCTTTCCAATGTATTCGTAAATGTTTGACTAAGAAAGACCCTACAATCATTCTCACTCTATTATGTATCCATCCAGTTTCATAAAGCTCACGCATTCCTGCATCAACAATAGAGTAGCCGGTCATTCCTTTTTTCCAAGCTGTTAAATATTTTTTATTTTCAACCCATGGGAATGAATCAAATTCCTTTCTAAGATTACCTTTTAACATTTGAGGAAAATAATTTATTAGACTGTGAGAAAACTCTCTCCAACCTATTTCATTAATAAATTTTCTATATCCCGTATTTTTATTTTCAATTTTATTACAAGATTTCCAAATAGTTTCTACATGTATCTGTCCATGTTTAAGATACGGGGATATTTTAGAGGTTCCCTCTATTGAAGGATAATCTCTAGTTTTATGATAATTATTAATTTTCTTCTCAACTAAATTTTTTATTATTTTATCGCTATTAATCTCAGATGGAATCCAGTATTTTTCAAATTTTTTAAACCAATTTTTATTTGGTAGTACTTCAGTTAAATTACCAGAATCTTTAAAAATAAATATTTTTTTTGTTTTCTTCTTCAACTTGGCGTCCCTTGAAGGAACTTTTTTCAGATAAACCTCTTCAGCAACTCTCCAAAAAGGAGTGAAAACCTTAAATGGTGTTCCGTCGTCCTTGGTAACCTCTTTGTATTCACTTAAAATATTTCCTTTAAAAAACCTATAATTTATATTTTTTTCTTCAAGTTTTTTAATTATTTTCTTTTCTTTTTTTTCCTCCTCAGGTTCAGGAATTTTATTCCAATATAAAGATATTTCATCGCCTCTTTTAATTTTATTTAAAACTTTGACCTCATCTCCAATTAATAATTCTAAAGAAATGTTAAATTTAGATAATTCTTGTTTAAAATTTATTAAAGAATGGTAGATCCACCAACGTTGTGCCTCCCTTTTATTCTCATATTCTTCAGGATTGAAAATATAAATTGCAGAGACCTGATCATGGTTTTCAGAAGCATAAACTAATGCATTATTACGATTTATTCTAAAATCGTCTCTAAGCCATACTAGTGCCTTTTTATTTTCCATGGGCAATCTATAAACATTTTCATATTAAACAGAATATAACTATGTGTCGCTTCTACTAATTTAAGGGTTGAATCATCTGCTCTGGCAACCAAAGGGCCAATTGTGGAAAACTTATAATTATAACTACTGCTAAAATCATTAAAAGAAAAAGGGGGAAAGCACTTCTTGCGATAAATCCCATATCTTTTTTTGCCATACCTTGTAGAACAAATAAATTGAATCCAACTGGAGGGGTAATTTGGGCCATCTCAACAACTATAACTAAATAAATACCGAACCAAATCATATCAAACCCAGCTTGCCGTATCATAGGCTCAATGATTGCCATGGTCAAAACGACAGCAGATATACCATCTAAAAACATACCAAGAATTATATAAAAAAGTGTTAAAACAAGAAGTAGCATGTACGGGGATAAATTTAGTGTTTCAATAAAGACTGCTAAATTTTTTGGAAGACCCGTAAAAGCCATTGCAAGAGTTAAAAAAGATGATCCGGCCAATATAAATGCAATCATACAAGATGTTTTTGTTGCACCTAATAATGACTTGGTGAAAGATTCTTTGTTTAAACTTTTTTGAAAGTAAGAAAGAACTAGCGCACCTAGAACACCTAATGAAGCAGCTTCAGTAGCAGTTGCAATACCAGCGTAAATTGAGCCTATTACAGCAAATATTAAAAGAACAACGGGTAACAATTGTCCTGATTTTTTTATTTTTTCTAAAAAAGAAAAGTCTTCACTTATAATTGGCATTATCTTCTTATTTTTAAGAGACCAGGCTACAACATAGGTCATAAACAAAAGTGCTAAACCAATACCTGGTATAATTCCGGCAATAAAAAGTTTTGCTATGGATTCTTCGACGGTAACCCCGTAAATAATTAATATAATAGATGGAGGAATTAAAAGACCTAAAGTTCCTGACCCCGCTAGAGTTCCCAAAAGAAACCTTTCAGGATAATTTCTTTTTCTTAGTTCTGGTATGGACATTTTTCCAACTGTAGCCACAGTAGCTGCTGAAGATCCTGAAATTGCCGCAAAGATAGCACAACCTAAAACATTAACATGGATTAATCCTCCAGGTAATCTTGCAAGCCAAGGGGATAGTCCTTTAAACAAATTTTCTGATAATTTTGTTCTAAACAAAATTTCTCCCATCCAAACAAATAGCGGTAAAGCTGTTAAAGACCAGGACGAACCCATACTCCACATTGTGGTTGCCATTGCATCTCCAACGGGCCTAGAAGTGAACATCATCATTCCTATTGTAGAGACTCCAATCATACTTATTCCAACCCAAACTCCTGATCCAAGGAATATTAATAAAACACTTATAAAAAATATTGTTAAATAAACTTCAATCATTTCGTTTGGCAATAAATAATTTTAAAAAATTATGTAAAATACAAATAAAAAATATTATTGAACCTAAAGCAACACCTGTTTGTGGTATCCAAAGTAAAATTTCATCAGCTCCTTGGCTTCTTTCAGCAAGTTGAATAGATACAATCCACATTTTGATAAAATAAAAAGCCAGGAAACCTGAAAAGAAAGAAGAAATACCTAAGCACCAAAGTGTTAAAAATTTTAGGAGTCTTCCTTTGGCTCTTTCTAAAAACAAAGTAATTCTGATATGACCATTTTCATTGAATGTATAGGCAAGAGCTAAGAAAGACGCGGTGGCCAAACTATAACCAGAATATTCTGTTAAACCACGAATATAAAATCCAAAAATTCTAGATGCTATTCCTAAAACTATAGTAGCTAATATAAGAATTAAAAAAAAGGATGCTATATATCCTGAGTATCTGTAAAGAGAATTTAAAAATTTATCTAATTTACAAAGCATAAAGGCCGTATCCTATTATACGGCCTTTTTGCATAAATAAAATTTATTTATATGCTGATAAAACAGCTTGCCCTCTTGAACCAGCTCTACCTGACCATTCCTTAGCCATAGTAGTGCCAACTTTTTCAAAATGACTCTGTAAAGATGCATTAACTTTTCCAACTACCATACCGGCATCAGCTAAAGCTTTTTTGTCTGCAACGTTACCTTGTCTTGATAGGTTCCAGCCCTTTCTCTCAGCGAGTGCAGCTTGTTGCATAACCATCTTTTGTGTAGCACTATCCAGTTTGTTCCAAGCTTTTTTGTTAGCAACAACCATGTTTTTTGGAAACCATGCGGCAATATCATAAAAATATTTAACACCATTTTCCCAAATTTTACTATTTTTACCAGTTGTTGGCGATGTAATCATACTTTCAACCATTCCTGTAGAAAATGCTTGGCTGATCGCAACTGCTTCGAGTTTAGTTGGTTTCATCCCAGTTAGTTCTGCAATTCTAATTGTTGCAGAGTTATAAGCTCTAAACTTTAGACCTTTTAGATCGCTTACAGAGTTAATAGCTTTTTTACTATATAACCCTTGTGCTGGCCATGGAACTGCGTAAAGAAAAACTAATCCCTTTTCGTCTAGCCCTTTTACTAATTCTGGTTTTGAGGCTTTGTAAAGTTTCTCAGCATCAGAGTAAGTTTGAGCTACAAAAGGTATTGAGTCCACTTCTAACAATGGGTCAAACTTTCCATGAGCAGACATAAATCTTTCACCAATTTGTGTTTGTCCAGTTTGTACAGCTCTTAAAATAGCTCCACCTTTGAACAATGATCCACCTGGGTGCGTTTTGATCGTGAGTTTACCGCCTGACTTTTCAGTAACAGCATCTGCGAATTCTTTTGCATTTGCCGAATGGAAATTGCTAGCTCCATAAGCTAAAGCCATATTCCATGTCTCTGCATTAGCAGATCCAATACTGATTAGTAAAGAGGTTAGTATTATACTAATTTTCTTAATTATGTTCATATGTCCCCCTATAATTTATAATGAGCCATTTCACATTCCCATTTGAGAAATTGCAAGTTATATTTTAATAAATATTTCTTTAAAGAAACCCAATAAACTAATATAAATAGTCGTCCAAATGGAGAATATACTACTACCAAAAGTAATAATTTTTTTTCAAATTGTATTTATTGACATCGTTATGGCTGCAGATAACGCAATAATAATTGGGTTAATAGCTTCATCTTTTGCTTCAAAAGATAGAAAAAGAATTATATTGCTGGGAGTTTTTGGAGCATTTCTTTTCAGAGTAATTTTTGCAGCAATAACTGTTCAACTTCTGCAATATCCAATTCTTAAAATTCTTGGTGGTGTTTTACTAATTTGGATTATTGTTAAGTTGATAAAGGATTTGGAGATCTTTGATGCTTTAAAAACATCAAAACAACAAACGCCAAAACCTAAAAAGCCTCCTTCATTCGCATCAGCTGTTTACGCAATCGTAGTTGCAGATGTAACGCTAAGTTTTGATAATGTTCTGGGTGTTGCTGCTGCTGCAAAAAACGAAACAGGTCTATTAATCTTTGGATTATTGTTGTCGGTTTTGCTTGTTGGAACTGTAGCAACTTTTTTTGCTAATTATATCAAAAATCATAAATGGGTTGGTGTTTTAGGATTATTTGTAATTTTAATAGTAGCTGTACAATTAATACTTGGAGGAACTAATGAAATTTATCCAGGTTTAATACCAGAATTTATTCAAAAATTTATTTAGTTTTAAAACTCGAATACGCCTGCCAGGAAACAATCAAAATAGTAAAGGTCAAAATTATAGCAGTTAAAGGTCTATCCCATAGAAAATTAAACGAGCCATCGCTAATTAATAATGATCTTCTAAGATTCTCTTCCATTAAACCACCGAGAACAAATGCAAGTATTAAAGGCGGCATTGGAAACTTGTAAAGGCGCAAACCTGTAGCGACAACAGCAATTCCAATCATTAAAAATATATCAAAAGTGTTAAATGACATTAGATAAATTCCAGTTACTGAGAAAAATAAAATCATTGGAATTAAAAATGTTCTTGGAACCGCAAGTATTCTAGCAATATAGGGTATTAAGGGTAAATTTAATATTAGAAGTATAACCATTCCAATATACATAGACATTATAACGGACCAAAAAATTTCGGGATTGGTCATGTATAATCTTGGGCCTGGTTGTATACCAAAACCTAGTAAAGCCCCAAGCATCACAGCAGTTGTCCCACTTCCAGGTATACCTAAAGTTAATAAAGGAACAAAAGATCCAGAACATGCAGCATTATTTGCTGTTTCAGGTGCTGCTAAACCATGAACACTTCCTTTGCCAAATTTTTCCTTTTCTTCTTTGTTAACAAAATTTCTTTCCATTCCATAAGCTAAAAAAGATGCAATAGTTGATCCAGCACCTGGTAAAACGCCAACTATAAAACCAATAACAGATGATCTTGGAATAGTTTTTAAAGTTTTTTTGGTTTCATCCTTGTCTAACTTTATGGATCCTAATTCTTTAAGGGATATAGCCTTAGCTGCACTGCTTGGATCAGTTCCTTTTAAAATAATCATTAAAGCTTCACTCATTGCAAATGTTGCCATAACAACTAGAACAAAACTTATTCCATCAGATAAATTCATATTATTAAAAACAAATCGTGGAATGTCTGACAAAGTATCTTGGCCTACCGAAGCTAACATTAAACCTAAAACTGCCATCATCATTGCTTTGAGAAATTGCCCTTTTGAAGAAAAAGCTGCAACAGCTGTTAAACCTAAAACCATTAATGCAAAATAATCTGGAGATCTAAAAGCTAAACTAACTTTTGATAAACTTGGCGCTGCAAATAATAAAAAAATTGCTGCAATTGTACCGCCTGCAAAAGAACTGTATGCAGCTATCGCAAGAGCTTTTCCAGCTTTTCCTTGTTGCGCCATTGGATAACCATCAAATGATGTTGCTACAGTTCCCGGAATACCTGGTGCATTAATTAAAATTGAAGATGTGGATCCACCAAAAACTGCACCATAATAAACACCGGCCATTAATATTAATCCAGTAGCAGGATCAAATCCATACGTTATAGGTATCATCAAAGCAATTGCAGTCATTGGGCCTAAACCTGGAAGCATTCCTATTATTGTTCCAAAAAAACATCCCATTACCACCATTAGAATATTTTTTAATGATAAAGCTGTATTTAAACCTATTAAAATTCCTTCGATCATCCAATTATCCCTAAATATTTTAATAAAGGATCTCTAAGATAAATATTTAAAGCTCCATGAAGTAAAAACATAAACAAAGCCACAAATGGAAAGGAAAAGATTAACATTAATATCCATCTTCTTTCCCCAAGGAAGTAATAAGATAGTAGTAAAAAAATCGACGTAGACAAAAAGAAGCCAACTCTAAGAATAGTTAGTCCATAAAAAATCATAATAATAACTAGATAAATTACCTTTTTATAATCCAAAACATTGTGGTTTACTTCTTCTATTGATTTTTCTGGTAAAAGAATTTTTATTCCAGCAAAAAACATACCTGCGTAGCCAAGATAAATTGGAAAAGTTTTGGCATTAAAAGGGGCATTTTCATCAAATGAAAATACTTGTATTTGGTGCGCTGTATAAAGATAAAAGGCCGATAAAACAAAGAAGAGCAGTGAAATAATTTTTACTGAACTTATTTTCACCGCTCCTCCTTTAAACCCTTGATGGATTAAATTACTCCTAGTTTTTTCATAAGAGCTGTCATTTCTTTAGTTTGTGTTTTTAAAAACTTAACAAACTTCTTGTCCGGGTTATAAATATTAACCCAAGCATTTCTTTTTCTAACAGCTTCCCATTCAGGAGTTTTCTGAACATCGCCTAACATTTTAGCAATTGTTTTTTTGTCTGCATTGCTCATGCCAGGAGGTCCGAAAAATCCTCTCCAGTTTACAAACTGAACATCAAAACCTTGTTCTTTTAGTGTTGGAACGTCAGGTGCATCTGAAACTCTTTTAGGTGCAGTAATACCAATAATATTTACTTGATCTCTTGCTCCCATGACCTCTCCCAAACCAGTTGAAAGAATTTGAGTTTCTCCAGATAACAATCCTGCTAGTGCTTTACCTCCAGCATCATAAGGAACGTAAACTACTTGATTTGGATCAGCTCCTGCTTCTTGAAACGCAAGTGCGCCTATCAAATGGTCCATACTTCCTCTTACAGATCCACCAGCCATTTTCACAGATTTTGGATTAGCTTTGTAAGCTGCAACAACATCTTTGAAATTTTTAAAAGGTGAGTTCTTTGCTACAGCGATTGCACCGTAGTCACCGATTACTCCTGCTATTGGAACAACATCTTTGTATGAAAGAACGCCGCTACCTTTAACATAACCTTTGTGTCTTGTAATAGATCTTAAAACAAGAGGAGTCGACTGAACTAATACTGTTCCCGAAGGTTTTGTATTAATTAAAAATGATAGAGCTTTTCCTCCACCACCACCTGACATATTCTCAAAAGATGCGCTCTTAAGCATGCCAGCTTTTGTTAATGCTTCTCCTGTTCCTCTAGCAGTACCATCCCAACCACCACCAGCTCCACCACCGATTAGGAAGTGAAGTTTATCAATTGCGAATGATTGTGTTGATATTGACGAGAAAAGAACAGTTGCAAATAATAAGCTTATTAATTTTCTTATATTTAGCATTTTTCCCCCTTTTTATTAAAATCTTATTAGATTTAGAAATATTTAAAGAGTCAATTAGAAAATTGCTTTTTTGCTTTTGGTTCTCAATAATTTGCCCTTAACTTCAACGTTTAGTTTAGTTAGCTCGCCCGATTTGAGCTTTCTTAAATTTTGTACAACTTTTAAAAACCTCTCTGACTCATTTGCTGTAATAATTCCTTGGGTTAAAGTTTGAAATTTTTCTATATAGTTAGATCTCTCAAAAGGTCTGTTTCCACCTGGATGAGCATCTGCAACGGATATTTCATCGACAATTTTTGATCCATCTTTCATTTTAATCACTACCCTGCCACCAAAACTTTTTTTATTAGGATCACGATCATGGTATCTTTTAGTCCATTTTTTATCTTCATAAGTTTTTATTTTTCTCCATAAAGCAACTGTGCTTTTTCTATTTGCTCTTCTTGGAGTGTAAGAGTTAACATGATGCCATTTTCCATCCTCTAATGCTACGGCAAATATGTACATTATAGAATGATCTAAAGTTTCTCTGCTTGCTTTAGGATCCATTTTTTGTGGATCTTTTGCGCCTGTGCCTATTACATAATGAGTATGATGGCTCGTATGAATCTCTATTGATTTAATTTTTGAAATATTATCAATTCTTTCATGCATGCTTCTTGCCAAATCAATAAGAGCTTGTGACTGATATTCTGCTGAGTGCTCTTTTGTGTAAGTTTCTAAAATTGCTTTTTTTTCTTCATTAATATTTGGAAGTGGAACAGTGTATTTGGCTTTTGGTCCTGAAAGAACGTATGCAATCACGCTGTCTTCTCCTTCATAAATTGGACTAGGTGCTCCTTCACCTCTCACACATCTATCTACAGCTTCAATAGCTAACTTACCTGCGTGTGCTGGTGCGAAAGCTTTCCAACTTGAAATTTCTCCTTTCCTAGACTGCCTAGTAGAAACAGTGGTATGAAGTGCCTGTTGGACAGACTGATAAATTATGTCAGTACTTAATTTAAGTAATGATCCTAAACCTGCAGCTACACTTGGACCTAAATGAGCAATATGATCTATTTTATGTTCGTGTAAACAAATACCTTTTACAAGATTAACCTGAACTTCATAACCAGTTAAGATGCCTCTGATTAAATCTTTTCCTGACATTTTTTTTTGTTGTGCTACAGCTAAGATTGCAGGAATATTATCTCCTGGATGACTATAGTCAGCTGCTAAAAAAGTATCATGAAAATCTAATTCTCTTACAGCAGTTCCATTGGCCCAGGCTGCCCATTCGCAATCATATTTTTTCTTCGAATTAATTCCAAATACAGTTGCGCCATTTTTTCTTGGATGAGCTAAGGCCATTTGTCTCGCGGAAACAACTGGTTTTCGATTTAACGAAGCAATAGCAACAGAAGCATTATCTATAATCCTATTTATAACCATATTGATTGCGTCTTCATTTAGTTTTGCTTTATCAGATGCAATCTCAGCTATTTTCCAAGCTAATTGTTGTTTCTTTTTAAGTTTTGAAGCAGATGGGTAAACTTTTACTTTAATATTTCTCATTTAATTGATCATGTTCCTTAGAACATATTGAAGAATTCCACCATTCTTATAATATTCAATTTCATTTTCAGTATCTATTCTTGATAAAAGTTTGATAGTTTTACTAGAGCCATCAGCATATTTAATCTCACAACTGACTTCTGCTCTTGGATTAATTCCTTTTTCAATATCAATAATAGTGAATAATTCTGTACCTTTGATATTCAATTTTTTTCTGTCAAAACCTAATTTGAATTCAAGGGGTAAAATACCCATTCCAACAAGATTAGATCTATGTATTCTTTCAAAACTTTCAGCGATAACTGCTTTTATACCTAACAATTTAGTTCCTTTAGCTGCCCAATCTCTAGATGAGCCTGTCCCATATTCTTTTCCTGCAATTACGACAAGACTGTTACCTCTTTTTTTATATTCCTCAGCTGCCTCGTATACACTCATCTGTTTTCCGTCTGGTTGTAATATTGTGTATCCCCCCTCCGTGCCTGGAGCCATTTCATTTCTTATCCTTATATTTCCAAACGTTCCTCTCAACATAACTTCATGATTTCCTCGTCTGGCACCATAAGAGTTAAAATCTTTTTGTTGCACTTGGTGTTTCATAAAATAATCGCCCGTTGGACTATCTTTTTTAATTGATCCAGCTGGTGAGATATGATCGGTTGTTACTGTATCTCCGAGTATTAAGAGTGGTCTTGCGTCTTTTATTTTTTTAAATCCCTCTGGCTTATCTGGTAAATTATCAAAAAAAGGCGGTCTTTTTACATAGGTTGAGCTTTCCTGCCAATTATAAATACTACTTTGATCTGTTTTAATTGAGCTCCATTCTTTTGGTCCTTGAGAGACATTTGAGTATCGCTTAACAAACATATCAGCATTAATAGATTTTAGTATTAACTCTTCAATTTCTTTATTAGTTGGCCAAATGTCTTTTAAAAATATATCTTTTCCTTTCTGATCTTTGCCTAAAGGATTTTTATATAAATCATGATGCATATTTCCTGCCAAAGCGTAAGCAACTACTAATGGTGGAGATGCTAAATAATTTGCTTTAACATCCGGATTAATTCTTCCCTCAAAATTTCTATTTCCGGATAAAACAGAAACTGCATATAAATTTTCTTTGTGAATAGTATCTGAAATATCTTTATCTAAAGGTCCAGAATTTCCTATACAAGTTGTGCAACCATATCCTACAAGATTAAAACCCAATTGGTCTAAATATTTATTTAAACCAGCTTTTTCTAAATAATCAGTTACAACTTGAGATCCTGGGGCTAAAGAAGTTTTAACCCAAGGTTTTACTTTTAAACCTTTTTCAACAGCTTTTTTAGCAAGCAATCCAGCTCCGATCATCACGCTTGGATTTGATGTATTCGTACAAGATGTGATTGCGCCAATTACAATATCTCCGTCTTTAATTTTAAAATCTTTTTTATTTACCTTGGCTTCTAAAGGAATTTTCCTTTTTGTATTCTCTTTAAAGACTTTATCAAAACTTTTTGCTGCTTCAGTAAGTAAGACCTTGTCTTGTGGTCTTTTAGGTCCTGAAATACTTGGAACAACTGAATTTAGATTTAAAGAGATAGTATCAGTGAACTCTATTTCACTGCTTGCCCATAATCCTTGTTCTTTAGAATATTTTTCAACTAAGGAAATGGTTTTTTCATCTCGCCCAGAAAATCTCAAATATTTTATTGTTTCCTCATCAATTGGAAAAAAACCACAAGTTGCTCCATACTCCGGTGCCATGTTTGCTATAGTTGCTCTATCTGCAAGTGATAAATTTTTCAAACCCTCTCCATAAAATTCAACAAATTTACCTACAACACCTTTTTTTCTTAACATTTGTACTATTGTTAAAACTAAATCGCTCGCCGTTGTACCTTCTTTAAGTTTTCCTTTAATTTCAAAACCAATTACCTCTGGAATTAACATTGAAATTGGTTGCCCAAGCATAGCTGCTTCCGCCTCTATTCCACCAACGCCCCAACCTAAAACTGACAAACCATTTACCATTGTTGTGTGACTATCGGTTCCAACCAAAGTATCTGGATAGGCAAATGTTTTTCCTTCTGAGTCTGAAGACCACACTACTTTTGATAAATATTCTAAGTTGACTTGATGACAAATTCCTGTACCCGGAGGAACAACTCTAAAATTATCAAAAGCACTCTGTCCCCATTTTAAAAAAGAATATCTTTCACCATTTCTATCGAATTCTCTTTCAACATTTTTCTTAAAAGAGTCCTTTTTTGCATAATTATCTACCATCACGGAGTGATCTATTACTAGGTCCACTGTGGATAAAGGATTTATTTTTTTTGGATCTTTATTTTTAGATTTTACCGCATCTCTCATTGCAGCTAGGTCAGCAACTGCTGGGATTCCAGTATAATCTTGTAATAAAATTCTAGCGGGCCTGTATGCTATTTCCATTTTTGATTTTTTTGTTTTTAACCACTCTGCAATACCTTTTATCTGTTTGCTTTGTACTGTAATATTATCTTCAAAGCGTAATAAGTTTTCTAAAAGAACCTTTAAAGATTTGGGCAGTTTTTTGATTCCTTTTAGCCCATTTTTTTCAGCTTTTGCTAAATTATAAAAATGGTATGTTTTCCCAGAAATTTCTAGTTTATCTAACGATTGAAAAGAATTTTTACTTTTAAAATTCATGCTCTATACATAGAACATAATAACACAAACGATAAGCAAAAAAGACATTGTATAGTTAAAATTTCTTATAAATTTTTCACTTGTGGCAAAATTTCTTAAATACATTCCCATTAAACACCAGCTATTTATACTCAAAACTGCCATTAAGAAAAAAAACGATATTACTATCAAAGAGTCGCGTAAATAATTTTCTGGATCAATAAATATTGAAACAGTTGTCATTGAGACTACTAAACTTTTAGGGTTAATAAACTGAAGTATAAAAGCTTTGCCAAACGATATTGGATTTTTTATAGGAGTTCCTTTTGATTGTTTTGAGAAAGATATCAAATAAGCAAGATAAACTAAAAATATAGATCCTAAAATTCGAATAATTTCTTGAATAAATGGATACTGTCTAAAAATTAAAATTAGTCCTGTATTCATTAAAATTAATAATAAAGTCCATCCAGAAATTACAGCTAATATTAATGGTAATGTTTTTTTGTAACCAAAATTAAATCCAGAATAAGATGATGCAATATTGTTTGGTCCCGGTGTCATTGCTGTCACAAAACCGAATATAATAAGGCTTAATAATTCAGGATACATTTAGGCAATATCTAAACCATTCTCGGCTTCTTGAGATGGATGAACAAGTACAACTTTACCATCCTTTTCTATAGCACCTAATATTAAAACTTCAGAAACTACACCTGCTATATTTTTAGTTGGAAAATTACAAACACCAATAACTTGTTTGCCAACTAAATTTTCCTTGGAATAATAATGTGTAATTTGTGCTGAGGATTGTTTTATGCCAATCTCCTTTCCGAAATCCACTTTAACAACTAGAGACGGTTTTCTCGCTTTTTCATTTTTTTCAACAGATAAAACTGTACCTAGTTTGATCTTAACTTTTTTAAAATCATCATATGTTATTTCCATTTTACCTCCTAAAAAAAAGGGGGCTATAAAGCCCCCTTTCTGATTTTATAGATTAAAAAAAATTACAGTTGTTTGTAATTTCCTTTGCTCCACTCATACCATACATATCCTGGTAGACTCACATCGCCTTTTTTGTCAAAGCTTAGAGTTCCAAGTACTGTATTGAATTTACCTTTTTTCATAGCTTTCATTACTTTATTGCTATCTGTTGAACCAGCCATTTTTGCAGCTTGAGCAAAAACTTCTAGTGCAGCATATGAGTAAAGTACATAACCTTCAGGTTCTATACCTGCAGCTTTAAACTTCTTAACTAATGGAGCAGCTTCTGGATTATTTCTAGGATCCGGGCTGAAAGTCATTAACGTACCTTCGCCAGCATCACCAGTAATTTGCCAGTATTCAGCTGTAACTAATGCATCACCACTGATTAATTTAGTTTTCATACCTTGGTCTCTCATTTGTCTTACGATCAAACCACCTTCTGTGTGGTAACCGCCAAGGTAAACTGCTTCAATACCTTTTGACTTAAGTTTAGAAACTAAAGCAGAGTAATCTTTTTCACCTGCTGTAATAGCTTCGTACATAGTTTCTTTTAAGCCAGCTTTATTCATGTTCATTTTAGTAGCGTCTGCTAAACCTTTTCCGTAAGCAGTTTTGTCATGAATAATTGCAACTTTTTTTCCTTTGTATTCTTTTGCTAAAAAATTACCAGCAACTTCACCTTGTTGGTCATCTCTTCCACAAACTCTGAATACGTTTGGTCCACCTTCATCCGTAAACTTTGGATTTGTTGAAGCTGGAGAAACTTGGATAATACCTTCTTCTGTGTACACTTTAGAAGCTGGTATTGAAGATCCAGAGCAGAAGTGGCCTGCAACGTAGGCAACTTTCTGTGATACAAATTTGTTAGCAACAGCAACAGCTTGTTTTGGATCACAAGCATCATCACCGATTACTAATTTAACTTTTTCTCCGTTTATACCGCCTGCAGCATTAGTGTCTTTTACCCACATTTCAGCGCCAGCTTTAAGCTGAGCTCCAAAAGATGCGTACTGTCCGCTCATTGGTCCAGCGCTAGCAACAACTACGTCGGCTTTCGCTGAGAACGAACCAAACATTAACAAGGCAGCAAATACAGAAACTAGATATTTGATTGATCTAATCATTGTTCTTCCCTTCTTAATTAATTAATTAAAATTGCGTTATTGAACTACAACTAAAAGTTTGTGTAAATACCTTAACTGTCCAAAAAATTATTATTTTCCGCCTTCTAAATAAGCGGCTTGCACGTCTGGGTTGTTAAGTAGATCTTTGCCTGCTCCTTCCAAAGAAATTTTTCCATTAACTAAAACATAACCTCGATCTGCAAGTTCTAACGCTTTTTTGGCATTCTGCTCGACAAGAAAAACTGTAACTTTTTTATCTTTATTAATATTTTTAATAGATGAAAATATTTGATTAACTAATTTAGGAGCAATTCCTAAAGAGGGTTCGTCTAATAAAAGCATTCTAGGTCTAGCCATCATAGCTCTTCCGATAGCTAACATTTGTTGTTCTCCTCCTGATAAAGTTCCGCCCCTTTGTGATAATCGATCTTTTAAAACAGGAAAAAGATCATAAACCTCCTTTGAGTCTTGCTCAAAATTTTTACCTTTTTCATTAACAGACGCACCCAATCTCAAATTATCTTCTACGGTCAATCTTGAAAATATTCTTCTTCCTTCGGGAACTTGTGAAATTCCAAGATTTACAATATCGTGAGGGGGCATATTAACTATACTCTTACTATCGAAAAGTATTTCCCCTGTAGCTGCTTTATTAACTCCACTTATTGTCATTAGTAAAGTTGATTTTCCAGCACCGTTTGAACCTATTAAAGCAACAATTTCTCCATCATTAACTTTCACATCTACTCCTCTAAGAGCTTGAATGTTGCCGTAAAAAGTTTCAACTTTATTAATATTTAACATTTTTAATCCTCCGTCCCCAAATAAGCCTCGATAACTTCAGGACTGTTTTTTGTTTCTTTTGCCGTTCCTTCAAAGATTTTTTTTCCATAATTTAAAACTACAACATGATCTGAAATTCCCATAACAACACTCATGTCATGTTCAATTAATAAAATTCCTGTTTTTTTGTCATTTTTTATGAATTTAAGTAATTTATTTAATTCAGCTGACTCTTTTGCATTTAATCCTGCTGCAGGTTCATCCAAACATAAAAGGTGAGGTTCAATGCACATTGCTCTTACAATTTCTAATTTTCTTTGATCTCCATAAGGAAGGTCTCCAGCATTATCATCCGCTCTATTTGTTAGTCCGATGATGTCTAACCAATATTTTGAAATTTCTATCGCTTCCTTCTCTTTTTGTAAGTAAGATTTTGAATTGATAAGGCCAAGAATGCTAAAACCAGATGCCGTCATAAGTTTGTTGTGTTGAGCCACCATCATATTTTCTAACACTGACATTTGTGGAAACAGTCTAATATTTTGAAAAGTTCTAGCTACGCCTGCTTTTTGAGCGACTTTAAAATCAGAAAATTTCTTTAAATCCATTTTATTATTCTCTTTGTTCAAAAACATTGAGCCTGCTGTCGCTTTATAAAATCCAGTCAAACAATTAAATACTGTAGTTTTTCCAGCTCCATTAGGACCAATTATAGAGGTTATATGATCTTTTTTTGCAGAGAAGCTGAGATTATCAATTGCGATTAGACCTCCAAATTTCATTGTTAGATTTTGAACATCTAATAGTTTTTCACTCATAAATTATCCGTGTTTTCCCATTGTTATAGTTGGTTTTCTTTTTGCCAGTATTCCCCTTGGTCTAAAAATCATTATGAGAACCATGGCTCCGCCAAAAGCAACCATTCTATAGGACTCAAAATCTCTAAAGATTTCTATAAGACCTATTAAAAAAATTGTAGATAAGACCACGCCTGTTTGTGAACCCATTCCCCCTAAAACAACTATCGCAACTATTATTGCTGATTCAATGAATGTAAAACTTTCAGGACTTATAAAGGCCTGACGAGTGGCAAAAAATGATCCTGCAAAACCGCCAAACATAGCTCCGATAGCAAAAGCAGTTAATTTTGTATTCCTTGGGTTAACTCCTAAGGACTTACAGGCTATTTCATCTTCTCTCAATGCTTCCCAAGCTCTACCAACGGGTAATCTTCTTATCTTTATTGTAAAAGCATTTGTTATTAACGCTAAGACGAGAATTAAATAATAAAGAAAGATAATTCTTTGCATTGGATCATATTCTAGTCCAAAAAAAGTATGAAAAGTTTCTACTCCTTCATCTGGATAGCGTTTAAAGGGTAAGCCAAAAAATGAAGGTCTTGGAATACCTGTAAGACCGTCTGGACCTTTTGTTAACTCGTACCAATTTAATAAAAGAATTCTTATCATTTCACCGAAGGCAAGAGTAACAATAGCAAGATAATCTCCTCTTAATCTTAAAACCGGAAAACCTAATAGAATTCCAAACATACCTGCAAAAAGACCGGCAATCGGAAGGCAGATCCAAAAAGACCAACCAAAATGAATAGCAAAAAGAGCGTAGGAGTAAGCGCCTACAGCATAAAAGGCCACGTATCCTAAGTCTAAGAGTCCAGCTAAACCTATAACAATATTCAAGCCCCAGCCTAACATTATATAAGTCATCATCATGATGGCTATATCCATCCAGTAACGATCTGCGAACGGCATAAAAGGGAAAATTATAGAAAAGGCAATAGCTGCGATGGCTATTTGAGCTCCTTTTTCATCTAAAAAATTTGAAATTGCTTTTCCTAAAGAAGATGGTTCCCCTCTTCTTTGCTCTTTTTTGTATGAATAAATATTTATAAAAAATCTACCTACAGCACAAAAGGCAACTATAAGTAAAACAACAAGCCATTTTGGTTCAACAACTAAAACTTCATTTTTAGCAACTGTTCTAAGTCCAACGATAGGGCCGAATAAAGCCAGCGCAATAATTCCAGTAAATAAACTATCTTTAAGTGATTTTTGAATTAAATCTTTTCCCATTTTTATACTTTTTCAATATCTGGTTTGCCTAGGAAACCCGTAGGGAAAAATATTAAAACGATAACTAAAGTAGTAAAAGCAGCAATATCTTTATATTCAATTGAAATGTACCCTGACCAAAAAGTTTCGATTAATCCAATTAATAATCCTCCAAGCATTGCTCCAGGTATTGATCCTATTCCGCCTAACACAGCCGCAGTAAACGCTTTAATCCCGGCTAAGAAACCAATGTAAAAATCAATAACACCGTAATACATAACAAACATCACGCCAGCAACTGAGGCAAGTGATGATCCAATAATAAATGTCATGGATATTGTTCTGTCGACATTTATTCCCATTAACGCAGTCATGGTTCTATCCTGTTCACATGCACGTTGAGCTCGACCTAAAGCTGTTCTGGTAATTAACAATGTAAAGATGGCCATTAAAACTATGGTTACTAAAACTATAAAAATTTGAAGATAACTTAATGTGACAACAAAATCTGATTCTTTAAAAAAATTAAACCCACCTTGGATTACAGGCTGTAAAGTTTTTATTCTAGCGCCTTGAGCTGCTTGAACATAGTTTTGAAGAACAATAGACATTCCTAATGCAGAAATTAATGGCGCTAATCTAAAAGATTTTCTTAAGGGTTTGTAAGCTAGCTTTTCAACGGTCCAACCGTAACAAGCTGTAAAAACCATAGCGATTAATAAAACTAATATTAACACTATTGGTAACGAAATTCCTGTGAGGGCAAAAAGAATAAAGGAAATCAAAGCAACAAATGCTCCTACCATGAAAATATCACCATGGGCAAAATTAATCATTCCAATGATTCCGTAAACCATCGTGTAACCAATGGCGATTAGACCATATACGGAACCTAAAGTTACACCATTAATTAGCTGTTGCAGAAAATATTCCACAATTCCTCCCCCAAAAGACTTTAAAATCTTTTAAAGATGCTATTTAAAACTTTTTGTTGGATTTTGTAAAATTTCTTTTTTTTTAATTCTTTCAATGCTTGGGCATTAATACCGCCTGGTGTTTGAGATTCGCTTACAAGTTGTTTTAAAGACAATTTATTTTTAAATATTGAATCTTGAGACAAAGCTAAAAAAAACTCTCTGCTATAATTTTCAGCTTCTTTTCTGTTTATGCCTTTTCTAACAAGCCAATCACTTGTGGTTAACATAAGTTGATAAAAGGGAGCCATAAAAGAAGAAGTGGTCCAAAAGCTCTTAGAAATTTTTTCATTTTTTATCTCAATTGTTGTTCCTAATTTATCAAAAAATTTTTTAACTTTTTTATCCTTTGGACAAATTATTATTGGACCTTTTTTAATACCAATGAAAGGCATAGGAATAACTCGTGTAACTTTTTTGTTCTTTGTATATTTTTTTAGTTTTTCTATATTGATTGTTGATATAAAACTCACAATCTTCTGGTTGGATTTAAAGTTAAGATTTTTTAAAATTTTATTCCCAACTTTAGGTGTAACCGCCAAAAAAACCCAATTAACCATATCTATCAATTGTTGATTATTCTTTGAAATGCTTACTTTTTTAAACTTTTTTCTCAGTTTATTTGATATTAATCTATTACGAGGGGAGATATAAATTTTTGTGATTTTTAATTTTGATTTAAAAATACCCTCTATAACTGAAGAGGTGATATGCCCTGTTCCCAAAAAACCTATTTTCATTAAGTATGCAGAATAACCAAGCAATTCCATTTAATAAAGATAATTTTAAACAAATCTTATCTAAGGAATTTGCATGGGTAATAATTGTATCAATTCCTGGTGCACTTATAGCTGATTATTTTGATGTTCCTTTAGCTTGGTTTCTTGGTCCTATGATCGTAACCTCCGCAGTATCTTTGGGGGGAATTAAAACAAAAATGCCTAGACTTGTTTTAAATGGCGTTTTAATTGTTTTGGGTCTTTATATAGGAAATTACATTGATCAAAGTCTATTCTCTCAAATTCATCAGTGGGTATGGACTTCATTAATTATGCTTGCATATATAGTTGTTAGTGTTTTGTTAGTTTCAAAATATCTCCAAAAATTTTCAGGATACGAAGAAAAGACTTCAATATTTTCTGCTGCCCCGGGAGCCTTGGGTCCTCTACTTATTCTTGCTGAAGACCAAAAGTCTGACCTGAGTCATGTTGCTACTTCACATTTAATAAGATTAATTATCATCATTACTGTTTTTCCTTTTGTTGTTAATAGTTTTTATGATCAAGAAAATATAAAACTTGTTGAAACGATAATTGAAGATCAAAATATTTCAAATTTGTTTATCCTTTTAGCTTTATCAATACTTTTGATTATTATTTTTGATAAATTGAAAGTTCCTGCAGCACTGCTTGCTGGAACTTTAGTTGCAAGTGGTCTTTTGCAGATCACAGAAGTGGCATCTTACAAACTGTCATCAAATATAATTGACTACTGTTTGTTAATACTTGGATCATCAGTTGGATGCAGATTTGCCAATAAAACTTTTAATGAAATAGCAAAAAATGCTCTACATAGTTTTGTTGCAACTTTTTTCCTAGTTTTGCTTGGAATTGTTGCTGCTTTGGTCGCGGGTTTTGTTATTGATAAAAATTTTTTTACTTTGTTATTGTCTTATTGTCCTGGCGGTATTTATGAGGTAGCTGTAATTGCTATCTTTTTCGATTTGGATCCAGAATTTGTATCTTTTCATCACATAATAAGACTTTTAATAATATTATTTATTGTTCCAATTATTTTAAGAATTATCACTAAAAAAAAACCCGCTTAATGTTAAGCGGGTTTAATTTTTAATTATTTAAATTTGTAATTAGAAGCCGAATGATATTCTCAGTGCTAATGCGTCAGCGTCTGCAGTAATACTGTTCTGATTGGTCTCTCCAGAACCTGTACCTGTAATAGATATATCATCAAAGTCAGAGTATGATAATTCTACTCTTGATCTTCCGCTATCGCTAGCAAAACCTAATCCATATTCGATACCGTTTAATGAAACGTCACCGTATGATGAAGTTGGTAGAGTTTCAGCAGTTGTTACATCCGCATCCATATAACCTAATTTAATATAAGCATTAGATGTTATAGGAATTGGTATTCTAGCATAGAAAGTTGTTAAACCTTCGATGTCTGCTGAAGCACTTCTATCTCCAGTATCAGCTTCTGATGCTACGTCTGCACCAGCACTTGTGTCAGTTCTTTTTCCAGAACCTACTCCAATATCGACAGGTACGTACTCTACACCGAAAGCAAAACGATTATCCGTTCTGAATTCCGCATAAACTGATGCACCCATAAATGACTCTTCAAATGACGTGCTCGTTTTTTGTGAAGTCACGCCGGTAACTGTTTTTTCAGTTTCAGTACCACTTGTGTCTAACTCTCCAACTAAAGCTGTTACACCAAAACCAACATCAGAGTTAGCTGGCATAAACGAAAGAGCCCAAATTATACTTGCACTGAAAATTCCAAACAATTTTTTCATATTTATCTCCTTAAACTTTAAGAATTCCTAATATTTAAATGTTAATATACATAAAGAGCGCTGTTTTCAAAACTAAATAAAGCCTTCTAAACTGATTGAGATCCACAAAAAACCCAATAAAATATGGGTTTTTATGTGATATTTATACAACACTTAACACTTAATTTTTATCTAAATTTGTCAGGGAATTAAAAATTATTTAATTTTGGGAGAAGATTCCCCTAATCCTTAATAGCTCCCTACTTAAGTTTATATCTTTTAAAAAAGGTTTTCTCCCATGAAGCCAAAAATAATTATTTGAAAAAATTGTTGAACCTGGCTTTAGAGGAAAGGTTAACTTGTTTTTGCTCTCCTCTAATGCATCAGACAGTTTTTGCAAGAAAAGACCTTGCTTCATATTTTGAGGTTCGGGAAATTGATCAATATAAGAAATTATGGGTTTATCATCCTTATCTTTAGAAAAAACAGGGTGCCGAACTTTGTATTCAATATTTTTACTTTTTGGTGAACCCCACACAAAATTCAGTTTGCCAATAGGATTATTGCTAAACTCTTCGCAATGTTCCCAATCATCTAAATGTAATAAAACACTTTCTCCACCTTTTACATTTATTTCTTCCATTTTAGTCATAAGTAACCAGTCGGTCTTTTCTTTCACAAAGGTACCATCTGTGTGAAGATCTAAATTTCTGTATGCTTTTCTTAAGTAAGAGTCGCTAGAGTCAGAATGTTTAACATGAATACGTGCGTAATATTTTCCTGTCATTGAGTCAAAATTAGGTACCCCAACTAAATAAGCTAAACCAGTTGATAGTTTTACAAGAAAATCTTTATCAAATTTTGAATTTTTAATATCAGGCTCAATTATAGCTGTACCGGTATTTCTATCTTTTAAAGTAGTATTTAAAACTTTACTTAACTCTCCAGAAAAAACATCGTCAACACTTTTGGCTAATGAAAATCTTGAAAAAGGTTTGTACTCTAATGATTGAATACTGTGCTTATTAAATGGGAAAATTAATTTATCTAATTCTTGTTCTTTAATTTTTATAACTTTAATTCTTTTTGATGCAGGATGATTTGATATTTCTATTTTCACTTTATTCTTGAGGCTATGTATTTTAAAATTTCAGGATTGTAGTATTGAAAGCAAAGTCCTGTATCCATATCATGACCTTTTTTAACAGGTTCTGACCAGTCATATCCCTTTCGAATACATTTTTTTCCATTAATTTTATAATTTTCAGAAATTACTATTCTTTTCATTCCAGGTATTTCCTCCAACCAATCAGAAAGCAAACCCTCATATTTATCTCTAGGATGTGTAAAAACTAAAACTGGAGTTTTTAAATTATTTTTAATTTCATCGTTCATTTTTTGTCTTAAATCGTGAGGTCCTTTCCATTTTTTTCTAAATTTCTCCATTGCTTTTTCAACACCCAGTTTTTTAACTTTATATTTATGTGAAAGCTTTCCAAAACAAGCATGCATATAAGATATACCTCCTCCTACTTTGTCGGGGTATCTACTCATAAAAAGCAAAGTAGTCTTGCCTCCACAAGAATGTCCTGTAATAAAAATTTGTTTTCTTGGAACACCTGCTTTTACAAATTTATTAATTAAATCAAGATTGGCTTCAACCCTTTTATCTAGTTTGTGTTTACCTTTATAAACTTCTGGAGTTTTTAAGGTCCACCAATCTTTTTTTGGTGACATGTCACCAGCTAAGTGATTGGTACAAAAATTGTAAACCATTATTCTTTTTCCATCAATTTCTTCATCGATTAATGAAGCAGAATTTCTAAGCATTGATACCCACGCACATGACTGTAATGCCATATCATTTTCATTTTGTCCGTGATTATAAATCAAAATTATTTTGTTTTTAGGATCGCTAATATTAAAATCATTTTTTACAGGATGAACGTTTTTTTTTGAAATGAAACCATCTCTTACTTTGTCTTTAGGTCCTGCATAAAGCGGTGTGATCAAAATAGAAAAAATTATAATTAATAATATTTTTTTCATACAAATTTAATTAAAGTTGTCAAAAGTATAGCAGATAGCACCGTAGGATAGACAAGGTTTCTTTTTGCTATAAAAAATACACCTACACAAACAAAAACTACTATTAATCTTATTAAATTGCTTGCTTCTCCGAGATCTCCTGCTGGAAAAACTACAACTTTAGAAATTAAGGCAGCCAAAGTTGAATAAGCTATACAGTCAAATAATCTAAATATTTTAGAATTCTCATCAATTCTTTCTGAAAATAAAACACCTAAAGATCTTGAGAGATAAGTTGCAATTGATGTGACAGCTATAACTAAAACAATATTTGAAGATAAATCACTCATTAAACTCTCCAACTAAAAACGCAATAACACCTGCGGTTACTCCCCCGTACAAAATACACCACTCAGGTGACACTAAATAAAAAACAGGACCAAGGATTGTTCCTAGAATAACTGAGGCTCCAATAACAATATTCTTCATTGAGCCTAGCAGCATACAAAAAAAATAAACAGGATTTACAATAGCAAGACCAATCATCATATCTTTACTTAGATAGTCAGAAACTACAAATCCTAGAACCGTTGAAAAAATAGCGATGGACCATGTAGCTGTTCCGATGCCTATCCAAAAATCTATTCTGTGATCTTCATCAATGGTTCTGTAATCTTTCTTCATTATCAGCCAAGAGGAAACTGCAAGAAAATGACATGACAAATAGTATTTCCACTTAGGTTGTTTATGACTTTTGAGTAACGGAAACATTGAAACTGCCATAGGAAATAAACGGGCATTAACTAACCAAACACCAATAAAGATATTTATTAAAGATGCCCCAATCAAAAAAGATTCCGCCATAACAAGTTGACCGGGCAAGGCATAAGTAAAGAAAGTAGAAAAGAAGCTTTGCTGAAAATTAAAACCAATGTTTTTTAGCAATGCTCCAATAGCTAAAAAACTACATCCTAAAGCAATGGCTGGGCTATCAGCTGAACGAACAGATTTAAAGCCTAAAAGAAAATACGCAGAATTTATCATTAACCGCCAAGAAATAATCTTCCGACATCAGGATTTTTTAATAAATCATTTCCTTTTCCAACAATGGCAGTTTGTCCAGAAACTAATACGTAACCGATGTCTGCAAACTCAAGACCTTTTTTTGCATTTTGTTCAACCATGATAATGGTTTTCTTTTCATTCTTTTGAAGATCGTCCAAAATTTCAAAAACCATTTCAATATATCGAGGTTCTAATCCTATCGAAGGTTCATCAACTAAGAGTATAGATGGGCGCATTACTAAAGCTCTTGAAATCTCAAGAAGTCTTCTTTCTCCGCCCGATAATACTTTTGCAGGTTGGTTTCGTCTTTTATTTAATCTTTCATATTTTTCTAAAACTCTTTTAGCTTCGGTATAAGATTCTTCAGTTTTGTCCTTAATATATCCTCCCATTAGTAAATTTTCTTCTACTGTCATATCTGGAAATACAGAATTATCTTGAAGAATATAAGCTATGCCACAGCTTTTTAATTTTTGAGCTGGCGAGAGTTTGGTAATCTCGTTTCCATCAATTTCAATTTTTCCTGAAAAGATATTTGTGAAACCATAAATAGAATGGAGTATTGTAGATTTCCCTGCACCATTTGGCCCTATTAGACATAATGATTGAGCTTTATCTACTAATAAATCAAAGTTATGAAGTATTTCCATTTTACCATAACCAGCATTTAAATTTTTAATTTGTAAATGTAAGTTAGATCCAGAAAGTTTTTGTAGATCTTTAATATCTGGTGCTTTTCCTAATACCTCGTACTGATTTGCCATTATTGCGCTCCCAAGTAAGCATCAACAACTCGCTTATCATTTTTAATTTGATCTGGTGAGCCTTCTGCTAAAAGTTTTCCATGAGCTAAACAAAAAATACTTTGAGCTAAACTCATTATAACTTTCATATTATGCTCTATTACTAATAGAGTAATTCCATAATCTTTATTAACTTTTATAAGTCTATCTATAATTCCATTTATTAAGGTTGGATTTATACCTGCTGTTGGTTCATCTAATAATAGCATTTTAGGCTCATTCATTAAGGCCATTGCTAATTCTAAAAGTTTTTGCTGACCAAATGACAAATCTCCTCCTCTTAAATTTCTTTTTTGATAGAGACCTACAAAGTTTAAAAGATTTTCCGCTTTTTCAGTAAGTTCAGCAGGTATTTTTGCAAATATAAAACCTGAGTCACTAGCCTTGTGGCTAATTAACATATTTTCTACGCAATTAAGTTTAGAATAAATTCTTGTTTGTTGAAATGTTCTTAATAATCCCAGTTTAGCTACAGCAGGAACTGGCATTTCTGAAACTTCGGTATTATTAAAAATAATAGACCCTTGATCAATTGGATGGGTTCCAACGATTGAATTAAATAACGTTGTTTTGCCAGAACCATTTGGTCCAATTAAGCCAACTATTGATCCTTGCTCCACAGAAACAGAAATATCTACATTGGCTTTCACACCTCCAAAAGATTTGCTTACATTTTTTACTTCTAAAAGACTCATTTTAATTCCACCTGTGATTTACGATCTTTTTCATCTATAACTTCTCCAAATCTTTCAGGGTATTTTTCTCTTAACCAACCCATTAATCCCTCTGGGAAATAAATTACGATTACAACAATCAAAACTCCTAACGCAACATATTGCCAACCTAATATAAAAGTCCAAAGACCTTCTTTGAAGAAATGGAATAAAGTTGCACCAATAATTGGTCCCCATAAAGTTCCTTTTCCACCAAGTATTGCCATTAAAACCATAAAGACTCCCATCTCTCTTCCATCAAATGCAACATCTGTGGAATCTATATATCCAATTAATCCACCCATAATTCCACCGGCTAGACCACAGAAAAATGCAGATACCATCCAACCAACAATTTTATATTTCATTGTTTGAATACCCATTGCTTCTGCTTTATCTTCATTATCTCTTATCGCATTTAAAATTAATCTAAACCTAGAGCCGTAAATATATTTTACAAAAACAAATGCTAGAACTAATACAAAAAAACTTAAAAAGTAGAAAAACTTCCCTCTGGCTTCAACGTCAACTATTTCTGCAGGAAAAGGTGGTGTGGTAAAGCCTTGACCAGCTCCAATTATTTCTATACCTCCAGCAATTTCACCTGCTGCGATCCCTAAACCTAAAGTGCAAATAGCAAAATAATGACCTCTTAAACCTAAAATAGCATAACCAATAGCGCCCGCGACCAATGCTGGAACAATAGCTGAAACTAATAACCCTACACCTATTCCTTGGAAATATTGTGCTGTAGTATGCACGAAAGTTTTTTCTCCACCACTTTCTGTCCATTCTGCTAATGGAAAAAACATGCCCACTTGAACTGATGCAGTTAAGTACATTCCAAGACCGTAGAAAAGAATATTTCCAAAACTATTGTAGCCCATTTCTCCACCTTGTAAATTCCAAGTCATCGCAAGAACAATCAAGACACAAAGATATGTAAGCTGAACTTTGAAAGCAGAGAATAAATAAGGTGCAGCTAAACCTAAGATAATTAAACCAGAGTATAAAATTAAATCCTTTTGTTTCATTTTAATGATTACCTTTTTTAAAGTTTTTATAACGGTTATAAGTGCACCAAGTTCTTTTCTTAGATACTTTTTGTAATTTTTTATGAGAATATCTATCTCTCCATTTATAATCAGGGTTAGGCGCGATACCTCTTCCAACTTCTGCGGCCATAGCACATTTTAATTCCACTGGATTAAAAGGTGTATCTGAAGTTGGTGTTAAAAAAACCAAGTCTTTCATATCTGGGCAGGTAGGATCTCCGTGATCATATATACTACCTAATTTGTATTTATCACCACTCTCAGGTCCTCCAACGATTGTATTTCTAATATGACTACCTCCGTAATTTCCTTTGTTACACGGCCAGGCAAAACCAGCCACGTGAGCTAATTCGTGCAGTGTCATAATACTTCTTTTTGCTTTTACACCAATATATTTACTTTTTAAAAATATGTATCCATGATGAACGGATCCTTGGCCTCCATCTTGATGACCAACATCAGCCCATGTAAAATAAAGTTTGTTTGGATCATTAAATCCATTTTTAGAAAGAAAAGCATCTGGATAATTCATTCCATAATTACCTTTGTGTTTTTTATCAAAACGAACAAAAGAGATATCTAGTTTTCCATCTTTTCTCATATCATATCTAAATTTTTGTTTTCCCTTTGTCATTTCAAAAAATTTTTCATTAATTTCCATGAGTTCAGCTTCCATTTTTCCATTAATATCCCACTCATTGTCTTTGCTATCTTTATTTAACAAATATATGAAATGAACTTGAGGATCTTTTGTTACATCTGGCTGATCTTTAAAAAATCTGCCTGGTTTTTCATCAGCAAACGCATTTGAAACCATCAGCAAAGTTAAAAATAAAATAATTTTTCTCATTTTAAATACTCTCTTTTCTTTGAAAGTTTGAATCTTCTGTAAACTAATATGAAGACTAGCAGCATAAACACTGCACCAATTCTAAATTCTGTTCCTAAAATATAATCTGCAAATTCTTCAAAAAGTCCTAGCCCCATACCTGAAATTGCTACCGCTGGTAAATTACCAAGACCTGCTACAATAACTATCATGAAGGATCTAACTGTATAAGGAAGTCCTACATAAGGATGAAGAGTAAGAGTGATTGAAATAAGAGCGCCTGCAATACCACACAACGCAGCATTAATACCAAAAGTTGCAGCATAAACTTTTTCAGTATCTACACCAAGAATTTTTGCAGCTCTAGCATTTTGCGCTGTAGCTCTTATAGCTCGTCCAAGTCTAGATTTTTTCATGTAAACAACCAAAGCTACTGCATATGCTAAGCTTACAAAAGCGGAGAATATTTTTGAATTTGGTAGGGTAACTGAATTATCAAATAACATTGTTGTTCCATACTCAGACTGTGCAACAACTACGTCTGCACCAAAAATAAAATTCATTAACTGTTGAAATACAATTGCAATACCGAAAGTTGCTAAAATTGAAATAAATAAGTCTCGATCCACAACTTTATTAATTACTAGTTTATAAAGTCCCCAGCCAACAAAATACATTATAATTGGAGAAACAATAACTCCCCAAGCTGGATGAATTCCAGCAAGATACATAGTGTATGCAATATAACCTCCGAGTATTACTAAATCACCTTGTGCAATATTGATTATATTCATTACTCCCCACTGGAGGGCCATTCCGTAAGCAATTAGTGCAAATAAAATCCCTAGAAGAATTCCGTCCAATGAAGCTTGGACCATTAACATTGGAGCTTGAAAAATTAAAAAATCCATAAAAATTATCTTTAAAAAAAATGCCCCCTAAAATTTAGGGGGCATTTAATAATTTAATTAGATATTAACTTCTTTCAGACCAAGGTGGAATTGGGTGGAAGAATTTGTCTGATGCCCATTTTGTAGGAGCAACAACTTTATTCTCACACGTATCACCTTTACATCTTACTTGGAACAAGATCATTGGTTTAGCAACGTTTTGACCGCCAGGACCAAATTTAATGTTTCCATAGAAAGTTTGCATGTCTGTAGCTTTAAGAGCATCTCTTACTTTGTCTCTGTCAAAAGAATTTGCTCTTTCGAACGCATCTTTAAACACTAGTAAAGCGGCAGAAGACTCAGCTGATTGGTAAGGTGGAGCATAACCAAATTCTTTTTTAAAGTCTTTGTCATACTTCTTACCACCACCAAAGAATTTATCTTTGTAGCTTAAGTTTTTATGCCATTGAGAAGCGCACAATGCATATTCTGATTTCTTTCCGTGTTGTTTAGAAAGTTTTGCAGCATCGCAGTGTGTCATAGCTAACATTGGAACATCAACTTTCATTTCAGATATTTGTCTGATTGCAGTTAATGCACCTTTTGTATGCCCTGATACTACTAGTACATCTGGCTTAGTAGCTTTTACTTTTGCCAATGTAGCAGCCATATCATTTAGCTCTTTTGGTAATTTGTCATCAATAATGATTTTAGATCCAGTTCTTTTTGCTGCATCCAAGATACCAAGTCTCACGTCTTGTGAGAAAGCGTCTTGTTCAAATGCTTGCGCAATTTTTACTGGCTTACCACCATTTTTTTCGACTGCAAGATCAATTGCTACTTCAAGGTATTGGTTAGCTGGTGATAACACCGCGAACAAATATTTGTATCCTTTTGTAAATAAAGATCTTGATGCACCATTCGCTTCAACCATAGGAATTTTATATTTCTCGGTTACTGGTGCAATGGCTTTCGTTAAACCTGAACTGTATGGTCCAAGCATATAATGAACGCCATCTTGCTTAATTAGTCTTTCAGCTAACTGTGCAGCTCTTTTAGGATTTGACTCATCATCGTAATAAATGATTTCAAATTTATAACTTTTTCCTCCAACTTTTACGCCACCCATGCTGTTAATTCTATCAACAGCCATGTTGTAGCCATTTTGAGTGTGAACTCCGTTAGAAGAATATTTACCTGTAAGAGATATCGCAGAACCTAACACGATCATACCGTCTTCAACTTTTGCAAAAGAAGAAGAGATGGTTGCTAATGTTAGAGTTATAGCTGAAATAAATGTAATAAATAGTTTAGCTATTTTATTCATTTGTTTCCCCCTTTAATTAATTAATTAATAATTTATTTAAACAACTTTTGACTTTTTAAACAACAGGTTAAAATGGGAAAATTAAGTTCTAATTGCAATAATTATTGCAATGATAATTAAGACACACGCTGAGATTGTATTTAAAAGTCTTGGATTTCCTCTTAGCCATGTTGAAATTTTTCTAGCGGCTAATCCGTACATCATAAGACTTAGAAAATCTAAAAATACCCAAGTGAAAGTTAAAATTAAAAATTGTGAAACAATATTATTTTCAAAATTAATAAACTGAATAAAAACTGTTCCAAAAGTAACTAAAGCTTTTGGACTTAAGCCTGCCACTAAAAAACCATCTCTATACATAGCTAAATTACTTTTTTTGATTTTATTTCTTTTTCCTAGTCCTTTAACTTTTAAGGTAAAAGTTTCATAGGCTAAATACATAATGTAGGAAATTCCTGCCCATTTTAAATAAATAAAAATACTTGGGTTATCTATAAGTAAAGTTCCAATAACAAATGTCACTAAGGTTGCCTGAAAAGCATTAGCAGAAACATCTCCGCAAGCGGTCCAAATAGATTTTTTTAATCCATAGTTAATTGTATTAGTTACTATTACGACCCTAGGTGGTCCGGGTGTGATAAAAAGAAACAGTAACAATTGAACATAAATAAAGTAGTTTTCAGGAAACATATTTAAACTATATATTTTTTGATGAAAAAAAGAAGTCTTATTCCAGAAACAAGAGTTAAAAATCCAGAGCCAAAAAAATATAATGAAGATTGGATAATTTGGGCGGGCTGGGCAGACCGTATCACATTTGAAGAAATAGAAAAAAAAACAGGAAAAAATGAATCTCAGGTTATTAAAATCATGAGAAGAAACCTTAAACCAAGTTCATTTAGGCTTTGGAGAAAAAGAGTTCACAAGACGAGTATAAAACACAGGAAAAAATTTAAACTTGAAAGAAAAAAAATGAGAGAAAAAATTAGAATTAGTGATATATATTAGTTATGAAAAAAGTTGTTATGTACACTGGTAACCCTTGCCCTTATTGCGTTTATGCAAGAGCATTACTAGATTCAAAAAAAATTCCTTATGAAGAAATAAATGTTTGGGAAGATGAAACAAAAAGAGAAGAAATGTTAAAGAAAAGTGGAGGAAGAACTTCTGTACCCCAAATTTTTATAGGTGATCATCATGTTGGTGGTAACGCTGAATTACAAGCTGCTAACAAAAGCGGCGAGCTAGATAAGTTGTTAACCTAAATTCCCTAGTATCGGTATAGCTTCCAATATAAAATAACCCAAAGCTTGTAACTTGTTTGTCAGTATTAATATTCCGGTAATTAATAAAATTACTCCTCCAGTAATAGAGACAATTTTAATATTTTTTCTAAAATTTTTAGAGAATGCTAAAAATTTAGAAATACCATAACCAGATAGGACAAATGGTATTGCTAAACCTAAAGAATAAAAGCTTAATAATATAATTCCTTTTCCTATACTGCTTTCAACTGCTGCAATTGTTAAAATTGATCCAAGTACTGGTCCAATGCAAGGTGTCCAGCCAAAACCAAAAGCTGCGCCAACAACAATTGGGAAAAATAGATTATTAGAATAGTTTTTTGTTTGAAATCTCTTTTCTCTATTTAAAAAATTAAGATTTAAAATTCCAATTAATTGTAAAGAAAAAATAATTATAATAATTCCAGCTGTAATTCTTAATAGGTTGGAATATTCCAATAATAAATTTCCGATTAAAGAAGCGGTTGCACCAAAGCTAATGAAAACTAATGAAAAACCGATGGTAAATAATATGGTTTTTAAAATAATTTTTTTTTGTTTTTCAACAATATCTCCTAGACTCTCTCCTGAAATATATGAAATATAACCGGGTATTAAAGGTAGAACACACGGTGATAAAAAACTTATTAAGCCAGCTCCAAAAGCAATTGTTAAGTTTAAAATCATTCTTTTGGTTTAAATATTAAACAAAGCCCGTTGTTACAAAATCTTTTTCCTGTTGGTTTCGGGCCATCCTCAAATATATGGCCATGATGGCCACCACATTTCTTACAATGATATTCTGTTCTGGCATAACCTATATGCATATCGGTTTTAGTATCAAAAACATCTGGTAAAGAGGAAAAAAAAGAGGGCCATCCAGACCCGCTCTCGTATTTCATTGTAGAGCTAAAAAGTTTAGTTCCGCATCCTACACAAAGATAATCCCCTTGCCTTTTTTCCTGATTTAAGGGACTTGAACCTGGAGGCTCTGTTCCTTCTTCTTTTAATATATAATTTTGTTCTGCAGTTAAGCTTTTATTCCACTTATTCATTAATCACATTATTTTATATCATTTTTAGTAACTTAAAAATGAACCAAATTGGTATTGACTTCTTTATGATAAATCTAATATAATTATCTTTATAGCGCTGATTTAATACAAATTGCGAGCGCTTTATAAAATCCGCTAAAGCGTTAAATCTTTCGAGACCACCGCTTTAGTCGGTGGTTTTTTTTTGAAAAAATCTCAAAATAAAACCGGGCATTTGAACTTTATTGTACGCCCGACATTTTGTCGAAGTACTAAAAAAGGAGAAAAAAAATGGCTAGTAAAATAAAAAACCCTGAGACGATAGGTCTTCATGGTGGTGAATATAGAAGCGATCCAGCAACAACTGCGGTTGCTGTTCCAATCTACCAAACAACTTCTTATCAATTTAAAAATGCAGAGACAGCTGCAAATTTATTTGGTCTAAAAGAATTTGGTAATATCTATACAAGAATTATGAATCCCACTTGCGATGTTCTTGAAAAGCGAGTTGCAGCTTTAGAAGGGGGCCTTGCTGCTGTTGCGGTAGGTTCGGGACAAGCTGCATCTGCATTTTGTGTTCAAAACGTCTGTCAAGCAGGTGATAATATAGTTTCTTCAACGGATCTATACGGTGGAACCGTAAACTTATTTAAAAATACGCTTGGCATGCAAGGTATTGAAGTAAGATTTGCAGATCCAAAAGATCCAAAAAACTTTGAGAAACTTACTGACAAAAAAACAAGAGCTTATTACGGTGAGTCTTGTCCAAATCCTTATCTGAGAGTTTTTCCAATTAAAGAGGTTGCTGATATAGGAAGAAAGCATGGTATCCCACTTATAATCGATAACACGGCTGCTCCAGTAATTTGTAAACCATTAGAGCACGGTGCTGCTGTAGTGATGCATTCACTTACAAAATATATTGGTGGTCATGGAACTTCAATTGGAGGAATTATAGTTGATGGAGGAAATTTTGATTGGGTTAAAGATCCAAAAAGACAGCCTCTTTTTAATCAACCAGATCCAAGTTACAACGGTGCGATTTGGGGAAGAGATGTTCCTAAATTAACTGGAGCTAATGTTGCTTTTGCAATAAGAGCTAGAGTAGTTTTGTTGAGAGACCTAGGGGCACCACTATCTCCCTTTAATGCATTCCAAATTATTCAAGGCTTAGAAACGGTTGCGCTAAGAATGAAACAACACTGTGCCAACGCAGAGAAAGTTGTTAAATTTTTGGAGACAGAGAAAAAAGTTAAGAATGTAATCTATCCGACAAATCATCAAGGTGAAATTAGAGATAGAGCCAAAAGATATATGAAGGGTGGTTATGGCTCTCTTGTTGGTATGGATTTAGGAAGTAAAGAGGCTGGAGCTAAATTTATTGATAATCTAAAACTTCTTTACCATGTTGCTAACATCGGTGATGCAAGAAGTTTAGCTATTCATCCTGCTTCCACAACTCATAGTCAATTAAATGATAAACAATTGGCAGAGGCAGGTGTAACGCCTGGTTATGTAAGACTTTCTATTGGTATAGAACATCCAGACGATATCATATCAGATATCAAACAAGCTTTAGCCGCATAAATTAATTCTTTTTGATACGTCAAGTAGACTACTTGACGTATCAATAGTTTTAACTAAAAACATTTTATGTTTAAAATATTTAAATATTTAATTATATTTTTTTTAACAAGTATTAATGTTTCTTCATCAGAAATAATTAAACCTAGTACTGGCATAAATGCTACTCAAGTAATTAAAATACAATTAGAAGGTTTAAAAAAAAATGATACTCCAAATAAAGATCGGGGTATCGAACAAACCTGGGAATTTGCCCATCCGAGTAACCAAAGATTTACAGGTCCACTCAGTAAATTCAAGGAAATGATTAAGGGGGAATCTTATAATATGCTTCTAAATCATCTTAGTCACAAGGTTGTAGAGATTTATAGCGACGATAAAAAAGCGCTATATCAAGTAACTGTTTTAGACGCAAATAAGAAATATTTTATGTTTAGATGGCAGGTAGAGAAGTTTTTAGATAATGGACCCTTGAAAAATTGTTGGCTTACTACAGTGGTTTCTCAGCCGATTCCTTTAGGGTCATCGACTTAAATTAGGTAGATGAAATCATTTTTTTTTGTTAATTTTTGTCTGTGAAAAAAAAATACTCCATTTTTAATATTATAAAAAATGCTTTTTCTAACAATGAAAATTGGAAAAAGATGTGGCGTAGTCCCGAGCCACGAAAGTTTTATGACATTGTAATTATTGGTGGTGGTGGCCATGGACTAGGTACTGCTTATTATCTTGCTAAAGAACACGGTTTAAAAAATATTGCCGTTATAGAAAAAGGTTGGTTAGGCGGGGGTAATACTGGTCGTAATACCACAATTATAAGATCAAATTATCTTTGGGATGAAAGTGCTCATCTTTATGAGCATTCCTTAAAACTTTGGGAAAATTTATCTACCGAATTGAATTACAACGTTATGTTTAGCCAAAGAGGTGTGTTGAATCTTGCTCATAATGAGCATGACGTAAAAGAAATTAAAAGAAGAGTAAGCGCAAACAAATTAAACGGAATTGACTCTCACTGGGCTGATCCAAAGCAAATAAAAAAGCTTGTACCGATCATGAATACCGAGAACTGTAGATATCCAGTGCTTGGGGCTTCATATCAACCAAGGGCTGGAACAGCACGTCACGATGCTGTGGCGTGGGGATTTGCTATGAGGGCTGATGAATTGGGTGTAGACGTTATTCAAAACTGTGAGGTTAAAAAAATTAGAACTAAAAATGGTAAAGTTCACGGAATTGAAACTACAAAAGGAATTATAAGAGCTAAAAGAGTTGGTGTTGTTGCTTCTGGACATACAAGTGTTTTAGCTGAAACAGCTGGAATAAAATTACCTCTTCAAAGCAAACCTCTTCAAGCTTTAGTGTCAGAACCAATTAAACCTGTAATTAATACTGTTGTAATGTCCAATGCAGTGCATGCATATGTAAGTCAATCTGACAAAGGTGAGCTTGTTATAGGTGCGGGAACAGATGGTTACAATTCTTTTACTCAAAGAGGTGGATATAATACTATCGAAGATACCTTAAGAGCGATAATAGAACTTTATCCAATCTTTGGAAAAATGAAGATGCTTCGTCAATGGGGAGGTATTGTAGATATTTGCCCAGATGCAAGCCCGATCATAAGCAAATGTGAAATAGAAGGTTTGTATTTTAATTGTGGATGGGGAACAGGAGGATTTAAAGCAACCCCAGGAAGTGCAAACTTATTTGCTTACACTATTGCAAAAGATAAACCTCACTCTATTAATGCTCCTTTTAATTTAGAACGTTTTGTTAGTGGCAGATTAGTTGATGAACATGGAGCAGCAGCTGTAGCTCATTAAAATGCTTTTAATAAATTGTCCTTACTGTGGTGAAAGAGATCAATCAGAGTTTACAAATGGTGGTGAAGCCCATGTATCAAGACCAAAAGATCCTGACCAGGTAAATGATAGGGAGTGGTCAGAGTATGTTTTTATTAGAGCCAATCCTAAGGGAATTTATTATGAAAGATGGGTTCACACACACGGATGTAAAAAATGGTTTAATGCAATAAGGGATACTTCAACAGATGAGATATTAAAAATCTACATAATGGGTAAGACGCCTCCTTCAATAAAAATATTTAAAAGTACACTTAAATCTCCATCGGGAGAACCTGAGGTGGGTTCTGGAAATTTCACGGTTAAAAAATCATGAGTGAAGATAAAATTTATTTCAAATTTGATGGTAAAACTTTCGGCGGTAACAAGGGGGATACTATTGCTGCTGCACTAATAAGAAACAATGTAAAACTAGTTGGAAGAAGTTTTAAATATCATAGACCCAGAGGAATTTATACATGTGGAATTGAAGAACCTAATGCTCTTGTTCAAATCATTAATGAACATAATGAGCCAAATGTAAGAGCTACTGTTAAAAAAATTTATGAAGGTATGGTTGTCAAAAGCCAAAACCGTTGGCCGTCCTTAAAAAGGGATTTGGGTTCTATAAACAATCTTTTGTCACCAATATTTTCAGCGGGCTTTTATTACAAAACATTTATGGGACCCAAAGGATTTTGGAAAAATATTTATGAGCCTTTAATTAGGAGAACAGCTGGATTAGGAAAACCTCCTAGAGAATTTAAATCCAAAAGTATCCATCTTCATCATAACGTAGATATTGTTATTGTTGGTGGCGGTTTGAGCGGTCTTTTAGCTGCAAAAAAATTAGCTGGTACAAAACATGATGTTTTGCTGATCGAAAGAGAAGATTCTTTAGGTGGTATTTTAAAAAATACACAAAAAATTGGTTCAATCAATGATCAAAATCCTAGTGAATGGATAGAAAAAACAGAGAGATTAATTGAAAATTCTAGCAACATAAAAATCTTAAAAAATACTTTAGTTACTACCTATAACTATAGTAACCACTTAATAGCTGTTGAAGATAAGTTGGTGGGTAAACCACAGGATAATGAAAAACCTGAACTTGTTTTACACAAAATTAGAACAAAACAAACTATTTTAGCTAACGGACATATAGAAAGATTTATTTCTTTTAGAAACAACGATTTGCCCGGAGTGATGCTGGCTGCTTCATTTGAAAAGTATATTAAAAGATATGGTGTAGTACCTGAAGAAAGTCCTGTTATTTTTACCAATAACTCCTCAACTTTTAGTCTTGTTAAATCACTTGTTCATCTTGGTCATAAACCAAAAGCTTATGTTGATGTTAGGGATCAAAAAAATATTGAGAAAGAAATTGTAGAACTTTTGTATCAACATAGCATCCCTTTGTATGCCAAATCAGAGATTGAAGGCTGCGAAGGAACAAAAGAAGTTAGTAAAGTTTTTATCAGGATAAAAAAGAAAGAAATTAAAAAAGTTAAAACTTCAATGCTTTGTGTTTCAGGGGGGTTTAATCCAGATATACACTTGTTTACACAATCTAAAGGTCTTCTTAAATGGGATGAAACCCTATTAGCATTTAAACCTGAGAAAACTTTTCAAAATACAATTACTTTAGGATCAGCAAGTGGAAACTTTAATTATGATGGAATTATGGGTGAAATTAATAAAAAATTAAACTTTCTTGAAGGAATAAACGATTTAGAGATAAAATTAAGTATTAATGGACCAACAAAATTTCAAATTAAAGAATTATGGGAAACGAAGAGTTCCAAAAAATCTTTGTGGTCTAAATCTTTTATAGATCTTCAAAATGATGTTACTACAAAAGATCTTAAGCAGGCAGTGCTTGAAGGCTTCAATCGTATTGAACATTTAAAACGTTTTACAACAAATAGTATGGGAACTGACCAAGGAAAAATCAGTAGTATTAATGCTCTTGGAATTGTCTCTAAAATTCTCAAGAAAAGTGTTTCGGAAGTTGGCACAACTATGTATAGACCACCTTACGCACCACTAAGTTTTTCAGCTATCGCTGGAAGAAGTACTTATGAATTTTACGATCCTCAAAGAAAAACTCCTGTCCATCCTTGGCATGTAAAACATAATGCAGTCTTTGAAGATGTTGGGCAATGGAAAAGGCCTTGGTATTTCAAAAAAAATAATAGCGAAAGTATGGAGCAAGCAGTTCAAAGAGAATCAAAACAGGTTAGAGAGTCAGCTGGAATTCTGGATGGTAGTACCCTTGGAAAAATAGAAATTAAAGGAAAAGATGCTTTGGCATTTGTAAATCTTATTTACACCAATAGTTTCACAAAAATGAAACCTAAAACTGCAAGATATGCTCTTATGCTTGGTGAAGATGGTATGGTTAAAGACGATGGTATTGTTTGTAAAATCAATGATCAACATTTTATAACTACAACAACTACAGGCGGAGCTGCAAATGTTCTAGCTCACATGGAGGAATATGCTCAAACAGAGTGGCCAAATATGAATGTTTACATGAATTCAATTACCGAGCAATTTGCAACATTTAATATTAGTGGACCGAAAGCAAAAACTATAATGAGCAGAGTATTTAACAACATTGACTTTAGCAATAATAAATTTCCTTACATGGCTTTTGACACCTTTGATTATTTAAATACAAAAGTAAGAATCCTGCGAGCAAGTTTTACAGGGGAACAAGGCTACGAAATTTATGTTCTGCCTAGACATGCCTTAACACTTTGGGAAAGAATTTTTTATTATAGTAGAGACCTTAACTTAGTTCCTTACGGAACAGAAACAATGCATTTATTGAGAGCTGAAAAAGGTTATATAATTGTTGGTCAAGATACTGATGGAACTGTAACTCCCCTTGATCTCAATTTGAACTGGATGATTGGTAAAATGAAAAAAGATTTTATTGGAAAAAGATCTTTAAATAGAAGTGACATTGTTAGTTCAGAAAGAAAACAATTGGTAGGGCTTGTTCCATTAGATAAGGCTTATGGTATTGAAGAAGGTCAACACATTATTGAAGAAAAAAATATAAAAACTCCTGTTACAAAACCTGTAAAAATGCTTGGGCATGTTACCTCAAGTTATTTTAGCCCAACACTTAATCACTGTGTTGCAATGGCCTTGATAAAGGGTGGTAATAGAAAAATTGGAAGCAAACTTTATGTTTCAACGTCTGATTTAAACGTAATTCCTGTAGAAGTGGTTAAGCCTAATTTTATTGATCCTAAAAATGAAAGGCTGACATCATGATGAAATCATTTTCAGCAAAAGGTATGCTTATTGAACAGCATGATCTTCAACAAATCATATTAAGAGGTAAAGGAGATGGAAGTTTTGCGGAAACTGTAAATAAAGAAGTATCATTACTGCCCCCTTCAGACAATTTAAGAATGGTAAGCAATGATAAGTTCCTTTTTGCTAAGCAATCCTTTGACCAGTGGAGCTTGGTTTGCTTAGAAAAACAACCTGATGAAGATATTTTAAAACTTGTATCTGCTATGAATTCTAATGAAGAGGTATTAGCTTCTGACTATTCATATGGTCAGATTTATTTTGAAATTACTGGAGAAAATAAAAACCATTACCTAAGTAAACTAACTCACTTTGATTTACGTCCTAAAAAATTTCCAGTATCAACGATGGCTCAAACTTTAATTGCTAGAATTGATTGCTCCATTTATCATCTTAAAGATAAATATCTTGTTACATGTAATAGTTCTTTTGAGGATTACTTTAAGGATCGTCTACAAGACGCAATAAATTTATAATGAGAAAGCAAAAAAACGTATTGGGAGAAGATTTAGAAAGTTGTTCGACTGATCCTATGACTGGTTGGTTCAGGGATGGTTGTTGTAATACAGATAAGAATGATCGTGGTCTTCATACTGTTTGTGTAAAAGTAAATGATGATTTTTTGCAGTGGTGCAAAGAAGCAGGTAATGATTTAATTACTCCTCACCCTGAATTTGGTTTCCCTGGACTTAGAAACGGAGACAAATGGTGTGTCTGTGCAAGTTGGTATGCTAGAGCACTTGAGGCAGGTAAAGGTTGCCCGATTTATTTGAAAGCAACTCATGAAAAAACTTTAGAATTAGTTCCTATTGAAAAATTAAAAGAGTTGGCTGCAGATCTTTCTTAGATCTAAAAATTTATTTTATGAAAACTGCAATAATATTTGGTTCGTCAGGTTTGATTGGTAATGAATTATTTAAGACTATTTTATTAAATAACTCTTACGGTAAAATTAAAGTGTTTGTTCGTTCTATACCAAAAATTAATAACCAAAAGGTAGAAATTATAAAAACTGATTTTTTTAATTTAGAACAATGCAGAGATAAAATAAAAGGAGATGATTGTTTTTTTTGTATAGGCACTACTAAAAAGGATACACCTAATGAAGATGAATATAGAAGAATTGAATATAATATTCCAATAGATGTGGCCAAAATAGCAAAAGAAAATTCTGTAAATTCTTTTTTTTATGTCTCATCAATAGGAGCTAATCCAAACTCATCTAGCAATTATCTAAAAAATAAAGGTCAAGTTGAGGAAGAATTAAAAAATATAAATTTTTCTAAATTGGCTATTATTAGACCCTCATTGTTAGTTGGGAATAGAAAATCATTTAGATTGGGAGAGCTAATATTTACCCCGGTCATGAATACTCTTTCCATTTTTGCTTTTGGAAGTTTAAAAAAATATAAGCCTATAAAGATTGAAAATGTTGTGAAAGCAATTCTCTATATTGCTAAAAATGAAATACATAAAACAATCTTTGAGTCAGATGAACTTAAAAAAATTGCAAAATCTAATTAATATCTAAATCTATAACGTCGAGCATTATAGCCATAAAATATAATAGAAATAATTATTATTATTCCACCAATTAATGTATTTGTACTTGGAATTTCATTAATACCTAACAACGGTATCCATACCCAAAAGATTCCGCCTAAAACTTCTGTTAGGGAAAGAAGTGTAAGATCGGCTGCCGGTAAATATTTTGCATTCGAAGAATATAAAATTAATGCAGAACAAACTAAAAATCCATGTAATACTGACAAAGAAGTATTTTTCAGTGATATTAAAATATTACTATCATAAAAAAATAAAACCAAAAGGGAAATGCTCGCTGCAATAATACCGCCTAAAGATACAGTCGTTAGTTTTGGAACTTTTTTTCTCCATCTAAGAGAGACAGTAAATCCAGCGAAAGCTGATGATGAAATTAATCCATTAATTAAACCAAATAGCGTTCCAGTTTCTTTGCTATCAAAGGATATTAAAATTATTCCTGCTGCTGCTATAATCATAGCTATTAATGTACTTTTTGAAATTTTTTCTTTTAAAAAAATATAAGCCAATAAAGCCGCTATAAAAGGCATTGCTCCTAACATCATCATAGTTACAGCTGCGGTGGTTGTAGTTATTGAAAATACAAAGGTAATATTAGCAATTCCAAGACACAATCCACCAATTAATCCAGATAAACCAATTCTTTGATAATTATTTATAAATTTGTTCCCTTCATTAAAAAATAAGTAAAGATTTAAAATTAAAAAGATCGTTGAACCTCTGATTAATGAGTACTGCCAAGGGATTGTTGCAGCATCATCAATATTTCTAACTATAAATGGACCAAATGACCAAATTAATCCTGCAATTAAAACAATAAATATGGCTGAAGATATTTTATTTTTTGACATTATCTGAATTAGATAAATTTGCACCAGTAGAAGGATCAAGCTCAATACCCAAAGGCGTTATATCTCTTGGTAATGGAGTAAATGTTGAGTCAGGATTGTCTTCTAAACTTCTCTGAGACAATCTATATAATCCATAAAGAACAACTGGAAATAAAAATAATATTAGATGAACAAAAAAACCATTTGGACCAAAGTTTTGCATTAACAAAGAACAAATTAAAGGCCCTGTCATTGCACCTAAGCCAAAAATTACATTTAGTCCCGCTCCTGCTGAAACAAACTTTTCTTTAGTTATTCTGTCATTTACTAAAGCTAAAATTAAAGAAAACAATGGTAAAACCATACCAGCAAGTAAAGTAACAAACATAAATAATTTTATTTTATCAAATGAAGTTGTGAAGTAATTAAATCTTACAGCACTTTCTAAGAATAAATTATTAAGTCTTAAACCAGAGGAAAAAACTGCAAATATTGCAAAAACAATTCCCCATAACGCACATACGATAATGACTTTTCTTCTGTCAAAATTATCCGAAATACTACCTATGGGCCATTGGAAAAAAGCTCCAGCCAAGGTTATTAAAACTAAAAGAATTGAGGTATCTAAAATAGATAGATTCATTACAGTTGCATACACTGCTGTCATCGTAAATATTGCCGACATTGTAAAACCAGTGCAAAACATTGCTACACTGCCAAATGGAGAGGTTTTAAATAATTCTTTTACACTCATTGATCCAATTTTTTTGAACTTTGGTGGTTTTCTTTTTGTCAAAAGAATAGGTATCAAAGCAATTGAAAATAGCAGAGAAATTAAAATAAATGGCTCATATTGCAATGGACTACTAAAATTAAGAAGCATATTTCCTAAAGCAAACCCGAAAAACGTTATGAACATATAAAGAGAGAGAACCTTTCCTCTATTTCTATTATTTGCTCTATCATTAAGCCAGCTCTCTACAATTATTAAAATTGTAATTACACTGAAACCATGAAAAAATCTTATTAAAATCCAAAAAAGTGGCTCAACAAATACTACATGCAACAGTGAACTAAGTGATGCAACAGATGCGAATGCAGCAAATACTCTTATGTGGCCCACCCTACTTATAATTTGAGGAGCATAATGAGCACCAAAAAAATAACCAATAAAATATCCTGACATTAGTGAGCCAGTCGCAACATAATTAAAGTTTTCTAAAACAGCTCTAACGCCAAGAAGATTTCCCTGAAAACCATGTGCTGTTATCAAAATTGAAAAACCAACAAATAGTGCCCAAGAATTTTTTAAAATTTTGCCCATGGATGAAAGCCATTATGCTTTCTTTGTTACAAAAGCAATAGTCTTTTTACATATTACCATACTTTGGACCACCGCCACCTTCTGGGGCAACCCAAGTAATATTTTGAGATGGTTCTTTAATATCGCAGGTTTTACAATGAATACAATTTTGAGAGTTAATAACAAACTCATTTTTCTGGATTTCATAAACCCCAACTGGACAGTATCTTTGGGCAGGTTCATCATATTCTTTTAAAGTGTATTGGATCGGTAAGTATTTATTTTTTAATTTAAGATGTACTGGCTGATTTTCTGTATGGTTAGTTCCTGTTAAATATACTGAACTTGTTTTATCAAAAGTAATTTTGCCATCAGGTTTTGGATAATCTATTTTAGGCATTTTATTTGCAGGTTTTAATGATTCATGATCTGCGTGCTTATGTTTTAAAGTAAAGGGTAATTTGCCTCTAAATAAAATTTGGTCTAAACCTGTAAAAATAATTCCTAAAATTAAACCCCAACTAAAACTTGGTTTAACATTTCTTGCAGCATGTAACTCTTGATATACCCAACTTTTTTTAAACAACTCCTCGTAGTGAGATAATTTTCTTTTATTTTTAATATGTTCAATAATAGTTTCGGCTGCAATCATGCCACTCTTCATTGCGGTATGTGTTCCTTTAATCTTTGGCATATTTAATGTTCCTGCATCACATCCAACTAATAATGCGCCAGGCATATACATCTTCGGTAAACTTTGAATACCACCTTCAATTAAAGCTCTTGCACCAAATGAAATTCTTTTTCCACCCTCTAGCATTTTTCTTATTGCTTTATGGGTTTTAAATCTTTGAAACTCATCAAATGGAGATAGGTGCGGGTTTTGATAATCAAGTCCAATTACATAACCAAGATAAATTTGTTTATTTTCAGCGTGATAAATAAAACTTCCACCATACGTTTTGCTATCTAAAGGCCAGCCTGCGGTATGCATTACTAATCCTTCCTGGTGTTGTTCCTCACTAACTTCCCAAATCTCTTTTAGACCAATACCGTATTGCTGAGGATTTTTTCCTTCATCTAAATTAAATTTTTTAATTAATTGTTTGCCTAAATGTCCTCTACATCCTTCTGAAAAAACTGTAACTTTTGCGTGAAGTTCCATTCCTTCCTGATATCCATCTTTTTTATTTCCCTCTTTGTCTAAACCCATATCTAGAGTTACTACTCCTTTTACAGAGCCATCTTCATTATAAAGAACTTCACTCGCTGGAAATCCTGGAAAAATCTCTACACCTAACTTCTCAGCTTGTTCTGCAAGCCAACGACAAAGGTTGGCGAGACTTACTATATAATTGTTATGATTTTTTTGAACTGCTGGTAAAAGCCAAGTTGGCCAACTTAAAGACAATTTTTTTCCTAAAAATAAAAATTTTTCTTTTAAAACTTTTGTTTTAATAGGGGCTCCCTGTTCTTTCCATTTTGGTAATAACTCATCAAGAGCTCTGGTTTCTAAAACATTTCCACTTAATATATGAGCACCAACCTCCGCACCTTTTTCTAAGATACAGATATTTAATTTTGGATCTAGTTGCTTTAGTTTAATTGCAGTAGATAATCCTGATGGACCAGCACCAACTATAACTACATCATATTGCATTGTCTCTCGAGCCATGCGGAGACTATATCAAACTAATTATTTTTGGATAGTGTTGAGTTTGTTTAACTCAGATAAAAATTCTGGAAGAGCTTTAAATAAATCTGCTTCTAAACCATAATCTGCAATACTAAATATCGGGGCTTCACCGTCTTTATTGATTGCGACAATTATTTTGCTCTCTTTCATACCGGCTAGGTGCTGAATAGCTCCAGAGATTCCTACAGCGATATATAAATCTGGTACAACTACTTTTCCTGTTTGACCAACTTGATGATCGTTACTAATATAACCAGCATCCACTGCTGCACGTGATGCACCAACTGCTGCGTTTAGTTTATCTGCAATATCAGTTATTAGTTTAAAGTTCTCTCCACTTTCTAATCCTCTACCCCCAGATACAACTATTCTAGCTGTTCCAAGTTCAGGTCGTTCTGATTTAGTCTCTTCTCTTTTAACAAATTTTGAAAAGTTAGGAACATCAGCTGCATCTACTTTTTCAATTTGTGCAGAACCTCCTGTTTTCGGAGCAGGTTCGAATGAAGTTGGTCTGATTGTTACACATCTTTTTTTATCATTACTTTTCACTGTCGCAAAAGCATTTCCTGCATAAATTGGTCTTACAAAAGTATCTGGTGAGTTTACTTTTATAACATCGCTCACTTGAGAAGTATCTAATGCAGCAGCAACTCTTGGCATAAAATTTTTTCCAAAAGTGTTTGCTGATGCAACAATGTGATCATATTTGTCCGCATTCTTAGTTACTAAAGGAGCTAAGTTTTCTGGTAAATAGTTTTCATAATTAGGTGAATCGCATAGTAAAACTTTTTTAACTAAAGGAACTGCAGCAACTTCTTTTGCAACACTTTCGCATCCGCTGCCAGCAACTAATACATGTACTTCTGCATCTATTTTTGATGCAGCACTTATTGCATTTAAAGTAAATGGTTTAAGATTTTTGTTATTGTGTTCTGCTATTAACAATACTGACATTAAATTACTTTCGCCTCATTTTTAAGTTTACTCACTAATTCAGCAACATTTGCAACTTTAATTCCTGCTTTTCTTTTGGGTGGTTCCTCTACTTTTAATTGCTGAACTCTATTTGCAATATCTACACCCAAATCTTTAGCAGCCATTTGTTCAATCGGTTTCTTTTTAGCTTTCATAATATTTGGTAAAGAGGCGTATCGAGGTTCGTTAAGTCTTAAATCGCAAGTAACAACCGCTGGTAAATTTACCTCAACTGTCTCTAAACCTTCATCAATTTCTCTTACTATTTCCATACTCTTATCTTTTAAAGTTACTTTTGAACTAAAAGTTGCTTGTGGCCAATTTAACATTGCAGCTAGCATTTGGCCTGTTTGATTACAATCATCATCGATTGCTTGTTTGCCTAAAAAAACCATGTCAGGTTTTTCTTTTTCTACAACTTTTTTTAAAATTTTTGCTATGCCTAATGGTTCAATATAACTATCTGCCTTAACATGAATTCCTCTATCAGCACCAACTGCTAAAGCTTTACGAACTGTTTCTTGCGCTTTTTCCTCACCAATAGTTATTGCAACAACCTCTTTGACTTTTCCAGACTCTTTTAGTTTTACTGACTCTTCAGTAGCATTATCGTCTGGCGGATTGGTTGACATTTTAACGTTATCTGTATTAACCCCAGAGCCATCTCCTTTAACTCTAATTTGAACGTTGTAATCAATAACTCTTTTAACAGCTACTAAGATTTTCATTTAAGCTCTGAGTAATTTATTTTCAGAATCGTACGGAGAGTCTTCGATGATAGAAACTTCATGCATTTTACCTAATATATCTATTTTAAGTTTTTGTCCAACTTTAGCATACTCTGGTTTTACCATTCCAAGAGCAATAGATTTTTTTAATCTAAATCCGTAATCTCCCCCAGTTGCTCTACCAATTACAGAACCATTTTCATAAATAGGATTATTCCCAAGAACGTCAGCATCTGAAACACCATGAATTTCCATGGTTACTAATTTATTTGAAAAGCCCTTTGCTCTCCATTTGTCTAATGCCGCACGTCCAATAAAATCACCTTTGTTAGGATGAATAAATCTATCCAAGCCAGATTCGTAAGGTGCGTATTCAATTGAAAGTTCTGTTCCCACTAGCTTGTAGGATTTTTCAACTCTCAAACTATTCATAGCTCTTATACCGTAAGGTTTAAGATTAAACTCTTTTCCAGCCTCCATAAGTTTATCAAAAATATGATTTTGATATTCAATTGGATGATGGAGTTCCCAACCTAACTCTCCAACAAAATTAACTCTCATAGCATTACAAGGTGCTAAACCAATATTAATATTTTGTGCGCTCAACCATTTAAATTTTTCATTTGAAAAATCTGTTTTGGAAACCTTCTGCATTAATTGTCTCGCCTTTGGACCTGAAATAACAAGAACTCCCATACTGTTAGTTAAATTTTCGTATTGCACCGACCCATCTTTTGGCATCCATTTATGTATCCAATCATGATCTAAACATTGAAAGGCACCTGCCGATACCAAATAAAAACTATCATGTGCTTCTCTCATTATTGTAAATTCTGAATGTACTCCACCCTTCGTATTAAGTGCGTGACAAAGATTTATTCGACCAATCTTTTTAGGAAGTTTATTTGCTACAAGTTTATCTAAAAATTCTTCTGCCCCTGAACCTTTTATTCTACATTTACCAAATGCAGACATATCAAGTAATCCGACATTTTCTTTTACATTTTTACATTCTTTTTCTACGTTCTTAAACCAATTAGATCGTCTAAAGGACCAATCGTCTTCTTGTTTTTGTCCATCGGTTGCAAAAAAGTTTGCCCTCTCCCAACCAAATTTTTGTCCAAATACTGCACCTAATTTTTTAAGTCTGTCATAACATGGCGCCTGTCTTAATGGTCTACCGGCTTCTCTTTCTTCATCTGGATAATGAACAGTAAAAACATTGGCATAAGCTTCCTCATTTTTTTCCATTAAATAAGATTTAGTTACATAAGATCCATATCTTCTAGGATCTACACCAAGCATATCTATTGTTGGCTCTCCATCTACTATCCATTCGGCTAATTGCCAGCCTGCTCCACCTGCAGCAGTAATTCCAAAACTATGTCCATCATTTATCCAAAAATTTTTAAGTCCTGGAGCCGGTCCAACGATTGGGTTTCCGTCAGGAGTGTAACAAATTGCACCATTATAAACTTTTTTAACACCAACTTCTGCAAAAGCAGGGACTCTTTTGATTGCTCCCTCTATATGAGGAGCTAATCGATCTAAATCTTCTTGAAATAATTCATATTCACTATCTTTCGATGGGCCATTAACATAACAACATGGCGCCCCTTTTTCATAAGGTCCTAAAATAAATCCTCCTGCTTCTTCTCTCATATACCAAGAATTATCACTATCTCTTAGAACTCCCATTTCTGGTTTGCCTTCTTTTTTTCTTTTTTTTAGTTCTGGATGTGGTTCAGTTACGATATATTGATGTTCAACGGGAATAGCAGGAATTTCAATTCCAACCATTTTACCGGTTTGTCTTGCAAAATTTCCACTACAAGAAATTACATGTTCACATGATATAGCTCCTTTGTCTGTCTCAACGGTCCATCCATCTTTTGATTGCTTAATACCAACTACTGTTGTGTTTCTATAAATCTCTGCACCATGACTTCTTGCTCCTGTTGCAAGTGCTTGTGTGAGATCCGCTGGCTGAATATAACCATCTTCGGGATGCTGTATTGCTCCCACCAAGCCTTCGATATTACATAAGGGCCAAATTTCTTTTACCTGTTCTGGTTTTAAAAATTTTACATCTACACCAATTGTTTTTGCTACACCAGCATACTGGTGGTACTCATCCATACGATCTTTAGTTTGTGCTAAGCGAATATTCGAAACTACACTAAAACCAACTTTTTTTCCGGTTTCCTTTTCTAATGATTTGTATAATTGAACTGCATATCTATGTAATTGTCCTACTGAATAACTCATATTAAAGAGAGGCAACAATCCTGCGGCATGCCATGTTGAGCCAGAAGTAAGCTCTTTCCTTTCAACTAAAACAACATCCGACCATCCTTTTTTTGCAAGATGATAAAGGGCGCTAACTCCCACGACTCCCCCTCCTATTACAACTACTTTAGTTTTTGATTTCATAAATAAAGAATATGACAACTCAAATAAGATTTAAACGGTTAAAATAGCCTATTTTTGCTTAGACCAATAGGAATAACGTGGCTTGTTAGCCGGAAATGCTTCTTTCTCCTCTACACTTTTAATTTCCTTAACATGAAGAACCCAACGGAGACTTTTGCTTGCCTTTTCTCTAATTTTAAAATTATTTTTTTTATCAGTAAGTTCTTTTTTAATTATAGCGGATTTTTTTATTACTTCTTTTTCTATAACATCAATTTTTTTTACGACCTTATCTTTTTCCTTTTTGAAAAAGTGCTCAATTGGATATTTGCCCGTTTTATGCTTTACACCATAACTTAAACTGGTTGAAGCTGCTGAATATGCTATTCTCCCTTGAGAAGCACCTGCGGCTGGTCCTATCATGGGTGCTAAAGATGTTTGATAGCAGCCTTGTAAAAAAATAGGTAATAAAATAATTAAAAATATAGTTTTGCGCATCTAGTGAGCCTTAACACAAAACTTATTATTTAAAAGAAAATATTTTATGAAATAAAATTACAAGATATTTCTTTCACATGAAATATAAACTTGTAGTTGTGTTTAATTTTCTAATTTTTTTTATTGTTGGAAAAAATCTTCTTGTGTTGTTTTTCTATTCTTGCTTGTAAGTTTAAACCCATAAGTTGTTTTCTTGTTTTTTCAATGCTTTTACTAACAACAGAACAAAGTTTTTTGTTTGTCACACAAGGATTTATTTTTGCTTTATTTTCTTCAATAACTTTTATTTGTTTTTCGTTTAAAACATGCTCTATCGGAGCTTTACCTGTTTGTTTTTTAACCATATAGTTGAATGAAGTTGAAGCTGCTGTTTCTGAAATTTTACCTGACGCAACTCCAGTAGCTGGGCCCACAACAGTTAAGGAACTAGTGTAGCAGCCTGTTAATAACATTCCAAAAAATATTAATATTAATACTCTCTTCATCTCCATTTATCCCCATAAACGAATCAATCACAAAACTTGGGTCGAATATACAGAAATAATATAGCTTTATACAACCATTAATTGATTGATTTTGAAATAATGCTAGTTTTGCTGAATAAATGAATACAGTTAATTTGGTTTTATTGAGATTAAAATGAGAAATTTAACTTAAAACTCTAATTGGCTTTTTACCCAAACACGATTCAAGGTTTTCGATCATTTGCAGATAGAATTTAGAATAATTTTCCTCTGTTACATAACCTAGATGAGGTAGCAATAAAGCATTTGGCAAAAATCTTAGTTTATGATCTTGGGGAAGAGGCTCGATATTATAAACGTCTAAACCTACGCCTGCAATAACATCGTCTTCGAGGGCTTCGATTAAATCTTTTTCATTAATAATCGGGCCTCTTGAAGTATTAATTAGAAAAGAAGTTTTTTTCATCATCTTAAATTCTTTTTTACTAATTAAATTTTTATATCTCTCGCTTAAAACCACGTGTAGAGAAATAATATCGGATTGTTTCAATAATTCTTCTTTGCTCATTGGCAATACACCAAGTTTATTTGCTTTAGACAAATCTAAGTTTTCACTCCAGGCAACAACTTCCATTCCAAAAGCTTTGCCAATCTTTGCAACTTGGGATCCTATTTTTCCTAGACCAATTATACCTAACATCTTACCCTTTAAATCAAGACCAATGGTAGTTTGCCAATATCCCTGAAACATATTATCTATTTCTTGCTTTATATTTCTCATAAGCCCGAGTATCAAAGCCCATGTAATTTCTGCTGTTGGGTTTGAATTAATTTCTGTGCCACATACTATGATTTTTCTCTTTTTAGCCTCTTCTAAATCTATTGCTTTATTTCTCATGCCGCTGGTAATTATGTATTTTAAATTTTTCATTCCTATAATTAAAGATTTTGATATCTTTGTTCTCTCTCTCATAACTAAAATAGCATCAAAATTTTCTAGCTCTAATAAAGCCTCATCTTCATTTTGAAAAGGTTTGGTAAAAATTTTGAATTCAAACTTATTTTTGTATTTATCGATATTAATAAATTCTCTAAAGATATCCTGATAATCATCTAAAACTGCAACTTTTATCATTTAACTAAACCTTGAGGAGCTATAAACTGATAAATCCAAATTCGTTTTTTCGTTAGCTAAAATACCTGAAACAATTTTTCCAGTTATAGCTCCTAGTGTCCAACCTAAATGATGATGGCCAAAAGCATAAATAATATTTTTATTGTTTTTAGAAGGACCAATTATTGGGAGAAAGTCTGGTAATGTTGGTCTAAAACCTAACCATTCATCTTCATGTTCGTTTAGTTGAGGAAGTAATTCTTTTGCACAATTTATAACGTATTCAATTCTTTTTTTTGAAAGAGGATTTTTTAAACCTCCTAGCTCTACAGTTCCAACTGCTCTTAAACCCTGATTCATAGGTGTCATTCCAAAACCTCTATCTAAAAAAATTACAGGTCTACTAATCAACTTTTCCATTCCTTTAAAATGAACGTGATAACCTCTTTCTGTATCTAAAGGAATTTTTTCTCCAAGCTGATCAGTTAGCTTTTTGGAAAAAGCTCCACAAGCAACTACTAATTTTTCAAATTTATACTCTTTCGTTTCTGTCTTAATTAACGTTTGGTTTTCATTCAATTGATTCAAAGATTTGACATCTCCTTTAATAAATTTTCCTCCTTTTTTAATATATAGTTCGAATATCTTTTGTAATATGCCATGAGGATCTCTGGCGTGATAAGCATAATCATAGTAACAACCTCCAGAAAAAACAGGTTTTAGATTTGGTTCAAGATCCAAAATTTCTTTTGTGGTTAATATTTTTTGCTTTATACCTAAATCATTTCTAACTTTTATCTCTAGTTCTCTACTTTTAATATTTTTGTTAGTCCAAATATAAATAATTCCTTTCTGTTCAACTAAATTGCTAGTATCTATTTCTTGGAAGATCTCTTCATATGCGCTCATGGAAAGATCTAAAATTTGATTCATGTATTTTGCTGTATGTAACATTGACTTTTTGTTACAGTTTTTCAGATAATGAAATATCCATGGTAACATTTTTGGAATGTAATTCCATTTTAGTGCCAAAGGACCAAATGAACTAAAAATCATCTTAGGAATATCATATAAAATATCAGGTCTATTCAATTGCAAAACAGCATAAGGTGAAAAATGACCTGCATTACCATATGATGCCATTGTTCCAGGTTCATTTGGGTGATTTCTATCAAATATTGTTGTGGGAATATTTTTTTTTAAAAGTTGAAGGCCAATGCAAACTCCTTGAATGCCACCTCCTATAATTCCGACTGAAGAACAGCTTTTCGCAGACATAAATCTTTTTTAAACTAAAGTTCTAATGATTTAACTGTGTTAGATTGTACTTCTTTTAGCTAGTTGCTAGCAACTATTTTTGGTCTGCCCTTTTTAGACTTTTCTTTATCTTTTGCTTCCTTAGCCTCTATTGAATCTAATTTAAATTCATCCTGCGCTGCTTCTAAACTCGTGCTTTCAGTCTTCTTAAGATACCCGTTGATATCAGCTCCTTCTTCCGTTTTTAAGCTTTCGCTAAATAAAATGTCGCCTTTGACTACTGCAGTACTACCTATAACAATAGTTCTTGCTACAATTTTACCTTCCAAGTGACCGTGAATTTCTATTTTGTCTGTTTCAACAGGTCCTATAATAGAACCGGTTTCTTTAATAATTAAATCGTTAGTGTACACAGCACCCTTGATCAATCCTGCAATATCTATTGCACCAGAAGTTCTAAGCGTACCCTCTAAAGAAAAGGTTTCGCTAATTAAAGACCTACCACTATCATTTAGTGGTCTCGGGACACTAGTTTTTTTGCTTCCAAACATAAGTCCTATTTCAGCAAATTATCCACAGGAATGCAACAACTGAATTTATTTTTTTTATCAAAATATTGATATTATTGGTTGTATTAACCTATCTGTTGGTCCTTATGTATTTTACAACTCATTACAATACCCAAACCGAACATCATTGCCATCATTGAGGACCCCCCATAAGAAAGTATAGGTAGAGGTGCGCCCACAATGGGTATCAAGCCAAGAACCATTCCCATATTTACAGCAACATATAGAAAAAAAGCTGTTGCAAAACTGTAACAATATAATTTTCCGAAAGTATCTCTAAAACCATTACCTATAACAACTATTCTCCAAGTAATTAAAATATAAAGCAATAAAACCAAACATGAACCAAAAAAACCAAATTCTTCTGAAAATAATGTAAAAATAAAATCAGTATGTTTTTCTGGTAGGTAATCTAAGTAACTTTGAGATCCATTTAAAAAACCTTTTCCAAACAGACCTCCGGAGCCAATTGCTATTTTTGATTGTGTGATTTGATAACCCGCACCAAGTGGGTCTCTACTCGGATCTAAAAAAGTTAAAATTCTAGATTTTTGATAAGGTTTCAAAAAAGAAATGGCAACGGGGGTGATTGATAAAAAAACTATTCCAAGGTAAGCAAAAAATTTCATTTTTACTCCAGCAAGCCATATAACAATTGCCCCACCTGCTCCAACTAAAAAAGCTGTACCAAGATCTGGTTGGGTAACTACAAGAATAACTGGAATAACCAAAGCAACGATAGGGGTTAATAAAAATTTTGTTCTATTAACATCAGACGAAGAAATTCTATGATAATATTTAGCTAGAAATAAAATCAAACTTATTTTCATTAACTCAGAAGGTTGAAGATTAAGGAAATAAAGATCCAACCATCTTTGTGAACCTGAAGAGGTTAAACCAAAAAACTTTACTAAAATTAATAAAGCAAGAATTGCTATATATAGTGGTATACTCCAATTATACCAAAAATTTACTTTAAAAAAGGAAACTACGATAAATAAAAAGAAAAAAATAAAAAATCTGACGATATGACTTTTTGTATGATATGCAAACTCACCCCCATCAGTAGAATACATTGCAAAGAAACTGATTATACCAAGAATTAGAATACAAGAAAACATAATCATATCTACAGAAAATATTTTGTCTTTTAAACTTAGATGTGATTGGATAGATCCCTGTTTAAACATTATATTGACTCTCCTTTTTCTCTTTTAGAGTCTCTCATAGGATGTTTTTCTAAAACTTTTTTAATAACTCTCTTAGCAATTGGTGCTGCACTCTTACTTCCGGATCCCCCGTGTTCCACTACAACACTAATAGAATATCTTGGATCCTTGTAAGGTGCAAAAGCTACAAATAATGCATGATCTCTGTCCTCATATGGTAAATCTTCATTCTTAATTTCCAATTCTCTTTGTCTTTCTGTAAATCTTTTCACCTGTGAAGTTCCGGTTTTACCAGCAAAAACGAATCCTTTTTTCGTTAACCTAGATCCATATGAAGTTCCACCAGGTTCATTTGTAGCTCCAAAAAGAGCATCTTGAACAAATTTTATATTCTCGGGGTTTTTAAATAAACTTTTGTATTTAAATTTGGCAATAAACTCATATAGGCTCACTACATCATCTGCGAACATTTTTTTATCTTTAATAAATTGATCTAAATCTTTAAATTGATTGTTTTCTTGTTTATCTAAAATAATTCTAGGTTCAATTTTATAACCACCGTTTGCAATTTGTGCTGTCATTAGACATAACTGTAATGGAGAGCTCTGCCAATAACCCTGTCCTATTCCAGCATGGAGTGTTTCTCCAAGATACCAGTTTTTACCGATATTTTTTTTCTTCCAAATAGTATTTGGAACAACGCCTGATCTCTCTTCAATAAATTCTTTTAAAACTGGTTTGCCTAAACCAAATTTTTTTGCAGTCTCAGATAATCGGTCAATCCCCAATTTTCTTGCAACCTCATAAAAATATATATCACAAGATTGTTTAATGCCCTCTCTCATATCCATATAGCCATGCCCTTTTTTCTTCCAACAGTGAAATTTTTCTCCATAAAGTTCTATTGAACCTGTACAATGGATTGATTTTTTTGGGTTAAATGTATCATTTTCTAAGGCACTTATAGCTGCTAACATTTTTATTGTGGATCCCGGAGGGTAAAGACCAGCAACCGATTTGTTAATTAAAGGTTTATCTCTATGTGTAAGTAGCCCTTTCCAACTTTTTTGATCAATGCCATGAACAAAATGATTTGGATCAAATGCTGGTGAGGAAACCATGGCAATAATATCTCCACGGTAAATATCCATAACACAAACCGAACCTGATTTACCTTCGAGAAGTTTTGATGCTATCTCTTGAACATCTAAATCTAAGGTTGTTGTAAAATTTTTGCCTGCCTTTCCAGGATCAATTGATATCTCTTTGATTCTTTTGCCAAAAGCATTTACCTCATATCTTTTATAACCGACCTCTCCTATAACATCTGGGTCTAGTTTATTTTCTAAACCTGTTTTTCCAACTCTAGTGCCAGCAGCAATCTTATTTTTTAAATACTCTCTTGTTTGTAAGTCTTTTTTACTAACTTTTGAAACATAACCAATTACATGGACTGATGAAGGCTCGGTATAAAGTCTGGCTACCGATACTACTGGTTCTGCGCCTTGTAATTCATGCAAAAATAAATTTATTCTTGAAAATTCAGACCATGTAAGATTGTCTGATATAACCACTGGATCCCAGGGTTTTTGAGAAAGAATCTTTCTTCTAATTTTAAAGATTTCTCGTTCTGATAAATTCAAAATATTTTTTAATCTGAAAATTAAAACCTCTAAGTTTTCTGAATTTTCTGGAACAATGTGAAGTTGATATACTTGTTTATTAGAAGCTATTTCTTTTCCATAGTAATCATTTATAAGACCTCTTGGTGGTGAAAATTTCCATTCACGAAATCTATTTTTGTCTGATAAAGTTTTATATTTTTTACTCTCATTAATCTGAAGAGAAATTAATCTTCCAATTATACCAAAAACAACAACGGCCTTTGCTGCTGAAATTATAAACATTCTCCTTCCAATTAACCTGACTTTACTTTCTCCTCCCGACCTAATCATAAACCCTCAAGCCTATAAATCTTTTGTACAATTCAAAAATACCCCAGAAAAAAGGGTACAATACAAATGTAAACATAGAGTCGTAAAAGACAGATGTATATTCTATTTTCATCTCTGTAAAATTTTCGATTAAAAAATAACTAATCATATTTCCGCCCAATATAGCTACAATGAAAGTAAACCAATCAGTAAATAATGTGCTTCGTACTGTGGCATTTCTTACATATGCCGCAACTAGAGAAACAAATAGATATGAAAGAGCGGTTACCCCAAGGGGTAAATTTAAAATTACATCATTTATTATTCCGCATAAAAATACAAAACCATATCCTATAATAGAAGGATCTCTTAGAATCCAATAATAGATTATTATGAATTGAAGATTGAAAGAAAAAATCTCCCAATAATAAAATTGTGTGTGAAATTCAGATATACATATGTAAATAAGTAATATTAGTGGAGCTAAACGCAATATGTTTTCTTTAAATGCTTTTATATTTATTGCCATTTTACATTGCCTCCAGGTCTGTTTGTTGTTCTAAAACCACATTTACAAGAAAAATTTGTGTTGGATCAGTAAATAATTCAACCAATATGCTACTCTCCTCCATTAATGCTTTGCCAATAGAAATTCCTGGAACTAATACCCCGTCTTTTCCAGATGTATAGACTAAACTATTGTCTTCAGGGTAAAAATTTTTAGGTAAATATTCTAAAGATGGTTTTATTTTACCTGACCCAGAAAGAATTGCTTGATCGCCAGAAGGTGAGATAACCACAGGAATTTTGCTATTCAAATCGTTTAAAAGCAAAATCCTAGAAGATATATAATTCACCTCTACAATCCTTCCGACTAAATGTCCTTTGCTCAAAACTGGCATCCCTAGCTTAATACCAGAATTAGAGCCTTTATTTATAATGGCTGAATTCAAATATGGACTGTTTTTATCTAGCATTATTTTTGCTCCTACTGTCCTAAAAGCTAGTTTTTTATCTAATCCTAATATTTCTTGGAGTTGTTTATTTTCAGTTTCAAGATAAGAGGTATCAAGTTTTTGTTTCTTAAGTTCCTCAATTTCAATCTTTAATAATTCATTTTCTTTATAAACGAACGCATGTTTGACAAAAAAATCCTTTGAAGCTGTGGTAAATCTTATTGGAGAAGAAGAAATTGCTGAAATTCTATATATACCATCATTTAATAAGCTTCTTAAGATTTTAACACCCTTTATCTGCGTGATGTCTATAGCAAAAATAAATATTGATATTAAAATTAAAACGAATAAAGAAAATTTTTGTTTGGCTCCTCTCTGCAGTAAAGCCGAGCGAATAGCTATTCCAAAATCATCTCTGCTTGTCGCCATTGTCTAAATAACAATAAATTAATACTCTGATAGCATTGTTGAAAACAGTTCTTCTTGTTCCAATGCTTTTCCAGTTCCTACAGCTACACAAGAAAGAGGGTCATCAGCTATCTGAACCGGTAAACCTGTTTCTTTTGATATAAGCTTATCAATATTTTTAAGTAAAGCTCCACCACCTGTAAGAATAAGACCCATATCAACTAAATCTGCGGATAACTCTGGTGGCGTATTCTCCAATGCAGTTTTTACTCCAGTCATCATAATATCCAAAGTAGGTTTTAAAGCCGCTGCTGTATCCTCTTCTTTAAGAGTTATTTCTCTAGGAGTTCCAGATCTAATGTCTCTTCCTTTCATTAAATATGTATTTCCGGAAGTTGCTATCGCTGTTCCAATTTCTTTTTTAATTTTTTCTGCACTAGCCTCACCTATTAACAAATTAAATTTCTGCCTCATATAACTGATGATAGCCTGATCCATGGCATCCCCTGCTACTCTTAGAGATCTTGAATAAACTACGCCACCTAAGGACATAACCGCTATTTCTGTAGTACCACCACCTATATCAACTACCATAGATCCTGTAGCTTCGGAAATTGGAAGGCCTGCTCCAATTGCTGCTGCAATTGGTTCTTCTATTAACTGAACCTTTCTTGCCCCAGCTGCCAATGCTGAATCTTGAATTGCTTTTCTTTCTACCGGAGTTGAACCAGTTGGAACACAAACCAATATTCTAGGATTTGCAAAAGCATTTTTTTTGTGAACTTTTTTAATAAAGTGCTTAATCATCTCTTCTGTAACTACAAAATCTGCGATAACACCATCTTTAAGAGGTCTTACAGCTGAAATGTTTCCGGGTGTTCTGCCTAACATAGTTTTTGCTTCATCCCCAACAGCTAACACTGATTTTTTTCCTTTTTCTTCAATTATCGCAACTACTGACGGTTCATTCAGAACAACTCCTTTTCCTTTAACAACTACAAGTGTGTTCGCTGTTCCCAGATCGATGGCCATATCTTGAGACCACATTTTAGAAATTTTGTTTAATCCAAACATTTTATATCCCTTTCATTTTTTCTTGCTCATACTCTTCTGGAGCAGTTTTTTCTCTTTTAATGATCATCTTATTTAAAGCATTTAAATAAGCATTAGCAGAAGCAACAAGAGTATCTGTGTCGGCCGCCTGACCAACCGTTGTTTTGCCTTTTTCTTCTATTCTTACACTTACTGTAGCCTGAGCATCTGTGCCTTCTGTTACAGCATGAACTTGGTATAATTGAAGTTTAACTTCGTGTGGGTATAATTTTTTAATACATTTAAAAATTGCATCTACAGGTCCATCACCTGTTTCACTTGCTTTTTTAACGTCGCCATAAACTTCTAAGGTCATTTCTGCTTTTTGAGGCTCCCCAGTTCCTGCAAATACTTTTAGAGATTTTAGATTAATAACATTGCTTTCTTTTATCAAACTATCATCAACTAAAGCTATTATGTCCTCATCGTAAACATGTTTCTTTTTGTCTGCTAAAATTTTAAATTTACCAAAGGCTGTTTGAATTACATCGTCGGTTACACCCGCATATCCAAGATCACTTAGTTTATCTTTAAATGCATGTCTTCCAGAATGTTTTCCCATGACCAACGACGTTTTTTTTACCCCAACACTTTCGGGTGTCATAATTTCATAAGTATTTCTATTTTTTAACATTCCATCCTGATGTATACCCGACTCATGTGCAAATGCATTTTTACCAACAATAGCCTTATTAAATTGCACAGGAAATCCTGTAGCATTTGAAACGGTCTTGGATGCTTTGCTTATTAATTGTGTATTAATTCCTGTTTTAAAAGGCATTAAATCGCTTCTAGTTTTCATAGCCATAACAATTTCTTCTAAGGCGGCATTACCAGCTCTTTCACCAATACCATTTATCGTACATTCAACTTGTCTAGCTCCAGCTGAGACCCCGGCCAATGAGTTTGCTACAGCCAAGCCTAAATCATTGTGACAATGAACAGATAATATTGCTTTGTCTATGTTTGGAACTTTGTTCTTTAAAGTTTCTATAATTTTTTTATATTCTGTCGGAACTGTATAACCTACTGTATCTGGAATATTAATTGTTTTAGCTCCACATTTTATCGCAAGCTCAACTGTTTTACACATAAAATCCATATTAGTTCTTGTTCCATCTTCACAAGACCACTCCACATCATCTGTATACTTTCTTGCATAAGTGACATGTTCCTTTATTGAATCAATTACTTGTTCGGGAGCTTTGTTAAGCTTATGCTTCATGTGTAAATCGCTTGTAGATATAAAAGTATGAATTCTGAATTTTTTTGCTGACTTTAATGCATCGTAACAAGCATCAATATCTTTTTTGGTGTGCCTAGCAAGTCCGGCAGGAATTGATTTTTTTAAAATTTTACTTATTGCGTTTACTGCTTCAAAATCACCAGGAGAAGCTATCGGAAAACCTGCTTCAATAACATCAATCCCCAGTTCATCAAAAACTCTTGATATTTGAATTTTTTCTTCAAGGCTCATTGAAGCACCTGGAGACTGTTCGCCATCTCTCATGGTGGTATCAAAAATTATAATTCTATTTTTATCTTCCATTTTTCTTTGTTTTGGTGTCACGCATAATACAATTTATGCGTTAATTTGCAAAATAATTATTTAAAAAATTAAAAATTACGAACTAAATTGGCTTAATTCTTCGATTTATCTACGAGTTTATTCTTACCAATCCAAGGCATCAAATCTCTTAATTTTTTACCCACTTTTTCAATAGGATGTTTTGCAAGTTCTTCTCTCATTTTCAGAAAGTTTTTCTGACCACCTTTACATTCATCCATCCATTGTTTTGTAAATTTGCCAGACTGAATGTCTTTTAGTACCTCTTTCATTCTCTCTTTAGTTTTTGAGTCTACAATTTTTCTTCCAGAAATATATTCACCATACTCAGCTGTATTAGAAATTGAGTAATTCATATTTGCAATTCCACCTTCATAGATTAAATCTACAATTAATTTTACCTCATGAAGAGTTTCGAAGTATGCCATTTCAGGTGGGTAACCTGCTTCGGTTAAAGTTTCAAAACCATTTTTTATTAACTCTACTAAACCACCACATAAAACAGTTTGTTCACCGAATAAATCTGTTTCGCATTCGTCTTTAAAAGTTGTTTCAATTATTCCAGATCTTCCGCCTCCAACAGCACATGCATATGACATAGCAAGATCCCTTGCTTTGCCAGAGCTATCTTTGTGCACTGCCATTAAACATGGAACCCCACCACCACGTTGATATTCACTTCTAACTAAATGGCCAGGGCCTTTTGGTGCAACCATAAATACATCTAAATCTTTTCTTGATTTGATTAAATTAAAATGAATATTTAATCCATGTGCAAATGCCAAACTAGTACCCTGCCTCATTCTTTGTTCAATATGATTTTTATAAATTGATGCTTGAAGTTCGTCTGGTGTCAATACCATAACAACATCTGCCCATGCTGCAGCATCAGATAATGACATGACTTTAAGCCCCTCGCTTTCTGCTTTTTTAATACTCGAAGAACCGTCTCTAAGAGCAACAACAACATTTTTGACCCCGCTATCCTTTAAATTTAACGCATGTGCGTGCCCTTGGCTACCATATCCAAAAATAGCAACTTTTTTATCCTTGATTAAGTTTACATTTGCATCTTTTTCGTAAAACATTTTCATTTTTTATTTCCTTTATCTATTTAAAAGTTTCCGAGCCTCTTGTCATAGCAACAGCGCCTGTTCTTGATGCGCTTACTAAGCCAAGTGGACCTAATGTTTCAATTAATTTATCAATATCTCTTCTTAATGCAGTTACCTGAATAACAAAAGAGTTTTTTGATTTATCCAATACAATAGAGTTATATTTTTTACAAACCTTTTTGGCCTTTTCTCTATTTTTTTGTGATGAAACTACTTTAAATAAAGCTAATTCTTTAAATAAGATTTTTGGATCATTTCTTTTAAAATCAGCAACCTTGTGAACAGGAATAAGTTTTCTCAATTGTAATTTGATCTGCTGTATAACTTGTGGTGTCCCTGAGGTTACAATTGTAATTCTAGAAATATGTTTTTTCCTATCAACCTCAGCAACAGCTAAAGATTCTATATTGTAACCTCTTCCTGAAAATAATCCTGCTACTCTAGCTAAAACTCCAGCTTCATTATCAACCCAAACAACAATAATATGATGTTCGGATTTCCCTAATTTCCCTGGTTCACTATATGCTGACTTAGATTTTCCCATTATACTAAAGTCTTCCCTTCATCTGAAACTTCCTCTTTTTCATCTTCTGGACCTAACAACATTTGGTTGTGGGGTTTCCCTGAGGGTATCATTGGAAAACAGTTTTCCATTGGATCAACTAAACAGTCAAAGATAACTGGTTTGTTAATATTGATCATTTCGTTTATTTTATCATCTAACTCATCAGGTTTTTTTGCTTGAATACCTACGCAGCCATAAGCTTCTGCAAGTTTAACAAAATCTGGCAGAGCAGCAGTATAACTTTCAGAATAATTTTTTTCATGCAAAAGTTCTTGCCACTGTCTAACCATGCCCATGTACTTATTGTTTAAAATAAATATTTTAATTGGAAGTTTATATTGAACTGCTGTTGACATTTCTTGCATTGTCATCAGCACAGATGCCTCTCCTGCAATATCTATAACTAATTTTCCAGGATTTGCAACTTGGACACCAACTGCAGCTGGCAATCCATAACCCATTGTTCCAAGACCACCCGATGTCATCCATCTGTTTGGTTTGTTAAATTTGTAATGTTGAGCAGCCCACATCTGGTGTTGTCCAACCTCTGTTGTTATAAAAGCATCTTTATGTTTAGAAAGCTCATAGAGTCTTTGAACAGCATACTGTGGCTTTATAACTTCTTTGCTGTTTCTATAGTTCAATGATTTTTTTTGTCTCCATTTATCAATATCCTTCCACCAATTTGATATGTTTGATTTATTTGAGTTTAAAAAATCCTTATTTTTTTCTTTGAATCTTTTGTTTAAACACTTTAAAAAACTTTGGACATCACTCACCACAGCAAGGTCTACCTTAATGTTTTTTCCTATAGAAGATGGATCAATATCTACATGAATTTTTTTAGACTTAGGAGAGAACTCATCTACCTTTCCTGTTATTCTGTCGTCAAATCTTGCTCCAATGTTAATCATAAGATCGCAATTATACATTGCATTGTTAGCTTCGTATGTTCCGTGCATTCCTAACATTCCTAAAAATAAAGGATCATCCCCTGGATATGCTCCTAATCCTTGAAGAGTAGAAGTAATTGGAAATCCTGTTAATGAAACAAGTTCTCTTAGTAATTTGCTGGCTTCGTGTCCAGAGTTTATTACTCCTCCCCCAGTATAAAAAATTGGTTTGGAAGCTTTTTTCATCATGTTTATAACTTTATCAATTTCTGTATTACTAACTTTTCCATTTATTTTTCCATTTAAGTTTTTCTTTTTTTTATTTTTTAAAATAAATTCAGTTTTTTTGAATTGAATATCTTTCGGTATATCTACTAAAACTGGGCCGGGTCTTCCTGTTGTAGCAATTTCAAATGCACGATCCATAATGCTAGCTAGATCTTTTACATCTTTGACTAACCAATTGTGTTTCGTGCAAGGTCTTGTGATTCCAGTTGTGTCACATTCTTGAAATGCATCTGTTCCGATTAAATGTGTTGGAACTTGTCCGCTTATACAAACTATTGGAACAGAATCCATATACGCATCTGTTAAGGCAGTCACTGCATTGGTAGCTCCAGGACCAGAAGTAACCAACATCACACCTGGTTTTCCAGAAGAACGTGCGTATCCTTCAGCAGCATGTCCTGCTCCCTGTTCGTGACGAGCTAAAATATGTTTTATTGTTTTATGATTTTTTAATTCATCGTAAATTGGTAAAACTGCACCACCTGGATAACCAAATATATGTTCTACTTTATGATGCTCTAAAACCTTAAAAAGAATTTCTGCACCTGAAACTAATTTCCCCATAAATGTAATCTATCTTAGGAAAATTTTGGGTCAAGTTTTAGATAAATAACTGAGAATTTTTTTTCTTAAATCAAGATAATTTGTATCAGTAAATCCCTTCCAATCCTTCATTTGACCCCTTTGCCAGGTAAGTTGTCTTTTAGCGTATTGTCTTGATCTGATAACCACCTTCTCTTTAACTTCATTTAGTGTAATTTTCTTTCTCAAAAAATCGGATATTTCTTTGAGACCAATTATAAAATTAGATGAATTAATAGAGTTTACCCGAATTTTTTTAAAATTTTCAGCCTCTTGGATAGCCCCTTCCTGCAACATCTGGTCGAACCTTTCTTTAATCTTAATTTCTATTTCTGGTTTACCTGGCTGAAGAAAGATTTTTATAAATTCACCAGATTTAAAAATTTTCTTATTTTTTTTCTGCCATAGCCACAAAGGTTTTCCTGTGTGTTTATAAACAGAAAGTGCCCTCTGTAATCTTTGTTTATCGCTGATTGGAATTCCCTTAAAAATTTTGGGATTTTTCAAAATATAGTCTTTTTTTAGTTTTGAATTCATATTTATTTTTGGAACACTTGGTATTTCAGATAAGCCATTAGTTAAGGCCCTAAAATATAACCCGGTTCCACCAACTACTAGGGCCACTTTACCCTTTTTTTTTATATCTTTAATTTTTTTTGCTGCCAATCTATACCAAGAACCGGTTGAAAAATTTTTCTTTACTGAAATAAAACCATATAAATGATGTTTTATATTTTTATCATCAGGTCTGGCTGATAAAATCTTAATCTCCTTATATACCTGCATACTATCAGCATTGACGATTTCGCAATTAAATTCTTTAGCAATATCAAGAGCTAGTTTAGATTTTCCTGATGCAGTTGGCCCAAATAAAAGTATTATTTTTTTTGACAAGCTATTTATTTTTTAAACTCTTTGGCCGACTCCATTCTTCCTAAGGTCAGCCTTAACATAATCAATTTTTTATCTCTCCATACCTTAACAACAACTTTTTTGTTGGGTTTTGTATTTGCTACAACTTTTGGAAGATTTCTCATTGTTTTTATTTTTTGTCCATCAAATTCTAGAATGATATCGCCTTCTTTTATTCCACCTTTTTCAGCTGGGCTCCCTTCTGAAACTCCCCCGATAAATGCTCCGGCTGATTCATCTAATCCAGCAATTGAAGACATTTCTTTAGTAACTTCTTGAATTCTAACTCCTAGCCATCCTCTTTTTGTTTCTCCATACTTAATTAACTGATCAATAATAGTTGATGCGTAATTTGCAGGAATTGCAAAACCAATTCCGCTGCTCGCACCTGAGGGGCTTATGATTGCTGTATTGATTCCGATTACATCTCCATCCATATTAAATAATGGGCCCCCAGAATTACCTTGGTTGATCGATGCATCAGTCTGGATAAAATCATCGTAACGAGTTAAGTTTATATCTCGATTTCTTGCAGAAATTATTCCTGATGTTACAGTTCCTCCTAAACCAAATGGGTTTCCAATTGCGACTACCCAATCTCCGACTCTGGATTTATCAGAATTTCCAAACTTTACAGTTTTGAAATTAGTCGATGACTCAATTTTTAACACCGCGATATCTGAATAAGGATCGGCTCCTAAAACTTTTGCTTGATATTCTTTATTATCTACTATTACAATAATATCGTCCGCATTTGCTATAACATGATTATTAGTAATTACCGTCCCGTCTTTCTTAATAACAAATCCCGATCCTAAAGAAGTCGCCTTTCTTTCTGTGGGTTTCTCAAATTCTTTAAACATTTCTCCAAATGGAGATCCTGGGGGAAATTGAAAAGGAAATGGATTTGCTTGAGTTTTAATTGTTTGAGTAGTTGAAATATTAACAACAGATGGCATTAACTCTTCTGCAAGATCTGCAAATGATGCAGGTGGATTTTTCGCATTTAATTCAATGTTAAAAATTAAATAAAAAAATACGAAATATAGAGAAAATTTTTTAGAGCTTAATTTCATCAGTTTTTAATATACCAAATTATAATAAAACCAATTATTGTAAATACCACGCCGATTGTTCTTAAATTGCTTGTTGGCATACTCTCGATTACTTTAGACATATTCTGGATTTTTGACGGAAACAAGGCGCAAAGTAAACCTTCAATAAATAAGACTAAACCAATGGCAATAATGAATTCTTTCATGCCTTAGTATTTCTATTGTTTTTTATTTTTGATAACTCCAGTTTTACCGAAAAACTTAAAAAAATCACTATCAGGTGATAGTATCATAGATGTATCGCCACCAATCAAAGCTTTTTCATAAGATTGCATTGCTCTATAGAAACCAAAAAATTGTGGGTCTCTTCCAAAAGCATTAGCGAAAATTTTATTTCTTTTACCGTCTCCTTCACCTCTCATAATTTCAGATTGTTTATTTGCATTAGCCAATATTACTGTTACTTCTTTATCTGCTGTTGAAGTAATTTTAGCTGCCATCTCAGCTCCTTGAGCTCGAAATTCTTTTGCCTCTCTTTGTCTTTCTGTCTGCATACGTGCATAAATTGCTTCACTATTCGCTGGTGGTAAATCTGCTCTTTTAATTCTCACATCAACTATAGTGATTCCAAAATTTTGAGCCTCAGTGTTAACATCGTTTTGAATTGTTCCCATATGAACGGCTCTATCTGTTGATAATAAAGTTGCCAATTCTTGAGTACCTAATACACTTCTTATTCTAGAATTGATGATTGTAGCTAATCTAGATCTTGCAACTCTTTCGTTTCCAACTGATATATAAAATTTTAGTGGATCTACAATTTTAAATCTTGCAAAAGCATCTACGATCAATCTTTTTTGGTCAGCTGCAATAACTTCCTCTGGTGGATTGTCTAAATTCAAAACCCTTCGATCTAAATACACAACATTTTGTATAAAAGGAATCTTGTAATTCAAACCAGGTTTAGTAATTATTTTTTTCGGGTCACCAAATTGTAAAACAATAGCTTGATTAACTTCCTGAACAACAAATAGTGCTTGGTATGTTAATACGCCTAAAACAACAATGGCTCCTATAAAAAATTTTTTCATTGTTTTTGCGCTTTCTTTAATTCGGGTAAAGGTAAATAAGGCACTACTCCTGATCCTGAACTCTTATCAATTATAACTTTATCAATATCTGCCAAAACTTTTTCCATAGTTTCTAAATACATTCTCTCTTGAGTTACTTGTTTTGCTTTAGAGTATTCATTATAAATTGCCAAAAATCTACTTGCTTCACCCTCTGCTTTAGCTACAACTTCTTTTTTATAAGCTTCAGCTTGTTGTAAAATTTTTTCTGCTTCACCACGTGCTCTAGGTATTACATCATTTGCATATGCTTCAGCCTCATTCTTTGATCTTTCTCTATCTGCTCTTGCGGCTTGAACATCTCTGAAAGCATCTATAACTTGATCAGGTGGATCTGCTTTTTGCGTTTGAACCTGGGTAACTTGAATACCAGAACCATATTCGTCTAGAATTCCTTGAGTAATATCTTGAACTTCATTTTCAATTTTTGATCTTCCCTCTGTTAAAATAGATTGGATTTTACTTTTAGCTATTACTTCTCTCATTGCAGTCTCCGAAGCAGCTTTAACTGTTTCAAGTGGACTTTGTATATTAAAGAGAAATTTACCAGCGTCCTTAATTACCCAAAAAACAGAATAATCAATATCAACTATATTCTCGTCTCCTGTTAACATTAAGCTTTCTTCAGACACATCTCCAACTCCAGAGGATCTTCCGCTATCACTAGCTGATCTAAAGCCTACATCAATACGATTTACCTTTGTAACTTTTGGAGTCAAAACTCTCTCTATTGGAAAAGGTATATGATAATTTAAACCAGGTTGTGTAGTCTTAACAAATTTTCCAAATCTTAAAACTACCCCTTGCTCATCAGGCAAAACTCTATAAAGGCCACTTAACGCCCAAAGAACTAATAATATTAAAATACCTAAATATATCGGCTTGTTACCACCCCTTCCTCCTGGAAAAATTTTTCCAACTGAACCTTGGGCTTTACGAATTAAATCGTCTATATTTGGTGGAGATCTTCTTTGTCCAGAGCCGCTACCATTTCCGTTTCCATCTCTTCCTCCTCCAGGATTTGACCCCCAAGGGGATTCGTTTTTGAATATATGGTCTTTAAAAGACATGACACTTTATATAGTGACTTTTTAAATAAAAACAAGTTATGATAAAGCGGTATAATGTCTGATAATAAAGCCAAAATAAGAGATAGTTTGAAGAAAAAGACTGCTCCTAAAAATTTTAATAAAAATCCAATAAAAGGAACCAAATTTACATTAATGATCTCTAGTGCAAAAGGGGGTGTTGGAAAATCAACTTTTGCAATTAATTTGACCTTCGCTCTTCAAAAGCTCGGAAAAAAAGTGGGCTTATTAGACGCAGATATTCACGGACCTTCTTTGCCGAAAATGATTGGACTAAATGAAAAACCAAAAACTGATGGAAAATTTTTATTTCCTTTGGAAAAATATGAGGCACAATTCATGTCTTTAGGTTTTTTAGTTGATGAAAAAACCCCCATGATTTGGAGGGGTCCGATGGTTATTAGTGCCATTAAAACACTAACAGAAAAAATTTTGTGGAAAGATTTAGATTTTTTAATTATTGATATGCCTCCAGGTACTGGCGATACTCAGCTTACTTTTGCACAAGATATAAAAATTGATGGTGCTGTTATAGTTTCTACTCCTCAAGAGTTAGCTTTGATGGATGTTCAAAGAGGTATTCAAATGTTTGATAAAACTAAAATTAAAATTATTGGGCTTATAGATAATATGAGCTTTTTCAAAACAGATGATGGGAAAAAGTATTATATTTTTGGTGAAGGCGGTGTTGAGAAAATAGCAAAGGAATTTAATAAAAAATTTTTAGGAAAAATTCCTATTAGTACAAAACTAAGAGAATCTGCAGATTTAGGTTTGCCGTTAGCATATAAAGAACCAGATCACGAAATATCTAAAGCATTTAATGAAATTGCAAATAAAATTATACAAGATTTTGTTTAAAGCCAAAAGACTGCATTAATTCATTCCATTCCCTTTTTGAAAGACCTGATGAATCAATATTGCATTTTTCACCTTTTATCATTTTTTGTATAACCATTTTTCCTTTTGAAGAAAGCTCCATACCTCCTACTCTATAATCTATAAAAGCATCATAAGTAGTTGGTACCCATTTTTTAACAGTGTTCATCATTACATCAGCGTATTCTCTAATTTCAAATTGGGCATGACTATCTGCCCTAAGAGCTAAAAAATTTAATAAATTTAATAAATCTGTCTTCCAATACCACTGCGTATATGAATTGAGGGTAAGATTCATCCTGGCCAATTCTCTTGCTAATCCCTGTTTTTTATCATCAATAATTGTTCCGTCATATTTTTCGTTAAGCATTTCTTCATAATGTTGATAATTTCTTTCAGCATCATCTTTTAAAATTTTTAAAATATTATCCGCTTGCGTTCCGTTTATTAAATTTCCTCTTCCTTGACGATTATTTGTTGATTGAGCAGCAAGATTTTCTTTTGATGGAACATAAAACTCTTTATCCATTATAGAGTATCTCGCAGAGTATTCATTCACGTTAGCAGTTCTATGTCTTATCCATTGTCTAGCAATAAAAATTGGAAGTTTAATATGATATTTAATTTCACACATCTCAAAAGGTGTGCTGTGTCTATGTCTCATTAAATATTTTATTAAACCACTATCTGTTGAAACTTTTTTTGTTCCCTTCCCGTAAGAAACTCTTGCTGATTGAACAATTGAAGTATCATCACCCATATAATCTATGACTCTAACAAATCCATGGTCTAAAACTGGAAGAGCCTCGTAAAGAATTTTTTCCAATTCCGGTGATGTAACTCTTTTAGTAACATTTTTCTGCGACTGTTGGCCTAAAATTTCTTGTTTTTGTTCTTTTGTGAGTTTCATTTAGAAATAGTTATTGAATCTTTTTTTTTTAATTTTATATTATATTTGTTGGTTTTCCAACTATGACGATAAACGAGTTTCGTAATAAACATTGCGGACGTGGGGGCAGTACCCACCACCTCCACCATTTACAACTTATGGGGGTGAATCAGAATCGACGAGTGTCTAAAGGCTATTCTTTCGTTCGAGATGGTTCCGACGTAACGGGCTAATTATAAATGCAAATAATAAATTTGCACTTGCTGCTTAATTAACTTGTTAATTAAGTAAACGGGGCTTGGGGCACCTGGCAACAGAACGCCCCTTATAAATGAATAATAAGCTTTTAAATAGACTGTTAAATGATGAAAAAAAAGTGGACAGGAGTTTATATTCATCGGGACCTTACTGGGATTACAAAAATAAAAAGGCTGTTTATCAATTAAAAAAAAATGGATTGAAAAATTTTAGAGGATTAAGTTCTGGTGTTGGTACAAGCTATGCTGATAACTTAGTGTACGATTTTAGGAATGAATTAAACTTAAAGGGTAGACTTGTATCTGCATTTTTTGATTTACCTTTAATTAAAAAAGTCTTTCAGGGTCAATTATCGGTTACATCTATACATATTAATAATTATCTTAAAAATTTATCTATAGTTTATAAAAATGACGAAACTGTTAAAAATTTAATTTCAAAATATAAATTTGATAGATCGGTTGAATTCGGCTGTGTTAGCAAATTTGAATTAGGCAATTCAGTATATTCTACATATTACATAAACATGGCACATAGAATAAACATTCTGTCAAAAACTTATGATTTTAAAAATATAAAAAGTTTTTTTGAGATTGGAGGAGGTTTCGGAGCTAATATTCATTTTTTATTAACAAATTTCCCAAATATAAAAAAAATTATTTATCTAGACGCTGTACCTAATATATATGTTGGATCGGAATACTTGAGACACTTTTATGGTAAATCTGTACAAGATTATTTAAATACTTGTGAATCTAAAAAAATATCTTTCAGCGATGATGATGAACTTGAAATTATTTGCATACCCCCTTGGGAAATTGAAAAACTCGATATAAAAATAGATCATTTCCATAATGCAGCTTCTTTCGTAGAAATGCCAGAAAAAGTCATAAAAAATTATGCATCTCACCTTAAAAAAAACAATATAAAAGATATATCCCTAATATCTTATGGTGATCACGATCCAAAAACTACCTTTAATCCAGAATTATTGAATAAATTTTTTGAAGAAAATTTAAATATTAAATGGCACGAAAATTTAATTAAAGAACATAAAAAAAAATTAATATTTTTGACCTCTAAAAAAAATTAAATTAGCTAAGGAAACTCAATATGATGTTTAATGATTTTAAAAAAAATGTATATTCTCAAAACGGTGAGGACGGAATTCTAGAGGAAATTTTAAAAAAATTAGATCTTAGAAAAAATGGTTGGTGTTGTGAATTTGGCGCTTGGGATGGCAAACGAGGTAGCAATACTTTTAATTTGGTAAAAAATTATAACTATAAAGCTATTTACATAGAAAGTGATAAAAAAAAATTTAGAGATTTAAAAGAAACTGAGGCAAAATACGCAAATATTTTTGCGATTAATAAAACAATTGATAAAAATAAAAATTCTCCAAATTCCTTAAACAAGGTTTTGGAAAAAACAAAAATTCCCCAAGATTTTGAAATTTTATCTATTGATATAGATTCTTATGATCTGGATGTTTGGGAAAATTTAGAAAAATATATGCCTAAGATTGTTGTAATAGAGATTAATAGCACAATTGAACCAGGAATAATTCAAAGACATAATTTAAAACAGCAAGGAAACAGTTTTTCTGCAACCGTAGAGGTTGGTAAAAAAAAAGGATATATGCTCATATGCCATACCGGAAACTGCATTTTCTTAAGGAATGATTTAATAAATAAAATTAATTATGAAGAAAATATATTCCATGACCCAAATATTTTATTTGATAAGTCTTGGCTAAATAAAAAAGAAGGTATTTTAAAAAAATTATTTTTAAAATTAATGCCAATCTATGTGATAGAATTTATGAGAAAAATAAGAAGATTAATTTAATAAGTAAAAATTAATAATTTATTAATAATGATTTTTGCAAAAAATAAAGTTCAAAATTTTATTTTATTTATAGTAAGTATTTCGCTAATACTTTTAATTCTTGAATTATTTATATTATTTATTCTTGAGGATAAGCCAAGAAACCAATCAAATGCTAAATTGAAAGATCAGCCAATATCTTTTATTGAAGATGAAATATTAGGATGGAAACCAAAGTCTGGTGAATATATTTTTAGTCCCTGGTCAGAAGGCGGTAGAAAAACCAAGCTGACTAATTTTAATGATGGTTCACGTCTAACAGGAAATAATAAAAAAAAAAATAAAATTATTTTTATTGGAGGATCGCTAACACAAGGTTGGGCTGTTGATGATGAAAATACTTTTGCAGCTTTATTACAAAAACAAATTATAAATTATAAAATTAAAAATTATGGAGTTGGTGGCTATGGTGGTACGCAGTCTTTTTTAAAATTAAAAAACATATTTAATGATCAAGATGATATTAAGATGGTGATATATGGTTTTATCCCCCATCATGAAATAAGAAATATAGCCGGAGGATCATGGATGTATCTTTTAGAAAATAATTCAAGAGGAACAGAGGGTGAATTAAGTTTGCCTTATGCTTCACTAAAAAATAATAATATTGAAATACACAAACCAAAAAAATATTTTACACTTCCTTTTGGTGATAAAAGTGCGCTAATAGCTAAAATTGAAAAAAGAATTCTTAAAATAGAATCTTTTAAAAGATCTGTTCAGAAGACTGAAATTTCAAAAAAAATTATTTTGAATATGAATAAAATATCAGAAAAAAACCAAGCAAAATTTATTTTACTTTTTTTAAATATCGAAGAAATACCAGCTAAAAAATTTGCTGCTTACAACGAATTCCTAAAAAAAAATAATATAGCATTCATTAAATGCCAATTTCCATTAGGTGAAAAATATTCTGTTAAAGGAGAGGGTCACCCTAATAAAAAAGGGCACCAATCAATTTCAGAATGTATATATAAGAAACTATCTTTAACTTTTAATGAACTTTGAGAGATTAGGTTTAAAATATTTTGGTCCTTTCATAACCTTTCCATCTTTATTATAAATTGGTTTTCCATCAGCTCCAAGTTTGCTCATATTGGATTTTTGAACTTCATCGAAGCATTTATCTAAATCAATGCCAAATGCTACTCCCGCGCCATAAGTGACGTATAAGATATCAGTAAGTGAATCAGCAACTTCTGTTAAATTTTTATCCTGTAAAGCTTGCTCAAACTCCTCTAGCTCTTCTTTTATTAAATTATACCTTAATTTTACTGTTTTATCTGATGGAAACTCTGCTTTTGTTTTAATTTCTTGTCCAAATTTTTCCATAAATTTTTTTACACTATTAAAGTTTGTCATAAAATCCCCATAGTTAATCTATAAATTATTTACAATTTTCTATGTATAATATAAATTGGTTACATCAATGAAATATAGAACGGAATTTGATTCTATAGGAAAAATTAAAGTTCCTGGTGATAAGTATTGGGGTGCATCAACTCAAAGATCCAACAAATACTTTGATATTGGAGATTTTCTTGTAAGGCCCATTCTAATTCAATCAATAGCTATTGTTAAAAAAGCTGCAGCAGTAGTTAATTCTCGAAATGGGGATTTAGATAAAAAAACGAGTAGATTTATAATTAAAGCCGCTGATGAAGTTATAAAAGGAAAACTCAATGATCATTTTCCTTTAAAAGTTTGGCAAACTGGTTCTGGAACACAAACAAACATGAACGTTAACGAAGTAATTGCTAATAGAGCTATACAAATGATGAAAGGCAAAATGGGGACCAAAAAACCTGTTCATCCAAATGATCATGTAAACAAATCTCAATCAACCAATGATGTATTTCCAACAGCAATGCATGTAGCAATTGCGATGAAAACAAAAAATAAATTATTGCCTTCACTCAGATTATTAGAAAAAGAACTAAAAAAAAAAGTAAAACAATTTGATAAAATTGTTAAGTTAGGAAGAACACACTTACAAGATGCTACTCCTATTACATTGGGGCAAGAATTCTCTGGATATCACTCTCAATTAAAAAAATGTATTGAAAGAATAGAGAGGGCTTTAAACGAAATTTACTATTTAGCACAAGGTGGTACTGCTGTTGGCACTGGTTTAAATACTAAAAAAAATTTTGATAAAAAAATTGTAAATGAGATTAAAAAAATAACTAAACTTCCATTTAAACCAACTAAGAATAAATTTGCGGCCTTAGCTGCACATGATTCTATAGTAAACTTTTCGGGGACATTAAATACAACAGCTGTTTGTCTTATGAAGATTGCAAATGATATTAGATTTCTTGGATCTGGGCCGAGAGCTGGGTATGGTGAACTTATACTGCCAGAAAATGAACCAGGCTCATCAATTATGCCTGGCAAAGTGAATCCTACACAATGTGAGGCCGTAACTATGGTTTGTGTAAAAGTTATTGGAAATCATAATGGTATTACGATGGCAGGTTCACATGGTCATTTTGAATTAAATGTTTTTAAACCATTAATTATACATAATATTTTACAATCTATAAATATAATGGCTGACTCATCAAAAGCTTTCGCAAATTATTGTATAAAAGGTATCAAAGCGGATAAAAAAAGAATAAAATCTCTTCTTGATAATTCTTTAATGCTAGTAACAGCTCTCTCACCCAAAATAGGTTATGATAATGCTGCTAAAATTGCAAAATTGGCTCACAAAAATGGAACAACTTTAAAAAAAGAAGCAATAAAATCAGGTTTGATAAATGAAAAAGAATTTTTAAAAATTGTAAACCCAAAAAGAATGGTTAAGCCAAACAGATAAATTTTTATTTTTATTAATAAATTTCTTGAATAAATTTTTTAATTTTAAAAAAATCAAATAAGCCCATAATTCCTTGGTCAAGAACATAACGATTAAAAGATTTCTCTATAATCAAAATTTCTTTATTACTAATTCTTTCATTATTATCTTTGATTATCTCTCTTAGATTTATTTTTTTACCTTTTATATCAATATTTCCGTTTACGTTAAAAGAAGTTGGGCTTTTATCAAAATCATAAAGACCAAATTTTCTAAAAAATTTAACAGGGTCCTTTGTAAAAAAATTTATTGAGAATTGAACAATTGGTTTTTTATTATTTTGTAAAATCGAGATACTAGATTTAATATCAGTATCGTTCATTATTTTTGCAGAAAAATTTTTTATTTTTATATCTCCATTTTCAAATATTAAAATCATTTTACTGTCTTTAATACTTCCAAAAAATGAATCTGTATTTTTATTAGTAACATTAATTTTGCCATTAATTTTTTTACTAATGCCGCCCATTTGAAAAATTGGATAGTATAGAAGAAGTTTTCTTATATCTATACGGTTTATACCTAAATTTAAATTAAAGTAAAAATTATTTTTGAAAGAAACTTTTCCATTTAATTTAGAGTTCAAAAATTTGTTCCTTAAAAAAGAATTTGAAATTTTAAAATCTTCTTTACCTTCAAAATTCAGTAATAAAAGACTTTCAAGGAACCGAAGTTTTAGCTCTCCTGATAAAAGACTTAGATTACTCTTTTTATCAAAAGTAATATCTAAATATTGTTTTAAATCAGGAATATTTATTTTTAAATATTTCTTTGAACTGAATCTGTTCAAAAATTTAACATTAACTTTGTTTTGGGCAAAAATTCCACTTGTGTCAATCTGGTGCTTATTAACTGTAAATTTTTCTTTATAATTTAGATTACTAAACATAACTTTGTTTCCTTGGGCATCTATAAAAAAGAAATTAGAATTTTTAAATATTAATGTTTTTTCTTTGCGAAGGGTCAAATAGTTAAAATATTTTTTAAAATTAGCTGGATGAATCTCTAAATTTTGATTTTTTACAAGAATTTTTTTTAATTCAATATTTTTAAAATTGTTAAGACTGAGAGGAGAAATTAAAATATATAATTCTTTGATTTTTATTTTTTTTTTGTTTGATTCACTAAAATTCAACCCTGCATTTTTAATTAAAATTCTTGGGGTTGGAAAAACCTTATAGGAAATGTTGCCCTTAATATTCACATTCAGCTTAAAAATATTGTTAATTTTATTTTCAAAAAATTTTTTGTTTCCTTGATAATCAAAATAAATTGGCCTTAAAAAATAGAATAGAACCGCCAGTATAAAAATGGTTGTAAAACCGATTGAGATAGTATGCTTATTTAAATAGTTTGCTGACTTACGAAAGTTTAATTTATTCAACCAGAATTTGATAATTTTAGATGCTGAAGTTTTCATTTTGTTGTTTTATAAGCAGTATAATGTAAAAATAAAGCTCTTTATCATGAATGAAAAAAGAAATTTTCTTAAAGAATTAAACGAACAACAAAAATCTGCCGTTCTCAATATAGAGGGTCCAACATTAGTTGTCGCAGGAGCTGGTTCTGGTAAAACAAAAGTTTTAACATCAAAATTAGCTTACATAGTTGAACAAAAAAAAGCTTGGCCAAACCAAATACTTTGCGTCACATTCACTAATAAAGCTGCAAAGGAGATGAGAGATAGAGTTAATAAAATATTATTGGGTAAAACAACTCCACTTTCTTGGCTCGGAACATTTCATGCGATTAGTGTAAAATTTTTAAGACGACACGCAGAGGCTGTAGGTTTAAAAAGTAATTTCACAATTTTAGATACCGATGATCAAAAAAAACTAATTAGAAACATATCAAAAGTAGAAAACATTGATACAAAGAAAATTTCTCCTCAATTTATACTAGCTTTAATTGACCAATGGAAAAATAAAGGTTTGCTACCAGAAGAAGTTAAACTGTCTAGGAAACATATTTTCGAAAATCAAATTTTAAATGTTTATAAAATTTATCAAGGCAAAATAAGAGATTTAAATTCTTGCGATTTTGGAGATTTAATTCTTTATTGTGTAAAATTATTTGAAAAAAATCCTGATATTAGAAAAGTTTACTCAAACAATTTTAAATATATACTTGTAGATGAATACCAGGATACAAATTTCATTCAAAATAAATGGCTGCAATTAATTGTAAATGAAAATCAAAATATATGTTGTGTTGGGGATGATGATCAGTCAATTTACAGTTGGAGAGGTGCAGAAATTAAAAATTTTCTAAGTTTTGATAAAGTTTATCCTAACTGTAAAATTTTTAGATTAGAGCAAAATTATAGATCTACTAAAAATATTTTGGATGCTGCATCTTTTTTAATTTCACATAACAAAGATCGTTTAGGAAAAAAACTTTGGTCTGATAGTAAAAAGGGCGATTTGGTAAGATTGAATTGTTATAAAAATGGCAAAGATGAAGCTCAAGGTATTGGAGATATTATTGAAGAAAGTATAAAAAAAAATAAATCTTTAAATGATATCGCAATACTTGTTAGGGCCATATATCAAACTCGTGAGTTTGAAGAAAGATTTCTTAAAATAGGTATAAATTATAGAATTATTGGAGGTATTAAATTCTACGAAAGAGCAGAAATAAAAGATGCTATCTGTTATTTGAGAATTATTAATCAAAAATTTGATGATTTAGCTTTTGAAAGAATTATAAATACACCTCGTAGGGGTTTGGGTGAGTCAACAGTAAAACAGCTACATGATTTTTCATCTAAAAATAAAATCTGTTTAGAAGATTCTGCTCACAAACTCCTTCAGCTTAACCAGTTTAAACCAAAAGTAAGGTCTACGATTAAATATCTTATGGATTTAATAATCAAATGGAGATCTGATCTTAAGAAAAAGAAGCATTATGATTTATTAAAAATTGTTTTAGATGAGTCTGGCTACTCTGCAATGTTAAAAAATCAAAAAGATTTAGAAAACGAAAGCAGAATCGAAAATTTGAAAGAACTTTTGAGGGCAATGCATGATTATGATAATTTGCAAGGATTCTTGGAACATGTTGCTTTAGCTACATCAATTGACCAAGAGTGGGAGGATGAAAAAGTGAATATCATGACGATGCATGCTGCCAAAGGTTTAGAATTTGACAATGTGTTTTTACCGGGGTGGGAGGAAGGTTTGTTTCCTCATCAAAAATCTCTAGAAGAAAAAGGAGACTTTGCTTTAGAAGAGGAAAGAAGATTAGCATATGTCGGGATTACTAGAGCAAAAAAAAATGCATACATATCTTTTGCAACTCAAAGAATATGGCATGGTGAATGGATGGATAGTCTACCTTCAAGATTTGTAAACGAACTTCCCGAAGAAGGTGTAGAAAAAAACGAAGAACTGGTTAAAGATGTTTCTAATGATTTTGATTTCAATCAGGATAATCTTCTTGAGAACAATGAAGAATATAGAAGTCCTGGATGGGCTAGATTGAAAAAAAAACTCCTTAAATAATGAAAAGTTTAAAAAAATTACTCCAAAGATACAAGGTTGATGGATATATAATTCCAAAGAATGACGAGTATTTTAATGAATATATTCACCCGTCTAAAGATAGATTGAAGTTTATCTCGGGTTTTTCTGGTTCTGCTGGATTTGCCATAATTTTTAAAAATAAAAATTACTTATTTGTAGATGGCAGGTATACAATACAGGCTCGCAGCCAATCTGGTAAAAAATTCAAAATTATAACAATTCCAAGAAAATTTCCTAAAGATGTTATAAAAACTAATAAAAAAATTATTCTTGGTTTTGATCCAAAATTACATACAGAAAAACAATTAAATTTTCTATTTAAAATTAAAAATGTTGGTTTAAAATCTATCAATCGAAATTTGGTTGATATAGTTTGGTCTAAAAAACCTAAAGAGTTTACAAAACCTTTCTTTTACATTTCGACAAAAAATGCTGGTGTATCAACTGAAAAGAAAATTGTGCAGGTTAAAAATATTCTTGAAAAAAATAATGCTGACTACTTATTGGTGACTGCTCCTGAAAATGTTGCTTGGGTTTTAAATATCAGGGGGTATGACTCTTCTTATTCTCCTATTCCAAATGCCAGACTATTAGTTACCAAAAAAGGAAATATCGACATTTTTACAGACCCAAAGAAAATAACTAAGATAAAGAAAATTTTAGATAAAAAAGTTTGGTCCCATGATGAAAAAAGAATTGAAAATAAACTCAATAATATATCGAAAAAAAGAGTTTGGTTAGACAGTCTTTCCTGTTCTTTACACTATAAGAATATATTGACTAAAAAAAATAATATTATAGAAAAAACAGACCCAATTCATTTTTTTAAGTCAATTAAAAATAATACTGAGATAAAAAATATGAGAAAAAGTCATTTAACTGATGGTGTAGCTTTGACTAAGTTTCTGTTCTGGTTAAAAAAAAATTTTAAAAAGAGAAAAATTACAGAAATATCAGCACAAAAAAAATTAGAAAGTTTTAGAAAAATGAGCCCATCATATAAATTTCCAAGTTTCAATACAATTTCTGGATCAGGACCAAATAGTGCCATTATACATTATAAGGCTTCTCTCAAAACAAATAGGGCACTAAAAAAAGGAGAACTATACCTAGTAGACTCTGGTGGTCAGTACTCTTTTGGGACTACCGATGTGACAAGAACTGTTTCTTTAGAAAATAAGTCTAATTATATAAAAGAAATTTATACTCGTGTTTTGAAAGGACACATTGCTGTTTCAAATTTTAAGATTAGAAAAAATTCTACTGGATCTCATGTTGATCAAAATGCAAGAAAATTTTTAAAAAAAATAAAACTTGACTATCCGCATGGTACTGGTCATGGAGTTGGATATTTTTTAAATGTCCACGAAGGACCACAATCTCTATCTAAAAATAATAAAATGAGTTTAAAAAATGGTATGGTTGTATCTAATGAACCTGGATATTACAAAGAGGGTGCATTTGGTATAAGAATTGAAAATCTTGTTTACATCAAAAAAAATAAATTTGAAGAATTAACTGTAGCGCCAATCGAAAAAGATTTAATAAATAAAAAAATTTTAAATAGAGCAGAAATAAAATGGATCAATAATTATCACTACAAGGTTAAGAAAAATTTGTATAGGTTTATGAATTCTAAAGAAAAAATGGATTTAACAAGAGCCTGCTCACCTATTTAATATTTCGTACCATTTTTCTTCTGTCATTATATCTATTTTAAGATCTTTAGCTTTCTCAACTTTCCTTTTTGTAGGTTTTGAATTTCCAATAACTAGATAATCCAATTTTTTAGAGACAGACCCAAGAATTTTAGCACCATTTTCTTCGGCTAAAGATTTAGCCTCCGATCTACTCATTTTTTCAAATCCACCTGTAAACATTATATTTTTATTACTAAGTTTCCCCTTTTTGTTTGTTTTTTTAAAGTCCTCTATAATAAGAACTGACATTAAAGACTGAATAATATTAGAATTTTTTTCATTTGAAAAAAAATCTTCTATTGACTTTACTTGGGTATTTCCAATCCCGTCAAGATCATAAAGGCTCTTTAAAATATCCTTTCTTTTTTTGGGGTTAAATAATTCTGAAAATTTTTTATCTGTCTTAAAAAATGCTCCTAAAATTTTTGCATTTTCTAGACCAATATGTCTTATTCCTATTGAATAAATAAATCTATCCAAAACTATTTTTTTTGAATCTTTAATTGCTTTTTGTAAATTTCTTATTGAAAGCTTTCCCCAGCCTTCCAACTTTTCTATTTTATCATAATCTAGACGGAAAATATCTGCAGGTATTTTTATAAACTTTAATTCCCAAAAATTATCTATTACTTTTTTGCCTAATCCATCAATGTCGAAAGCATCTTTTGAAACTATATGTTTTAACTTTTCTCTTGCAGTAAAGTCACACTCATAACCTCTGGTACATCTCCTAACAACATCAATTTTTTTTGTGACTAAATTAATTTCTTTTTTTATGGGAAATCCGCAAAGACATTTGTTTGGAAAAATAAACTTTTTACTATTTTTTCCTCTTTTTAATTTATCCGCTGAAACAACCTGTGGAATTACATCGCCAGCTCGTTGTATTGTTACAGTATCTCCTACTCTTATATCTTTTCTATTTATTTCGTCCTCATTGTGCAAAGTTGCGTTCGAAACAACGACGCCACCAACTGTAACAGGATCAATTTTTGCTACTGGAGTAATAGCACCAGTTCTTCCTACTTGGATTACTATATCTTTGATTTTAGAAGAAGCTTTAACTGAAGAAAATTTGTAAGCAATTGCCCATCTAGGAGAATTAGATGTGGAACCAAGTCTTTCTTGAAATTTTAAATTATTGACCTTATAAACAATTCCATCCAAGTCGTAGTCTAAACTTGACCTAAGACTTTCTAATTCTTTATGATTTTTTTCTATTTCAGCAATTAATTTGATTGTTTTACAATGAGAATTTATTGGAAATTTCCAATTCTTGAGTTTTTTTAATAAGTCAGCTTGGTTTTTAAAAGTTTCAGGACTAATCTCACCAACTCCATAAGCAAAAAATTTCAATGGTATTTTTTTAGTCTCTTTTGAGTCCTTTTGCCTCAACGAACCACTTGCGGCATTCCTTGGGTTGGCAAATTTTTCTTTTAATTTTTCGAAATCTTTTTTTCCTATATAAACTTCTCCTCTAACTTCTATAACCTCAGGAGCATTTACTAATTGTTTGGGTATCTCATTTATTGTTGCTAAGTTTTCGGTTATATTTTCACCAAAAAAACCATCACCTCTTGACAAACCATAGACCAAGTTTCCTTTCTCATATCTTAAAGAAGCAGATATACCGTCTATCTTTGGCTCTGAAGATAATTCGATATCTGATGTAATGTTTAGGAAATTTTTTATTTTTTTTTGAAAATCTATCATATCTTCTCTGTAAAAAGCATTACTTAAAGAAAGCATTGGTCTAGCATGTTTTATTTTTTCAAATTTTGTTGAAGGTTTATACCCTACAAGTGTATTTAGATTTTTTATTTTATTTAAAAAGGGATACTTTTTTACTAAAGCTAATAATTCTTTTTTCAGCTCATCAAATTCTGAGTCTGAAACTATAGGTTTATCTTTATCAAAATATGCTTTGTTAAATTTTAATAGTTTTTCGACTTTTTTGGTGTATAGTTTTTTAACCTTTTCCTGATCAATCATCTATAAGTAGTATTTTTTTTAATGTTCTTCTAACTAAACTTCCTTCTTCATTATCTTTTTTTACTGTCAATGGTCGATAGTTTTTATTAAGTATTTTATAAGATCTTTCGTACCATTGGCTTGAATTATAATTATATCCTAACATGCTTGCTGCCGCTTTGGCTTCATCTTCAAGGCCAATTCTATAGTAAATTTCAACTAATCTGAATAATGCTTCCTCAATAAAAATAGTTTTATCATATTTTTCTACTACTACTTTTAGTCTATTAATTGCTGGTATCCATTTTTCATTTTTAATGTAATATCTCGCTATTGATAATTCTTTTGCAGCCATTTGGTTAATAATAAGATCTAATTTAAATTTTAAATCCATAGCATAATCTGTGTCTGGATATTTTTCTAAAAAGCCTTCAACTGTTTTTTTGGACAAAATAAGAGGTCCAACGTCTTTGTCCTCATCAAGAATTTGCTCGTAATAACTTATGGCTATCAAATAATGTGCGTAATCGACATTTGTATCTGCAGGATAAGTTTTTATAAATCTTTTAAGACTTATAACAGCTTCGTCGTAAAAATTCATTGAGTACAAACAATAACTTGACATCAAAGCTGATTTTGCAGCCCATTGGGTTTGTGGCAACAAACTCTCCGACTGATCAAATTTTATTCTAGCATTAAAGTATTGTCCATCCTCTAAAGATTTTAATGCTTGCTGATAAACTTGTATTGCCTCCTCTTCTGTTGAAGGGGTATTAGAAATTTTAGTTTCTTTTTTTGAACATGAAAAAAATAAAAATGCTGAAAAAAATAAAATTAAAAATATACGCATAAAGTATTAATAACAAAAAAAATACTACTCGTAAAATGGTGTTAGAATTAAAATTTAGGCGTTTACAGCAAGTCTTTTGTGAAGAGGAACGATTTTTCTTACATTTGTTGTTGAGGATTCATTTTCAATGATATCATAATTGCTTTTGTCTGAAAAAATCTTTCTCAAAAATTCATTTGTTAAAGCATGACCACCATGAACACACTCTACTGAACCAATAACTCTTGTTCCGGAGAGCATAAAGTCTCCAACTAAGTCAAGTATCTTATGATTTACAAACTCTTTCTCGCATCTAAGTCCGCCCTCATTTAGAATTTTATCTCCTTGAACTACAATAGCATTATCCAAAGAACCACCTTTTGCAAGACCAACAGATTTTATACTTTCTATATCCTCATATAAACAGAAAGTTCTTGCTGAATAAATATCCTCCAAGTTTTTTTCATCAAAATTTTTTCTATTTGTTTGGACTTGAATTAAAGGGTTTCTTTTATAGTTTAATGTAAATTTAACCTCAAAACTATTTTTGGTTGGATTTATATTTATAAATTTTTCATCTTCTTTCAACTCTACCTTTTTTTTAATTTTTACAAATTTCCTTTTGCCTTCAAGATTCTTAAGTCCACAGTTTTTTATAATCTGAACAAAATCTTTTGCAGACCCATCCATTATCGGAACTTCTGGACCATTTAAATTTACAACTATATTGTCAATTCCGCATATATAAAATGCAGCCATCAAGTGTTCTATTGTTGAAACGCTTGTTCCAAAATCATTTTCTATTTTTGTACATAGTTTTGCAGAAGAAACATTCTTAAAATTCGCTATGATTTCATTATTTTTTTTTAAGTCAGTTCTCTTAAAAATTACTCCAGAATTGGAATTTGCTGGAATTAAAGTAACATCAACTTTCTCACCAGAATGTAGGCCTATTCCTGAGAAATTTGTTTTTGTCTTTAATGTTTTTTGATTAACTTCCCACATCAATGAGGTTATACAAAAACTAAAAATTTAGTTGAAAACAACTAATGTTACAAAAAACTACAACAAATTATTTATCAAAAAAAACGTTCGAAAAAAGTAGAAATCATTGACTTTTTCTTGTGAATCAGAGGAATAGCCTCTTTATCCCATCCTTTGAAGATAAGTTCCGCTGCTCCAGACATAGCCGAAAATTCATTTAGCGGCAATAACTCTATTTGTGTGCTTATTTTATCAATTTTTAAAGATTCTTTAAATAAACTGCCTAGATTTTCCAAAACATCTTTATCCTCGAAGAACATATGGATTCTTAAGATTTTATTATTAATATAATTTAAATTCTTATTTTTATTAAAAATATAATCTGACATTTCAATAATTCTTGCATTAACAATATTATTTAAATGATTAATACTTATTTTTTTAAATTCAGACTCTGTAAATAAATCTTTTTCTAAATATTTATTCTTTTCATTTATTGCATTTGTTAAATCTAATTTGCTTAAAATAATTCTTGCCTCCTTATCTTTCAAAGAGCAGAGCTGAGTAATATCTCTATAAATAGAATTAGTTCCAAATGGAAAGATTTTTAAAAACACTAATGATGAGTCTTCATAAATAGAGATGCTACTAACCTCTTTATCAAAATTAATTAAAATAAAATTTTTAGCTCCTTTGTTTTTATTTAACAGATCTATACCGCAAGCAAGTGGCTTGCTTATAACTCTATCAATTTTTAAATCACCGTTACTAAAAAGTGCTTTAATATTTTTCAAGTTATTTGTGGGTAAAGAAATAAATGTCATATGTAAACCCAAATGATCGCCATGAAGATCAACTGGGATTTTATTTTTCTTAATTTTATCTAAAATAAAATTAGAATTGAGAATATGTAATATTGAATTTTTTTCTTGGTCTTTTAAAATAGAACTTTTCCCCTCATTTAAAAGATAATCTAAGTCTCTTTTTTCAACTTTTGATCCATTAAGTTTTTTAAATCCTGAAAGATTTGTGCAAGAAATTTCAGGTTCATTAACTATTACAGAAATATTTGTAAAAATTTTATCTGACTCTTTTTCTAAATTTTTAAGATCTTGATTTATTTTATTTGCAGTATAATGAAAGTCTAAAATTTTTCCTTGTTTAATTCCAATTTTTTCAGATATTTTTTTCTTTAAAATTTTATATTCTAATTTTTCATCTTGTTGATAAATAACATATCGAATTTTATCTTCGGCTATTTCTGCTATTAATTTTTCCTGGCTCATTAACTTTATTTTAATATAAGTTGTCCTTTAATCCTAAAATCAAAAACTTTAAAATTACTAAAATTATTTTTCTTATAAATAGATAAAAATTTTGCAAGTGAATTTTCATAATTTTTAGTCGGCAGTTTTACTACTTTATCATCCTTTAAAACAACATCCCATCTATTAATATTAAAATAATTAAACTGTTTTATCAATTCTATTTGAAAATCTAACCTTTCTAGAGATCGATAAAAAGTAGAAAAATTTTTTTCAGCATCGTTGCCAAATACCAGAGGTAAATTTTTAAATTTATTATTTTGATAATTTTCAATTAATTCTCCTCCATTAGTAATTATAATTTTTTTATTTTTATTTATAAAAATTCCTATGGGCTTATACTCAATTATTATTAATCTTATCTTATCTGGATATATTTTCTTTGCTCTTATTTCTTTAACGAATTGTAATTTATAAACTGATTCTTTTAATTGATCTCTACTAATGAATATGATGCTTTTTCCATAAAACTTATTTAATCTTTTTAGGATTTCTTCTTTATCTGAATTGTTAACACCTTCTACTTCTATTAATTTTATTGGTAGGAAGGAACTTGTTTTTTTTTGAGAAGAGTTAAAACTAAATGTTGTAAGAAAAACAAATAAAAATAACCATAAAAAAAAACTATTTTCTTTCTTCATCTATCGATACCAGAATCGGTTACCATCCACTTAACTAATTGAGCAAAAGAAATACCTGAATAATTTGCTATTTCGGGAACAAGAGATAAGCTCGTCATTCCTGGCTGTGTATTTACTTCAAGGAGAAAAAATTTATTATTATAGAACCTAAAATCGCATCTTGTAATCCCTCTGCACCCTAAAATTTTGTGAGCTTTTTGAGAAATTTTCAGAACTTCTCTATATTTTTTTTTAGAAATTGGAGCTGGCATAATATGCAAAGTTTTGGCCGATTTTTTATATTTTGCTTTGTAATCATAAAACTTTCTTTTTGGTTTTAATTCAATAGCGCCTATTGACTTTCCTCCTATAACAGCTACTTGGATCTCCTGGCCGGGGATATAGGTCTCAAATATTAGATTGTTATAATTTTTCTTTGCTTTTTCAAATTCTCTTTTAAGAAAAATAAAATTCTTGCATATCTTTACCCCAATACTTGATCCTTCGTCATTTGGCTTAATAACTATTGGAAAAGTAAGTTTATTCTTTCTGATTTTTTTTTGTAAATTTATATTCGAAAAATCTTTTTGATTTAAGAAAAAATAATTTGGAGTTCTAACTTTATTTTTTATAAACAACTGCTTTGATAAATGTTTATTCATAGCAACCATAGAGGATAGAACACCGGAATGTGTGTAAGGTATACGGAAATATTCAAAAAAACTTTGCACTTTACCATCCTCCCCGCCTTTTCCATGAAGAGCATTAAATATTACATCTGGATTATTATTTTTAATTTTATCTAATGATAAAAATTTTGGATCAAATTTTATTATATCGTGTCCTATCTTCTTTAGGGCTGAAATACATGATCTCCCAGACTCTAAACTAACTTCTCTTTCTCTGGAGGTTCCTCCTAAAATAACAAGAACTTTTTTTTTTCTCAATTTTATTTAACTCCTATAATTTTTATTTCCAGCTCTAGGTTTATTCCAGTTTTTAAAAAAACTTTCTTTTTAACTTCCTCTATTAAATTTTCAATATCTGAGGAAGTAGCATTACCATTGTTAAAAAAAAAATTACTATGTTTAGGGGAAATGCTTGCTCCTCCTATAGTTAAATTAGAACAGTTTGATGATTTAATAAGTTCCCATGCTTTTTTATTTTCTGGATTTTTAAATGTACTTCCACAAGTTTTGATTTTGCTTGGTTGACTTTCCTTTTTTTTATTTATTAAGCCAATTGTTTTTTTTTTGATTTCATTTTTATTTCCAGAATTCCCTTGAAGTATTACGCTTAAAACTATTAAATCTTTAGGTAGACTGTTACCTCTATAAATAAATTTTATTTCATCTTTTCCAAATGATTTTAATTCTCCACGTAGGTTCATTGCTTTAAGTGAGTGAAAAATTTTAGAAATGTCGTATCCATAACAACCACTGTTCATTGTTATTGCTCCACCAATACTGCCTGGTATGCAGGATAAAAATTCTAATCCTGATATTGAATTTTCTAAAGCAAAGTCGGAAACCCTTTTATCTAAAGTAGCAGCGCCAACCTCTATTTTATTATCCTTCAATAAGTTTGTATAAGCAAAATCCTTTCCGAGTTTGATTATGACCCCATCAAAACCCGAGTCTCTAAAAAGAGTATTGGAACCAGCTCCTAATATATATACATTTTTTTCTTTTTGTACGTATTTCAGTAAAAAATTTTTTAGATTTGATTGTGAAATTGGTTTAAGAAATATTCTTGCTGTACCTCCTAAATTAAACCAATTATACTTTGCAAGTTTTTCGTTTTCGTAAATCATATTTTAATCTATAAATTCATCTCTTTTAACCATTTAGATATAGATCCTGCCCCCATACAGATTACTATTTCGTCTTCTAATAAATTTTTAATAAAAAATTTCTTTAAATCATTTTCATTTTTAACAATTATCACCTGAACTTTAGAGTTGACGGAAATGGATTTTGCAAAATCAATTGGATCATATTTTTTATCAATTTTTTCTCCCGCAGGGTACACCGGACACAAAACAACCAAATTTGAATTTTTAAAAGAAGATGCAAAATCTTTTTTTAATAATTTTAACCTGGAATATCTGTGTGGCTGAAAAACAGAAACTATTTTTCTGCCAGCAGAAGTTATTTTTAGACTTTGTAAAATTGATTTAATTTCTGTTGGATGGTGAGCGTAATCATCAAAAAATTCTCTTCCGTCAACTGAGAAAATCTTTGTTAATCTTCTTTCTATGCCAGAAAATTTTTTTAAAGATTTTTTTATTACACCAATATTTATTCCTATATGTAGACATAAAGCAACCGCACCAGAAGCATTTAAAACATTATGTTGGCCGATGAGATTTAATTTAATTTTTTTAAAAATTTTCTTTTTCGATCCTGGTATAGATATTTTTAGATCAAATACTGAGAAATTTTTTTTATAAACCGGATTCAATATTTGAAAATTTGATTTTCTGGAAAAACCATAGGTCAGAAAATTTTTATTGTTTATTTTAGAAATTATTTTTTTAATTTCGGAATTATCAATACAGATAAATGATTTTCCAATTGGTGGAGTTTTGTTAAGGAATTTTATAAAAGAATTTTGTAAATTTTTAAAATTCTTATAGAAATCAAGATGTTCTCTATCAAGATTCGTAACTACAGAATAGTTAACTGGAAAATTTAAAAAACTTCCATCGGACTCGTCTGCTTCCAAAACTGCCCACTCACCTTTTCCTAATCTGGCATTACTTTTGAAAGAGTTTATTATACCCCCATTTATTATAGTTGGATCTAGTCTTGCGGAAGATAATATTTTAGATATCAAAGAAGTTGTTGTTGTTTTTCCATGTGAGCCAGTGATCACAATGTTTGTTTTTAATGAAACAACATGAGCTAACATTTCTGCTCTCTTAAGTATATTTAATTTTTTTTCTTTTGCTTCTCTAATCTCGGGATTGCTATCTCTAACTGCAGATGATTTTACAATTATTGTGGAATCTTTGATATTTTTTTTATTGTGTTTTTTAAATATCTTAATGCCAATTTTTTTACATCTTTCTACGTTTTTACTATTAATTAAATCACTACCCTGAACTTTAAATCCCATGGTTTTCATAACTTGGGCTAAACCGCTCATTCCTATTCCGCCGATCCCAATAAAATGAACTTTTTCTTTCAATCCTATTTCAATTTTACTCATTTAATATTTTTTCAATTAGTTTCTCAATTTTTAAAAGGGTATTCCTATCTGAATGTTCTATCATTCTTTCCTTCATCAAAAGAAGTTTTTTTTCATCTTTGTTTAAATCTATGAGAATTTCAAACAATTTATCAGAAACAAATCTTTCCTCTAACAAAAAACAATATCCCTTATTTTTAAAATAGTTTGCGTTTTCAAATTGGTGATTGTCTGCAGACGAAGGTAAGGGTATTGCAATAAAAGGAATTCTTAGATTCACCAATTCTGCAATGGATGATGCACCTGATCTTGTGATTGCAAAATCTGCTAATTTATAATATTTGGATATATCTCCAGAAAAAGAAAATAATTCAAATTCCAAATTATGCTTTTGATATATTTTTTTAATATTGCTGACCTGTTCATCTAAACATTGTTGATAAATTTTAAGTCTAATTCCGTTTTGAAAACACCTGGTGATTATGCTTGGTAAAATTACACCAAAAATTTTAGCTGATTGGCTTCCCCCCATTATTAAAATAGATAAACTCTTTTTTTCCTCATTTTGTATTTTTTCTTTTTTTAAATTTAAAATGTGACTTCTAATCAAAAACCCAGAACAAAATATCTTTTCACTGTATTTCGATTTTATCCCTTGGATATCTTTAACTGAGACTAAAACTTTTCTTGCCAATGGTAAAATAAATTTATTTGCTCTACCTATAATTAGATTGTTTTCATATATTATTACTGGAATCCTTAGAAAATAGCCTGCTGCACAAACAGGAAAGGAAGAATAGCCACCCATACCAATTATTAATTTAGGTCTTGTGATTATCATTGAACAGATTGAAAAAATAAAAGATGAAATAATTTTAATGAATCCTAAAAATACTTTAAAAATATTTCTATTAAAAACTGTATCGGTGTTAATTATTCTAATATTAATTTTTTTATAATTTTCTAAATATTTGAGGCCTCTTTTGTCTGTAATTATCTCAACTTGGTATTTATTTTTTAAGAAATCTGCTAAACTTAATGAAGGAAAAATATGACCTCCTGTACCCCCTGTTGCTATAAGAATTTTTTTTTCTTTTGTTTTCATTCCATTTTTTCTCTTAAAGATGTGTAATTTAAAATTATTCCTGCAATTATTCCACTTGATAACAAAGACGAACCACCATAACTCAGAAAGGGAAGGGTCATTCCTGTTGTTGGCAATAAATTTACATTTACCCCAACATGTATAAAGGTCTGAAAAATTAGTAACGACATTAATCCACAAAGTGAAATCTTATAAAAATTGCTCGAGAAATTTATAATTTTTTTAACTATCCTAAATGCAACAAATAAAAAAATTGTTATAATTAATATTGATACTACAGAACCAAACTCTTCACTAACAACTGCAATAATATAATCAGTATGTGCTTCTGGTACGCTTTCTTTTAATATACCCTCACCCATGCCCTGTCCTTTCAGACCACCTTGTTTTATTGCATCAATAGCTTTTTGAGATTGAAAATTTCCCGATTTTTCGGGATCCATAAAAGATATAAGTCTTGTCACAATATAACTAAATTTTTCTGGAGCTAAATATAATAAAACAAAAAATAGAAATATAACTAAAGCTAGTATGGAAGAGAGATAAAAAATGTTAACTCCTGAAACAAAAATTATTGAAATCCAAGTACAAATTAATAAAACGGATTGACCAAGATCTGGTTGGATAACAAGCAATAAAATTAATATAGATAGTAATATGAATGAGAAAAAATGAGCTAAATTTAAATTTTTAATCCAATTAGAGGTAATAATTTGTGCGATAACTAGAATAAAAAAGGGTTTTATGAACTCAATTGGTTGCAAACGAAATAGATAAAAATTAAGCCATCTTTTTGCACCTTTTACTTCAATACCAAAAAGTGGGACCAACACTAGTAACAACAAAAAAAATAAAAAAACCGGAGTCAAGAATTTATTAACAAAATCAGTGTTTAACATAGATACAAAGATCATCAATGAAAAAGAGAGAAGAGCATACAAGAGATGTTTTTGAAAAAAAAAATAATAACTTTTATTAAGTCTTTCATCTGCTAAGAATGACGTAGATGAAAATGAAAAAAAAATTCCCAGAGTGAATAATAATAAAAAACTTGTCAAAATATGTTTATCAATATTTCTCCAATAATTTTCTGTTTTAAAAAATTTACCCATATTACTATTTATTAAAAATATTTTTTTATATAGTTTTTTATTAGTTTTTTAAATTTTTCTCCTCTATCTCCGAAGTTCTTAAATTGGTCATAAGATGCGCTAGCAGGACTTAACAAAATAGTAATTTTTTTTTCTTTATTGTCTTCTAAATATTTAAATATTAAATCTATTGCATTTTTTAAAGTCTTACATAATTCATATTTGACTTTTCCATTTAAAAGTTTCTTAAAGTAAGATTTGTGTTTTCCAATAATGTAGGCTCTAATAATATTTTTTTTTACTTCCTCTAAATGAAATTTATCCCCAATTTTTGGAAGTCCTCCTACAATCCAAAGAATATTTTGATTATTTTTTAAAGCAAATTTGCTAGCTGCGAAACTTGTTGCTTTTGAATCGTTTATAAAAGTTTTATTATTTTTTTTATAAAAAACTTCATGCCTATGGTTCAATCCTTTAAAGGAGTTAAGAGATTTTATAAAAGATGTTTCTTTTATTTTTAGAATTTTTGATAAAGCATAAACAAAACTCATGTTTTCTTCGTTCACTTCTAAATTTAGATAACTATTTGCAATTTTTGTTCTAATTTTTTCATATCTTTTGGTATCTACAAACTTTATTTGGCCCATATACTTATTCTTTCTAAATTTTTTTAATATTTTTTTGCTGTTAATAAGTGCAAAATTATCTTTGTCCTGAAGTGAAAAAATTTTTAATTTTGATTTAACATAACTAGTCATTGATCCATGCCAATCTAGATGATCCTTTGTTATATTTAATATTATCGCATAATAAGGTTTAATAAATTTTGAATAAGCTAACTGGAAAGAGGATGCCTCAATAACTGCAAATGAATTTTTTTTTAAATCTAATTTTAAAACTGGACTTCCAATATTGCCACCAAGACCAACGTTGATATTATTTTTTTTCAAAACGTGTTCGATAACTTTACAGGTCGTAGATTTTCCGTTTGTTCCAGTAACAACTATCGATTTTATATCTTGGTTTATTAAATAAAATAGATCAAGGTCTGTGATGATTTTTTTTTTATTTTTTAATAAAATTTTTTTTAGTTTTGCTTTATTAATTTTTATACCAGGGCTTATTATAATGTAATCTACAAAATTAACTACTTTTAAAAAATTTCTTTTCATAATCTTGTAATCGGGCCCGATAGACTTTCTAAAAACATCATTATCATCATCCCATCCAATATAATTTTCGAAACCATGCTTATGAAAATAATTGATTACTGAACGACCAGTGACTCCGAGTCCATAAATTGCAAAATTTTTATGGCGCAAATGATTTAAAGATATGCTCATCAATCTTGATTAACGTAATTTTAATGTGGCTAATCCCACCAAAGCCAAAATAATTGCAATTATCCAAAACCTAATTACTACTGTTGACTCAGCCCAGCCTTTTTTCTCAAAATGGTGGTGTATGGGTGCCATCATAAATACTCTTTTGCCAGTCAATTTAAATGAAATTACTTGAATAATTACTGAAACCGTTTCCAAAACGAACAGACCCCCTATAATTGCAAGAACAATTTCATGTTTTACTATTATTGCTACCGATGCTATTGAACCACCTAAAGATAACGAACCAGTGTCACCCATAAATATTTTGGCGGGTGGTGCATTGTACCAAAGAAAACCCAAACAGGATCCAACTATAGAACCACAAAAGATTGATAACTCACCAACATCGGGTATGTACTGTATTTGTAAATAATTTGAGAAAATTGTATTTCCAACTAAATAGCATATTAATGAAAAAGATAAAGCTACCAACATTACAGGTACGGTAGCAAGTCCATCTAGTCCATCAGTTAGATTTACTGCATTAGAAGAACCGATGATTACAAAAATACCAAAAGGAATAAAAAATAAACCCATATGCAAAACAAGGTTTTTAAAAAAAGGAAAGTATAAGTTTGATATGGTTTGATGATCTGTAAAATAAATCAACATTAAAATAGCAAGTAAAGAAATTAAAAATTGTCCCAAAAATTTCACTTTTGCATTAATTCCTGAGGAATTTTTAAATTTTATTTTTAAATAATCATCTATAAAACCTAATAAACCTAAACTTGTACAAACGAAAAGAACTATCCATATATATACATTTTTTAGATCTGCCCACATAATTGTACTAGTGATAATTCCGATTAATATCATTAATCCGCCCATAGTTGGTGTTCCGCTTTTTTTTATGATGTGATCAATTGGTCCATCCTGTCGAATAGGTCCAGTAATTTGTTTTTTTGAAAAATATTTTATTAGAGGATTTCCAATCAAAAAGATAATCGTTAGAGAAGTAACAACTGATAGACCTATTCTAAAAGTAATGTATTTAAATACATTTAAATAAGAGAAGGTATCAATTAGTGAAACTAAAAAACTATAAAGCATTTACCTAACACCTTTCATAAATCTTTCTGATACTTCATGTAATCTTGTTGCATTTGAACCCTTGATCATCAAAAAATCTCCATTTTTTAAAACTCTAGCTATCTTACTTTCAAATAATTTTAGGTTTTTTACTACTTCTCCCTTTTTATGTTTTTTTAAAAATCTGAATGTTTCAAAAGCTTTTTCTCCATAAACAAAAGTTTTATCAATATCACTATTATTGATTAGTTTAGAGATTCTTTTGTGAAAAATGTGTGAATTTTTACCCAGTTC
>CACFKO010000001.1 GCA_902566925.1 uncultured Pelagibacteraceae bacterium | reverse complement strand
AATATTCTCTTATTCAATTTATCTTCTTTAAAGTATCCTTTCATGATATTTTTTCCTTTTGCACCTAATTGATATTTTTTTGAATTTTCATATTTAAAAAGCTTAAATTTAACACCTGGAATTGGCTTACCTATGCTGTCAACTTTTCTTTTCAACATTTTTGGAGGAACAGTTGATAGTCTGGGAGAAGCCTCTGTAGTTCCATACATTACAAAAAATTTATTCTTAAACTTTTTGATGAGTTTTTTTTTATATTTATTTTCAAGGCTACCTCCAGCCTGTGCTACATATTTCATTTTAGGAAATTTATTTTCTAAAAAATTTGTTTTATTTATTAAAATTTCAAATGTGGATGGTACTCCATAAAACGAACTACATTCATTTTCTTTGAGTTCTTTAATTACAGATCCAACGAATGGAGAATTGTGGAGAAATATTTTTGCACCTCTCTTCAAATGTGTATTTAATACGGACAATCCAAAAGAATAACTGGAAGGTAGAACTAGGTTTACAATATCCGTGGATTTAATTGGTAAAACTTTAAGTATCGATTTTGTATTTTCAATTAAATTATTATGTGTAAGCATCACAGCTTTTTTTTCTCCGGTTGATCCAGAAGTAAGCAATATTAACGCAACATCTTTTTTCATTTTATGTTCTTTATGAGATTTTCTTAAAAAAAAATAAAATTTTTTATTTGTAAAATCTGTTCTAAAAAGTTCTTCTTTAAAAGAATTAGATAAATTATCTTTGATTAAACTATTATCAGTAATAAAGAAATTTATATCAAATCTATCTAAAATTTCTAAATATTTTTTTACAGACAAACCTTTTTCTATAATCATGGGAACATTTTCGGATTTTATTAACGAAAGGTAATTTATTAAAAACTCTTCAGAATTTTCGAAACATATAGCAAAAATATTATTTTTTTTTCCCTTTGTTAAATGTTTTAAAGATTTTATATAATCATATAAATCCGAATAGCGTAAATTTTTATTGATAAAAATCTCTTTGTTTAAGTTTTTTTTATCTTTGATTAAATAGTCTACAAAATTCATTTTTCATAAATATAGCTTTTTTTGCTTTACTGTTCAACAAATGAACTGTATATTATATTCGTCTCATGGATCAAAATAAAGAAGATAAAACAACAAAAATAATTTCTACTAGAGATTTATTAGAAAAAATGAAAATCAGTAAAAATATTATTGGTGATAAAGAAAGGAACTTTTTGTTAGAAAAAGGCTACCTAATTTTAAATCCGCCAGAATTTATAAAGAAAAATCTTAAAAAATTAAATGAAGTAATAAAAAATTTAATAAAAAAAGAAGGCAATGATGGGGGGTGGGAAGGTAAAGAGCAATATTACAAAAAAGACAAACCATTTGAGTCAGGTGCTACACGTCTTGGAAATTTAATTGAAAAAGACTCATTGTTCAAAAAAATTATTACAATACCTGAAATACTTTTACTTGCGCATGAGGTAATTAAAGATGATTTTAAAATTAGTGGCCTAAATTTTAGAAATCCAAAAAAAAATATGGGTGAACAAAGTTACCATATTGATATTTTACCAAGATTAAAAGAATCTGATAAATATACAGGAATAGTTTGCGCAATTTTTTTAGATGATTCTAAAATAGAAAATGGTGCTACTAGACTTATACCCGGAACTCATAAAATACTTGGTTGGCCGGACGAACATATTGATACTAAAAAATTGCACAAAAAAGAAATTCGGGCAACATTAAGAGCTGGTTCAATACTAATTTTCAACTTAAATTTATGGCACGCAGGAGCTAAAAATATTAGCGGTGAAGATAGAAAGGTCATTTTTTTACAAATCAAAAATAGAAAAGAACCACAGTTATTAAATTATAAAAAATATTTAAGTAAAAAAACAAAGAAAGAATTAAATCAATTTGAAAAATACTTACTGGCTGTCAGAGAGGAAGACCCTGATCAAAGTGAGGATAGTTATAGCGTTGGAAAACATTATAGAGAAAAATTTAATCAAGATAGAGCTTAAAAAAAATAAAATAAAATGAATTTTTTTAATGGAAAATTAAAGTCAAAAAAATATTTAAAAATATTATCAGGATATAAAAAAAGTTTTGATAAAAATTTTGTGCTGAAAAATTTCGGCTTATTTATTGGTGACCAATCTCTATTTAAAATTTTATATAATATTGAAATACTTAAAAAAATAAAAAATGTTAAAGGTGATATAATTGAATTTGGAGTATGGAATGGAAATAGCCTTATATTTATGAAAAAAATATTAGATTATCTTAAAATAAAAAAAAGAATTTATGGATATGATCATTTTAAAGGTATGCCAAATAAACTATTAAAAAATAAATTTTCAGGAGATATAAATTTAATTAAATATATAATTAGATTTTTCAATTTAGATAAAGTCTCATTAATCAACGATGATATTTCAAACTTAAGTAAGTATAAAAATAAATTTAAAAAATTTTCATTAGTCTATATTGACTGTGATCTTTATCACACAACCAAAATAATATTAGACCAGGTTTCACCAAAATTATCAAAAGGTGGTTTCATTGTTTTTGATGAGGCAAATAAGAAAAATAGGATCGGAGAAGCAAAAGCGATGAAAGAATTTTATTCTTCTAACAAAAAGAAATTTAAAAAAATAATATTGAAAAAAGATTACCAGCCAGACGTCGTATTGCAGAAAAAGTGATATTTACTTTACATTGTCTATTATACAATTTTCTAATTTGTTAAGATAATTTTTTGGTGCTGGTTTACAATATTTATTGCAAAAGTTGTTTTTAGCTTTAATAACTTCTTTGTTTTTCCACCAGTCATCAATCTTATTATAGTATTTATTAACATGGTTTATTAATTTATTGTAATCGAAGAAAAGAATTTTTGCCTTCACTAAATATTTATAATCTTTTTTGCATGAATTTCTTATCCAATTTAAATTTTCCATTATAAAAACAGAAGGAATATCGGCCGAAAGTGTTTCTAAAATACTTGTTCCATCTCCAGAGTGAATTATGATTCTAGATTTTCCGTAAATAAATTTTTTATTTGCCCCGTTATTATCAGCTATCTCATATTTTCTATTTTTAAAGGTAATCTCATTAAGTATTTTGTTAACAAATTCCTTTTGAAAATTAGGAACTGGATAGATTTTAATTACAACTTTTTTTCTAATTTTTTTATTTAAACCACCCAAAATTTTCTCCATTTCTAGATTTTCTTTTATCATCTTTTCATAATCATTATATGGTCTTGATCTTTTGGGGTACATTGGTGGAGCAAAAAAATAAATTTTATCTCCATTTTTTTCAAAATCTATATTTGTATTTATATTTTTAGTGTTAAACAGAGCAACACACTTTTTGTTTTTATCTTCCCCCCAGGAAAAAAACTTATCACAATTTTTAAATCCACTCTCAATAATTGTATTTCTTGACGTGGTATGATTTGCACCGTGCTGACATAAAAAATATTTTGTTTTATTTTCAATTTTTTTTCCTAACCACATTTGAAAAACTTCTTTACCGTGATAACCGTACGCTGTAAAAACAAAAGATGGCTTTTCGGGTAAATTTAAATTATCACTCAATTTATCTAAATTTTGATAATTTTCTATAATATCTGTTGGTAACATATCTGGAAGTATCGATCTGATAAATTTTTCAATTTTATTTACTTTGTTCTTGCTAAAGAAAAGTTTTTTTCTTAATTCAATGTTTTTTGGTTTAATTTTATAATTAGGCTCAATATTAATTTTTGGTAATTGTCCGAGTCTCAAATATATTTTGATTGTATCAATAACTGACATGTCTGGTTCATATATTACAAAATCATTCTTTTTCCAGAAAGGCTTTAAGAGGTTTGACAATAAACCTGCAAATATTAGAAAAAAGTTCTTCTTTTTTTTATAATTATTTTTACTTTTTTTTGGAATATCGATTGACTTTAAAAGGACTTTTTTGGTTTTTTTGTTTAAAAATTTAAATATTTTTGTATATAAAATAAAATTCCAATCGTCTTGTTTTTTGATATCCTTACTAACTAGATCTAAAACATTATCAGTGAAAAAATCTGAATTATCATACTTTGCTAAAACTACATAATTAACCTTTTTTTTTTCTAAAGCATTCTCCAGCGACGTATATCTTTCATAAACTATTTCTATAAAAACCTTTAACCATGGACCTAATACTATGTCCCAGTATTTTTTTGAAAATTTTCTCTTATGAAAATTATTTAATTTTTTTACAAGGTCTGTTAATAGGTTAAAATAGATTTTTTGAGTAATTTTTATATCTTTTTTGACTTGAGAGTCGTTTTTTTTAAAATTTAAAATTTTATATTTTGAAAGATTTTTAAAAGATCCTTTTGTATCTTGTAAACACCAATGGCCTAAAAAATAATTTTTACAATTTTTTGATAAATTATTTTCTGAATTGAGTATTAAGAATTTTTTCATAAACAGGCTGTTAACATCTTTTAAATAGCAAGTTTTCTGATTTTATATTTGCTTGGAGTTAATGTAGTCAAATTTATATTTTTGTTTAATTTTCTAAAATTTTTTAAAATAGAATTTGTATTATCTTTATATGTGCCTAAACCAGCTGAACCGTCAAATCCTGCAAGGCTTATTGATTTAGCCCTACCAGCAATAGCGATTGAAAGGGCATAAGAAATTGCGAGTGGTTCTTTTAAAATACAGTAATTTTCAAACACTTTTTCATTTTTTTTCTTACTAATATTTAAGCCATAATCAAAAATAATTTTATTATTACTATTCATTAAATCCTGAAATTGTTTTGGCAACATTGCAAACGGTGCAATCATATTTGTTTTATTTTTTGAGTGAAATCTAGAGTCAGATAGTATTCTCATAGGGTGACATACAAGCCTAAAGTTTATAAGATTTTCTTTGATTACTTCGTTTGTATTAAATGCAATTGTTACATAATCTGATCTATTTATTATATTCTCAATTTTGTATTTGAATCTTTTTAGATTTGATCCTGGTCCTAGAAATATTAAATTTTTGTCTTTTAGATCTCTTCTTGGTAACCAAGAACCGCTTGGTTTTTCACCAAATATTTTATGAGAAAAAAATAATTTGAATGGACTAAATTTTTTTGCATCTGATTTTGCCAGGTTTGTTATAATGCCATTATAGTCTTTTTTTTTATATCTTTTATCGGCTAAAATTTCCTGAATAAAAGTAGGATGAATTTTGAGAAATGCTGCTTTTTTATAGTATTCATTAGTTCCCCATTTATACTTCTTTTTCAAAGGCATAAAACAAACATTTATTAGTGTTCTTAATTTCATTTTTTTTTGTGGACTCAGTAGATTAAATTTTTCTAAAATTTCTTCTGTTTTGGCATTACCCGGACCTCTTCCCATGCCCGTTAATGTACAATCAATAAAATTTACCCCAAATTTGCTAGCCAAAACTGAGTTGCTTAAAGCTTGACTTAAATTATCGTGAGCATGTATTCCCAAATTTCCTTTCCAAAATTTTTTAAACTTTTTTATAATTAAAGCTAAATCATTAGATCGAAGGCAACCAAGACTATCTGCTAGATAAAGAACATCAATTTTATTCAAAATTGATATTTTACAAATACTTTTTATTTCTTCCGGTTTGATTTCCGAAACCTGCATAACATTTAGACAAACAAAATAACCTGATTTTTTTAACCACTTAATTGCTGGGGAAATTTGCATAGCTTCGTGTATGTGGGCAGCAATTCTTATAAATTTTAGTTTTGAATTTTTTGATTTAACAAAATTTTTTTTACAAAGTTTTATCATATTATCTTTATCCTTAAGAAAATCAGCTGCGTTAACCATTACACCTATTTTTATTTTCTTAGGTAATTTAAGGGAGTTTAAAATAGAGTCTGTTACTTTAAATGTAATCCCTTTATCATTAGGATCAAATAAACTTCTAAAACCAATTTCTATAAAATTAATTTCCTGAGAACTTATATCATTAAGATATTTTTGAATTAAAGGTTTTTTAAAATCCCAATTATTGTAGTACCCACCATCCCTTAATGTACAGTCTAGAACTTTAATTGCTTTCATATTTGTTCAATATTTGAACGTTGATTGAATTTAGGTCGAAAAAAGGAAATTGTAAAGTAATATTTAAATTTATTATTTTTTAATGGATTTTTTATATAAAAATTGAGCAGATTTGAAATCAACCGCATCATTGATATCTGTACTCTCCAATTTATCTAAAATTATAAATTTAGGTTTTTTACCAACGATATTTTTGTATTTTATCATTTTTTCTCTTGAAATAATGTTTATTCCAAATGTTAAAGAAAAATAATTGTCAGGTAGGTCTTGGGAATTTGGGGCTTTAAAAGAGTTATAATTTAAAGATTTATTATTTTTCCAAATGAAAGTTTTTAATTTGCTTACAGTATTAAAACTGTCATATCTATTTTTCAATTTTAAAAAATTTCTGAAAAAGAATTTATAAGTTTCGTTTTTAATTATTGGTGATGTACAAGGACAGTAAACTAAATAATCGCCTTCTATTGACTCTGCTAGATTTTTAAAAAAATCACTTCCAGAACATTTAGAGCTAGCAAAATATGTTTCTCGTTTATGAAAAGCTACGTTGTATTTTTTAGCTATCTTTTGTGATTTTAAAGAATCAGAACTAACAACAATTTTATGAATAAATTTTATTCGTTTTAATTGTTCAATTTTCAATTCTAGTAAAGACTTGTTCTTGAAAAAAGGTAAAAAGTTTTTATTTTTTAATCTTTTTGAATTTTTCCTAACTGGAATAATAGCTGTGATTTTCAATTTCATGCATTTTTTGAATATATAAATCTTTTTTTTAAAACTTTTATCCTTTCCAAGTTATCATTTTTTAATTTGAATTTTCTTTTTTTTTGAAGTGATTGTTTATATTTTAACCATTCAAGTTCAAATTTGAATATAGCTTCTATTATATTCTCAAAGTTATTAATAACCTTATTAGAAAGGCGTATTTCAATATTTCTTGTTTCAACCCTGTCTAGTAGATTTTTTAGATATAGTTTTTTTACAAAGTTTCTAGAATGAGAGGTTAATGACCCCCCCATTTTTGTAATTAATTTTTTTTTTTTTACTTTTTTAAGAACGTTGTAAACTAATTTGAATATTTTAGTAGAGTCTACCACTTTTTTTTCTAGATCCAATGATCCAGCAAGGTCTGATCTTCCTATTACTACTCCCGAAAGACGTTTTAGGTTTGGTTTATTAATTATTTTTGTAACATTCTTAAAAGCTTGTATACTTTCAAGATTAACATATAAATTTTGCTTATTTTTTTTTGAAATAGTTTGTAAAAATTTTCTTAATGCATAAGGTGACTCAACCATAGGGGCAACAATTCCTGTAACATTTAATTTTTCACAAAAATAAATATCATTTTTTGCTTCACAACCCCCAATTTTTACATTTAAATGAATTTTTGCTTTCTCAGTGACTTTTTTCATCACCATTAAATCTTCAAAGCTTGCTCCCTCATCTTCCAAAGATTGTTTTACTGCAACAGCATTAAATTTTTTTAACCTCTTTAAAAGAAAAATTATTTTTTTCATTAAAGGCTCATTCAGAAAAAAATTTATTTTTTCTGCTTGGTGATATTACAGAAACTTTAGATTTCCAAAATTCATTCTGATTATTACCCTTTTTTCTATTTTTTAATTTTGACCCTTTTGATTTGGTTGGAAAATCATAAACAAAATAAAAATACTTCCTGTCACTATGTCCATTATATTTTGTTACTGCATGGTAAGACCAAGGAACATTTAATGTGAATAAACAGAAATTATTATTAACTTTATATGATTTAAAAGACTTTAAATTCTCATGGGCTGGAAAAATATCAAATGATCCGTTCTTATTGTATTTTTTTAATTTCATAATTTTAATTTTTCCACCTTTTGACTCTTCAGATAGTGGATAAAAAAGAACATGTACTAGATGGTCTCTTCTGTCTAAGTGGGGGCTCTTAATGTAACCATTTTTCATTACCGAGTATGTTGAGTGAAAAGTTAAATTTGAATTTTGAAACCTCTTTGTCACATATTTTTCTATTGGATTATTAAATTTTTTAACAACCGCTGGCTTTAAATATTTGAATAGTGAATTAATTTTTTTAAAACTTTTGTTTTTAGTAAGTTTTTTATATCGACTAGATGATGGAAGTAAGGTTTTTTTTGTCTTAGATTCACTTTGATAATATATGTCGTTTTCATTAATATCTTTAAAACTAGGCAAGATTTTGTTGAGTTTTTTTAATTCCTTTGGTGGAATCAAATTTTTTACTACAAAATATGGAAATGGTTCTAATTTTAATTTGCTTTTTTTTATCTTATTCAAAGCGTGGTTTAACATAAATCAAACTATATCAGAAAATTTAATTTTATCATTTATTTTTAATCAAAATTTTTTTCAGTGCATAAATCAAGCCAATTGAGCTATTAGTACTGGTCAGCTACACGCGTCACCGCGCTTCCACATCCAGCCTATCAACGTAGTGGTCTACTACGGCTCTATAGGAAGAACTAGTTTCGAGGCGAGTTTCTCGCTTAGATGCTTTCAGCGATTATCTCTTCCATACTTAGCTACCCGGCACTGCAGCTGGCGCTACAACCGGTCCACCAGTGGTATGTTCATCCCGGTCCTCTCGTACTAGGGACAACTCCTCTCAATTCTTCTACACCCATGGCAGATAGGGACCGAACTGTCTCACGACGTTCTGAACCCAGCTCACGTACCACTTTAATTGGCGAACAGCCAAACCCTTGGGACCTGCTCCAGCCCCAGGATGTGATGAGCCGACATCGAGGTGCCAAACACCCTCGTCGATATGGACTCTTGGAGGGTATCAGCCTGTTATCCCCGGCGTACCTTTTATCCGTTGAGCGATGGCCCTTCCACTCAGAACCACCGGATCACTATGACCGTCTTTCGACTCTGCTCGACTTGTCAGTCTCGCAGTCAGGCAGGCTTATGCCATTGCACTCTACGAACGATTTCTGACCGTTCTGAGCCTACCTTCGCACGCCTCCGTTACTCTTTGGGAGGCGACCGCCCCAGTCAAACTACCCACCATACAGTGTCTTGCTGCCGGATTACGGCTAGCAGTTAGATATCAAAAATAACAAGAGAGGTATTTCACTGACGACTCCATGACAGCTGACGCCATCACATCAAAGTCTCCCTCCTATGCTAAACATGTCGCTTCTAATACCAATGTAAAGTTGCAGTAAAGGTGCACGGGGTCTTTCCGTCTAACCACGGGAACTCCGCATCTTCACGGAGAATTCAATTTCACTGAGTTGATGTTGGAGACAGCGGAGAAATCGTTACGCCATTCATGCAGGTCGGAACTTACCCGACAAGGAATTTCGCTACCTTAGGACCGTTATAGTTACGGCCGCCGTTTACTGGGGCTTCAATGACTAGCTTGCACCAACCATATTAACCTTCCAGCACCGGGCAGGCGTCAGACCCTATACATCCACTTACGTGTTAGCAGAGCCCTGTGTTTTTGATAAACAGTCGCTTCTCCCTGGCTTGTGCCACCTAAAATAAGTTGCCTTAAAATAGGTCCTCTTTATTCCGAAGTTACAGAGGCATTTTGCCGAGTTCCTTCAACATCATTCTCTCAAGCGCCTAATTATACTCTAATAATCCACCTGTGTCGGTTTAGGGTACGGTCTATGATGAGGTTATTTCCTGGGACCTTTTCACGGCAAGTTCAATCCATTAAGAACTCACAATTTACAAGATCCGTCACTCTCATCTGGTCAAGGAATATTAACCTTGTTCCCATCGACTACGGCTTTCGCCCTCGCCTTAGGGGCCGACTAACCCTGCGCGGATTAACCTTGCGCAGGAAACCTTGGATTTTCGGCGACAGAGTTTTTCACTCTGTTAATCGTTACTTATGTCAGCATTCGCACTTCTGATACCTCCAGTGTCCCTCGCGGGTACACCTTTGCAGGCTTACAGAACGTTCCGCTACCGCGTGCAAAGTCCGAAGACATTACACACCCACAGATTCGGTACATGATTTGAGCCCCGTTACATCTTTGGCGCAGAAACTCTATTAGACCGGTGAGCTGTTACGCTATCTTTAAAGGATGGCTGCTTCTAAGCCAACCTCCCGGCTGTTTAGGAATCTCCACATCCTTTCACACTTAATCATGATTTAGGGACCTTATCTGGTGATCTGGGCTGTTCCCCTCTCGACCATGGACCTTAGCACCCACAGTCTGTCTGTTGAGGAATGACTTTTGGCATTCGGAGTTTTATTAGGTTTGGTAGGTGTTTCCACCCCCTAGCCCATTTAGTGCTCTACCTCCAAAAGTCTGTTTATTCAACGCACTACCTAAATAGTTTTCGCGGAAAACCAGCTATCTACGAATTTGGTTGGCCTTTCACCCCTTACCACAAATCATCCAAAGACTTTTCAACGTCAACTGGTTCGGTCCTCCGGCAAGTGTTACCCTGCTTTCAACCTGTTCATGGTAAGCTCATTCGTTTTCGGGTCTAATTCATACAACTAATCGCCCATTTAAGACTCGCTTTCGCTACGCCTACACCTAATCGGCTTAAGCTTGCTGGATAAATTAAGTCACTGACCCATTATACAAAAGGTACGCCGTCACTCTAAAAAGAGCTTCGACTGTTTGTAGGCATACGGTTTCAGATTCTATTTCACTCCCCTAATAGGGGTTCTTTTCACCTTTCCCTCACGGTACTTGTTCACTATCGGTCACTGAAGAGTACTTAGGCTTAGAGGGTGGTCCCCCTGTATTCGAGCAAGATTACACGTGTCCCGCTTTACTCATGAAAATTAATAAGTATTACTTCTAAAGGACTATCACCTGCTGTGGTTAGTCTTTCCAGACTATTCGAATTAACTTATCAACTTTACTGGCCTGTTCCGCGTTCGCTCGCCACTACTAACGGAGTCTCAATTGATTTCTTTTCCTCCGGGTACTTAGATGTTTCAGTTCTCCGGGTTTGCTCTTTACACCTATGTATTCGGTGTAAAGTAACTCATAAAGAGTTGGGTTCTCCCATTCGGAAATTTTCGGATCAAAGCCTGCATACAGCTCCCCGAAACTTATCGCAGTATACCACGTCCTTCATCGCCTTTCAGTGCCTAGGCATCCGCCATACGCCCTTTAACGCTTGATTTAATGCACAGAAAAAAATTTTCTGTAAAAATTAAATTTTTGTTGGAATGTTCATCTATTCGAACATTCATGATTGTTCATCTATTCGAACAATCGGATATAGATATTGATAAAATTATTTACGATTTAAAAAAGCTAAAAGTGTCAATTTTGGTGGAGGATAGCGGGATCGAACCGCTGACCTCCTGAATGCAAATCAGGCGCTCTCCCAGCTGAGCTAATCCCCCTAAAACATGGTGGGCCGAGGACGACTCGAACGTCCGACCTCACCCTTATCAGGGGTGCGCTCTAACCACCTGAGCTACCGGCCCCTAAAGTCATTTCATAGAGACACTTTAAAGAAGAGAAATGAGGACGGTCACATTAACTAATTTTTTGTGACCAAAAGAAATTTTTGGTCATCCTTAGAAAGGAGGTGATCCAGCCGCAGGTTCCCCTACGGCTACCTTGTTACGACTTCACCCCAGTCGCTGATCGTACCGTAGTCAAAGGTTTTAAGCTTTGCCTTAAGGTGTAACCAACTTCCATGGTGTGACGGGCGGTGTGTACAAGACCCGGGAACGTATTCACCGCGGCGCGCTGATCCGCGATTACTAGCAATTCCAGCTTCATGTACTCGAGTTGCAGAGTACAATCCGAACTGAGGCACATTTTTGAGATTAGCTTGGAGTCGCCTCTTAGCATCTCATTGTAAGTGCCATTGTAGCACGTGTGTAGCCCAACACGTAAGGGCCATGAGGACTTGACGTCATCCCCACCTTCCTCCAGCTTATCACTGGCAGTTCGTTTAGAGTACTCAACTAAATGTTAGTAACTAAACGTAGGGGTTGCGCTCGTTGCGGGACTTAACCCAACATCTCACGACACGAGCTGACGACAGCCATGCAGCACCTGTGTTTCGTCCAACTAAATGAAGAAACCAATCTCTTGGTCTCGCGACGAACATGTCAAGTGTTGGTAAGGTTCTGCGCGTATCTTCGAATTAAACCACATGCTCCACTGCTTGTGCGGGTCCCCGTCAATTCATTTGAGTTTTAACCTTGCGGTCGTACTCCCCAGGCGGTGTGCTTAACGCTTTTGCTGCGACACTGAAAATTAAATTTCCAACGTCTAGCACACATCGTTTACAGCATGGACTACGAGGGTATCTAATCCTCTTCGCTACCCATGCTTTCGCTCCTCAGTGTCAGTAGTGATCCAGAAAGTTGCCTTCGCTTTTGGTGTTCTTTCTAATATCTACGAATTTCACCTCTACACTAGAAATTCCACTTTCCTCTATCACACTCTAGCTAAAAAGTTTTGATGGCAGTTCCAAGGTTGAGCCTTGGGATTTCACCATCAACTTTTTTAACCACCTACGAGCTCTTTAAGCCCAGTAATTCCGAACTACGCTAGGTCCCTTCGTATTACCGCGGCTGCTGGCACGAAGTTAGCCGGACCTTCTTATTTGGGTACAGTCATTTTCTTCCCCAACGAAAGAGTTTTACAACCCAAAGGCCTTCTTCACTCACGCGGCATCGCTGCATCAGGGTTTCCCCCATTGTGCAAGATTCCTTACTGCTGCCTCCCGTAGGAGTCTGGGCCGTGTCTCAGTCCCAATGTGGCTGGTCTTCCTCTAAGAACAGCTATTGATTGTTGCCTTGGTGAGCCATTACCTCACCAACAAGCTAATCAAGTGCGGGCTCATCTTTCGGCGCATAAAGCTTTCCCCGTAAGGGCTTATCCGGTATTAGCTCAAGTTTCCCCGAGTTATTCCAAACCAAAAGGCAGATTCCCACATTATACTCACCCGTCTGCCACTCAGTATTGCTACTGCGTTCGACTTGCATGTATAAGGCGTGCCGCCAGCGTACGTTCTGAGCCATGATCAAACTCTCAAGTTTAATAACGGCGCACACTAGCTTTAATAACTTTAGAATGAACTAAAGTTACTTTCGTTAAAGTGTGTACGACAAATTTCTTTGTTAACCTAACCGTCCACACTTCTCTTCTTAACTATTTATACAATTTAAAAAAGCTGAGTTTCACAAAATTCTTGCAAAACTATCCCTCAAAACCAGATGTAAAATCCGCTAAAAGCTTTAATTCTATGTCGATTAGTGGGAGACGCCGTTATACAAAATAATAGGAATTAATCAAGGCGTATATTTGCTGGTTTTTTAAGAAAAAACTAGCAAAACCAACACTTTTTTTGCTACTTGGCATTGTATAAGATGATTTTTTTTTATATACGAAATTATATTCATGAATAACAAAATTTTTCATAATTTGATCAAAAATGCGTTTGGTGCAAGCAAAAGATTACAGGGCATAAGAAGTGTAAAACCTAATTTATTTGTTTTCTCGATTATATTCATAATTGTAGCGGCCATTGTATTTTCCTATAATAATAGTGTTAAAAAAAAGAGATTAGAGCAAATAGATTTTTTTATTTCTAACGACCAAACTGTATTGTTAAAAAATTATTTGCTTAACCAAATAAAATCACCATATCTAGAATACGACTATGTGGTCAAAAATAACGATACCGTTGAATCAATATTAAAAAAATTTAGCGTAAAGCAAAGAGAAATAAATTTTATTGTAACAAAAATAAAAAAAAAGAATCTTTCTAATATATCCCCAGGTCAAAAAATGCAGTTTGTTTTAAAAAAAGGAAAAGATAAGAAAAATATGGAAATTGTTAAAGTTAAATACCCAATATCAAAAACAACATTTGTTAACATAGACAAAAGTAGAGACAGACTTGAAATAACTAAAAATGTTACAGCATTATTCAAGAGAGATGTTGTTGTTGAGGGCACCATTACAAACAATCTATACAGTTCGGCAGTTAAAGTTGGGTTAGAACCCAATATAATAGTTGAATTTGCAAGAATATATGGTTTCGAAGTTGATTTTCAAAGAGATATAAGAAAAGGGGATGTCTTTGAAGTGATGTATGAAAGATATTTAGATGATAGAAATAAAAAAATAAAAACTGGGAAAATTTTATACGCTTACTTAAATGTAAATAATCAGAAAATAAAACTTTATAGATTTGGAAATAAAAATAATTATGATTTTTATGATGAACGAGGTAGAAGCATTGTAAAAGCTTTAATGAAAACTCCGATTAACGGTGCAAGACTATCGTCTGGTTTTGGGAAAAGAAAACATCCAATTTTAGGCTTTACAAAACATCATAACGGCACAGACTTTGCTGCGCCTACTGGCACGCCTATCATGGCTTCAGGAAATGGAACTGTAATTAAAGCAGGTTGGTGTGGCAACGGCGGGAACTGTGTAAGAATAAGACACAATTCTTCCTACACAACTGGTTACGGTCATATGTCAAAGATTGCTACTAGAACAGGAAGGAGAGTTAAACAAGGACAGATTATTGGTTACGTAGGAAATACAGGTATGTCGACAGGCCCTCACTTACATTACACTGTATCTTATAATGGAAAATTTATTAATTCTCAAAAATTAAAACTTCCTTCTGGGAAAATTTTAAAAGGTGAAGAAAGAAAACTTTTTGAAATTGCAAGAATAAAATTAGATGTTAAGTTAGCCCAGTTAAAAAATTAATTTTACTCGCTAACAATATTGTTATTGGTATTATTTTCTTGATTATTTTCTGTATCTTGATTTGAATTATTTTTTGTCTTATTTGCAACTACCTCGGACAAAATTCTTGAAAAGTGGTCAGAATGTTGTAAATAATTTTCATGAAGAATTTTATCTCCAGAGCTCAAAGCTTCTTTTGCTAAATTTTTATATTTTTCTATAATTCTTTCTAAATTGTGAGGATTCTTGCTTACATTATTTCTTGATAGACCGTTTCTGTGGCTATGAACCTGATGAATAATACCATTATTCTTTATCCCATTATTGTTAGGTCTTCTAGATCGGTATTTGTTTGTTCTTGGTCTAAATCTTCTTATTTTATCGTGTCTCATATATCCTCTTAGTTTACTAAATTATAATAATATTATTTAAGTTTTTGTTTTTTTTTAAAAAATTTTTCTATAGCGTGCTAAAAATACAACGAACATTATTTCTGTAATCTTTTATTAATAGTTTTTTTCTAAAATTGTTCTTTCTCAAAATTTTCATAACTGAAAGATATTGCCCGGTACCAATTTCTAAAGCCAAAATACCATTAGATTTAAGAATATACCTAGACTTGTAAATAACTTTTTTAATTACGTCAAGACCATCATTGCCTCCATCCAAAGCTATTCTTGGTTCAAATTTTTTTATATCACCAGACAGCCGGTTTATCTCCCTTTTTATTACATATGGAGGGTTTGAAACAATTAAATCGAACTTGACATTTCTTATATCATCTATGGATCTTTGTAAAAGTCTCACTCTATTTTTAAATTTTTTTAAGTTAATTTTGGCATTCATTAGTGATTTGTTTGAAACATCGATGCCAATGCACCTACTATTTGTTAATTCATTTAAAATAGAAAAAGCTATACAGCCTGTTCCTATACCGGCATCCATAAAGAATAAGTTCTTATTCTTAAATATTTTATTTATAGGATCAATCAAAAGTTCTGTTTCAGGTCTTGGTATTAGAGACTTTTTATCTACAAAAAAATCTTTGCTTCTAAATTCTTTTCTTTTAAAAATATAAGCAATTGGTTCTGACTTTGACCTTCTGGAAATTAATGTTTTGAATTTTTTAATTTTTTTATTAGGTACATTGTATTCTTTTGTCAAAAGAGTTTCTCTTGGAATATTTAATATGTTTGCTAAGATTAATTCTGAGTCAATTCTATAACTAATAATTTTATTATGTCTCAAAATTTTTGATCCAAAATCTATAAGTTCTACTGTATTCATTTTAATTAAGGTTCCGCAATTTTAAATCTTGGTCTTTGAGTCGGAGACTCTCGTTCATTTCTTCATGTATGTCTCCGTTAAGAAATTCTTCTAGCTTGTGCAATGTAAGGTTTATTCTATGATCTGTTACTCTTCCTTGTGGAAAATTATAGGTTCTAATTCTTTCAGATCGATCTCCACTACCAATTTGACTCTTTCTATTTTCAGATCTTTCTTGATCTCTTTTTCTTTTTTCGGCCTCATAAACTCTGGCTCTCAAAATTTTTAAAGCCTTAGCTTTGTTTTTGTGTTGAGATTTTTCATCTTGTTGACTAACTACCACTCCTGAAGGTAAATGTGTTATCCTCACCGCACTATCTGTAGTGTTTACAGACTGCCCGCCTGGACCTCCAGATCTGAAAACATCTACTCTAATATCAGACTCTTTAATATCAACATCTACATCTTCAGCTTCAGGCAGAACTGCAACAGTTGCTGCTGAGGTATGAACTCTCCCTTGAGTCTCTGTGTCTGGCACTCTCTGAACTCTATGTACCCCAGATTCATACTTTAAGTAAGAATAGATATCGTTCCCCGTAACAGAAAAAATGATTTCTTTAAAACCACCAGCTTCACTTTTAGATATACTGATTATTTCCATTAACCATTTTTTTTTGGAACAAACTTTCTCATACATTCTAAATAAATCAGCTACAAAAAGTGTTGCTTCTAAACCTCCTGTACCTGCTCTAATCTCAACTATGGTATTTTTTTCATCATCCTTGTCTTTTGGTAACAAGAAAATTTTTATATCTTTTTCATTTTTTTCTCTTTTTTTTTCTGCATCTTTCAATTCTTTTTCTGCCAATAAAATTATTTCTTTATCATTTTTTTTATCCAGAATAATGTTGTCTAAATCTTTTTTATTTTTTTCAAAGCTAATATATTCTTTGGCTTGAGGCACTATATCTTTAAGATCTGAGTATTCTTTTGATTTTTTGGCTAATAGTTTTGGATTAAGCCTTCCTGTTGAAAGTTCTTTCTCTAAGGAAATATATCTTTCTACAATTTTTTTAACTTTATCGATAGGTATCATGAAATTTAATTGCTAGTTTCTTTGGCTTTAGATTCTACTAAACTTACCACTTTATTTATAATATCTTCACTAACAACTTTATTATGAGGAACACCTGACAAGTAAAGTAGATTATTTCCATCACCTCCTCCAGTTAAGCCAATATCTGTTTGGGATGCCTCACCTGGGCCATTTACTACACATCCTATTATAGAAAGAGTCATGGGTTTTTTTATATGAGAAAGTTTTTTTTCTAGAATTTTAACAGTATCAATTACGGGAAAAGCTTGTCTAGCACAAGATGGGCACGAAATTATTTGAACTCCTCTTGATCTAATTCCCAATGAACTTAGTATTTCAAAACCTGCTTTAACTTCCTCTATTGGATCTGCAGACAAAGAAACTCTTATTGTATCTCCAATTCCTTTCATTAAAAGCCTTCCAATTCCAATGGAAGATTTTATACTGCCCGTAAATAAACCCCCTGCTTCTGTGATACCGAGGTGTAAAGGATAATCATATAAAGCTGACAAACTTTCATAGGATTTTACTGCCAGAAAAACATCAGAAGACTTAACACTAATCTTAAAATTAAAAAAATCATTATCCTCTAAAAGTTTGATATTATGGGTTGCACTCTCTACTAAAGCTTCTGGGCAAGGCTCTTTATACTTTTCTAAAATTTTTTTTTCTAATGAGCCGGCATTTACACCTATTCTGATAGCGCAACCATAATCCTTTGCTGCTTTGATTACCTCTTTTACCCTGTCTTTAGATCCTATATTTCCAGGATTAATTCTAAGACAGCTAGCCCCTGATTTTGCAGATTCAATTGCTCTTTTATAGTGAAAATGAATATCTGCAACTATAGGGACCTTCGTTGACTTAGTTATATTTTTTAATGCTTTTGTAGATTCTTCATCAGGGCATGAAACTCTAACTATGTCTGCACCTGCTTCCTGTAAATCTTTGATCTGTTTTATAGTTGAGGTTTCGTCAGAAGTTATAGTGTTTGTCATAGATTGAACAGAAATGGGTGAGTCTCCTCCAACAGATATATTTCCAACCTTGATTTTTTTTGTCTTTCTTCTTTTAATAACTCTATGTGGTCTAATTTCAATTTTTTTCATTAGTCTAGTTTAAAAGTTTTGTGTAATTTTTTTAAGGCCTGAATTGTTGACTCTTCATCAATAATCACTGAAACTTTTATTTCAGATGTTGAAATTGCAAGAATATTTATTTTTTCTTCCGCCAAAGATCTAAACATTTTATACGTTATCCCCGGGGTCGCAACCATGCCTGCCCCTACTATTGATATTTTTGATACTTTATCATTCATCTGTATAGTTTCATACTTTATATTTTTGTTTGTTTTTAACAAAGATGCTGCATTATTTTTATCTTGTCTTTTTATGGTAAACGTTAAGTCAGTTTTTTTTCCATCTGCAGATATATTTTGAATTACCATATCTACATTTATTTCATTTTTTGAAAGCGGTTCAAAAATATCTGCTGCCACACCTGGTTTATCTTCTACTCCTATTAATGTAATTTTTGCATCGTCCTTGGAGTACGCGACTCCTGTAACAACTTTGGTGTAGTCTATATTGTCTTGGTTAGTTATTTCGGTACCTTTTCGATCAGTAAAGGTTGACTTAACCTGTAAAGGAATATCATACATCATTGCTGTCTGAACAGCTGAAGGCTGCATTACTTTTGTTCCTAAAGAAGAAAGTTCCAACATTTCTTCATAAGAAATTTTATCAATTTTTTTTGCTACAGGGATTTTTTTTGGATCAGAGGAATACACTCCCTCAACATCGGTATAAATTTCACAACTGTCCATATCAAATATTTTTGCTATTGCAACCGCAGTAGCATCGGATCCGCCTCGCCCAATTGATGTGATATCTCCGGATTCTGAAATTCCCTGAAAACCGGGAATAACTGCAACTCCACCTTTTGAAAGATAGTCATTTATACTTTTTACATTCATGTTTACAATTCTAGAGTTAGTGTGCTCGCCTTCTGTAATAATTGGTATCTGCCAGTTCATCCAAGACTTTGATTTAACACTTAAATTGTTTAATGCACCAGCAATAAGGGCGCTTGTAACTTGTTCTCCAGAAGCTAATAGAACATCGAGTTCTCTCTTGTTAAATTTTTTTGATATTGACTCAGAGTGAGCAATTAAATTATTGGTAGTTCCCGCCATGGCAGAAACAACTACTATAACTTTGTTTCCGCTATCATGCTCCTTTTTGATAATTTTTGCCGCATGTACAATTCTATCAATTGAACCTACAGATGTTCCTCCAAATTTTAATACTTTTTTTGCCATAGTTAGATTTTATTAATAAATTAAGTTAAAATTAAGTTTAATAAAATATAATAAAGAATTTAATGACTACAATAAATCAGGAAGAAATTCAAAAGTTTTCAAAATTAGCCGATGAATGGTGGGATGCTAATGGCAAGTTCAAACCTTTACACGCTTTTAATCCAATTAGAATCAAATACATAATTAATAAGTGTAGAGACCATTTTAAGCTTAAAAAAAAAGATGAAAAATCTCTATCTGCTTTAAAGGTATTGGATATTGGTTGTGGAGGTGGTCTGGTATGTGAACCTCTAAGTAGATTAGGTGCAGATGTGACTGGTATTGATGCTTCTTTTAAAAATATAGAGGTTGCAAAAATTCATGCAAAAAAAAATAATCTTAAAATAAAATATTTTAATACATCTCCTGAAAAGAGTGAATTAAATGAAAAATTTGATGTAATATTAAATTTAGAAGTCGTTGAACATGTAGAAAATTTAGATTTATTTTTAAAGTCATCAAGTGACCTACTTAAAAAAAATGGGATTATGTTTATAGCAACAATTAATAGAACTTTTGAATCTTATTTAAAAGCTATTATAGGTGCAGAATATTTATTGAGATGGTTGCCAATTGGAACTCATAGTTGGGAAAAATTTCTTAAACCTGAGGAAATAGAAGAAAGGTTATCTAAATTGAATTTGAATAAATTAAATTTGGATGGTTTGAAGTTTAATATTATGTCTAATAATTGGAGCTTGAGCAAAAATTGTTCGGTAAATTATATAATTGTTGTTAAAAAAAACTAGTTTTCTTCTCTTTTATCTATCCACGGAACTGTTGTGAGCTCTATACCTTCTTCTCTTAATTCCTCAGTTTCTTCCTCAGTTGCTTTTCCATAAATATTTTTATTTTTTCTCTTATCATAGTACATATTTCTCACTTCTCTCGGAAAATTTGTTCCAACATATTCGAAATTTTTTTCAACAAAATTTCTCATTTTTAATAAATCATCTCGAATTTTTTTAATATTATTTGACGATTTTAGATTTTTTTCTTCCTGCTCTTTACTTGAAATATTTGGAGACATGATTGATTTTTCAATTGATTTTGTGCCACAAAGAGTACATTCAATCATTTTTTTTAATTTTAATTTTTCAAATTCTTTCGAATCCAAAAACCAACTTTCAAATTCATGCTTATTTTTACATTTTAAATTATACTTAATCATTAATTCCTATAATCCGCATTAATATTTACATATTCATTAGTAAGATCACAAGTATAACATTCGAAAGAGGCTTGGCCTAATTTAAGATTAACCTCAATTACCAAAGAGTCCCATTTCATATATTCCTTTAATTTTTCCTCATCATATTCCTCAGATATTTTTCCTTTTTCAGCAACTTTTAAATCTCCTAATTTTATTTCTATTTTTTCTGGCGAAATTTTCTCTCCAGATTTACCAACTGCCATAATTATTCTTCCCCAATTTGGATCTTCTCCTGCAATTGCAGTTTTAACTAGAGGAGAGTTTGCTATTGAAAAAGCTACAGTCTTTGCCATCTGCTGCGATCTAGCATTTGTAACTCTAACTGTAATAAATTTTTTTGCACCTTCGCCATCACTTACAATTTGTTTTGCTAAGTTAAGCATTAATCTTTGGAGTGCATTATCAAAATCTTTTAATTTTGGATCCAATACATTATAAATTTTTCCAGTTTTAACTTTGTTTGTGGAAAAAATCGCAACCATATCATTAGTTGAGGTGTCATTATCAACTGTAATTGCATTGAAAGAATTGGTGACTGCTCTCTTTAGAAGACCCTTTAAATAAACTGAAGGAATATCTGCATCGGTAAAAACAAATGCTAACATTGTTGCCATGTTTGGTGCAATCATGCCGGATCCTTTTGCAATTGCAGAAAGTCTTATGTCCTTATTCCAAAGCCTGCATTCCTCATAAGCAAGTTTTGGTCTGGTATCAGTTGTCATGATAGATGACGCTGCCTTGAACCATACAAACTTGTTCTGTTTCTCTCTTAGTTTATCTACTAAGTTTGGTAGATTACTTTTGATCTGCTGGGTCGGAAATTTTTCACCAATCACCCCAGTTGAAGCAAACAAAACTTCATTTGGTTTTATAACGTTTGTTGTGCCATCCTCTTTTTGAGCCTCTTTTAAAGTTAAATTTTTAGCCAAACTTTTAGATATAGTTTCAAGTGACTCCTGACCATTTGGTCCAACAAATGTGTTTGCATTTTTTGTGTTTACCAATAAAGCCTTTATAAATTTCTTTCTTATATTTCTATTCCAAGTTATTGATTCAGAACAGACTGAGTTATTTGTATATATAGCCGCATAATTGGCGCCATCTTTAAAATAAAAAAGGCACAAATCATCTCTACCACTTCCATACAAATCAGCAGAAACTGCAGAAATTTCTAGACCTTCTATTTCCTGGAGTTGCTGAAATTCCCCCATTTTCGACAGTTTCGGTTTGTCTTTTAAAAAATTTTTAAGATTTATTGTCATGTAAATATCTCAATTTATCACTATATAATATATATAAACTACCAATGAATTTTATAACCAAAACATTAAATAAGTTATTTAAAAGCACTAATCAACAGGAATTAAATAAGATTAAGCCTATCGTGGTGAAAATTAACGAATTGGAGAAAGATTTCCTAAATTATTCGAAAGAAAAATTTGCTGAAAAAACAAATCAGCTAAAAAAGAACATATCTGAAGGAAGAAATTTAGAAGAAATACTTCCAGAGGCTTACGCTATGGTTAGAGAGGCGGCAAAACAAACTTTAAACGAAAGGCACTTTGATGTTCAGTTAATTGGTGGTGTAGTGCTTCATAGAGGTTGTATAGCTGAAATGAAAACTGGCGAAGGAAAAACCTTAGTATCAACTTTGCCGGCTTATCTTAATGCTCTTAAAGGGAAAGGAGTTCACATAGTAACTGTAAACGACTATTTGGCAAAAAGAGACTCTGAATGGATGGGTAAAATTTATAATCGACTTGGTCTTGAAACCGGATGTATTACAAATGAATTGGATGATAGTCAAAGAAAAAGAAATTATAGTCTAGATATAACATACGCTACAAATAATGAGTTAGGATTTGATTATCTAAGAGATAATATGAAGTACGATTTATCCGAAATGGTACAAAAAAATAAAGATTATTGTATTGTCGATGAAGTAGACAGTATATTAATAGATGAATCTAGAACACCTCTAATTATCTCTGGCGGGATGGAAGATAAATCAAACCAATATTTTTTAGCAAACAAATTTGTAACGGTTTTAGAAAAAAAAGATTTTGAATTAGACGAAAAAAATAAAAATGCAATTTTGTCGGACTCTGGTATTGATAAAATTGAAAAAATGTCGCTTGAATCAGGTTTGCTAAAAAATAATAATTTTTATGACCCACAAAATATGGACTTAGTTCACCACGTAAATCAGGCTCTGAGGGCAAACTTTTTGTACCAAAAAGATACGGATTACATAGTGAAAAACGATAGAGTTCAAATTATAGATGAGTTTACTGGAAGGATCTTGGAGGGGAGAAGATTTGGTGATGGATTGCACCAGGCGATTGAAGCCAAAGAAAATGTTGAAGTTCAAAAAGAAAATCAAACTTTAGCTTCTATAACTTATCAAAATTATTTTAGATTATATAAAAAACTATCAGGTATGACGGGAACTGCACTAACAGAAGCAGAGGAATTTTTTAATATCTATAAATTAAATGTAATTAGCATTCCAACCCATAGAAAAATGATAAGACAAGACATAAATGATCAAATTTTTAGAACTGAAAAAGAAAAAAACTTTGCAATTCTGAAAAAGATCCAGGAATGTAATTCAAAAGGACAACCCATTTTGGTTGGTACTACAAGTATAGAAAAGTCAGAAAAAATATCTGGTATACTTAAAGAAAATAAAATTAATCACAATGTTTTAAATGCAAAACAACATGAAAGTGAAGCAAAAATAGTAGCTGAAGCAGGAAAAAGTAATATGGTTACTATAGCTACAAATATGGCTGGAAGAGGAACAGATATTCAATTAGGAGGAAATAAAAATTTAGAAAAAATTGAAAATATAAAGATTGACAAAGAAAAAGTAAAAAATCTGGGAGGTCTTTATATCGTGGGAACAGAAAGACACGAAAGTAGAAGAATTGATAACCAACTTAGAGGTAGATCTGGTAGGCAAGGAGACCCGGGTTCCTCTATTTTTTACATAAGTCTTGAAGATGATCTAATGAGAATATTTGGGGCAAAATCTATTGATGGTATGCTCAAAAAATTAGGTTTGAAACAAAATGAGTCTATTAACCATCCTTGGATTAATAAAGCAATGGAAAGGGCTCAACAAAAAGTTGAGGCTAGAAATTTTGAGATTAGAAAAACGCTTCTTAAATTTGACGATGTAATGAATGATCAACGACAAGTTATTTTCAGCCAAAGGTTAAAAATACTAAAAACAAATAAAGTCACGGAGATGATTTATTCTTTTATGGATGAAATAAACCAAAATATAGCTCAGGCTTTGGAAGATTACAAAAATAGCAATGATTTGAAAGTATTTTCTAATGAAGTAAAAACAAATTTTGGAGGTATTTTTCAACAAGAAGAAATAGAAGCATTTGCCAAAATGAATAAAAGAACCCTTATTGAAAAGATTAAGAATATTTATGACGAGAGAAGAAATGAGCGTATAAAAATATTAGGAAAAGAACAAAACAACGAAGTTGAGAAAAGAATTTTTTTACAAATGTTGGATTTCTTATGGAGATCACATTTGCAATATCTGGAACAATTAAGACAAGTTATAGGATTGAGAAGCTATGGGCAAAAAGATCCTCTTGCCGAATTTAGAAAGGAAGCTTTTGAACTTTTTGAAACTTTACTATTCAAGGTAAAAGCTGACACTATCAAATTCTTAATGAATCTTAAGGTAGTAGTGAAAGAGGATCGGGAGTCAAAAAAACCTGCTCTGACAAAAAAACAAAAAATTTCTAGAAATGCACCCTGCACTTGTGGATCCGGAAAAAAATATAAACATTGTCACGGCAAAGTAGCTTAGTTTATTTTTTTGCTTCTCTAGTATTTGGATTGAAAGATTGAGTAAATGGCAGTGGAACAACCACTGCATCAACAGGTTTGTTAGAATATTTTTTTGGTAAATGCACTTTGTATTTCTTTCCAAAATTACCAGTTGGAAATCCATTCTTATTTAAATTCCCTTCAAATGGAACGTAGCCCATTGCAATATTCATTTTTTTTTCAGGATGATACCAGGGAGAAGTTATAAATCCTACTGGTTTGCCACCTTTGTCGTTAGATATTAACCAAAAATCATTTGCATAATCTTCTACTGGCTTTCCACCAAGTTCCAAACCAACAAGCTGAAGTTTATATGGTTTTTCCCCACTCTTTAGTTGTTTTTTCATTTTTTCTAAAGCTTCTTTTCCAACATAGTCTGCTTGTTTATTCCATTCACCTTTTCCAGACATAGATACTTGGTAACCAAGATTGCATTGAAACGGATTGTGCTGTTGATCCATATCTTGACCCCAAGATAATATTCCAGCCTGAATTCTTCTGTGATGTGCGGGTGCTATAACCATAAGTTTATGTTTTTTACCTGCTTTAAGTACGGCATTCCACATGTCTTCAGCGTACAAAGTTGCATTACGAAGATAAATTTCATAACCGGCTTCCCCAGAAAATCCTGATTGAGAAATAACACAGCTTCTGCCTCCAACTTTTGCCTCGGCTAAACCATAAAAAGGCATATTATCCAAATCAACTTGATCCCCAATTAGGTCATTCATTAATGCTTTTGATTTAGGACCTTGTATTTGAACAGGACACGCATCGATTTCGTCAATTTCAACATTAAATTTTTTATCTGCATTAACGCCTTGTAGATAAAAACCAATATCTGAGTCCGATAAGCTAAACCAAAACTCATCATCTGCTACTCTCATTAATACTGGATCGTTGAGAACCCCACCTTTGTAGTTGCAAAGAATAACGTAACGACCTCTCATAGTTGAAATTTTTGTAGCATCTCTTGTTATTACGTAATCTGTAAATTTTACTGCATCAGGACCTTTAACACGAATTTGCCTTTCTACTGCTACATTCCACATCGTAACGTGATTTTTAATTGCTTTATACTCAACCATAGCTCCACCTTTTTCAGGTCTTACATAACCTCTTGGATGATAAACACGATTGTAAACTGTAGCCCTCCAACATCCCGCTTTCATTGAAAGATGCCAGTAAGGAGATTTTCTCACACGCGTTGATATTAACATGTCTACTTTTGTTGGTCCGCTTTGTCTCAGATTGTATGGAACATATCTGTCAGATTGATCTACTGAAGTTTCATGTTTTAACTTATCATAATTTACTTTTTCAACTTTGTAAGAATTAGGAACTTTTTTAGGCATAATTATTAGTTTCTAACCATCTATTTGTTTCTTTTAATCCACCAAAGGTATAAATGTGGAAATTATTTGTTGAACCCTTGATCTTGTTAATTAAATCATTTGGGTCAGATGGTCTCAATAAGTCTAATGCTTTTGATGCATTCGATTTAAGAAAATTGATTGAGTTTTTTGCTCCTACAATATTAGCAAATTTTATAAGACTGCTAAATTTTAATGGACCTGTAATTCCAACATGTACTGGTAAACTTTGTTTGGAAATAAATTTATTGATTGGATCTGGGTTTAAAAGCCATTGAGTTACAATGTAGTCTGCAAACGGTTTCTTATCTTTCATGGCTTTCTCCAAACTAGAATCCGATATATCAGGGGACCCCTCGGGATGTCCAGCAATTCCTATCTTCAAACCCTTAAATAGACCTGTCTCTAAAAGTTGTAAGGAACAATGGTAATCCCCAATTGGCTCTGCACTTCCACCTATTACAAGAGCTTGTTTTACGCCAAAATCTTTACACATTGTAACGTAATCTTTTAATTCATTAAGATTTTTAATTGATCTTGCTGGAAAATGAGGCACGGGATTAAACCCGGATTGGACTAATTCTTTTGCCTTGTTAGCAACTTCTTTAAAATCATTACCAGGTAACATCGTAATGTAAACATCTTTAACCCTAGGTAAAACTGAAAGGTCGGTCTTCATTGTAATCTCTAATGAAAAATGCATATTTCCCGGGATATACCAGGGGACCCTGCGGCGTGTCCAGAAAAATCATTACAAGAAGAGTTTGACTTTGTGACGCTATAATAGTCAAATAAGTCTCGGGGAAAAATGAAAGTACTTTGCGTATTATACGATGATCCTAAAGGAGGTATGCCCAAAAGCTACCCTGTGGCTAGTTTGCCTAAACTGGATAAATACCCTGACGGTATGGCGTTACCAACACCTAAGGCAATAGATTTTAAGCCAGGTCAATTACTGGGATGTGTTTCAGGAGAGTTAGGTTTAAGAAAGTTTTTAGAGTCTAATGGTCATCAATTGGTTGTGACCTCAGATAAAGATGCAAAAGGCTGTAAAGCAGACAAAGAATTGGTTGATGCGGATGTAGTAATATCTCAACCTTTTTGGCCTTATTATTTAACAAAAGAAAGAATTCAGTCAGCAAAAAAATTAAAGATGGCTATTACCGCTGGTATTGGATCTGACCACGTAGATTTACAAGCGGCAATGGATAATAAAATTGATGTCGTAGAAGTTACTTATTGTAATTCACGATCAGTAGCTGAACATATTGTTATGATGATTTTGTCTCTAGTTAGGGATTACCACAATCAACATAATATTGTTAATCAAGGTGGTTGGAATATTGCCGATGCGGTTCACAGATCTTACGATGTAGAAGGTATGCATGTAGGAACAGTTGCTGCAGGACGTATTGGATTAGATGCTTTAAGAAAAATGAAGCCGTTTGATGTTCATCTTCACTACTTTGACAGGCACAAATTACCAGATTCCGTTGAAAAGGAGCTTAATTTAACATTCCACGATTCAGTAGAGTCTTTAGTTAAAGTTTGTGATGTAGTGACAATCAACTGCCCTCTTCACCCAGAAACAGAAAATTTATTTGACGACAAATTGATAAGCAAAATGAAGAAGGGCGCTTACATTGTTAATACAGCTAGAGGAAAAATCTGTAATAGAGAAGCAATAGCTAAAGCTCTTAAATCTGGTCAATTAAGTGGCTATGCGGGAGATGTATGGTTTCCTCAACCAGCACCAAATGATCACATTTGGAGATCAATGCCAAACCACGGTATGACACCTCACACTTCAGGAACCTCATTATCAGCACAAGCTAGATATGCGGCAGGAGTTCGAGAAATTTTAGAATGTTTCTTCGAAAAAAAACCAATCAGGGACCCTTACTTAATCATTAAAGATGGTCAACTTGCAGGGATGGGTGCTCATTCATATAGTAAAGGAAGTGCTACTGGTGGTTCTGAGGAAGCGGCAAAATACAAAAAGAAATAAATATTAAAACAAGCCTTCTATTTCGCCTTTTTTGTTTAACTTAATATTGTCAGCTGCTGGTACTCTTGGAAGTCCTGGCATAGTCATTATAGACCCACAAACTACAACTACAAATTCAGCTCCACTGGATAATCTTACTTCCCTTATGGATAATGTGTGTCCTGAAGGAGCTCCCTTTAATTTAGGATCGGTAGAAAAGCTATATTGAGTTTTTGCAATACAAACTGGAAATCTTCCAAACCCTGCCTGCTCTATTGTTTTAATCTGTTCCTTAATTTTCTCATTTACTTCAATGCCTTTTGCATTATAAATTTCCTTAGCAATTTTTTCTACTTTTTCTAAAATTGTTATTTGATCAGAGTATAAATGTTTAAATTTAGATGGGTCACTATTTTTACACAATTCCACAACATTATTAGCCAAATCCATTGTTCCACTTCCACCGTCTGACCAATGGGTACAGAGACTTGCTTTGACCCCAATTTTAGCACATTTTTCTTGAATGGTTTTAACTTCATTATCTGTGTCAGTAAAAAAATGATTAATAGCAACTATTACTTCCAAACCAAATTTCTTGATATTTTGTATATGTCTTTCTAAATTTGGCATACCTTTTTTAAGTGCATCAAGATTTTCTTTCTTAAGATCCTCTTTCTCAACACCTCCATGCATTTTTAAAGCTCTAATTGTAGCCACAAGCACTACACAACTTGGTTTAAGACCTGCTTTACGACATTTAATATCTAAAAATTTTTCTGCACCAAGATCTGCTCCAAAACCAGCTTCAGTAATTACATATTCAGATAATTTTAAAGCAGTTTTAGTAGCAATAATTGAATTACACCCATGAGCAATATTTGCAAAAGGTCCGCCATGAATAATTGCAAGATTATTTTCTAAAGTCTGAACCACATTTGGCCTGATTGCCTCTTTCAATAATACTGTCATGGGGCCATTAGCTTTAAGATCTTTTGCATAAATAGGTTTTTTATCTTTAGTATAAGCAACGGTAATATTTCCAATTTTCTCTTCTAAATCATTGATGCTATTTGATAGACAGAAGATCGCCATAACTTCTGATGCGACAGTAATATCAAAACTATCATTTCTTGGGATATTGGTTTTTAACTTTTCGAGATTAATTTTTATTTTCCTAAGTCCACGATCATTTAGATCAACCACCCGCTTCCAAACTATATTTTCAGTATCTATATTTAATTTATTTCCCCAATAAATATGATTATCAATTAAAGCTGAGAGTAAATTGTGTGCTGAAGTTATTGCATGAAAATCTCCTGTGAAATGTAAATTAATTTGTTCCATTGGAACCACTTGGGAATACCCACCGCCAGCAGCTCCCCCCTTCATGCCAAAAGAAGGTCCTAAACTTGGTTCTCTTAAACATACAATTGATTTTTTTCCAATTTTATTTAAGCCATCATTTAAACCAACAGAGGTTGTTGTTTTTCCTTCTCCTGCTGGTGTGGGTGTAATAGCTGTTACAAGAATTAAATTACTTTTTTTTTCTTTTAATTTATCAATATATTCAAAATTAAGTTTGGCAATGTGACGGCCCATTGGACTAAAAGAAAAAGGGTCATCAGGAATGTTAAATTTTCCAAGAACATCACCTATCGGTTTCATCTTGGATGCCCTAGCTATTTCAATATCAGATTTAAATTTACTCATTTAGCCCTAACGTTGTGGTGGCCTTGGTTTGAATCGCACAAACGACACATACCTTTTCAGGGTACTGCTCTACTACTGAGCTACAAGGCCCCTAAAATCTAAAGGTAATTCTACCCCTAGTTAAATCATACGGCGTCATTTCCACAAGAACCTGATCGCCGGCTAAGACTCTTATTCTATTCTTTCTTAATTTTCCAGCGGTATGAGCTAAAACTTCGTGATTATTTTCAAGCATAACTCTAAACATAGCATTGGGTAACAGTTCGGTGACCTTCCCTTTAAATTCAATTTTATCTTGTTTAACCAAATTCTATACCTTTATTTTATTCTTATTTTTACAGAGTTAGCATGTCCTTGTAAGTTCTCGTATTCAGCTAAATTTATAACCGATGAACCAAGTCTTTCAATACCTGATTTTGTTATTCTAGTTATAGATTGCCTTTTTAAAAAATCATAAACCGATAGACCTGAAGAAAACTTAGCCGTTCCTGTTGTTGGTAGTACATGATTAGGGCCAGCTAAATAATCACCCATTGCCTCTGGGGTATAAGCCCCAAGAAAAATAGAGCCCGCATTAGTTATAGATTTTAGGTAGCTTTCAGGATTTTTAGCACATATTTCTAAATGTTCAGGTGAAATCCTGTTAGTTATTTCTGATATTTCCCGAATATTTTTTGTTAATATAATAAGTCCAAATTTTTTAAAACTATTAATTACAGTTTTTTTCTTAGGTAAATATTTTAACTGTATATTTATTAACTTTTTCACTTTTAGAATTATATCTTTGCTGTTAGTTAACAATATTGATTGTGACATTTCATCGTGTTCCGCTTGTGCAATTAAATCTGCAGCTATCCAGTCTGGATTGGAATATTTGTCAGCAATAATAGTTACTTCTGATGGTCCGGCAAACATATCTATACCTGCCTCTCCAAAAACTTCTTTCTTTGCCAAAGCCACATACTCATTCCCGGGTCCCACAATTTTATCAACTTTAGATACTGTCTCTGTCCCAAAAGCAAAAGCTGCTATAGCCTGGGCACCACCTAGTTTGTAAATTTTTTTTACTTTACATTTTTTGGCGGCATATATAACGCCAGGATTTATTTTTCCGTTTGTTGACGGGACAGTCATAAAAATTTCTTTAACACCAGCAACAATACCAGGTATACAATTCATTATAACTGAGCTCGGATAACTTGCTGTACCACCTGGAACATAAATACCAACCCTATCTATTGGTACTGAACGATAAGAAAAAATATTTTTATATTTATCTCTAACTTTAAAGTCTTTAAATTTTTGATTTTTATGAAAATTTAAAATCCTAACATAGGCAAGATCAATAGATTTTCTTATTTTTGGATCGAGTTTCTTAATAATAGATTTTATTTCAGTATTTGAAAAATAAAGATTTTTTTTATTTAACTTTTTTAATTTATTAAATTTTTTTTCATATTTTATCAGAGATTTGTCTTTATTGTTTCTAATATCAGCTATAATTTTTCTTACAACACCTGACTTTGTGCTAAAATTAATTTTCCTTAAACTTAAATAATAACTCAACTGTTTGTTAAATTCTTTATTTTTTGTATTTAGTATTCTAATCATTAAAAAAATCGTTTTTTGGTTTATTTTTAGTTTCCCAAGGCTCACCCGTATCTTCTAAAAAACACTCTATCACCTCAGCATTTAATTTTATTAATATATTACCAGCAAAATTTAATTTTATTTCGTAACTTTTATCAGACAATAATGAAGTTTCAATGGCTAAAAAATCTAGAAAACGATCCTTCTTCTTTTGATTTATGTTTTTAGAATAAACTCTCATTATATTTTCAAATCTGAGGATTGATTGAACTCTTTTGTTTTTTCTAAAAACACCTTTTTCTACATCCTCCCACATGAACCTATTAAATTGCACTAAAAAAATTCTGTTTTTTTTTAGGTGAGCTATATTTTTAACCTGAGTAATAGAATCTTGTAAATGTGCTGAGATTACCCTCAAATCCTCGTCTGAAGTTGCATTTAATTTCAAATTTTTGTTTTCCATTAATAATGAATTCTAGAAATATGTGCTTTGCACTTCCTTAATTTTTTTTCCAGTTTCTCATAGCCTCTGTCTAAATGGTAAACTCTATTTATAATGGTTTTGTCTTTTGCAATTAATCCTGCTAAAACCAGGCTCACAGAGGCTCTTAAATCAGTAGCCATAACTTCTGCGCCATTTAAACTTTGTGAACCAATAACGGTGGAAGTATTTCCCAAAATTTTTATTTTTGCACCCATTCTATTTAATTCAGGAACATGCATAAATCTATTTTCAAAAATATTTTCTTTTATTTTAGATTTTCCTTTTGCTTTTATCATCAATACCATAATTTGCGCCTGTAAGTCTGTTGGAAAACCAGGATAAGGTTCAGTTTTAATTGATGTGGGTTTTATATTTTTAGACTCTAATATCTGCAGTTCGTGTTTTTTTATTTTTAATCTAACTCCCATTTTCTTCAAGATAGATAGTTCTTTTTTTAAAACCTTTGTATCAACACCTACAATTTTAAGACTCTTACTAATTAATGCGCCTGCTATAATGAAGGTTCCGGCTTCAATTCTATCAAACATAACTTTATGATTGGCGCGTCTTAGTTTTCTATTTCCTACGATTTTAATCTCCCTTTTCTTTATCCAACTTATTTTGACCCCCATTTTTTTTAAAAAATCTGTTAAATTTTTTATTTCTGGTTCGCAAGCACAATTTTTTAAATATGTTGTTCCTCTTGCAAAGCTTGCGGCTATTATAACATTCTCTGTTGCACCAACTGATATTGAAGGAAATCTTATTTTGGTTCCATTAAGTCCATTTTTTGCATCCGCTAAAATGTATCCATTTTTTATCTTTATTTTGGCTCCTAATTTTTTAAGGCCAAAAAGATGTATATCTACTGGTCTGGTTCCAATTGCGCATCCACCTGGCAAAGATACTTTGGCTTTTCCAAATTTAGATAATAAAGAACCTAAAACAATTACTCCAGCTCTCATAGTTTTTACAAAAGCATATGGTGCTACAGTTTTGAGTTTTTTATTTTTATTATGTATGAAAATTTTTTTTTTCTTAAAATCAATCTTTAAATTGGATCCAATATGCCTCAGTAATTGGGACATTGTAGTTACATCTTTAACTAAAGGAACATTACTTATTTCTATTTTTTTATCACTAAGAATTGAAGCTGCTAAAATAGGAAGAGTAGCGTTTTTCGAGCCAGATATTTTAACAATGCCAGATAAACTTTTTTTACCTTTGACTATTAATTTTTGCATTAACTAAATTTTGGGAAGTGTAACACCTTTCTGCTTCATGTATTTACCTTTTCTTTTTGAATATGAAGTTTCTGGTTTTTCATTTCCCTTAATAAAGACAAACTGGGCTGCTCCCTCATTAGCATAAATTTTTGCTGGCAACGGTGTGGTATTTGAAAATTCGAGTGTAACATATCCCTCCCAACCGGGTTCGAGAGGTGTAACATTTACAATAATTCCACATCTAGCATAAGTAGATTTTCCAAGGCAAATGACCATCACATTTTCTGGTATTTTAAAATACTCAACGGTTCTAGCAAGAACGAAAGAATTTGGTGGGATAATGCAAACTTTTGATTTTTTTGATACAAAACTTTCTTTTTTAAAATTTTTTGGATCAACTACAGCAGAATTTACATTGGTAAAAATTCTAAAATCATTAGAGACCCTCGCATCGTAGCCATAAGATGAAAGACCAAATGAAATTTTTGCCTTTCTAACTTGTTTTGAAACAAAAGGTGAAATCATTTTTTTTTCTTTTGACATTCGTCTGATCCACTTATCTGATAAAACACTCATGATTTTTTTTTTCGCTTATACTTTTCTCTAAATTTTTTTCTTTTTTTTAAGTTTATTTTTAAAGCCAATTCTTTGCGCAAAAAAGATTTCTCTTTTTTCTCAACAATTTTCATCCAGATTAATTTTTGTTAGGATTGGTTAAATCTTCCAAAGTTATGGTTTTTTGAATATCATGCATCTTATCTTCGGGTTCTTCGGCTTTTACCTTTAGATTTCTTTTAGCCTTTCTCTGCTCTAAACGTGCTTTTCTCTTGGCCTCTTTGCGCATCGCCTTTTCACCTCTTGTAGATTTATAATCGTAGTGGATTCCCATTTTTGCACCATAATTTTATTATGTTTTACTTTGAAGAGTGTGAATATGCAAGCCTCTACTGAAAACCCCTGTAAATAAGCTATTGATAAAATGTAAAATTACATGTTTCTATTTAATCTAGAAGCCCACATAGCTCAGTTGGTAGAGCACTTCCATGGTAAGGAAGAGGTCAGTTGGTCTTAATTGCATTAATTGATTCTTTTATGCTTTTTAGATCTTTAATTATAAATTGATGATGAAGTTTTGTTTGGTCTATAATTTAAACAATATTATTTTCAAACCAAATTGTTCGTAATTCTTTGCCATTAATTTTCATATCTCTCTAATTCTGACAAAACTATTTGTGATAATAATTTTGCACCTTTTTCGTTAAAATGTTCATCATTTAAAAAATATAATTCTTTTACCCAATTTTTATTCTTTTTCTTATAATCTTTAAAAGCAGGTATTGCGTCAATTACTTTACAATTTTTATTAACACATAAATTTTTCGTAAAATTTGACCAGCTATAGGAATTTTGACCAAATTCTAAAGTTTCGGCCCATGGATAAATAACTAAAAATAATTCAAAATTGTTTTTATCTGCCATTTCGTTAAGATCATTAAAAGCTTTTTGTATTTTAAAAACGCCATTATCGAACGTGTCTTTTTTCCAAAATCTTTTGTCTAATTTAGCTTGAGAGGTATAGGTAAAATTACCCTGAATACTTTGTTTAATTTTATACTCGCTAGTTAATTTTAATTTTGTATCTGCTCTAAAATTTCTTAAATTATAATTTATATAAGAAGCAATATTCTTCATTAATTTGAAGTTGTACTCATTTGATTTTTTCTCATCTTTTTGAGAGCGAATGTATAATTCTTTTGATGTCAACTTAGCAGTATCTGTAGTTTTATCATAAGTCCATCTGGTTGACTCATCTATTACATCTGTAAGATCTAAAAAAATTAAAACTTTATTTGGATAAAGTCCTCTACTTAAATATTGCTTTAACTTGTAAAGGTATACTGATGGGCTATAAGACCCTACTCCAAAATTATACAAATTATAATTTTCTAAACGTTTTTCTATTAATCCAACATAAGTTTTTTCATATTCAAGACCTACGCCATAGGTAAAAGAGTCTCCATATATAAAAATATTTTTATTATCAGGATTTTTATTTTGATTATTCTTACCAACTCTTAATCCCATATCATCTGTATAAGTTTTAACTAAAGGAAAAGACTTCTTAAAACGATATTTGCCCTTACAATTTTTTTTTAAATCATAAAAATATTCTTGATAAGATATGCAGTGGTTATATTTTAAAATAGTTCTGCTTAAAGCAAAATCAAATATTAATAAAACCGTGATTAGTATTGTAAAAAAAAGAATGTAAAATACGAATTTTTTTTTTAACATTAATTAATTAAATTTGAACATTATTATATATAATTTATTTTTATTATTAGACAAATATTTGAATTTGTGTAGACATATAATCTAAAAATATGAATAAAAAGCAAATTGTAGTAGTTAATAATGTAAAATACCTTATTAAAAATAGTAAAGACCTCATTGAAAATACCCTAATGAAGGGCAACCAGTGGAACAATGACATTGTTTTGCTAATTGGGCTTTTGATAAAAAAATATAACTTAAAACATCTTATTAATGTTGGAAGTCATATAGGTACAGTTGCACTACCTATATCCAAATACATAGAAAAGGTCACTGCAATAGAACCTTATCCTCCGACTTATGAACACTTTTTAGAAAATATAAAATTAAATGATATAAAAAATATAGTTACATTTAATGTAGCAGTTGGTGGAGAAGAAAATAAAGTTTATTTTTTAGACTCAAATCATGAAAGAACTAAAAATAATTCAGGGGGAATGCATGCTGTAACTGAAGAAGATATTAAAAAAAATCGTCTATCCTCAACTTTGCATACCAAAAAATATCATAACAACATGAAAAAGTTTGATGACCTTCCAATTGAAAAATTTGATATAATGCTAATAGATGTGGAGGGACGAGAATATGAAACAATTAAGGGGGCTGCTAAGAAAATTATAGAAAATAGACCAATTATAATTGTAGAAATATGGGGAAATCAGAAAAGAAAGTTTGAAAATATGGATACAAATGTTGAGGAAGTAGCCGGCTTTATAGAAAATTTAGGTTATAAGAAAGTAAAAAAAGTAAGTGATGATTATATTTTTTTTCCTAGTAATTTAAAAATTTAAATAAGTATTAATTCAAAATTCTTTCTTCAAATCATCTCTAATAACCTGAAACACTTCTTTCCAATCTCCAATTTTTTTCTGTCTATAAAGAGTAACGTTTGTATACCACTGGGTGTTTTTTTTTTCTGTAAACCATCTCCAATCAGCAACAAATGGTAATATAATCCAAGTTTTCTTATTTAGAGTTGCAGATAGGTGCGCAACAGCAGTGTCTGATGTTATAATTAAATCCAAATTTCTTATAATTTCAATACTATCAATGAATGCATCTTCTGATTTATCCATATCTGAAAAATAAAAAAATTTTTTATTTTGTGATAGTACTTCAATCTCATTTGAATTTAAATCTTTCTGTAAAACAAAAAAACTGGCATCAATAGTATTAGAAAGACTAATAAAGTTTTTAAGAGGTAAATTCTTTTCTGGCATCAAAGATGAGGTAGACCAATGAATCCCTATTTTGATACTCTTAATATTGGAAATTCTTTTTTTCCATTTTATTTTTATTTTTTTATCTGATTGAAGAAAATTTTCTGACTTATAAAAAATTTCGTTACTTTTAAAAAAAATCATAGGCAAACTAACCATAAATACATGATAATCATGATTTGGTATTACTTGATCATTTGATATAATTTTAAAATCATTGGGATTAAAAAAATGAGAAAACTTATTATTTTTAATCTTTAAAATTATTTCTGTCTTATATTTATTTTTCAATAGGTACATATATCTTGCAAATTGTATGAGATCACCAATACCTTGCTCAGCTATTATAAGTATTTTTTTATTGTTAAGGTTCTCGCCATTCCAAACTTTGCTTGTTAATTTTAAAGATCTATAACTTATATAATCAGAAAATGATTTGCTTTTTTTTCTCCACTCGTACTCCTTTAATCCCTCTTCTAATTTGCCGACGGTTAATAACATTGTGCTATAATTCACGTGGGCATCGACATAATCTTTATTTTTTTCAATCGCTTTCCTATAAAATTTTAGAGCTTCATCAAAATTACCAATTCTTTTGTGAGCAATACCCAGGTTGTTATAAGCCATAAAATATGATGGATTAATTTCTATAGTTTTTTTAAATGACGCGATAGCTTCTAGAAATTTATTCTCGGCAAGGTATATATTTCCAATATTATAAGGGGCTAAATGATTTTTAGAATTCAATTTTAAAGACTCGTTATAAAATTTAATTGCTTCTTTAAAAATTCTTTGGTCATGAAAAAATTTTCCATAATTATACAATAGAAGAGGGTCTTGGGGTTTTATTTCCAAACACTTCTTAAATATAGTGTTGGCTTTTTTATATTCTTTAATCTGCGAGAGTAAAGAAGCATAGTTTTGAAGTATAGCAAGATTATTTGGATTTGTTTTTAAGAGACTTTCGTACAGCTTCTTGGCTTTTGAAAAATTTTTTTTCTCATGGTGAATAACAGCTGATTTAAAAATATCTTCTAACACAACTATCTTTTAATAAATTTTAATAACATTATATTCACTATAGATAAAATAACCGCTACCAAAACATCGAGCAATGGACTTGCGGCCGGGTAACCGTAATTCCATACAATAACTAATAAAAACCAAACAAACCATAAGATTATTTTAATATTTTTCACTTTTGATTTTTTTCAAAGAAAGTTTTATTTAGAATAAATGCTATAATTACAATAATAAAAAATCCAGCTATAGGTAAATATATATCTGGAGAAGTTGCTACTTTCATAAAGGTAAGTTCCATATTCTTATCTATGACTCTTTCTATGCCGGAACCAATTGCTACCGTAATAAACATTGAGGGCAAACACCCAGTCACTGTTGCTATAAAATAATTTTTTATTGGCATATTAAATAAAATTGGCAAAACGTTCTGTATGCCAAAAGGGGTACCTCCGCCTCCTACAAAACGAAAGCACATAAAATAAATAATATCGTTTTTGTTGAAAAGCTCTCTAAGCTTTGAAAATTTAGGAGCTAGTTTTGCCTCTATAAAATCTTTGAAAAAAGCACCAGCTAAAACATACAATAATGTTGCCCCGATGCTTGTGGAAATAAGAACTATTGATATACCCCACCACTTACCAAAAACAAATCCCCCAAAAAGAAGTAGTGGGCTTGCAAAACCTAAAAAAAGTACCCAAATAATACAAAAAATAAAAAAAGCTAATGTTAAAAATAAAAAATTTTCCTCTTTATATTGTAAAATTATGTCTTTGTTTGATTTTATAAAATTGTAGCTAGTTAAATCTTTAAAATCAATTGCGGAAAATAAAAAATAAAGACCAATAAAAAGCAAAGATAAATAAACTGCAGCAATTAGTAGTTTTAATTTTCCAGAAGATATATTCATAAATCAACTTTTAACTGTACTTATACAGTCTTATTCCCTATAAATATCAAAAAATTTAATAGGAGCCAAAGAAATCTTATGAAGAGAACCTATCAGCCAAGTAAGTTAATAAGAAAAAGGAGACATGGTTTTAGGTCAAGAATGTCGACAAAAGCCGGCAGAAAACTTCTGTCAAGAAGAAGGGCAAAGGGTCGGAAAAGACTTTCTACTTAAAAAATCAATGACAAAGCTTGAAAGTTTAAAAAAAAGCTCACATTTTCAAATAGTGTTAAAACATAGAGTGGTTAACAGCGATTTATTTAGTATATATCGCGCGAAAAACTTTATCAAAAAAACAAAAGAAAATAAAAAACTATATATAAGCTTTGTTATGAAAAAAAAAATTGGTAATGCCGTAAAAAGAAATAGAATTAAAAGAAAATTAAAATCTATTGTACAAAAACTATTGGAAATGAATAGTCTAATCAATTTAAACTATACATATATAATTTTTGGTAAAGAGAAGGCGTATAAAGAACGTCACAATTCGTTGTTTGAAAAAATGAAAAAAAGTTTTAAAAGAATAGATGGTGTAGAATTATGAAAATTATTAACTTTGCAATAATAGGTATAATCAAGTTTTATAAATTTTTTTTATCTCCAATTTTTGGACCAAGTTGTAGATTTCTTCCGTCATGCTCAGAATATTTTATTGAGTCTTTGGAAATACATGGTCCAATCAAAGGCTCATATTTAGGTTTTAAAAGAATAGCCAAATGTCATCCCTTAAAAATTTTAGGAGGTAGCTCGGGAATAGATTTGGTTCCAAAAAAAGAAAATTTGAAAAAAAAATATTAAATGGATCTTAGAAACGTAATTTTTGCGATAGCTTTATCATTTGCTGTTCTGTTTGGTTGGTCTGTAATTTTTGAAACACCAAAAATTGAAGAGCAAAAAAAATTGGAACAAAATGAAGGCGATCAAAAAAATGCTAAAGATCTTGATGCTCCAAATGTTAATATTACAGGAAAAGATACAAATGTAGTATCTAGGAGAGATGCTATTAAGTCTGACGAGAGAATAAGTTTTGAAAATTCAAGTGTAGTTGGTTCAATTTCTCTTAAAGGAGCTTTGATAGATGATATTACTTTTAAAAAATACAATGAAACTCTTGGATCTGATAAAAAGGTAACATACCTTAACCCTAAAGAAACAAAAGAGGGTTATTTTATTGAAACTGGATGGGCAACTAGCAATATTGAGGGTGTCTCACTCCCTAATAAAGATACAATCTGGAGGGTTAAGGGTAATAATAAACTTTCAGCAGAAAGTCCTGTAATTATAGAATGGGATAATAAATCAGGATTAATATTCAGAAAAAAAATTCAATTAGACAATAAATTTTTGTTTAGAATTACCCAAGAGATCCAAAATAAATCTAGTGGAGTAGTAGAATTATATCCTTACGCACAAATAACTAGAAATCAAAAACCGGTTCTTCAAGCAGGATCTATGTCTGGAACTTTGATATTGCATGATGGTTTTATTGGAGTCTTTAATGAAGATCTTAAAGAATATGATTACGATGATATTAAAGATAAAAAAAAAGAACATAATGCAGAGAGTGGTTGGTTAGGAATAACTGATAAGTTTTGGATAACTGCATTAGTTCCTGAAAAAAATCAATCTTTTAGAGGAGAATTTGTTTATAAATCTGAGAGTTATAAAGCAAATTATATATTAAATGAACCGGTAGTAGTTCAACCCTCTTCATCAAAAACATCTGGAACAAAGATTTTTGTTGCTGCCAAAGAGGTAAAAATTATTGACGGATATGCTGAATCGGAGGGTATTAATAAATTTGATTTAACTATTGATTGGGGTTGGCTATATTTTTTAACAAAACCATTGTTTTTCACCATAAACTATCTATTTGAGCTCACTAAAAATTTTGGGATAGCTATAATTTTAGTTACAGCCGCTGTTAGATTGTTGTTCTTTCCTTTGGCTAACTACTCTTTTAGATCAATGGCAAAAATGAAAATCTTACAACCAGAGTTATTAAGATTAAAAGAATTACACAAAGGTGACAAAGTAAAACTTCAGCAAGAAATGATGGCTCTTTACAAAAGAGAAAAAGTTAACCCATTGTCTGGCTGTTTACCAATTTTAATTCAAATACCTTTCTTTTTTGCAATCTATAAAATGCTTCTGATTTCCTTAGAAATGAGGCATCAGCCATTTTTTGGATGGATAAAGGATTTATCCGCACAAGACCCAACTTCAATTTTTAATATGTTCGGTCTAATTCCTTGGGATCCTCCTTCCTTTTTAATAATTGGAGCTTGGCCAATTATGATGGGTGCAACAATGTATTTACAACAAAAGTTAAACCCGACACCACCCGATCCTGTACAGGCAAAGATATTTATGTTCTTTCCACTTTTCTTAACAATAATTTTAGCTCCATTTCCTGCTGGCCTTGTTGTCTACTGGACAATCAATAACGTTTTAACAATTGCTCAACAGTGGGTAATTATGAGAACCACTACGGTTAAAACTAAATAAATGTCAGAAGTAAATAGTTTGGAAGATATAAAAAAATTTTGGCCTGAGGATGCGCCTGATGTAAATAATATTCCTAAGTACGTAAAAAAATACAAAAAAGATTTAATAGTTATCAAATACGGTGGAAATGTTTTAATTGACAGAAAAATTTTTAATAACTTTATCCAAGATATAAGTATATTGAATAAATTAGGTCTTTCAATTGTGGTTGTTCATGGAGGAGGTCCAAGAATAGAAAGGGAATTAAAAAAGGGAAATATTGAAAGTAAATTTATAAATGGTTTAAGAGTAACTGATAAAAATGTAATAAATATTGTTGAAAGAGTTCTTATTGATTTTAATAACGACATTGTAAATTCGCTTAAACAAAAAGGATCAAAAGCAGTCTCAATACATACAAAAATAAATAATATTATAAATGTTATTCCAGATAAGGCTGAGCTTGGTTTCGTAGGGGTTCCTCAAAAAATTAATATAGAAGTAATTAAAAATATAATTAGTCAAAACCAAATACCTATTGTGGCCCCATTAGGTTTAGATAAAAACCAACAAACTTATAATATTAATGGAGATACAGCTGCTAGTGCTATTGCAAAGAAATTAAAATCTAGAAGACTTTTATTAATGACAAACGTTGAGGGGGTTTACGACGATAGAAAAACTTTAATATCAGAAATAAAACCTTACGATATGGAAAACTTGGTTAATTTAAAAATTGTTCAAGGGGGTATGTTACCGAAAATAAAAAATTGTATTGATGCAGTTGAAAATGGTGTGAGAGGTGTTGTTATTCTCGACGGCAGAAAGCCAAGATCTATTTTAAAGGAGATTTTTTCAGATCAAGGTGCTGGAACTTTAATTAGAAAATGAAAGATCTCATTAAAATTAAATATTGGTTGTTTGATTTAGACAATACACTTTATTCTGGTGACACTAAAGTTTTTGATCAAGTAGATAAACGAATGTCTAAATATATTTCAAGCAAACTTAATGTAAGTATTGGGGAAGCTAAAAAAATACAGAAGAATTATTTCCACGAATATAATACGACTTTGAATGGAATGATAAAAAATCATGAAATAGATGCACAAGAATTTTTAGATTTTGTACATGATATTGATTTAGAATTTCTCAAAAATGATAAAGGGCTAGAATTAGAACTTAGTAGAATAAAAGATAAAAAAATAATTTTTACTAACGGTTCACGTGCTCATGCTGAGAATGTCACAAAAAGAATTGGTATCAATAAGCTTTTTGATGGAATTTTTGATATTGTAGATTCTGATTTTGTGCCAAAACCTGCCATTGAAACTTATAAAAGATTGATTGATAAATACAAAATTGAGCCACAATATTGTATATTAATAGAAGATATTGCGAGAAATTTGAAACCTGCTCATGAACTAGGTATGAAGACTGTTTGGATTAAAAATAATGAACCCTGGGCGGCTAAATATTCAAATGAAAGTTTTATAAATTATAAGACTACAAATTTAACAAGTTTTTTAAAGGAAATAAATGAACTTAGAAAAAATTGAAAAATTGATAAACAAAGCTTTTGAAAATAAAGATAAGGTAAATAGTTCAGATAAAGCGCTTAATAAATTAGTTAGCGAGACTATAGACTTATTAGATAATGGCAAAATTAGAGTTGCTGAAAAAAAAGGTGATAATTGGCGAGTCAATCAATGGATTAAAAAAGCAATACTTTTAAGTTTTCGGCTAAATAAGATGAAAGCATCCAAAGGACCCTACTCTACTTGGTATGATAAAGTGGATGGAAAAACTCAGGGATGGAGTGAAGAAAAAATTAAAAAAGCTGGATTCAGATACGTTCCAAATGGAGTAATAAGAAAAGGTGCTTTCATAGCAAAAAATGTTGTCCTGATGCCTTCATTTGTAAATATTGGCGCATACGTTGATGAGGGTAGCATGATTGATACTTGGGCCTCAGTGGGATCATGTGCACAAGTTGGAAGAAATTGTCATATATCAGGTGGAGCTGGCATTGGTGGTGTTTTAGAACCTATGCAAGCCAACCCAACCATAATAGAAGACAATTGTTTTCTCGGTGCAAGAGCAGAAATTGCTGAAGGAGTTGTTGTTGAAAAAGGTTCAGTATTATCTATGGGAGTTTATATAGGTGCCTCAACAAGAATTATTGATAGAGCCACTGGCCAAATTCATTATGGGAAAGTCCCAGCCTATTCTGTAGTTGTGCCCGGATCTATGCCAAGTAAAAATAATCCTGAAGGTCCATCACTTTATTGTGTAGTCATTGTTAAAAAAGTAGATGAAAAAACAAGAAGCAAAACTTCAATTAATGATTTATTAAGAGACTAATAAACTCATGCAAATAAGTGAATTAAAACTAGCCAAAGAATTGATTCGTAAACCCAGTATTACACCAAAAGATGCTGGGGCAATAAATATTTTAGCAAAAAATTTACGTTCTCTTGGTTTTAAATGTGAAGAAATAAATTTTAAAAATATAAAAAATTTATATGCAAAACTTGGGAAATCCGCACCAAATTTTTGTTATGCTGGACATACAGATGTTGTACCCCCAGGAAATATAAATGAATGGAGTTTTAATCCATTTAGACCTGTAGTAAAAAATAACAAATTAATTGGACGAGGTGCTAATGATATGAAAGCTTCAATTGCATGTTTTGTTGCAGCGGTAAGTAAATTTAAAACCCAAAATAAAAAGTTTAAAGGTTCAATAAGTCTATTAATTACCGGAGATGAGGAAGGAAAAGCAATAAATGGAACTAAAAGAGTTATAAAATATTTAAAAAGAAAAAAAGAAAAAATTAATTTCTGTTTGGTTGGTGAACCAACTAATCCAAATAAACTTGGTGAAATGATAAAAATTGGAAGAAGAGGAAGCATCACTGGAAGACTTACAATAATTGGCTCTCAAGGTCATGTTGCTTATCCGCATAGAGCCAATAATCCTTCAAATACAATGATTAAGATTCTAAAAAGAATAAAAGAATTAAAATTGGACAGAGGAACAAAAAATTTTCAACCCTCAAATTTAGAAGTAACAAAAATTAATATAGACAATCATGCTGATAATGTAATTCCAGGGTCAGCTCATGCTGTGTTTAACATAAGATTTAACGATAAACATTCATCTGGATCATTAAAGAAGAAATTAAATGCCATATTTAGATCTATAACAAAAAGTCACAAGTGCAGATTTACAATAAAATATGAAGTATCTGGTGAAGCATTTTTAAGTAAACCAAACAAAACTACTTATATGATTCAAAATACTATTAAAAAAATTACTGGTATTAAACCTAAACTATCTACCTCTGGTGGAACATCTGATGCTAGATTTATTAGAAATATTGCTCCTTGCCTAGAGTTCGGTCTAGTAGGTAAAACTATGCATAAAGTAGATGAAAGTGTGTCGGTGTCAGATTTAAAAAAATTAACTGAAATATATAAAAATATTTTGGTAAGTTATTTTAGGTGAAAACAGGAATTATAACTACAGATTCATATCTAAATCATGATACAGGTCAAGGTCATCCTGAAAGAGCTGATCGAGTTTCTGTTGTAATTGAAAATCTCAAAAAAAATAAAAAGTTAGCTTGGAAAAAACCAGGCAAATTTGATTCTAAATATCTAAAAATTACCCATGATTCAAATTATATTAGTGAAGTAGAAAAATCTTTTCCAAAAAAAGGTTTGTTCTTTTTAGATGGTGATACCATTGTATCTCCTGGAAGTAAAAAAGCTGCTACAGATGCAGTTGGATCAATTATTACTGCCATCGATAGCGTTCAAAATAAAGAGTTTAAAAACGTTTTTTGTGCTGTGCGACCACCAGGACACCATGCAGAAAAAGGGAAAGCAATGGGGTTCTGTATATACAATAATGTGGCTGTAGGTGCATACTATCTTATTGAAAAATATAAACTGAGTAAAATAGCAATAATTGATTTTGATGTTCACCACGGAAATGGAACTCAAAATATTTTTTATGAAAATGAAAAGGTTCTGTATATATCAACTCACCAATATCCTTTTTATCCCGGTACTGGTGCGAATAATGAAAAAGGTAAATATAACAATGTTTTAAATATACCTTTACCAGCAGGAACAAGTTCTGAGGAATATCTTAATGCTTATGAGTATGTTTTAAAAAAGCTTAAAGAATTCGAACCAGAATTTGTATTATTTTCAGCAGGGTTTGATGCGCATGAAGATGATCCACTTGCTCAGTTTAAACTTAAATCAAAAGATTTTTATGATATTACCAAAAGAACTTTGGAGGTTTCAAATAAAAACAGTAACTTCAAAGTAGTTTCAATTTTGGAAGGTGGATATGATTTAAATGCACTTAAAGAAAGTAGTGAAATGCATTTGAGAGCCCTAATGGAAAATTGATAGATTTACTGCAAAATTTTCTTTTCCTCAGAGTCTTCATAAAAATTAAATTTTGTAATTTCATTTAAAATATTTGCAACATCATCAAGTTTAACTATTTCGATTAATTTTTGTTTTTCCTCGACAGATATTGGTGAGATCATTGCCAAATTATAAATTTGTTTTTGTAGACTTAATTTTGATAACTCTGCCCAATTAATTAATAGCCCATTCTTTTTAAAAAAGATTTTTAAGTTATTAATTAACTCATTAAATTTTGTATTAGTAACTTCAGGGTTTCTTTTATTAGTATCATCTCTAAAAAGATCATACTTTACATAAAATTCTCTGTATGGTTCGTTATTTTTTATTTCTTTATCTATTTCAAATCTAGTTATTCCCTTGAGATTTATTAAAATTCTTCCATCTTCAGTTTTATTGTGTTCATCTATTTTTCCTAAACAACCTACATTGTAAACTTCTCCATTGATATTTTTTGACTGTATCATTCCCAAAAATTTGTTATTTTTCAAAGTATCATTTACCATTTTTAAATATCTGCTCTCAAAAATATTTAGTGGTAAATTAGTTTCAGGAAAAAAAATAACTCCTCTTAATGGAAATACAGGTATTTTTTTTGGAAAGTCATTCATAGTTTTTAATATCTTATTTTATACAAATAAAGACCATAAGGAGGTGCGGTAGGTGCGCACATAGATCTTTTTTTTGACTTAAATGCCTTTTTAAAATCTTTTAAATTCCATTTTCCTTCCCCCAAATATTTTAATGCACCTACCATTGATCTAACTTGTTGTTGTAAAAAAGATTTAGATTCAAAGGTTAGTATAATCTTATTTTTTTCTTTATTAACTGTAGCTTTCTTTAGAGTTTTAATTGGAGATCTAGCTTCACATGAAGAAGACCTAAATGTTGAAAAGTTATGAGTGCCACTCAATATTTTTGCACCTTTTTTCATTAGATTAATATTAAGTTGCTTTTTAATATGCCAGGCTTTATTTTTTTCTAAGACTAGAGAAGATCGCCTATTAATAATTAAATACTTATAAATTCTTTTGCTTGCACTATGTCTCGCGTGAAATTTTTTTGATTTTTTTTTAATGCTTAAAATGGACACGGGATATTTGCTTAAAAAGAAATTAATTGAATTTAAAAATATATTTTTATTAGATATTTTTTTCTTTGTTATAAAATGGGCTGATTGTTCATTTGCATGAACTCCTGCATCTGTACGACCTGATCCTATGACTGAAATTTTATCTTTTAAAAATTTAGATAATGCTTTCTCCAAAACTTCTTGAACTGAAATACCATTCTTTTGAATTTGCCATCCAACGAAATTCGTTCCTAAATACTCGACTTTAATTTGATAGTTAATCATTAATCTAAGTTTTCACCTTTTTTTATCTTGTTACCAAGCAAAAACTGTTCTGTTTCTTGTCTGCTTTTCCCCTCCTTTTGAATTTCAATAATTTTTATTGCCTGGTTCTTGCAGGCAATCGTGAGTTTATCATCTAATGTTTTTCCAGCTACACCATCTTGATTTACAATTTTAGCTTTCCAAACTTTGTATCTTTGATTCTTATAACAAAACCAGGCCCCTGGATTAGGATTTAAACCGTTGATTTTTGCTAAAACTTTTTTTGCACTCTCTTTCCATACAATTTGCGCTTCTGTTTTTGAAACTTTTTTTGCATAGGTTTTTTGGTCATGATTTTGTTCCTGAAAATTTGCCTGTCCTTTTTCTATTTTATTTATTGCATCTAAAATCGATTTTGCTCCTAATTGAGAAAGAACTTTGGATAAAGTTAAACTATTAATATTTTCATTTATTTTAATTTTATTTTGATGCATTACAGGCCCAGCATCTAATTCTTCAACTATCTTCATGATGCTTATCCCTGTTTCATCATCTAGATTTATAATTGATCTTTGTATAGGTGCAGCGCCTCTCCACTTAGGTAATAGTGAGGCATGAACATTAATAAATCCGTTTTTTGATAAACTTAAAAACCTCTTTGGTATAATTTTACCATAAGCTATTACGATTACGATATCAGGTTTCAATTTTTTTAAATAATCATATTCTTCATCAGTATCTAAATTTACGGGTGTTCTTACTCTTAAGGAATTTTCTTTTGCAAAAACTTCAATCCTTGAGGAAATTATCTTTTGTCCTCTGTTTGCTTTGCTGGCTGGCTGTGAATATACTGCTAAGATTTCATGATCAGAATTTAACAAAGATTTTAAAGTTGGTACTGAGAACTCTGGTGTTCCCATAAAGACAATTTTTTGTGACATTAAATTTTTTAAATTAAACTACTATTCTTTCTAGTTCTTTTTTGTGCTTTGAAACTTTCTTAATTATAATATTTTGTTTAAGTTTAGACAAATAATCAATAAATAAAACTCCATTTAAATGATCAATTTCATGTTGGATACATGTGGCTAACAAACCCTCTGCTTTAATTTCCTTTTCTCTTCCATTGTAATCTAAATATTTAACTTTGCATTTATCAGGTCTTTGAATTTTAGCAAATTGATTTGGTATTGAAAGACATCCTTCTTCATATGTTGCACTAGTAGTTGATTTCCAGGTAATTTCTGGGTTAACAAAATACATTGGTTCTTTTTTATCAGCTTCCTTACTAACATCCATTACTACTACTCTTTTAGCAATACCAATTTGTATTGCAGCTAATCCAATTCCAGGTGCATCATACATAGTTTCCAGCATGTCATTCATTAAGTTTTTTATATTATTATCCACTTTTTTAACCGAAATAGATTTTTCTCGTAACTTTGGATCAGGTACGGTTAATATTCGTCTTATAGTCATAAAATCTTTATATATGAATTAGACTCTTAAAGGTAGGGTGAGATTTAAAATTTCATTTCTAACTTTTTTTATTTTTGCTTTGTTTAAGAGATTGGCAATAAAATATAGAGTCTCAGGATCTAAGTCCTTTACTTCATCGCTACCGATTATTTCTACAAGCTTAAGCATTAATATCCCTATCTCTTCCTTTTCCACCAGCGAATTAAGGTTAGATGGAACTGTTAAATCCTTCGAAAGCCTCTTAATATCTAGTTCTTTAGGCATTTCAAAACCCTCTGAGTACAAAGCCTCGATGAGAATAACATCCTTAATTGAGAAGAAATATTTTTTATTTTTCTTCACTTTTTTATAAATACTTAAAAAATCTTTATTTATCTTTTCCCTATTTGGTTTTTCTTCTGTAAAAATTTTTAAAACTTTTGATCTGTGTAAAACTTTATCATCATATTTAATCTTTCCTGGTTCAGCTATTTTTTCCGATATTATGTTTTTTTCTACGACTTTTTTAAGTTGATCTGGAATATCATTAACTTTTATATCTTTGAGGGTATTACTTAAATTTTCTTTAAAAATATTACTTAAATTATCTTTCTCAAATAAATCTTTTAATAAAAAAAGTAAATTTAATTTATTTTCTAAATTATCTGATAGTAAAGTTTTTTGGTAAATTAATGCTCTTGATTCATAACTATCTAACGCTTTGTATGTTGTTTCAGCATTAATTAGCTGATTGATGTTAAAGGGGATAGATAGATAAATTTCAAAAATCTTATTTCTATCAAATGTTCCCTCATGTGCAGCGACTTCGTATTTTTTTATTATTTCAGGATCTTCCAATTGTTCAACGGAAAGCAGATTAGATGCATTTAAAAATTTCCATATATTTTTATCAGTTTTTCGACTTGGTTCATATTTGAAGTTTTCAACTGTAATAGAAGAAAGATAAAAATATAAAAGATTTTTGTCTGAAATTTTATTATCTGATTTCTCATTTAACCCTAACAAATATAATATTTTATTACTAAAAAATTTATCAGAACGACCTTCTTCTCGTAATAAATCAAAATTTAGTTGCGCCTGCTGATCTTTTTTATTTAATAACAAACAATAAATTCTAAATTTTTCCAGATAGTTATCTTTGATTTCTTTATTAATAAAGTTTACCTTTTTACAACCTTCGGGAACATTAGCTGACATTATATAATAATCGACTAAGTGTTTTATTAACTTCGATTTTCCCGAAAATTCTAAATTTGCATTCAAAAACTCTTCTATAAGAGAAAGTTTATTATTTTTTATTAACCAGTTTATTTTCAAATTTAAAAATTTATCTTCATTTAAATTTGCTTTTGCAGGATAAGAAAATGTAAATATTGTATCAATAAAAATCTTCTCCGAAAAACTTGAAAGTTTAACTTTTTCAATTCTTTTAAAAATTTTTTCTATTTCCTCACCATTGGTGTTAGACCACATATTTAAGTTTAGGTCATTTTTTTCTGGATCATAAAGTCCTGATAACTTAATTGGGTTTTCTAAATTTGTATCGCTGTCAACTATTTTTATTTTGTCTAGATTTTTATTCTCTTTTGAAAAGTCGATTTTTGACTTTTCATTTATTTTTTCTTCTTTTATATTTTCTTTTTCTTTATTTGCTTCTTTTTTCCAAATATCTGCTGACTCGACACCTATAGCTGGGGGGTAAAATGATATCAAAAAGATAAGTAGAAATAAAAATTTACTACTTAAGTTTATTAATTTTATCACTAACATCTTCTGTTATTTCTTTTTGAGGAGAAGGAAAGTCGATTTTTTCTATAAAAAAGAAAGTAAAAACTATCAAAAAAATAACGAGTATCAACTTTATTACAACCTTAATAAAAGGTGTGCCGGTCCCTGATCTTTGTAATCTCGGTTGCATAGTAAATAAAATATATTTAAACTTAAGAATTAAGACAAATTTGTGATAAATCAAATTGAAATTTTGGGTATAAATTGAAAAAAAACCTTGTATTAACTGGAATGATGGGATCAGGAAAATCATCAATAGGCAAATCTCTGTCTGAAATGTTGAATATGGAGTTTGCAGACACTGACAATATAATTGAAAAAAAGCTTTCCCTGTCTGTAGCAGAAATATTTGAAACCAAAGGAGAGAGTTTTTTTAGAAAAATTGAGATGGAAGAAAGCTTAAAACTAGTTGAGAAAAAAGGATTTGTAATATCACTAGGCGGTGGGGCTTTTATAAATGATAAATTAAGAGAGAAAGTAAAGCAAACCTGCTTTTCTGTATGGCTTCAATTAGATGTTGATGAAATTTTTAAAAGAACAAAAAATAACCAAAAAAGACCATTATTAAATATTAATAATTCTAGGGGATTATTAGATAAACTTTATAAGGAAAGAGAGAAAATTTATTCTATAGCTGATTTTAAAATTGACTGTAATAATAAAGATAAAAACGAAATAGTAGAAGAAATTAAAAAAAATTATGAAAATAACTAAAATTAATGTAAAAATTAAAGACACAAAGTATCCAATAATTATCGGAAATGGAGCAATAAATTACCTTAAACAACAAATTAAATCTGTGTGTCCCAAAACAAAAAAGATTGCCCTCATTTTGGACAAAAATATTCCAAGTAAACAAAAAAAAAGAATAAAAAGACAGCTGAAAAGTTATAGTATTTATACAAAAGAATATTTTCCAACAGAAAATTTAAAATCATTTAGCAAAGCGAATTCTCTTGCTGAAATTTTATTAGAAAAAAATTTTAATAGAAACGACACTTTAATAGCAGCTGGTGGTGGTATAATTGGTGACTTTGCCGGATTTGTTGCAAGTATTCTGAAAAGAGGGATAAATTTTATAAATGTACCCTCTACACTATTATCGCAAGTAGATTCTTCTGTTGGAGGAAAAACTGGAATAAATTCAGTAAAAGGAAAAAACTTAATTGGTTCATTTTATCAGCCCAAATCAGTAATTTCTGAATTATCTTTTTTAAAAAGTTTACCAAGAAGAGAATTGGTTTGTGGATTTGCCGAAATTTTAAAATATTCATTAATTCGAGATAAAAAATTTTTTGTATGGATTAAAAAAAATTCAGAAATTATTTTAAAAGGAAAAAATGATATAATCTTAAGATATGCTATTGTAAAAAGTTGCAAAAATAAAGTTCATTTTGTTACTGCTGATGAAAAAGAATTGGGTAAAAGAATGTTGCTAAACTTTGGTCATACCTTTGCCCATGCTATTGAGGCTGCAAGTAATTTTTCTAAAAAGATAAATCATGGAGAAGCTGTTCTTGTAGGGATGCTCCTTGCAACGAAACTCTCTGTTAGAAAGAAGATTTGCACTAAATCGACATTAAATGAAATCCAAAAAATTTATAAAATTAATAATTTACCATCCGCTTTAATTAAATATTTTAAAAAAAATGATTTCAATAAGATTGCCAGATATATGGTTAATGACAAAAAAAATAATGATAAAAGAATTAACTTAATTCTTTTAAAAAAAATTGGAAAAACAACAAAACCTGGCGAAATTAAAATGACTCTTGGTCAAATGAAAAGTGTTATTAAAAAAATTAGTTAATTTTTAACTCTAGGGCATGAATCTTGTCTTTTAATTCTTCTTTTAGAATTTTCATTATTTCTTTGTGGGCCTCTATTTTGTTTAAAGATCTTAAATATTTTGAGTCTATTATAATTTTTAAATGAAATTTTCCTTTGGAAAATGACTTATGCCCTTCATGTTTAGAGGAATTATTAATTATTTCTATTTTATTAACTTCCAAATTATCTCTAATTTTTTTTTCAATAACTTTTATAAAGCTTTCCATTAAATTAATATTTTAATATATTACCATAAAATCTTTATGAAAAATATCTGTGATTGGGAAAATTGCAAAGAAATTGGCCTTTACAAAGCGCCTATTGAGAGAGACAACAGTAAGCAATTCAGATTTTTGTGTCTTGAACACGTAAAAATTTTCAATAAGAATTGGAACTATTTTTCTGAAATGACCGAGGAGCAAATAGAATATTTTATTAAATCTGACCTCACATTGCACAAACCTACAAAAAGTTTTGCCTCTTCGGAAAATTTTTTTAGAATACTGTGGAATAACGCACTTGAAGACAAAATTAATATTTTTAAGAACTCTAAATTTCAAAACTATGAGAAATCAAAATTATCTCAAAAAGATCGACATGCCTTAGAAATATTGGGTCTAAAAAATGGTGCAAAGTGGGGAGATATACAAAAAAAATTTAAAGGGCTTGTAAAGAAATATCATCCTGATAAAAATCATGGAAGTAAGAAATATGAGGATATTTTGAAAAAAATTACATTGGCATACAGTCAGCTAAGAAATACTGTAGGTAAAGAAAAATGAATCTAAATTTACAAAACCAAAAACCAGATATAAAAATTTCTGTAAGACAAACTTTTAATCTAGATACAGACATGGAAGTTGATGGTTTTTCAAAAAAAAATGAGTATGTTCCAAAAATTGATAACGACTATAAGTTCGATCGCGATACAACTCTCGCCATTCTTTCGGGTTTTGCCTTTAATAAAAGAGTTCTTATTCAAGGTTATCATGGAACTGGTAAATCCACCCACATAGAACAGGTAGCTGCCAGACTTAACTGGCCGTGTATCAGAGTAAATTTGGATAGTCACATTAGTCGTATAGACTTGATAGGAAAAGACTCAATAATTATTAAAGATGGAAAGCAGGTAACTGAATTTAAAGAGGGGATATTACCATGGTCTATCCAAAATCCAGTGGCTTTAGTTTTTGATGAATACGATGCAGGTAGGCCTGATGTTATGTTTGTAATTCAAAGAATTTTAGAAAGTGATGGAAAATTTACATTGTTGGATAAAAATAAAGTTTTAAGTCAAAATCAGTTTTTTAGAATGTTTGCAACCACTAATACTGTAGGACTTGGGGATACAACTGGACTTTATCATGGTACACAACAAATCAATCAGGGTCAGATGGACAGATGGAATATAGTAACAACACTAAACTATTTAAAATTTGAGAAAGAATTAGAAATTGTTATTGCAAAAAATAAAAGCTTTAACAACAAAGAGGGTAAGGAAAGAGTTTCAAATATGATCAAAGTTGCCGAACTTACAAGAAATGGTTTTGTAAATGGAGATATTTCTACTGTAATGAGTCCTAGAACAGTAATTCACTGGGCAGAAAACACAAATATTTTTAAAGATGTTGGCTATGCTTTTAGAGTAACTTTTTTAAACAAATCTGACGAATTAGAGAGAAAAATTATTTCAGAATATTATCAAAGATGTTTTGGGGAAGATTTACCTGAATCTTCAGTTAATGTAAAAATTTCCTAGTAATGGAAAAAAAAGATATTCATCTAGAAAACTTTAAACAGGCTCTTTCTTCAACTATAAAATCAATATCAGAAATTGGTGATTGCAATATAAGTTTTGGGGAACAAAGCAAAAAAAAAGATAATAAAAGTGCAAACCTACCTGAAATAAAAAAATTAGAAAAATTTGGTGATTTTTCATCGATAAGAGCTAAAGCAGACTCAGAGGCTTTAAGACTTAAGTACAGCGATGTTGATATTTACAATTTACATAAACCTAAGGGAAATAATGCAAGAAAACTATACGAAATTGCAGAAAAAATAAGATACGAAAAAATTGGTTGTGATCACTTCAGGGGTATAAGAAAAAATTTACTGGAAAACCAAAGAGAATTGGAAAGTAAAATTAACTCAACCGAAAGTGTATTTGATAACTACCTAAGAAGTTTTTTCTTTCAAATAAAAGGTATGAAAAATTCTGATGACAAAATAAAAAAAATAAGAAAAAAATTAGACCAAAATTTAAAAAAAAATTTAGAAAAATTAGAAAAAAATTTAAAAAATCAAGAAAAATTTAATCAGATTATTTCTACGGTAATATCAAAAATGGATATTGAGGACAAAGAAATCTATGAAGATACTTCAGAAAAAGAAAAAGAGACAGAGAAATTAGGCAACCAACAGCAAGAAGAAAGTCAAAGTAAATTACAAAGTGAAAAAGAAAATAGTGATTTTTTAGATATTGATATTTCAAATACAGAAGAGCTTTCAGAAAAAAAAGATGAAAGTGAAAATATTGAAGAGATTGAAAACTTAGATGGAAATACAAATAGCAGAATGAAAAAAATATCTTCTAAATCAAAAGAAAAATATAAGATATATACAGAAGAATTTGACGAGATAATAAAAGCTGAGGAACTTGAGGCTGAAGAAGAACTTATAAGATTAAGGTCTTCCCTAGATCAACAGCTTTTGCAGTTAAAAAGTTTTATTTCTAAGCTTGCTAATAAGTTACAAAGAAAGCTTATGGCAAAACAAAATCGATCTTGGGAATTTGATTTGGAGGAAGGAATCTTAGACACATCAAAATTAACGAGAGTCATAATTGATCCTTTTAATTCACTTTCGTTTAAAAAAGAAAAGGAAACGGATTTTAAAGATACTTTGGTATCAATATTAATTGATAACTCAGGTTCGATGAGAGGTAAACCTATTTCGGTTGCTGCAATTTGTGCCGATATTCTTTCAAGAACATTGGAACGTTGTTCCGTTAAAGTTGAAGTTCTAGGTTTTACGACAAAATTCTGGAAAGGAGGATCAAGTAGAGAAAAGTGGATAAACAATAATAAACCTAAATCTCCTGGCAGATTGAATGATCTAAGACACATAATTTATAAATCTGCAGATACTCCATGGCGACAAGCAAGAAAAAATATGGGCCTGATGCTTAAAGAAGGACTTCTAAAAGAAAATATTGATGGTGAAGCATTAAGATGGGCTTTTAATAAAATTAAAAAAAGAAAAGAAGAAAGAAAAATACTTATGGTAATATCTGATGGTGCGCCAGTAGATGATTCTACTCTTTCTACAAATTTAAGTGACTACCTTGAAAAAGATTTGAAAAATACCGTTAACGTCATTCAGGAACAATCATCTGTAGAACTTTTGGCAATAGGAATTGGACATGATGTTACACGTTATTATAAAAAGGCAGTTAAAATAACAGATGTTCAGGATCTTGGTGATGTGATGATAAATCAATTAACAGATCTCTTTTCAAGAAAAAAAATAGTTAATTAACCTAAGAAGCATTTTGTAATCTTGGCATAAGTATTCTAAAGGGAATTAGCATAATTAGAGCCATCGTTATTTTCACAGAAAAATCACCTATTCCTAATGTTAACCAGTTTAATTCGGTTCCGTAGAATGCAATAAAAAAGAATAAAAATGTGTCTGCTAGTGAGCCAATCAAAGAAGAGAAGAAGGGTGCTGCAAACCAAACCTTTTTTCTTAGTTTATCAAAAATTTGAACGTCTAACAACTGAGCAACCAAAAAAGCTGTTCCAGATCCTATAGCTACTCTAATCGATATTAAATCAGAAAAATTTGTTGAGAAAAATATTGTCAAAAGGATGCCTAAAATAAAACCAAGATATACGATTTTTCTTGCAATGAATTTTCCAAATCTTCTGTTAGAAAGATCGGTTATAAGAAAAGTGATCGGATAACTGATCGCTCCATATGTTAAAACTTCTTGCATACCAAAAAAGTTAATAGGGAACTGAACCAAAAAATTTGAGGCAGCAACAAAAACTGCCATAAAGAATGCTAATATTAAAAAAAGTCTAAATTCTTTTCCGACTAACTTAAGCATTTTTAGAAATTATTTTAATTCTTAATTTCTTTGCTTTCTTTGATAGTTTAAAAGACTTAGCCGATTTAAGAAACTTATCAATACCACCTTTGTAATCAACGGTTCTTAAAGCTGAATTGGATACATTAAACTTAATATTTTTTTTTAGCAAATCACTTTTAAATTTTACTTTTTTTATACTAGGTAAAAATCGTCTTTTTGTCTTGTTGTTTGCATGGCTAACATTGTGCCCTTTAGCTGGTTTCTTGCCGGTAAGCTCACATATTCTGCTCATAAAATATCCAATAGCTATATAGTTCTTACTTATACTATAATCAAGAGATTATATCCCCTATTGACAATGTTTGTTTCAAATAATAGTAAATTGGATGGATTTTTTCCTGCCTGTAGCTCAAGTTCAAATAAGCATTATTACAATACTAATATTAAGTTTTGCTGTTGGCTTTCTATCAGGTCTTTTCGGAATCGGTGGAGGTTTTTTGATGACACCGGTCTTAATATTTTTGGGTATACCGCCAGCTTTTGCTGTAGCAAACGAGGCTAATAATATTTTGGGTACGTCAGTATCTGGTGCACTAACACACTGGTTTAGAAAAACGTTAGATTACAAAATGGGTTTGTTTGTTGTGTCCGGAGGTATTCTAGGAACAATTGTTGGAATAATAATTTTTGGTTATTTAAAAGCATTGGGCATAGTAAATGTCATTATTTCTTTAGCGTATATCTATATGTTGGTTATGATTGGAACTTTAATGTTTGCGAAAAGCTGGAAAGAGCTTAGTGATTTAAAGAAAAAAATTGTAGTAAAAAGAAAAGTTCACGATCACTATTGGATTCATGGTCTTCCGTTTAGAGTAAGATTTCATAAATCAGGACTTTATGAAAGTGCCATTGTTCCGATTATGTTAGGATTTGTTGTTGGTATATTTGCTTCAATCATGGGTGTTGGGGGAGCCTTTTTAATGGTTCCGGCAATGATCTATGTGATAGGTATGCCAACTAAACTGGTTCCTGGTACATCATTATTTGTAACGATTTTTATCACTGCTTTTGTCGTTATTGGTCACGCTTTACAATTTCAAACCATAGACTTTATATTAGTTAGTATTTTGTTAACTGGTTCTATTATAGGAGTACATTTAGGTTTAAAAGCATCAGAAAAGTTAAATCCTTCAGAATATAAAACTTTATTAGCTATCCTATTGTTGGGAGTAGGAATAATTATGGGAATTGAACAGTTTGTTTTAGAAAAGGGAAGTTTGTTTTCCGTAGATGGAAGTGGTGAAATTAATAATAGACTTTCAGAATTTGTATTATTTTTTTCAAAAAGTAACCCCATATCGTACGGATTTTTATCAATTATATTTGTAATAATGGCTGGAATAGCTTTTTCATATGCAAGGGAGTTGATACATCATATAAGATATGATGTTGATAAAAAAAAATATAAATTTTTTGGATAGACTAATTAAGATTAGATCCTTGAATTTCTTTTATATTATTAAATCCCTTTATCTTCATTATATCTATTAATTCTTTTTTTATTTGTTTTACTATAGATGGTCCTTTATAAATCATTCCAGTATATAATTGTATTGCCGATGCACCAGCTGCTAATTTTTCAAATGCGGATTTTCCTGAATCGACTCCTCCAACTCCTATAATTGGAATTTTTCCTTTTAGGTGTTTATAAAACTTTTTAATAAGTTCTGTTGATAAATTTCTTATAGGCTTTCCGGACAACCCTCCTCTCTCATTTTTTTTATTATCTAATAAATTTTCTCTATTTTCATTTGTAGTATTTGTTAAAATTAGACCATCAATATTATTTTGCAAAACTAATTCTATAATATTTTCTATAAATGTATCTTCTAAATCTGGAGAAATTTTTAATAAAAAAGATTTATTAAAGTTGCTTTGCTTTCTTATCTGATCTATTTTTAATAATAATTCTTTTAAATACTCTGACTTGTGAAATTTTCTCAGCCCTTCAGTATTTGGAGAGGAAATATTTATAGTTATATAATCTCCTAGGGGGAAAAAGATTTTTGCACATTCTAAAAAATCATTGACCATGTCTTGGGAATCTTTGTTTGGTCCAATGTTAATTCCAAAGAGACCGTTTGGTACATTATTTTCTATTCTTTTTTTTATAATTTCTGAGCCGTCGTTGTTGAAGCCCAACCTGTTGATTAAAGCTTGATCTTTCTCCAATCGAAAAATTCTGGGTTTTTCATTTCCATATTGTTGCTTTGGAGTAACTGTTCCGACCTCTACAAAACCGAATCCAAGTTTAAATATTTCGTTATAAACTTCAGCACTCTTATCGAATCCTGCTGCAAGTCCTATTGGGTTTTTGATTTCTTTTCCAAATAAAGTGGTTTTTAAAATTTCTTCATTCTCAACCGAAAATAAATTTTCTGGAAGGAAATTATATTTCAAAGATTTGATTGCCAGTTCATGTGCCTTCTCAGGATCTAAATTAAATATGAAAGGCCTTAAAAAAGAAAACATTAAAATTACATTCTCAACTTTTTTTCTATTAAATCAATTGTCTCTTTTACTCCAAAAAAACTTATAAAAAAGCCCATTCTTGGACCATTTTCTTCTCCAAAAATAACTTGATAGATTAACTTAAACCAGCTTCTTAAATCGTTGCTATAACCATTTTCCTTGCCAACAGTATAAATCATAGTCTGGATTTTTTCAGCTTCTGTGCTCTGAGAAACTGTTTGTAAGATCTTAATAAGATTAAGTAGTGCTTTTTTTTCATTTTCATTCGGTTTTTTAAATTTCTTGTTAGGCTCAACTCTATCTACAAAATAATTTATTGCGTAATCCGTTAACCCATCTAAAATTTTATGAGTTTTTGGGTCCAGCTCATTATGGAATTTTTTAATAAATTTCCACAAAACATCTTTACTTTTTGCATTACTAGATCCAACAATATTTAATAACATTGAAAAAGGCATAATGATCTTTTCCTTCGGTGGTGATCCATTATGAATATGCCAAACTGGATTTAGAATTTTTTCACTAGACTTTTGATCAAAAAATTTTTCTATCGAAGACAAATATTCGTCTACAGCTTTAGGGACTACTTCTGGATAAAGTTTTTTTGCTCTTTTAGGATTCTGATACATGTATAAGGATAAACTTTCAGGAGATGCATATCTCAACCACTCCTCTATCGTAATACCGTTTCCCTTAGATTTAGATATTTTTTCTCCCTTTTCATCAAGAAATAATTCATAAGCAAAACCATTTGGTGGCTTTTTTCCTAAAACTTTACATATTTTTCCAGATACTATTGCGCTCTCAATTAAGTCTTTTCCATACATTTCAAAATCTATATCAAATGCAAACCATCTCATCGCCCAATCTACTTTCCATTGTAATTTACAATTTCCATCTAAAATGCTTTTCTCAATTTTTTTTCCATGGTTATTAAAAATTATTTTTTTATTTTTCTTGTCTACCTCTAAAACAGGTATCTCTAAAACCTTTCCGGTATCAGGACAAATGGGTAAAAAAGGACTATAAGTTTTTCTTCTTTCACTTCTAAGTGTAGGCAAAACTATATTCATTATATCATCGTATTTTTCTAATACTCTTTCAATAGAGTTATTAAAAAGACCTTTTTTATAATTTTCAGTAGAACTTATAAACTTAAACTTAAATTTGAATTTATTTAAAAATTCTATAAGCATTTTATTATTGTGTTCTCCAAAACTATTATATTTTTTGAACGGGTCTGGTATAGCTGTAAGAGGTTTCGCTATATTTTCATGAAGAATTTTATCATTAGGAATATTGTCAGGAACTTTTCTTAATCCATCCATATCATCTGAGAATGTTATCATTTCACTTTCAATTTTTTTTATATGATTTAAGGCATTAATCATCATTGATGTTCTTGAAACTTCTCCAAAAGTACCTATGTGTGGCAAACCACTAGGTCCGTATCCAGTTTGAAAAGTAATTTTATTTTTTTTGTTGATAATATCTTTTCTGTCCTTAAGAAGTTTTCGGATCTCAACAAATGGCCAAGAGGATGTTGATTGAATTAGTTCAGACTCAAGCATTATTAAGGTTTATAATAAGTTGAATTTTATTGCTATTTAAATATTGTCTCAAACTCTATGACATCAAACAAAACTGTTTTTTTTATTGTTGGTATCTTATTAGTAATTCTGGGTATCTTCATGATGATACCTTATGTGGTTCAGCTGATTTATGAAGAGAATAGTAGCAGTTTTTTTTCATCATCTATCATAACTGTTTTGATTGGTGTATTAACAATTCTTGCGACATTAAAAAAAGATAACCAACTAAACCTACAACAAGCTTTTTTGTTTTCTACGCTATCTTGGGTAAGTGTTGCTTTTTTTGGGAGCTTACCTTTTTTACTATCAAATTTAAATTTATCATTTAGTGAAGCTTTTTTTGAAAGCATGTCAGGAATAACAACTACTGGTTCTACTACGATTACTGACCTGGATAATACTCCTAAAAGCATTCTGATTTGGAGAGCAATAATGCAGTGGCTAGGTGGAGTTGGAATAATTGTGATGGCAACTACAGTTATGCCCCTTTTAAAAGTGGGAGGAATGCAAGTATTTAAAACTGACTCCTCTGGTTCTGAAAAAATATTACCAAAAACAATTGAGGTCGCTTTTACAATAATTTTTATTTACACTTTTTTAACTTTATCTTGTGGATTTGTTTATTGGACACAAGGTATGAATATATTTGATAGCATTGCCCATTCATTAACCACCCTGGCTACAGGAGGGTTCTCAACTCACAATGAGTCTATTGGCTATTTTAAGAGTCCTGGCATAGAATTTGTGTCTATAATCTTTATCATTTTAAGTAGTATACCTTTCATAACCTATTTAAAATTTGTCAAAGGTAATAGAAAAATTTTTTTTCAAGATATACAAATCAGGGGGTTTATCTACTTGATGCTAATTTCGGTTTTAATAATGTTTGTGTACTTGTTTTTGAACAAAACTGAGTATTCTATTTTAGATAATTTAAGAATTTCTTCTTTTAATGTTCTTTCGATTTTATCTGGAACAGGTTATGTAACAGATGACTTTGGTCTATGGGGAGAATTTCCACTTATATTTTTTATTTTTTTAATGTTTGTTGGTGGTTGTGCAGGATCTACGACATGTGGTATTAAAATATTTAGATTGCAAATACTGTTTCTTTTTGCAGGAAATCAAATAAAAAAATTAATTTACCCTAATAGCGTTTCTATTGTTAATTACAACAATAAGAAAATCGAAGATAATTTTATCAATTCAGTTATAATTTTCATATTTTCTTATTTATTTTTATTCCTTATAATTGCAATGTTCCTTTCAATTTCTGGGCTTGATTTTTTATCTGCAATCTCCGGCGCTGCTACTTCAATTTCTAATGTGGGTCCTGGTCTTGGTGAAATGATAGGCCCAAATGGAAACTTTAGTGAAGTTTCAGATGTTTCAAAATGGATACTATCTTTTTCTATGTTGCTAGGTAGGCTAGAAATATTCGCGGTATTAGTTCTTTTTTTACCCTCTTTCTGGAGATCATAATTTAATCTATAGTCATCTATATGCAAATCTATCAAAAAGAAAGTTTTAAAGATTCTTTCAAAGTGTACTTTGACATAAGAATGCTGAGAATATTGTTGCTAGGAATTATAAGTGGATTTCCATGGGTTCTTATCGGAAGCAGTTTGAGTCTTTGGTTGAAAGAAGAAGGTTTGAGTCGAAGTACAATAGGATGGGCAGGATTAATATTTGCTGTTTATGCTTTTAATTATTTGTGGGCTCCACTAATAGATAGAATTCGAATTCCTTGGTTGACTAGTAAGGTTGGTCATCGTCGAGGTTGGATCATAATCATGCAACTTATTATTTTATTAAGTTTAGTTTTGTGGAATTTAGTAGATCCCACTGCAAATCTTGCTTTAGTAATAACTGTGGGTCTAATTATTGCGATTGCTTCGGCAACTCAAGATATCACCGTTGATGCCTTAAGAATTGAACAAATTGGAAAGGATGAGGGCAAATCAATGCAGGCTGGGGCTGCTATGGCTGTCGTTGGATGGTGGACTGGATATAAACTTGGTGGAGTAATTGCACTAAATGCAGCAGAATTCTTCCAAAACGCAGGGTTTGAAAACTATTGGCAAATAACTTTTTTAATTCTTGGAGTAGTTATTATCGCTTGCAACATTGGTTTGATGTTTGTCCATGAAGACCAACCTACAGAAAGGCAAGAATCACAAAAAAGAACTGATCGAATGATTGAGGACAAATTAGGTGCTTCTAATTTTGCAACAAAATCAGCCGCGTGGATTAGCGGAACAATTGGTGGTCCTATAATAAGTTTTTTTAAAAAAAATGGTTTTAAAATCGCTTTAGGAATTTTGGGATTTGTTTTCCTTTTTAAAATTGGAGAAGCATTTCTTGGAAGAATGTCTATAGTTTTTTATAAAGAAATAGGTTTTTCGAAATCAGATATAGCAATTTATTCTAAGGGTTTGGGATGGATCACTACAGTTGTCTTCACTCTCTTGGGTGGATTATTTGCAATAAGATCAGGGGTAATTAAAGCAATGTTTGTTTCTGGAATATTAATGGCATCCACAAATCTCTTATTCTCTGTTCTTGCTTGGACAGGAAAATCTGAATGGCTTTTTGCTTTAGCGGTAATTTTTGATGACATGACTGCAGCATTTGCAACTGTTGCTTTCGTTGCTTTTATTTCGATGCTTGTAGATAGAACTTATACAGCAACTCAATATGCTCTTCTTGCTTCAATTGGAACAGCAGGAAGAACTACATTGGCAGCTTCTTCAGGGGCGATGGTAGACTGGCTGAATGGTGATTGGGGCATATTCTTTGTAATTACAGCCATCATGGTAATACCTTCTTTGATTTTTCTTTATATGATTAAAAACGATATAAAGTTAAGTGAAAAATAGTTTTGGAAACAATTTACCTATAGTCAATCTCCATAAAAAGAAGAGCTTGAGATCCGGGATAGATACCCAGTTACTTTATGGCGATAATTTTAAAGTAATAAAAAAACACAGTGGTTGGAAAAAAATTAGAATAAAAAAAGACGGTTATATTGGATACATTAAAAATAAGAAATTCTTCAAGCCTATCAAACCAAATTTTAAAGTCTCTGTTTTAAAAGCAAGACTGTTTAGCAAACCCAGTTCAAACAAAAAATTACAAAAATTTCTTTCGTACGAATCTAGAGTAAGAATAATTAAAAAAAATGGAAAATTTGGTAAATTCGAAAAATACTGGATTAAAACTTCTGATTTAAAGAAAAATAATTTCAAGCGCAGAAATATTTTTAAAGATATAAAATTATTTAAAAATACAAAATATTTATGGGGTGGAAAAAGTTATAAAGGTATTGATTGCTCTGCATTAGTACAAGTTTTTTTTAATCATAATAATAAATATTGCCCTAGGGACTCAAAAGATCAGGAAAAATTTTTTAAGAAAAAAATAAAACTAAAAAATATAAGAAAAAATGATCTAATTTTTTGGAAAGGTCATGTGGCAGTTGCTCTATCTAAAAATATGTTAATCCATGCCTACGGTCCTATGAAAAAAGTGGTTATAATGAACATAAAAAAAACAATAGAAAGAATTCAAAAAACTGCTAATTTAAAAATAACAAGTATAAGAAGGATTTAAAATACATTTGATGTTATTAAAATAATGGCAATTTTTGAATCAATAAAAAAATATACAGGTCTACTAGTTAGATTGGATGATATTACCGAATGTATGAATTGGAAATTAATTGAAAAATGTGAAAAACTATTTAACAAATATAAAATTAAACCGCTATTAGGTGTAATACCTAATAATCAAGATAAAGAATTTTTTCAGCATCAAAAAAACGAAAAATTTTGGCATAAAGTTAGAGAGTGGCAAACTATGAACTGGGAAATATCAATGCACGGCTTTAACCATATTTATGACACTAATACTGAAAAAAAAGACTTTTTTGGGTATGGTGGCGGATCAGAATTTTTTGGACATTCTATCGAAGATCAAAAAATCAAAATTAATGAGGGACTAAAGATATTTAAAAAAGAGGGAGTTAAAATAAGATCTTTTTTTGCACCTAATCATACTTATGATTTAAATACCCTAGTCGCAATTAAAGATAGCGGTATTTCGACTGTAATTGATGGTTACGGACTCTTTCCTTATAATCAACATGGCTTAAATTTTATTCCTCAATTATTCTATAAAGAAATTATGCTTCCATTTGGTATTCAAAGTACACAAATTCATATTAACTACATGGACGAGAATAAATTTAGTAAATTTGAAAATTTTGTTAAAACTAATCATAAAAAAGTAATAACTTTTGATGAAGCGCTAGATAAAATTAATAATAATGTCTTTTCAAAAGTATCAAGATTTACATTAGAAAAGTTATTAAAGCTTGCTAGATTTAAAAATAAAATTAAATAAAAATAATCAAATACTTAAATTCAAATCTTTTATTTTATAGTTAGATTTTTTGGAATCTTTATTGTTTTTGTATCTTTGTAAATAAAATTATATTTTTTAGTTTCTTTAAAATTATTTTTTAAGAAGGTGTAACAAGGTTTGTTTTTTTTTGTTTTAATATAATTCAATTCTAGAAAGTTAATTTTATTATTTTTTAACAATTGAGATATTTTAAATAGCATCCCCTTTTCTATTTCTCTACCAAAGGCCCTACAGCTTAAAATGAAATCCCTAATAAAAGCTTTTCCTTTATTTAATTCCAGATTAAAAAAACCAACAATTCCCATGTCTCCAAATTTATCCTTTACCTCGCAACAATATAGATGATTATTTTTCTTTTTTTTTAACTTTTCTAAATCTTTGTCCGACATTCTTCGAGTGGTTAGATTCATTTGATTGGTTCTGTTTATTAGTTGGAGAATTCTTTTAGTATTTTCTTTGTTAATCTTGTTGAATATAACTTTTGTATTAAGTGATTTAATCCATTCATCTTCTGAAATAAAAGTTTCTTTAAATTTATCTCTTTTTTTATTTTCTTTATAATAATTTGATCTGTTTAAGTCTTCTTTGGTAAGTTCTTTGCCATATTCAAAACAACCGAGATTAAGCAAAGTTTCAATATATAAACAAGGATCCTTGGGTAAATCCGGAACATTAATTCCTTTTAAAGATCGTTTAACTCTCTCTCTTTCAGAGATATTATCATCTAAAAATAGGACGTTATCATTAGTTAGGTTAAGTTCTTTAATAATCTCTTGAATATTCTTAGCCTTATCACTCCAATTTATTTTCCAAGTTACAAAATCTTTTTCTTTTAAAATCATGTTTTTGTTTTTATTTATTGCTTCCAAAGCAATTTTTTCATCATTTTTACTACTGATCGCCAATTGAATACCTAGATTACTTAAGGCTTTAAGCTTTTTCTGAAAGTCTTGAAATGCTTCTCCAGTAGCACTGTGTCCACCTAATGTAATATTTTCCCATCCTAAATCACCTAAAATTCCTCCCCAAATAGTATTATCTAAATCAAGAACAATAAGTTTTATATATTTTCCATTAATAGTATTAATTATTTTAATTATTTCTTCTGATGCAGTTTCAAAAACCTTTTGAGAGTAAGGAATTTTGGCAAGATACCAGTACTTTGGGTTAAAATCATAATTATTATCTTTTATTATAAAATCTGAATTTAAAAAAAATATATTTTTATAATTTTTAAGCTCCTCAGATATCTTATTGTTTACAAAATTTAAGTTTCTTGTTAAGCCTGATTTATCAGTAAAATCATTTAAAAATTTTCCTCTTTCGTTTTTAGGCAAAACCCATGAAAAAACTATAAGAAACTGTGTCTTTTTTGATATCTGCTTTATAATGTTAATATACTCATCTGTTTCTTTTGCTAATTTATCAACATTTTTATAATTATAATGAATTAGATTATCAAAGCTTTTTAATATTTTTTCAATTTGAGTCCAAACAATACATAAATGTTTTGTGTTTTTAGATTTTAATAGTTTAAATGCATTATCTTGGAATAATCCATATGTTGGCTTTGCTAAATAATATTGTTTTTTATCAATTTGATTGTCAATTAAATTGAATAAATTTTCTATATTAAAATTAGATATTAACTGAATTTCTTTTTTCATTTTATTTTCTTAATAAAGCGCAATAATTTATTGTGATTTTGTTTTTAATAATTTCTCTCATTGGTTTATCTTCAACAGGCAAGATATTTCTTGCTAAAATTTTAAAACCAGTTTTTTTAATCATTTTTTCAATTTGAGTTATAGATTTAAAATGAAAAATATGATCAATGCTAGGACAGTCAACGCAAGTTGATAAGTAAATTTTTCCATTATTATTTAGTATATTTTTTACCTTAAGTAATAGTTTATTGGGCTTGTTTACATGCTCTAAAACTTCTCCTAAGCTTATAAAATCATATTTTAACTTTGGTTTATAATTAAATACATTTTTTACATAATAATTTATATTTCTCTTATCTTTAAAAGTATAATTTATAATTGATTTTGTTATTTTAATTGAAGTTGGACTTATATCTACAATATCAAATTTTGCTTCCTTATTAAAATTTTCTAAAGCTTTTAGAAAAAAAAGTCCGTGTCCTGAGCCTATTTCTAAATAAGAGTTAGTATGAGCTTTAAATTGTTTTATTTTTCTTATAAAGAAAGAAAACATTGCATAATGTGTAGGCCACAAAAATTGAGACAATGCCAAACCAAACATATAACTTTTCATCTCTTTAGTGTTGTCATAAACATTTTTGAAAGCCTCTTTTTCATTTGATATTGGATATTTTTTATATTTCATGAAATATTTTTGGCTTTCAAACATGTCAAAGCAAAGCTTTAAATATGAGTTAATAGCATATTGAATAGGTATTTTTTCAGATTTCAAATATTTTTTAAATTTAATAGAAAAATCTTCAGCTAGGTTAAAAAATTCTTTATTTTGTTTTTTAAGAAAAGTGTCAATTTTTTTTTTTTGGGTACTGGATTGAGAGGTAACTTTTTTTACTATTGTTTTAAAATTTTTATATTTAGCTAGCATTTAATTATAATCTACAAACCTTTTATCTTTTTTTTAATATCTTTTTCTAAATTAGAAATGCAATATTTAAATTTAAAACCTTTCTCAAAAAAATTATCAGTTAGTAAATTAATTTCTTTTTTTTTAGTTTTTTTTATAATGCTCTCAACCTCAAGAAATAAATTTACAATAATTAACGAGTCTAGCTTGCTTTTGGGACCGAATATTTGAAAATTTTTGTCGTATTTTTTAATCTTTTGATCCCCTTTTAATTGTGAATTTATTTTTTTTAAGGACTTTTTTATAATGTCTTCTGCTTTCATATTAATTTAGTAAAATATCACCATCTAAACTAGATGGATCCCAAGTATCACTTTTTTTTAAAATATTATTAATTTTATCATTATTAGATTTATAATAAAAACTATTATACTTCAATTTTATTTCAATAGCAGAAAAAGGTTTTAAAATTTTACGTTTTTCCAATGAGGCGTTTCTATAATCAAAAAAATTGCAACCTTTTTTATAAGCTAAATTAATATTATGTTTTGTAAGATCTATTAAAAATTGATTATCTTCACTGAGTGAAATCAAATCTACCAGATGTGCTGTCTTAAAACCCTGTTTGTTTTTAATAAACAAAATACTGTAACCAACTATTTTTTTTCCTTTTTTGCATGCAGAGATGATTATATTTTTATTTTTAATTTTAACTTTTAAAAACCAATTTAACCAAAGGGGGGTTTTGGTTAAATGGAGCTTTTGCGAATTATTTTTTTTATACTTTTGACAAAAATTCTGAAAGTTTTTATCAAAATTTTTTAAATTATAAATTTTATTTTTAACTTTTATTTTTTTCCATTTATTTATATTTTTGAACATTAATAAATTTAAAATATAGCTTAGAGAATAAATCAAAAATTGCTTAAAAATTATGTTTTTATGTCTGAAATAATATTTTAAAAAATTTGATGGATTTAATATAATTAGTGAAGCGCTATTAAGTCCTTCAGATGGAACTTCGGAAAAACTAAACGATTTCATTATGCTGCCCGCATGTTTATTATTTGTGGTTCCCAAAAAAAAATCATTCTTTGTTGATAGGTATTTTTGTATTAAAGAAATAGATATAGTTCTAAATTTTTTATCAACGACCCAACCATGTAATACTGAACAAGAAATTTTATTATTTTTATAAAGGTAAATTGATGGATAGTATCCAATATGTCCGACAATTTTTTTTTTAAAAACTAATACCCATCCAAGATTTTTATTTTTTTTTCTATTTAAATAAGGATTGTTCCAAAGATTCTCCCAGGTTAGCTGACACATAAATTCTAATTTGTTTCTAATAAATAATAAAGTTATATTTCTATAATCATTTTTTTTAACTTTTCTTATAATCATTATTTATTTTGAAAGATTTTTAATTATTGGTAAAAGAATTTGTGCATTTTTATTTTTGACCTTACTAATTATATTAATGTTTTGATTAGTTTTCATTATTGGCAATCTGTATGAAAAAATTTTGACTTTATTAAGGCTTTTGTTAAGTGTTTTAATATTTTTCTCTGCTACTTTTTTTGCTGCCACATACTCTTTAAAATTGTTGTTATTTAAACTTATAAAAACTGTTGACGGATAAAAAACTTTAACTTTCTTTTTTGATAATCTATTGAGAGTTATACATAGCTTGCGAAATTTAGTATCATAAAATTCTAAATATTTCTTATATAAACTTTTATCAAATTTATTTTGATTAGTTTTTTCAATTTTTGGAGTAGCAAAATAAAAAAAATAGTCGCATTTAATTACTTCTTTTAATTTTTGTTTAATATCATCTTTTAAAATATTAATTTTTATTAATTTACAATTCGATTTTAAATTTTTTAAAATTTCTGACCTAATTAGTTCCGACTCTTTTTTTCCTTGATTGTAGCTAATTATTACATTTGATCCAGCAATGGCCAAAAGTTTTGAAGTAACTTCGCCCAATCCTCTAGAGCCACCAATAATCATAGAGTATTTATTTTTAAGGAATTTTTTTTTATTAATTTTTTTAAGATTTTTTATTTTTTCAGGTTCGGTTAAAATATATTGAAAAGCATAAATTTTTCCCGATATATTGTTTAAAAATTTTATTTCGTATCTATTAATTCTTTTGTCAAATTTCTGAATAAAAAATTTAATATATTTATTTCTATACAAAATGTTTTTATTTACTGTAATTTGTATTTTAGACAATAAGGAGAACTCCCCGGGACAAATCATTCCTGCAAAATAAGAAATTGATAGGATTTCTCTAATTTGATCCTTGGATAACAATAATTTAAGTTTCGAAAAATGATTTGGTAAAGAAAAATTACTTATATTTATTTTATAAAATCTATTTCGGGAGTTTATCTTGCCTTTAAAATTATTAATTTTTTTTTTAGAGGTTTTTTCTATTTTGTTTGCCTTAAAAGATCTTTTGTTTATTATTTCATCCTTTATTAAATTAATGTTGATTAAAATAACACAATTTAAAATATTTTTTGTTTTGATAAATAAACTATAATTTTCTCCATATTTTTTTTCTAGAAAAAAATCTATCTTTTGCCCTAAAAAAACCGGCCTATAAAAGGTGCAAGAAATATTTTTTAATTTAATCTTTTTTTTCGATAAAAATATTAAACTTGAAATTAGAATATTTACACCGTGCACTAATTGATTGCCGTAAATTAGTTTTCTTGAAGCCTGACTATTAACGTGAATATTATTAAAATCTTTAGAAATTTGAGCAAAAGCTAGTTGATCTGAATTTTTATATTTTTTTGACCCAAGTTTGACAATCATGCATCTAACTATGATTTATTTTGATAAATAATTTGATATATTGTTTTATTTAAAATTAACATGCTTAATATCATAAAAAAATTTATATCACAAAATCAAAGAACATAAATGCATTGGATACTATTAGGGATAGCCATCGGATTGGTTTTTTATCTGGCTGACAAATATATTTTTTGAATTAAAAAATAACCCCAAATTTTGAAATTTGGGTTTATGAATTTAGTTCATGTAAGTATTATAAAGAACAAGCAATACCATTGCGACTAATGCGGTTTCCATTACAAACCTCCCTTGATTCGTCATGATAACATATTTGTTGTTTAAATAGATTTAAAATTAAAGATATACACAGCTTATTAAAATTTACTCAAATTTTACTTTTTGAGGTTCGAAGGCATAAACTTTTTTAATTTTATTTAATTTTAAAACATAAGATAGAAACTCGCCTTTGTGAGATCCAACATCGATAATATTATCGAAATCAATTAATTTTAAAAAATTTACAATTCTGCTTTGGTGATATTTGTCAACTAAATTAAAAAAATTTTCTAACATATAAATTATTATATATGGCGGAGAGAGTGGGATTCGAACCCACGATACCCAAAGGATATACACGCTCTCCAAGCGTGCGCTTTAAACCGCTCAGCCATCTCTCCTTTAAAATTAAAAGAAATTAACAGGACCGAAGGTTTAGTGTTTTATAATTAAACATGTTAATAATTATAACATAAATGTTAATGCAATCTACTAAAACCAAAATTGTAGCATTTTTAATTATTTTATTATCAATAATTGTTTCTCTATTAATGTGGGAAAATATTAATTTTCTTCCGTCTGAGGAAGCTATTAAAAACTTTGAAGGCACAGTTTACATTAAAAATAATTATAGTCATTGGAATGAAATTTTAAGATTTATTTTTTTTATTTGTCTTCCTTCAATTTTATATTTATTTTACCTTAAAATATCCAATAATTTTCAGTTACCATTCTTACATAAAGATTCGAATTATATCCAAACAGAAAATAAAAAATCGAACTTAAAATTATTTTTTTTTATTTTATTTTTATTACTATTAAATTTATTATTTTTTAAAACTTCTTTACACAAAATTGATTCTCTTCACGAAGGAATGTGGCTAACTGCAGGTCAAAATTTTTTTCATTATAATAATTTCTGGAAAAATTCTTTTATAACAGTTGGCTGGGGCCATGAGTTTTTGACTCCAATTTTAACTAATTTTATTTTTGGTGAGCTATCTATAAATGGTACAAGATTTATGTTCATAATTTATCAGTTCATAAATCAATCATTACTTTTAATATTCGCCTATCAATTAAGTTATTACCAAAAATTTAGTTTGGATATTAAAAACTTTATATTTATATTTTTTGCATTAGTAATATTATTTCTAACAAATTTTTATGATCCTATAATCGTATATCGTGAAATACCGATCGTTTTATTTTTAATTTCTGTTTGGAATGTTATAAATAAAAAATCGATTTTAACCAATCTTGTGTTTATCGGCCTGTTATCAAGTATTGCAATCTTTTTAGGGTTGGATAGAGGGGCATATTTAAATTTTGTTTTATTATTATTTTGTATATTTCAAGTGCTAAATAAAAATCTAAAAAACTTGTTCATCGTTATTCTTTCTATATTTTTTGGATGGCTAAGTTTTTACGTAATCTTTGGGCACGAGGAATTTTCAAATTTTTTGAATAATTCAATTCATATTTACTCAAACATGGACTACATACACGGAATTATTCATCCTACTCCATTTGGAGACGAGACTGGTTCTTCTAGAGCAGGAAAAAATTTAATATTAATTTTATTAACTTCTTTTCTAACAATTTTTTATTGCATGTCAAAAAGTGAAAGGCTAACAAATAATAATAAAATTATTTTAATTTTTTTATTTGTTGTATCAATTGTAAGTTATAAAACAGGCCTTGGTAGATCTGATGGGCCCCATATGAGAGTAGCAATGAGTTGGTCGTACATTTCTCTAGCTTATATTTTTTTAATAAATTTGGGAGTATCATTAGAAAAAAAATTCATTAAAAAAAATTATTTAAAATTTTTAAGTTTGATAGTTGTGTCCACTATTATTATCTTTATCTCAAAAATAATATTTATTAATGGTAAAGTTTTAGAAGAGAAACAATTGAGTTTGATATCGTATAAAAAGCATAGCAATGATTATTACTATAATGAAAACAATTTAGTAAATTATAAAAAATTAAGGGATGAGCTTGAAGGTGAAGAATGTATAAATAACTTGACATACGAAGCGGCTATACCTTTTGTTCTATCTAAACCAACTTGTAATAAGTTTTATTTTCCGTGGTCAATTGTTGGCAGAAAACTGCAAAGTGAGTATATTGATTTATTAAAACTTTCAAAGTCAGATAAAATATTAATTAAAAAGAATGAAAAATATATAAATAATTCACTAAACAAATTGTTGCCAATCATCTTTGAACATTTGGAAACAGATTATGAAATTCATAGTGAAATTGATGAATACTTAGTTTTGAAGAGAAATATGTGAAGTAAGCTCACTTATAAACTGTTTTTTAGTGGGCAATTGATTTTGTTTCATTTCTTCTTGAATTTTTTGATAGTTGTTTTTGATATAATTAATAGTTTCCAAAAAACTCTCATAGTTTCTCTTTGAAACAAAAATCCCTTTTTTATCCCCAATTACATGTTTTATTTCCTCAAAAATTACTACCGGTCTTCTGCGAGCTAAAGCCTCTAATAGAGCCATGGGATGCCCCTCTGTAAATGAAGGTAAAACGAACACACTGTGATCATCATAAATATTAATTAAATTCGTTTTATTATTTTCAATTTGTCTAACAACAACATTGCTTTGATTAATATTGTTTGTCATATTGTTTTCAGCTCCAACTATAGTTAGAGAAATATCATTTTTCCCCTTAATTAATTTGAGCAATGAAAAAATTCCTTTTTCCACTTTTATTCTTCCTACGTACAAAAGTTTTAAACTTTCAATATTCGTTTCTTTAATATTGCTAAGCCATTCAGAGTCCAGCTGCGATGGTGAAACAACTTCTCCTTTTCTGCCTTTTAAAATGTAATTTCGACAGCTGATTAATTTTGAAATTGAAGAAGAAATACTAAACATTAGGTAATAGAAGGCTGGACCTATAAAACCCAGTATAGCTTTATACTCCTCATGCCCATCACTTCTTAAATAAACGATTGGAGTTTTTCCAAACAATTTTAAAAGTATACAGGCTAGAAAAGTATAAGGTGATAGAGATATAATAAGATATTTACTATCTTTTTTTTTAGTCGATCTTATGATTGCTATTATAAATGATAAAAATGAATTAAATATTTTAATATTTTTAATATTAATATTATGCGCTCTTTCTTTTAAAGATCTTCTAGCAATTAAGTTTACATCGAAATTTCTGTTTAGTTCCTCAGGCGTTGTTTTGAGATCCAAATTATCACAAAAGTATTTATTATCATTCTCATAAATGCTCTCATTAGAAATGATAAATAATTTTTTCATTAATTTTCTTTATTTATTTTTAGTACTCCTATAAATGCCTCTTGGGGTATTTCTACCCTTCCAAACTGTTTTGCTCTTGCTTTTCCTTTTTTTTGTTTTTCTAATAATTTCCTTTTACGATCTCTTGCCCCTCCACCATGGATTTTTGTTAAAACATCTTTTTTAAAACCCTTAATGCTCTCTCTTGCAATAATTTTTCCGCCAATTGCAGCCTGAATGGGAATCATAAAGTTATGTCTTGGAATAAGATCTTTTAACTTTTCACAAACAAGTCTGCCCTGATTTTGTGCAAATTCTTTGTGAATGATCATTGACAACGCATCTACAGGTTCATTGTTCACAAGTATTCCTAATTTAACCAAATTACCCTCTTTATAATCTGTAATTTCATAATCGAAACTTGCATAACCACTCGTTATAGATTTTAACCTATCATAAAAATCAAATACGACCTCATTAAGTGGAAGTTCGTAAACTAAAACTGCTCTATTTCCAGAATATGATAAATCTTTTTGAATACCCCTTTTATCCTGACATATTTTTATGATTGATCCCAAATATTCATCCGGAGTAATAATTGTAGCCTTTATCCACGGTTCCTCAATGAGTTTTATTTGGGATGGATCAGGCATAGATGTTGGGTTTTGAAGATCTGTAACTTCTCCATTAATTTTATTGAGCTTATAAACCACTCCTGGTGTTGTAGTTATTAAATTAATATCAAATTCTCTTTCTAATCTTTGGGTAATGATTTCTAAATGTAGCAAACCTAAAAATCCACATCTAAAGCCTAGACCTAATGCGCTTGATGACTCCGGCTCATAAGAAAAGCTTGAGTCATTTAATTTAAGTTTTGCTAAACCATCTTTAAGTTTTTGATACTCCGAACTATCAACTGGAAATAGACCACAAAAAACAACTGGCTTACTTGGTTTAAAACCTGGCAGAGGTTTTGCCAAAGGATCTTTTGAGTCACATATTGTATCTCCGACCTTTGTTTCTGATAAACTTTTAATTCCAGTAATGATAAATCCTATCTCTCCTGCACTTAGTTCTTCAATATCTTTGGCTTTGGGTGTGAAGACACCAACCTTCTCTATTTCATATTCTTTATTAGTTGACATTAGCTTTACTTTCATTCCTTTTTTTATTTTTCCATCTAAAATCCTTACTAAAATTACTACCCCTAGATAACTATCATACCAACTGTCTACCAATAATGATTTAAGTTTTGATTTTTGATCTCCTTTCGGTACAGGGAGATCTTTTACTATTGATTCTAAAATCTCTTGAACGCCTTCCCCTGTTTTTCCTGAACATGAAATAGCTTTCGATGTATCTATACCAATTACATCCTCGATCTGCTTTTTTACTTTTTCTGTATCAGAGGCAGGTAAATCAATTTTATTTAAAACTGGTACAATGTGATGGTTTGTGTCTAATGCCTGATACACATTAGCTAAAGTTTGGGCCTCAACACCTTGGGAACTATCAACAATTAATACCGAACCTTCGCAAGCAAGTAAAGAACGGCTAACTTCATAACTGAAGTCAACATGGCCAGGAGTATCAATGATATTTAATATATAATCTTTTCCATCTTTAGATTTATAATTTAACTTTACAGTTTGTGCTTTTATAGTAATTCCTCTCTCTCTTTCAATATCCATGGAATCCAAAACTTGTTCTTTCATCTCTCTTTCTGAAAGACCTCCACAAATTTGAATCATTCTGTCAGCAATTGTAGACTTTCCATGGTCAATATGTGCGATAATCGCAAAATTTCTTACTTTATTTATATCTGACATTAGGATCTTATTGTTCCACCAGTCTTGGTTTTAACAATATTTATTATTTTTTGACTAACTTCGTTTAAATCTTTTTCTGAAAGAGTTTTTTCCATGGATTGAATTGTGACATTTACGGCTATAGATTTTTTCCCTTCAGGCATATTACCGCCTTCGAAAACATCAAATATTAAGACTTTTTTAATTAGACTTTTATCAACTTCACTTATCATTTTTTCTAAATCTCCTGCCTTATAATTTTTATCAATAACAAAGGCAAAGTCTCTCTCAGATTTTTGAAATTCAGAGACAAAATAATTTCTTTTAGCGAGTCTATATTTTTTTTGGGGTTCAGGTATATTTTTTAGAAAAATCTCAAATCCACAAACATTTCCTTCTTTTAAATCCATATTTGAAACTATAGCTGGATGTATTTCTCCAAAAAAAGCTAGCTGAGGTCCATTTGGCGATTTAAGATTTACAGAACCAGATCTTCCTGGATTATAATGGTCTTCTGTATTATTACTTATGTGTAAATCATCTTCATTTATACCAAACTCAACTAAAGTTTTTATTGCATCTGCTTTAACATCAAAGACATCTATTTTTCTAGCTTTCGAATCCCAACTCTTTCTATTTGCGACACCAGATTTTAAAGCACCTAAAACAACCTGTTGTTCGCCAGGTCTATTTCCAGAAAAAGTTGGACCGATTTCGAATAATGACAGATCTGGATATCCCCTATCCTGGTTTTTTTTTAAATAAATGATTAAATTTGAAAATATTGATCTTCTTAATACATTTAGATCACTTGAAATTGGATTTGTAATTTCTATTTCTTTTTTTCCTTGTGAAAACTGTTTGTCTATTTGAGAATCTGTAAAGGACCAAGTTACTGCTTCTAAATAACCTTTGCTAGCTACAGCCCTTTGCGAAAGATGAAATAATTTCTGTTTAAAATTCAGTGTTTCTTTTGACCTTTTTCTCTCTGGATGAATCAACAAAATCTTATCAAACCCTTTTATTCTTATAAGTTCTTCAATAATATCTACGTCTTGTTTTACATCTGGTCTCCAAGAAGGAATTTCAACTTTAAAAATCTTTTTAGAAACCTTTGTTTTAAAACCTAAAGAAGAAAGTATTTTTTTTGTATCATTTAAAGAAATTGGAATTCCTATAACTTTTTTAAATTTATTATGATCAACTTCAATAAATCGATTTTTTACATTAGGTTTACCAACAACAGAAAATTTACTTGCTTCTCCACCACAAATTTTAATGATTAGGTCTGTAGCTAATTGAAGACCTTCTTTGATTGAATTTGGATCAATTCCTCTCTCAAATCTAAATTTTGCATCTGTATCAATATCTAAGGTGTTGGCAGTTTTTCTTACAGAAGATGGATAAAAATATGCCGCCTCAAGAAGTATATTCTTTGTTTCAAATTCAGTTCCTGAGCGAGTACCTCCAATAATTCCTCCAAGCCCCAATGCACCTGTTCTGTCAGAAATAACACACATATTGTTTTTGAGAATATATTTTTTACCATCTAACGCTTCAAAACTTTCTTCTGGTTTTGAATTCCTCACAATAATTTCTTTATCTATTTTGTCAGCATCATAAGCGTGCAGAGGTCTATTTAAATCCAACATTACATAATTTGTAATATCAACAACTGCAGATATTGGTTTCAAACCAAGGGAAATTATTTTTTCTTTTAACCATTCTGGGCTTTCTTTGTTTTTAATGTTCCTAATGTAGCAAGCACCAAAAGACATACATCCCTGGTTTTTTTCTTTTGTAATAGAAATTTTTACTGGTTGAGAAAAATTTTGTTTAAATTTAATTTTTTTTAAACTAGAAAGTCTTCCCAAACCTGCTGAAGCTAGGTCTCTTGCTATTCCTCGAACACCTAAACAATCCGGTCTATTTGGTGTAATTGATAAATCAATTGATCTTTCACCTTTACTTTTAAAATAGTTTTTTCCAATATCCTTATTTTTGTTCTTTAGCTCAATTATTCCATCACTTTCATCTGAAATATTAAGTTCACTTTCAGAGCATAACATGCCATGGGACTCTACTCCTCTGATCTTAGCTACTTTTAATTTCATTTTTGTTTTTGGAATTACTGTTCCTGGAGGAGCATATACAGTGACTAATCCATCTCTAGCATTTGCAGCGCCACAAACAACTTTGAATGTTTTGCTGTTGCCCAAACTAACTTGACAAAGTTTTAATTTATCCGCGTTAGGATGTTTTTCTGCTTTTAAAACCTTTGCAATTTTAAAATTAGATAGTTCACTTTGACTTTCTTTTATTCCCTCAACTTCAAGACCTATGCTGGTAAGTTTATCTATTATTTTTTCTAAATTAGCATTGGTAATTAAATGGTCTTTAAGCCAAGATAAAGTTATTATCATCTGCTCAGTCCCCTATAATTTGTTGGGACATCTAAAGGATCAAATCCAAAATAATTCAACCATCGAAAATCAGCTTCAAAAAAAGATCTAAGGTCATTTATTCCATATTTTAACATTGCGAGTCTATCTATTCCCATGCCAAATGCGTAACCTTGAAATTTTTTTGGGTCAACTTTAGCATTTTTTAAAACATTTGGATGAACCATTCCACAACCTAATATCTCAAGCCACTTGTCACCCTCACCAACAATAATTCTTCCATTTTCTATTCTGTAACCAATGTCAACTTCTGCTGAAGGTTCCGTGAATGGAAAATGGCTAGGCCTAAACCTCATTCGGATTTTTTTTACCTCAAAAAATTCTTTGACAAAATAATCTAAGCATCCTTTTAAATGACCCATAGTTATATCTTTATCAATATGTAATCCTTCAAGTTGATGAAACATTGGTGCATGGGTTTGGTCACTATCACAACGATAAGTTCTACCTGGCACTATAATTTTAAATGGGGCTTTACTACTTAACATTGTCCTAATTTGAACTGGTGATGTATGTGTTCTTAGTAATATTTTTTTGTTTTTATCTAAATAAAAGGTGTCATGCATATCTCTAGCTGGATGATCTTCTGGCGTATTTAAAGCTGTAAAATTATTATATTCGCTTTCTACATCTGGTCCTTCCGCAACAGAAAAACCTATTTCAGAAAATATTGATGAAATCTCATCAATGACTTGTGAAACCGGGTGTATCTTTCCATTTGGTCTTTCTCGAGCTGGCAATGTTACATCAACTTTATCCTTTTGAAGTTTTTGGTTTATTTCAGATTTTTCTAATTCTTTAAATCTACTATTTATAGCTTCTGTTATTTTTTGTTTTTCATTATTAAGAGAAGCTGCTCTTGTTTTTCTTTGATCCTCAGATAAAGAACCAAGTTTTTTAAACTCTTGATTAATTTGGCTGTTTTTTCCTAAAAACTGAGTTTTTAGAATCTGTAGTTCTGACTTATCTTTAGCTTGTAATACTTTTTGAATTAATTCTCGTAAATCTACCATTAGTTAGTTTTTACTCTAACTTTGTAAAAGAAAAAACAAGTTTATTTTATTGATAACTGAACTTTTTTAACAAGTGATTTGAATGCCTCTGGATTATTATACGCTAAATCAGCTAGAACTTTTCGGTCTAATTTAATTTTTGACTTGTTTAAACCGTCGATAAATCTTGAATAGGTCATGCCCTGTTCTCTAACTCCCGCATTTATTCTTTGTATCCACAATGATCTAAACTCTCTTTTTTTGGCTCTTCTGTCTCTGTATGCATATTGCATAGCCTTTTCCATTGCCTGTCGAGCAATACGAATTGTGTTTTTTCTTCTTCCGAATTGACCTTTTACAGCCTTAAGAACCTTTTTGTGTCTTCTTCTGCTTATAACTCCTCTTTTAGTTCTAGACATATTAACCTCTTAAACTATATGGCATGTAGGATTTAACTATTTTTGAATCCTGTTTTGACATAATAGTTGAGCCTCTTTGTTTTCTAATTTGGGAATTTGTTCTCTTAATCATGCCGTGTCTTTTTCCTGACTGAGGCATCTTAACTTTTCCCGACTTTGTAAGTCTAAATCTTTTTTTTGCTGAACTTTTTGTTTTTAATTTTGGCATGGTAACGGAGTTATATATAGATTAGTTTTCCTTAGCAAGATTATTTTACAAAGAATTAATTGGGCTGAATTATCATTATCATCTGTCTACCTTCAAATTTGGGGTTAACCTCTACTTGTCCTATATCTTTAGTATCTGCAATAATCCTCTCCATTAAATTCTTTCCAAGTTGAACGTGCTGCATTTCTCGACCTTTAAATTTTACTGTAAATTTTACTTTATCTCCTTTTGCTAAAAATTTTTTAGCATTTTTAATTTTAAAATTGTAATCGTGTATTTCTGTTCCTGGTCTTAATTTTAATTCTTTAAGTACTGAAATTCTTTGATTTTTTTTTGCCTTACTGGCTTTTTTTTGCATATCGTATTTGTACTTACCAATATCCATAATTTTGCAGACTGGAGGGTTTGCATTAGGAGAGATTTCTATAAGATCAAGTCCCTCGTTTTTAGCAGCTTCAATCGCTTTTTTTATTGGTAAGACACCAAGATTTTCTCCGCTACTATTTATGACCTGAACATCTAAACTTCTAATTCTTTCGTTAGTTTTTGGACCATGATATTTTGGTCTTCTATTAAAGAAATTTTTTTTAGGTTTATGCACTTATTTTATTGGAAGATTATTTAATGATTTAATATTTTCTAGAGCTTTTAAAAATTTAATTGTTTCTTGATTTTCAGATCCAAGTTTTCGTACAGTAACAGTCTTAGCTTTCACTTCTTTACTCCCACAAATTAACAACAAAGGTACTTTAGAAAGAGAGTGTTCTCTTATTTTATAATTAATTTTTTGATTTCTTAAATCCACTTCGCATTTTATACCTTCTTTAAAGAGTTCTTTAAATATTTTTTTTCCATATTCATTGTGTTCTTCTGCTATGGGTAATACAACTACTTGTGATGGTGATAGCCAAAATGGAAGTTTGCCGGCATAATTTTCTATTAAAATTCCAATAAACCTTTCTAAAGAACCAAAAAGTGCTCTATGAAGCATAACAGGAACTTTTTTAGTTCCGTCTTTGTCTACAAAGGTAGCTCCGAGTCTTCCTGGCAAATTTAAGTCTACTTGTAAAGTTCCGCATTGCCAATCACGTCCAATAGAATCTCTAAGTACAAAATCTATTTTTGGACCATAAAACGCTCCCTCGCCTTTATTAATTTCATATTTTAGTTTTGATTTTTTTATTGCCTTTAATAATGCTTCTTCTGCCTTATCCCAAATTTTATCGTCACCAACTCTTTTTGTAGGTCTGTCTGAAAATTGAAGTAAAACATTTTTGAAGCCAAGATCCTTATAAATTTCTAATATAAGACTAGTTACACTCAAACACTCCTCGGTAATTTGATCTTCTGTACAAAAAATATGTGCGTCGTCCTGGGTAAATGCTCTTACTCTTAACAATCCATGCAAAGCTCCTGAAGGTTCGTATCTATGAACTTTGCCAAATTCAGATAATTTAAGAGGAAGATCTCTATAACTTTTAAGACCCTGATTGAAAACCTGAATAGTTCCAGGACAATTCATGGGCTTAATAGCAAAAATTTTTTCATCAGGAGTCTCCGAAGTAAACATATTTTCTCCAAATTTTTCCCAGTGACCAGATTTTTCCCATAAGGCTTTATCTAAAATTTCCGGTGTATTAATTTCCTTGTAGCCCGCATTTCTCTGTTTCATTCTCATATATTCAATAAGCCTTTGAAACAAATTCCAGCCTTTTTCGTGCCAGAATACTGCACCTGGACTTTCTTCTCTAAAATGAAATAAATCCATTTCTTTACCCAACTTTCTATGATCTCTTTTTTCAGCTTCCTCTAGCCTGTTCAAATAATCATCTAGTTCCTTTTTAGAACTCCAGCATGTTCCGTAAATCCTTTGCAACATTTCATTATTCGAGTCGCCTCTCCAATATGCACCAGAAACTTTTGTTAATTTAAAAGCTTTACCAATTTTACTTGATGAAACTAGATGGGGACCTCTACACAAATCATGCCAAGTATCTCCATGATGATAAACTGAAAGCTCTTCATTTTGGGGTATACTCTCAATAATTTCTGCTTTGTATTTTTCTCCAATCTTTTTGAAATGTGTAATAGCCTTTTCTCTTTCCCAAACTTCTCTTTTTGTTTTAACATCTCTGTCAATTATATCTGACATTTTTTTTTCTATCTTCTTTAGATCATCGCTTGTAAATGGTTCTTTCCTTGCAAAGTCATAATAAAAACCGTTCTCTATAACTGGTCCGATTGTTACTTGGGTTCCAGGGAACAGTTCTTGAACTGCCATAGCCATTATATGTGCAGCATCATGTCTTATAACGTCTAAGCCTTCTTTATCCTTGGGGGTAATTATTCTTACTTTCGAGTCTTTCGTTATTTCATGGGTTAAATCTTTCAAATCTCCGTTCACGCTCATAATTAAAGCTTGCTTTGAAAGTGATTTGCTTATTTTTGAAGCAACATCTAATCCAGTCACCTTATTTTTAAAGTTTAATTTTTTTCCATCTGGCAAAGTTATATTTGGCATTTATTTAATTAGCTTCTTATATTCTAAAAATGTTGAATAACACATTTGTTCTACATCAAATTTTTTCAATATATTTTTCCTACCCTCATTTCCAATTGATTGCAACTTGTCTTTATCCATTTCTATTAATTTATTTAAATTTTCTGCAAGGGATTCTGGGTTATTATTCTCAAATAAAAATCCAGATTTGCCATTAATTATGGTCTCTATAGAACCTCCGTGATTACTAGCTAGAATTGGTCTTCTCATTGCTTGTGCTTCAACCGCTATTCTTCCAAAGGCTTCAGGTTCAACAGAAGATGATACAACCAAATCTGAAATATAATAAGCAATAGGCATTTCTTTAAGATGTTCAAGAAAAAATACCTTATCTCTTAGTTTGTATTTTTCTACTACTGAAACCAACCTTTTAAAATAAACTTTTCTGCCTTGATGAGAACCCAATATTATTGCTTGAAAATTTTCTTTATTATATTTAGTTTTAAGTAAATTAAGAGACTCAATAAACATTTCCTGACCTTTCCACTTTGTGAGTCTTCCGGGTAATAGGATTTTAAATTTTTCAGAACTAAGCTTTAATGCAGAATAAAGACTTTGAACCTTATCATTGGTAATGTTTGAATTATCAAAATATTCAGTATTTATTCCTCTAAAGATTACTAAAAGTCTCTTTTGAGAATTAACTAAATTACCATAGTTTTTATGTATATGATTAAAAACAAAATTAGATCCAGCTATTATTAAATTTGATCTTACCATTACCGAATTATAAAATTTTTTTATACTATTTGAAAAGTTATAAATCCCATGAAAGGTAGTGACAAACTTTGCTCTTGTTATTGCGCAGGCAAAAAAACAAGACCAGGCTGGCGCCCTGCTTCTTGCATGCACAATATCAATTCTAAGAATAATTATAATTAATGAAATTAAGATTGTATTTAATAAAATTAAAATTGGATTTTTTGATTTTACAGGGAGCCTTATAACTTTTACTTTATCTTTGCGAATAAATTTTAACAGAGGCCCGCCACTAGTAATTATATAAGATTTACAATTTTTTTCTGAAAGATAATGGGCAATATCATAGCAACCCGTTTCTGCTCCACCATAACCCAGTTTTGGAATTACTTGTAATACTTTAAAACTCATTAATTAATTTTTTCCCATTCCAAAGCTGTTTTTAAAATATAATTTAAGTTATTAAATTTTGGTTTCCAATTAAATTTTTTTTTAAATTTATCACTATTGGCAATAGATACTGATATGTCCTTTTCTCTTCGAGGCCCTATTTCAACTTTCAATTTATTCTTAATAATATGTTCCATTTCAGTGATTACCTGTTTGACCGAATATCCTTGTCCATAACCACAATTATAAATATCTGATAAAGAATTATTAAAAAGAGAATTTGCTGCAATGATGTGTATATCGGCAATATCCGAAACATGTATAAAATCTCTTATAGCAGTACCATCTTTTGTTTTGTAATCATTTCCATTAATAATTATTTTCTTTCTTTTCATAGTTGCAACCTCGGATACCACTTTGATTAAATTTGTAGATGATTTTGATATTAATCCAGATCTCTTACTCTCATCAGCTCCAGCAACATTAAAATATCTTAGAATTATATGCTGTGTTTTTTCATTTTTTGAACTTTCGATTAAAAAATTTTCTATTTTACGCTTTGACTCTGCATAGGGATTAATAGGTTTTAAATCGTCAGTTTCTTTTACATATTCTGAATTAGAATTTCCATAAACTCCTGCCGTTGAAGAAAATATAATTTTTTTTATATTATTTTGAAAACAGTTTTTAAAAAATGCTTTTGATTTTTCAAAATTATGAACCTGATACTTTTTAGGATACTTAACGGATTCGTCTACCCTTGTTAACCCTGCAAAATGCATAACAATATCAAATTTATTTTGTTTTAAGATTTTTTCTATTGGTTCCCTATCGGCAATATCATATTTGTAATATTGGGCCTGTGAAGGAATAAGTTTTTTGGTCCCTGTAATTAAATTATCTATTACTGTTACAGAATGTCCACTATCGATAAGAGATAAGACGACGTGGCTTCCGATATAACCTGCACCACCGGTCAATAAAATATTCATAAAAATGATTTTAACATCTATTTAAATTAAATGATAAAACAATATAGTATCAGATTAGTTGAATAAACTTTATATGAAAAAATTTAAATACCTTAAAATATCAAAAACAAAAAAACTTAGATATATTCACAATTATACCAACAAAAATCTGTATATAGTTTTTTTACCTGGTTTTATGTCTGATGTTGAAGGAGAAAAGCCTCAGTCATTTAAACGGTATGCAATTAGAAAAAAGTTGGGTTTTTTAGCCGTGGAATACTCCGGTCATGGAAAATCTTCTGGAGAATTTACCAAAGGTAACATAACCAAATGGACAAGGGATGCTAAAATTTCAATAAATAAAATAGTTAAGAAAAAAAATTTTATATTAATTGGATCTAGTATGGGGGCTTGGATTTCATTAAATCAGTTTGGATACTTTAAAAAACAAATAAAAGGCTTTGTTGGCATTGGGTCTGCGCCTGAATTTTTGAATGGTTTGATGTGGAAACAGTTTTCGAAAAAAATCAAAAGAGAAATTCTTAAAAAAGGCATTAGTGTAATTAAACATGGAAAATATGAATACCCTATTACCCGCCAATTAATTAATGACGGAAAAAAAAATAAAGTTTTGTCAAAAAAAATAAAATCGAAAATTAATGTAACCATGATTCATGGGCAAAAGGATGAGTCTGTTCCAGTTTCATTTTCTAGAAAAGCTTTAAAATTATTTATTAAGGCTAAAAAAAAACTTGTAATTATAAAAAATGGTAATCATAGTCTTTCAAGTAAAAAAAATCTTAAAAAAATTATTAAAGAATTAAATGAAATTACCAAAAAAATATATATTTAATGAAAAATTTTAAAACTATAAGTTTGATGTTCCCGCTTTACAAAGATAGGAGAACGGTCAAAAAAATGATTTTTAAAAGTCTAAAAGTACTAAAAAAAATCAAAAAAAAGTATGAAATCGTTATAGTGGATGACGGTTGTCCTGAAAATTCTGGGGATTATGCAAAAAAAATATCAAAAAATATTCCATCAGTTAAAGTAATTTTTCATAAAAAAAATTTGGGCTATGGAGCAGCACTTAAAACAGGGATGAAGAATTGCAAATATGATTGGATTTTTCAGATTGATGGCGATGCTGAATATGATGTTAATGATTTACGTAGATTGATAAAATCATCTCATAATTCTGACTTAGTTATTACCTATAGGTATAAAAGAAAATATAACACAGCACGGATAATTATATCTGTGGTTTATAATATGTTGTTGAGAATTCTGTTTAATATAAATTTCAGAGATGTATCTACTGGATCTAGACTCTTCAAAAGATCAATTTTAAAAAAAGTTAAATTAACAACTAACAGTCCATTTGTTGGGGCTGAACTTGCAATAAAATCTAGGTCGCACGGGTTTAGGGTAAACGAGATTGGAATACATACATATCCCAGAACTTTTGGAACGGGCTCTTCTGTTGGTTTGAAAAATATAATACTGACGATAAAAGACATGTTAATATTATTTTTAAAAATTAATTTAAAAAATTAATGAACTCTGAAAAAAAATTCTTAACTTCATTTGATAAAAGCTATTCTGCTAATATTTTTTTTAAAAAACCAGATAAATATAGAGAGATAGAAAATCATTCTAGATCGAATAAAAATATTATTACTATTGGCTCGAACTACTCCTATGCTCCTATGGCTTTTGACAAAAATAGCTTAGCAATAGATTTATCATCTTTTGATAGAATTATAGATTTTAATCTTGATAAAAAAGAAATTACTGTTGAGGCTGGTTTAAAAATTTATGATTTTTTAAAATTTACTTTAAAATATAATTTATGGTTGCCTCAAATTCCTGGGTATCCATTTATAACATTGGGTGGTATTGTGGCTACAAACTCTCATGGAAAATCATGCGGTACACATGGTACTATAAGAAAATCGATTAAAAAAATTCAACTTTTTCATAAAATTAATGGATGGCTTGATTTATCAGAAAATGAGAATAAAGAGATTTTTGACTTAACCATAGGAGGGTTTGGTTTAACAGGAACTATAGTGGCTATTACATTCAAATTAACAGAGCTTGGGTCTGGAACATTTGAAACACATATTGAAGAGGTAAGGTCATTTGATGATTGTTATAAAAAAATCGCTGATAATAAAAATGAGGAGGCTTTTACTTATTCTTGGAACAGAGCAGATAATATAAAAAATTTTGGGACTGGATTTATTTATAAAAATAAATTTAAAAGCAATAATAAGACTAATGGTTATCTAAGAGAAATAAAGCAAAAAAAAATATCAAATTTTTTACCTTTATCGTTATGGAATTCTCTTTCAGTAAATATTGCTAATAGCATTTACTATAAATTACAAAAGATGCAAAAAAATAAATTAAATGAGGATTTAATCCAGGTAATTTTCCCATATATAGGGAGAGAGAGTTATTTTAAACTTTTTGGACCTAAAGGATTCATTGAAAGTCAGATATTAGTTTCCCCAAATAATATTGAAATATTTATGGATGAATTTTTAAATATTTTTAAAAAACACAATCCTTTAATTACACTTTTTTCTCTTAAAAATATGCGTGGTGAACACGGCTATTTAAGATTTGAGGATAATAGCATTTGCGTTAGTTTTGATTTTACAAATACTAAAAAAAATATGGAATTTATGAATTTAGTAGATAAACTTTGCGTTAAACACAAAGCCATTCCATCTATTATCAAAGACTCTAGGTTAAACAAAAAAACTGTGAATGATTGTTATGTTTACTATCAAGATTTTAAAAATAAATTAAAAAATTATGACAATAAAAGAGTATATCAATCGGCAATTTCAAATAAACTAGGCTTATGAAATATTTAATTATTGGGGCTTCTTCTGGATTAGGCAGAGAACTAGCGTATGAATATGCCAAAAATAAACACGATCTTGTTTTGGTATCTAGAGACCTGAGAGACCTTAATGCAATAAAGTCAGATCTAGAAAAAAAATCTGAAATTAAAGTTGAAATTATAGAACTAGATTTAAATTCAGAGTCTGAGATAGAAAAAAATCTATTCATAGAAAGATTCTTTAATGAAATAGATGGTATTTTGTTTCCAATTGGAATGATGTTTGATGATGACAAGATTGGGCTAGATCAAGAAAAAATGAAAAAGCTTTTCAAGGCTAATTTTACCTCGATTGCATTTATTATCTCTAAATTTTTGAATTCTTTATCCTCAAAACAAGGAGAAATAGTTGGTTTTGGAAGTATTGCTGGATACCTTGGAAGAAAGCTCAATCCTTATTATTCTGCCTCGAAACGTGCATTAGAATCACACTTTGAAAGCTTGGGCTTCTTATCAAAAAAAACAAATTTGAAGATACAATTTTATGTTTTGGGCTATATGGATACAAATCTAGCTTTTGGGAAAAAATTCAAACTACCAAAAGGTTCGCCTAAAAAACTTGCTAGGATTGTTTACAAAAATAGAAATAGTAAATTTGAAAAAATATTTTTTCCCAGATGGTGGGGATTTATTGCAAAGATGCTAAATTTAGCTCCTATTAAAATCCTGTTTTTTATGGATAAAATATTCAAAATATTCAAATAAGAATAGGTTTTATATTAAAAAACCTAGATAGCTTTTTGTTTTTCTTTTCTTAGAGTGATTGGGTTTTCAAGCTTGTCTAACATTTCTATTGGGCAAATTTGTTTAAAATTTTCAACCTCTTTTGAAAAATTTTCTAAAATGTATTTAGAAATTTTCGAACCTGTTTCTAAGTTATATTCCTCCAACAATGATTTTAATCTTTCTTTCCAATACTTTGTTTCCGGTTTTTGCCAAATTACAGAGGTAGAATTAACATAGTTTTCAAAAATGTTTTTTGGATCGTATACAAAAGCTATACCTCCTGTCATTCCAGCCGCAAAGTTGTCCCCTATATTTCCCAGTATTACTATTTCTCCACCTGTCATGTACTCACAACCATTTGCATCACAGCCTTCAACTACTGAAATGCCTCCTGAATTTCTTACAGCAAACCTTTCTCCTGCCTTTCCAGCTGCAAATAGTTTTCCTGATGTAGCACCATATAGAACCGTATTTCCAATAATAGTATTCTCATCAGTTTTAAATTTGTTGTCTTTGGATGGACTTACAACAATGGTTCCACCTGACAACCCCTTAGCAACGTAGTCATTTGCATCTCCAGATAATTTAATTTTAATACTTTTAGAAAGAAAAGCTCCTAATGATTGTCCTGCAGATCCAGTAAGGTTGAGATTTAATTTATTTTTTGGCAAATTTTCCCCAAAATTTTTAAATATATAATGAGATAGTTTGGTTCCAACAGCTCTATCAGTATTTTTAACTTTAATATTGTAAGAAATTATTTCCTCTTTTTTCAATTTCTCTTTTACTTCGCTCCATGTTTTTTCATCAATGCTGTTGTCTGGAACTGGATTAATAAAATCATTTTCAGAATGCATTTTATTTTTTCCTGGATCTGTCTGTATTAATAATGGATTTAAATCCAAATCATCAAGATTTGGAGAACCTCTGCTTACCTGGTGTAAAAGATCTGTTCTTCCAATTACTTCTCTCAAGGACCTGAATCCCAGGGAAGCTAAAATTTCTCTGACCTCCATTGCAACAAAAGTAAAAAAATTTACTACTTTTTCTGGTGTTCCTGTAAACTTTTCTCTTAACTTTTTATCTTGCGAACAAACGCCAACTGGACATGTGTTTGAATGACACTGTCTTACCATTATGCAACCCATTGCTATTAAAGATGATGTTCCCATGCCATACTCTTCCGCGCCCATCATGGCAGCCATTACAACGTCTCTTCCTGTTTTTATTCCTCCATCTGTTCTTAAAGTTACTTTGTGTCTGAGTTGGTTTAACGTCAAAATTTGATTCACTTCGGTTAGTCCCATCTCCCAAGGAATACCAGCATATTTAACACTCGTTTGTGGGCTTGCGCCAGTTCCTCCTGAATGTCCTGAAATTAAAATTACATCTGCTTTTGCTTTTGCTACTCCTGCAGCTATTGTTCCAATCCCAGTTGCTGCAACTAACTTTACTCCAATCCTTGCTTTTGGATTAACTTGTTTTAAATCATAAATTAATTGTGCTAAGTCCTCTATTGAATAAATATCATGATGAGGTGGTGGAGATATTAATGTTACACCGGGTGTAGAATATCTTAATTTAGCAATTTCTTTTGTAACTTTAAAGCCCGGTAGCTGACCTCCCTCTCCAGGTTTAGCCCCTTGTGCAATTTTAATTTCAATTTCTTTACAATTATTTAAATATTTCACGGTAACTCCAAATCTAGCAGAGGCTACCTGTTTTACTTTCGAGTTAGCTGAGTCACCATTTTGTAAAGGCTTAGATCTTTTTTCATCTTCTCCTCCTTCCCCGCTACATGAAGAACCTTTAATTCTATTCATTCCAATTGCTAAAGTCTCATGTGCTTCGGCCGATAATGCTCCGTGAGACATACTTCCACTTCCAAATCTCGGTGTAATTTTTTCGATTGGCTCAACTTCATTTGTATCTATCGGTTTATTTACTTTTCTAAACTCAAGAAGATCTCTTAGATTGGTAGGGTTTAGATTTTTGATACCTTCAGAATATTTTTTAAACATTTCATAAGATTTTTTTCCAACTGAGTTCTGTAAAAGATGAATTAGGTTTCCTTGAAATTGATGATCTTCACCAGATTTTCTGTATTTATAAAGTCCTCCGATAGGTAGAACCACTACATTTTTTTGGTAAGCCTTAAAATGTAGCTCTTTGATTTTTTTCTCTATTCCATAAATTCCTATGCCAGATATTCTAGAAATCATTCCTGGAAAATAATCAGCAACTAAACCCCTGCTTAGTCCAACTGCTTCAAAATTACATCCTCCTCTATAAGAACTTATGACTGAAATACCCATTTTAGACATTATTTTTAACAATCCAGCGTTTACTGATTTCTTAAATCTCTCAACACAACTTTCAAAATCAAGTTTTCCAAAAAGTTTTTTTTCAAATCTTTGACAAATACTATCTATTGCCAGATAAGGATTAATTGTTGTTGCTCCTACTCCAATTAATACAGCGAATGAATGGGTGTCCATAGCTTCTGAGGTTTGAACATTGATAGATGCGTATCCTCTTATGCGATGTTTAACTAAATTTGAGTTTACTGCTCCAACTGCCAAAATCATAGGAACATTAGCTCTGTTTTCAGAAATATTTAAATCAGAAAGGATTAAATGATTTGCCCCTTCTCTAACAGCTATTTCAGACTCTTCTTTGATCTTCTCCAGTCTGTTTCTCAAATTATCTTTTATATCAAAAGTACAATCTATAATTCTTACTTTTTCAGAGAACATATTTTTAAATTTCTTAAGCTGAGAATTAGTTAAAATCGGGCTATCTAAAACATAAATGTTTTCTTTTGTTAAGTTTTCAAAGTCTAAAATATTGCCTAAATTTCCAAATCTCGTTTTTAAACTCATGACTTTATTTTCCCTTAAAGAGTCTATTGGTGGGTTAGTTACCTGGCTAAAATTTTGTCTAAAGTAATGAGATATTGGCCTATAATGATTTGATAGAACGGCAACTGGAGTATCGTCACCCATCGATCCTGTTGCTTCCTTTGCATCTTCTACCATCGGATGAAGAATCAACTCAAGGTCTTCGATGCTATATCCTGATAAATACTGACGTCTCCTTAAATTTTCATTTGAAAAGTTTGGAAATTCTTTTTCGGTAATAATCTTTTTATCTAAATGAACAATTTGCTTATGAAATTTTTTATAATCCTTTGACAAATAATCTTTGATGTCCTTATCTCTATAAATCTTTCCTTTTTTTAAATTGACAGCAATCAGCTGGCCCGGGCCAAGTCTTCCTTTAGAGATTATTTTACTTTCGGGAATTTGAACCATACCTGTTTCAGAACCAGCACAAAGTATATTGTCAGATGTAATTGAATATCTTAAAGGGCGTAATCCATTTCTGTCTGTTGCAGCTATCGCCCATTTACTGTCAGTAGCACAAATTGCTGCTGGTCCGTCCCACGGTTCAATAGTACTATTTAAAACATCGAACAGTTGTTGATGTGCTTTTGGCAAAATTTTACTTCTTTTTGACCAAGCATCCGGCATCATCATTAATTTAATTAATGGTACCGGTTTGCCAGAGTGTACTAATAATTCAAAAACATTATCAAGAGCCGCTGAATCAGAATTACCAGGGGTTATTACAGGTTTTAAATCTTCAACATCTTTAAAAAGATCGCTAGACATATCTTGTTCGTGAATCTTCATCCAATTTATGTTTCCTTTAAGGGTGTTAATCTCCCCATTGTGAGCTAAACACCTGAATGGTTGGGCTAATTTCCAGCTTGGAAAAGTATTTGTTGAAAATCTTTGGTGAAAAATTGCATATCTTGAAATAAATCTTTCATCGTTTAAATCTGGATAAAAATCAGATAAAGCTTCAGCTAAAAACATACCCTTGTAAATAATTGACCTGGAGCTTAAAGAACAAATATAAAAGTCGTTTATTTGTTCCCTTCTAGTAATTCTTAATATTTTCTTTCTTGAGACATAAAGAAGGCGTTCCAAATCATTTCTATCTACGGATCTATTACTTTTAAAAATTACTTGTGTAATTTCTGGTCTATTTGAGTCCGCGGTTGTTCCAAGAACACTTGGATTTACAGGAACTTGTCTCCAACCGTAAATGTAAAAGTCACTATCTAGCAAAACTTTTTCAACTATAGTTTTAGCTTTTTCTTGCATGGTGTATTCATTTTTGGGTAAGAAAATCATACCAACACAAATTTCTTCTTCACCCGTATGCTCATGACCAGTATCTTTAATTTTTTCTAAAAAAAATTTTTTTGGAATTTCAACACATATACCAGCGCCGTCTCCTGACTTACCATCAGCATCGACTGCACCCCTATGCCAAACAGCTTTTAAAGACTCAATACCGTATTCTACAACTTGTCTTCTTTTCTTACCATCTAACGAGGCTATTAGACCAACTCCACACGCATCATGTTCAAAGGAAGGGTCGTAGGAATGATTTTCTTGCAACAGACGTTTATTTTTAAAATATAATTTCATGCTGCTTCTTCTTTTTTTTTATTAATGTTATTTAAATACTTTTCAATTTGTATAGCGGCGTCTCTTCCGTCTCTAATTGCCCACACTACTAAAGAAGCGCCTCTAACAATATCTCCTGCCGCAAAAACTCCTGGCAAATTTGTTTGCATTGTTTTTAGATCTATTTTAATTGTTCCCCAACGAGAAACTGCTAAATCTTCAGAGTTAAAAAGCTTTGGCAAATCTTCTGGATCAAAACCTAGGGCTTTAATAACCATATCGGCTTGAAGATTATAGTTTGAATTTTCAATTGTAATAGGTTTTCTTCTACCAGACTGATCTGGTTCTCCTAACTCCATTTTGGAAACCTCTACACTTTCTACTTTTTGAAAGCCAATAAATTTATTGGGGCTTGATAACCATAAAAACTCAACTCCTTCTTCGATCGCATTTGCAACCTCTCTAGCGGACCCAGGCATATTATCTCTATCTCTTCTATAAAGACATTTGACAGATTTTGCTTTTTGTCTAATTGCAGTTCTAACACAATCCATAGCAGTATCTCCTCCGCCAACTACAATTATTTTTTTGTTTTCGGCATTTAATGTACCGTTTTCAAAAAGCTTAACCTGATCTCCTAAACCTTTTCGATTTGATGCTGTTAAAAAATCCATTGCTGGAAAAATATTTTTTAGATCTGCACCTTCAATATCAATATTTCTGGCTTTGTATACTCCTGTAGCGATTAGTATTGCATCATGTTTTTCTTTTAATTCATCAAGTGTTGCATGCTTGCCTATTTCAAAGTTTTGCTTAAATTTTATGCCAGAATCTTTAAGTAGTTTTGTTCTTCTTTCTACTACAAATTTTTCAAGTTTAAAATTTGGGATACCATAAATCAATAATCCGCCTGGTCTATCATAACGATCGTATATTGTTACTTGAAAACCTGACTTTCTTAATTCCTCAGCACAAGCTAAGCCTGCTGGACCTGCGCCAATAATACCGACGGATTGATTTTTTTGTTTTTTTATTTTAATTGGTTTGATCCAACCCTTTTCCCAAGCTGTATCTGTAATATATTTTTCAACAGAGCCTATGGTAACTGTTCCATGACCTGATTTTTCAATAACACAATTTCCTTCGCATAATCTATCCTGAGGACAAATTCGACCACAAATTTCTGGCATATTATTTGTGCTATGCGCAAGTTCATGGGCTTCTTCTAACCTGCCTTCAGCAGTAAGTTTTAACCAGTCAGGTATATTATTGTGGAGCGGACAATGGACCTGACAAAAAGGCACGCCGCACTGAGAGCATCTGCTAGATTGTTCTTTTGCTTTTTTGTTTATAAACTCACTATAAATCTCTTTAAAATCCTGTTTTCTGTCATCAATAGATCTCTTAGTTGGATTTTGTGAACCTATATCTGTAAACTTCAACATTTTATCAGTCATTGATTTAAAATAATTCATCAATAACAAATTTTAAAGGTTAATTAGGTCACTGTTACTTACCTTAATATTGAAAAAACCTCAATTTGTAACGATTTTATTCACATATCAGATATGCAATATTTTAAGTGAACTCATTAGTTGAATTAAATATAAGTCAATTAACAGCTGATGGAAAATATTCTACAAATACTTTTAGTTTCAATAATCCAGGGTATTACGGAATTCATTCCGGTAAGTTCATCTGCTCATGTTAGCCTCCTGTCTAAAATATTTGGTTATCAAAATGTTGAGCTGATCATAAATGTAAGTGCTCATTTTGGATCATTAATTGCTGTATTATTTTTCTTCAGAAAAGAAATTTTTGAATTTACTAAAAATAAAGATTTATTTTTTAAAATAGCAATTGCGTCTGTACCGATTGGTATTATTGGTTTCTTTTTAATAAAGTATGAAATGATTTCAAATTTAAGAACTATCGAAATGATAGGTTGGACAACTATTTTGTTTGGTTTACTTCTGTATGTTTCAGACAAGTTTCAGTTAAAACTGAATATTAAAGATAATCTTGATTTTAAAAATGTAATGCTTATAGGCTCTTTTCAAGTTTTGGCTTTAATTCCAGGAGTAAGTAGATCCGGAATTATAATTACCGGTGCTAGATTTTTAAATTTTAATAGGGCAGATTCAGCAAAAATATCCTTTTTATTATCTATTCCTGCTTTAGGAGGTTGGAGCCTCTATGGATTTTATGATTTAATTAAACAAAATAATGAGATGTTAAATATAGGAGCTTTATTAACTGTGTTTTTATCATTTTTATTTTCATACCTAACCATTAAATATTTCCTGGTTTATTTAAAAAAATTTACTTTAAGTTTATTTGTGGCTTATAGAGTAATTATGGGAATAATATTATTACTCGTGGTCTATTTATAGTATGAATGTTAAAATTAGAATGATTATAAATACAATTATGAAAAATAAAATAACTGCTTTTGATAAGGGTAAATTTTTTAAAACTTTCATATTCATTTCAATAAATAACAAAAAGAAATATTTAAATCAATGGCTTTAGTTTTAATAACAGGCTCGTGTGGATTAGTTGGCTCAGAATCTTCTATGTTTTTTTCAGAAAAAGGTTTTGAAATTTTGGGTATAGATAACAATTCAAGAAAATCCTTTTTTGGAAAAGATGGAGACATAAACTGGGTAAAAAATAAATTAAAAAAAAAAATAAAAGAGTATAAGCATTTTAATTTAGATATAAGAAATTATGGGAGTTTAGAAGGGATTTTTAAGAAGTATAATAAAAAAATTAAATTAGTTATTCATTCTGCTGCTCAGCCATCACATGATTGGGCAAAAAATAATATATTTAAAGATTTTGATATAAATGCAAAAGGAACCATAAACCTTTTAGAATTAACAAAAAAATATTGCTACGATGCGCCATTTATATTTATGTCAACTAACAAAGTATATGGAGATAATCCCAATAAATTGCCTTTGATTGAGAAAAAAACGCGCTGGGAAATAAAGTCTAATCATTTTTACAAAGGTGGTATTACAGAAAAAATGTCTATCGATGACTGTGTACATAGTTTTTTTGGTGCCTCAAAAAGTTATGCCGATTTAGCAGTACAAGAATATGGAAGAAATATTGGTCTTAAAACTGTTTGTTTCAGAGCAGGATGTATAACTGGACCAAATCATTCTGGAGCAAGGCTACATGGTTTTTTATCGTATTTAGTTAAAGTATCTTTAGAAAGAAAAAAATATTTTATTTACGGTTATAAGGGAAAACAAGTTAGAGATAACATACACAGTTCTGATGTTATTTCATGTTTCTGGGAATATTTTAAAAAACCAAGAAGAGGAGAAATTTATAACATGGGTGGAGGGAGAAAATCTAATTGCTCAATAGTTGAGGCATTCGAAATGATTGAAAAACTTGCAAACATTTATACAAAAAAAGACTTAAAAAAAGAAAACAGAGTTGGTGATCATATTTGGTATGTATCAAATATGAAAAAATTTAAAACACATTTTCCTAAATGGAAGCAAGTCTATAACACAGAAAAAATTATTGATCAGCTTTTATCAAATGGTTAATTTTAAAAAGTTATAAATTAGTTCTAATCCTTTTTTTCCACTTTTCTCTGGGTGAAATTGACAACCGATTAATGAATCTTTTGAGATAATTGCTGGAATTTCATGACCACCGAAATTATAAGTTGCAACAATATTTTTTTTTTCGCTTGGGCTAACAAAGAAAGAATGAACAAAATAATATAAATCTTTTTCGTTAAGTGAATTTGTAAATTTAGAGAAATTTTTGTTAGTAAATTGCTTGTTTAGATTTAGCCTAAACCAGCCCATGTTTGGAATTTTTAATTTTTCTTTTTCTTTCGAATTTTTTGGTAACTTTTTAACATTTCCACCTATTAAGCCAAGACCTTTACTTGTTCCAAATTCTTCACTTTCATCAAAAAATAATTGAAGTCCAAGACAAATTCCCATTAGAGGAATTTTTTTTTCTTTTACTTGATTTAAAGTTTCAATTAGTTTTCTTTTTTCAATAGTTTCCATAACTTTTTTAAAAGCCCCAACTCCTGGAAAAAATATTTTATGAGCTGATAAAATTGTTTTTGAATCCTCAGTTACAGTTACATTAGAATTAAATTCCTTAACTGCTCTTTTTAAGCTTAAAATATTGCTGCTTCCTGTATTTATAATAACAATTTTTTCCAAGTTCAATTTCCTTATAAAATATTTTTAAATTGGAGGTCCCAGAAGGATTTGAACCCTCAACCTTCTCGTCCGTAGCGAGACGCTCTAATCCAATTGAGCTATGGGACCATATTACTTTGAAGTATCAAAGAAATCACCAAGTTTAAAGGGTTTTTATAAAGCATTGATATAAGTCAAATTTGAATGTAGAAATTTTAAAAATGTCTGAGAAAAAAACTGTAGTAATAACCTCGGCTGTTAGAACAGCTATTGGATCTTTGGGGGGGACCCTAAAAAATACTCCAGCTCATAAATTGGGGTCTACTGTAATTTCAGAAGCGATAAAAAAATCTAATTTAAAATCCTCAGATATTGATGAAGTTATCATGGGACAAGTTCTTACGGGTGGGGCTGGACAAAATCCAGCTCGTCAGGCTTCTATGAATTCAGGAATACCTAAAGAAACTCCCTCTTACGTAGTAAATCAAGTTTGTGGATCAGGGTTAAGATCTATTGCCTCTGGCTTTCACTCGATTCTTTCGAATAATTCAAAAGTAGTCGTTGCAGGTGGGCAAGAAAGCATGTCTCAAGCTCCTCATGTAATTCATTTGAGAAATGGAAAAAAACTCGGAGATACTGAAATGATTGACTCTATGATTAAAGATGGTCTCTGGGATGCTTTTAATGGTTATCATATGGGAATCACCGCAGAGAATGTTGCACAACAATTTCAAGTTACAAGAAAAGATCAGGACAAGTTTGCATTTGAATCACAAACAAAGGCGCTAAAAGCACAAAAAGAAAATAAATTTGAAAATGAAATTGTACCATTTGCTATTCAATCAAAAAAAGGTAGTGTTATTTTTAAAAAAGATGAACATCCTCGTGAGGGTATTTCGATGGAAGCGCTTCAAAGGCTCAAGACTGCATTTCAAAAAGATGGAACCGTAACGGCTGGTAATGCTTCTGGAATTAATGATGGAGCTGCAGCAGTGATACTGATGTCAAAAGACGAGGCCGAAAAAAGAGGAATAAAACCTTTAGCAGAAATTAAATCTTGGGCATCATGCGGTGTTGATCCCTCACTTATGGGCACAGGACCAATTCCATCATCACAAAAAGCATTAGAAATTGCAGGTTGGAAATCTAAAGACCTGGACTTGATAGAAGCAAATGAGGCCTTCGCAGCCCAAAGTTGTGCTGTAGTTAAAGAATTAGCTCTTCCAATGGAAAAAGTTAACGTTAATGGTGGCGCCATAGCCTTAGGCCATCCAATTGGAGCGTCTGGTACGAGAGTTTTTGTCACACTTATACATGAAATGTTAAAAAGAAATTCCAAAAAAGGCTTAGCTACGTTATGTATTGGTGGAGGAATGGGCGTAGCAATGTGCATTGAAAGAAAATGAAGATATCAAAACAAATAAGAAAAGACTCTAAAAAATCAAAAAAAAAGTTGCCTTTTTCAGTTAAAGGATACCAAATTTATTATGGTATAATAATATTTGTAGTTCTTTTAATTGGTTTTAGCCAAATACTTTTTAAGTAAAATTTTTTGTATAAGTAACTGAGAATCTAAGTCTACTCTTTTTCTTTTAAATATAAGTCTTAAAAATTGCATAAATTATAATGCAAAAATCAAGTGTCAAAAAAGCGGATAAATTGTGTAAAAAATGTGTATAATGGTCATATATGGCAAAAAATATTTCTGTCCCAGATATTGGTGATTTTAAAGACGTAGAAATAATTGAAGTTCTTGTAAAACCTGGTGACAAAATCAAAAAAAACGATCCTATTGTTACATTGGAAAGTGACAAATCTAGTGTTGAAGTTCCATCTCCATTCGAGGGTAAAATTTCTGAATTAAAAGTTAAGATTGGAGATAGAGTATCTGAGGGCAGCGTCTTAGCAATTATGGAGGGAGGAATAGAAAAAAGTGAGAAAAATTCCGAACCTACAAATGAAACAAAAGAATTGATAAGAAAAGAGGAAAAATCGAATGGATTAAAAAATGGTAAACAAAAAATTTATGCCCAGCCTGTTTCAAAAGATGATATTGATCCAGCTGAAACTCAAGAATGGATAGACTCTCTTAAAGCTGTTTTGAAAATAGATGGTTCGCCTAGAGCCGGATATCTACTTAAAAAAATTATGGATGAAGCATATGCCCAAGGCTTAGTTTTGCCTGATACTAGAACAACTCCATATATAAATACAATTCCAGCTGCTGCAGATATTAGATCTCCGGGTGATCAAAATATAGAAAGAAAGATAAGAGCATATATAAGATGGAATGCGGCTGCCATGGTGGTTAAGGCAAACAAAAAAAATCCTGAACTTGGAGGTCACATCGGAACATTTGCTTCTGCAGCAACATTGTATGATGTTGGGATGAATCATTTTTGGCGTGCAAAAAATAATAAATTTGGTGGTGATCTAGTTTATTTTCAGGGTCACAGTGCACCTGGAATATATGCAAGAGCATTTTTGGAAGGAAGAATTTCTGAAAAACAATTAGATAAATTTAGACAGGAAGTAGATGAAGGTGGATTGTCTTCATATCCTCATCCGTGGCTAATGCCAAAGTTTTGGCAATTCACTACAGTTTCTATGGGGCTGGGTCCAATGATGGCAATTTATCAGGCACGTTTCACCAAATACCTAATTAATAGAGGACTCTTAAAAGATCAAGATAGAAAAATTTGGTGTCACATAGGTGATGGAGAAATGGACGAACCTGAAAGTTTAGGAGCGATTGGTTTAGCGGCTAGAGAAAAGTTAGATAATTTAATTTTTGTTGTAAATTGTAATTTACAAAGACTTGATGGACCTGTCAGAGGTAATGGAAAAATAATTCAAGAATTGGAGGGTAGATTTAGAGGTGCCGGGTGGAATGTTATTAAAGTTATTTGGGGATCGTATTGGGATCCTCTCTTATTGAAAGACAAGACAGGTTTGCTTGTAAAAAGAATGACTGAGGCGGTTGATGGTGAATATCAAGCATTTAAAGCAAAAGGTGGTGCTTATGTAAGGGAGAAATTCTTTGGAAAATACACAGAGTTAAAAGAGTTAGTGGCTAATATGACAGATGCCGATATTTGGAAATTAAATAGAGGTGGACACGATCCACATAAAGTTTATTCAGCCTATCATTCTGCTGTACGTTGTAAAGGAAAGCCTACAGTAATAATAGCTAAAACAATAAAAGGTTATGGGATGGGTAAATCTGGTGAAAGTATGAATACAACCCATCAACAAAAAAAATTAGGTGAGGAAGATTTATTATATTATAGAGATAGATTTAATGTGCCTCTTACTGATAAACAGGTTAAAAATATTGAATATTATAAACCTAAAGAAAATTCTCCAGAAATAAAGTATTTAAAAAATTGTAGACATAAGCTTGGTGGAAATATTCCTGAGAGAACTACTTTTGCAAAGCCAGTTAAAACACCTCCTCAAGATATCTTTGAAAGTTTTATGAAGTCTACAGGTGAAAAAGAAATGTCTACGACCATGGCTCTTGTTCGAATGCTTGCAAATTTATTAAGGGACAAAAACGTAGCGCCAAGATTAGTGCCTATCATCGCGGATGAAGCGAGAACTTTTGGTATGGAAGGTTTTTTTCAAAAAATTGGTATCTATGCACACGAAGGTCAAAAATATGAACCAGTGGACTCTGAACAATTAAGTTCTTACAGAGAAGATAAGAGCGGGCAAGTTTTACAAGAAGGTATTACAGAGGCAGGAGCAATGTCATCATGGATTGCAGCCGGAACTTCTTACACTAATCATGATTTAGAAATGGTGCCTATATATTTATTTTATTCAATGTTTGGTTTCCAAAGAATTGGAGATTTTGCTTGGGCTGCTGCAGATTCTCAGACAAGGGGTTTTTTAATTGGAGCTACATCTGGTAAAACAACTTTAGCAGGTGAAGGATTACAGCACCAGGATGGACATAGTCTTCTTATGGCATCTGCAATACCTAACTGTGTAAGCTACGATCCTACATTTTCATATGAGATGGCGGTAATTTTTAGAGATGGATTAAAAAGGATGCATGAGAAAAAAGAAAATATTTACTACTACATAACTGCAATGAACGAAAATTATACTCATCCAGAAAAACCTGCTGGTTCAGATCAGGGAATTTTAAAAGGGATGTATTTATTTAAAAACTACAAAGGAAAAGGCAAAGCTAAAGTTCAAATGCTTGGTTCAGGATCAATTTTAAGAGAAATTATCAAAGCTGCTGAAACTTTATCAAAAGATTACGGAGTAGATTGTAATGTTTGGAGTGCTACTAGTTTCAATGAATTAAAGAAAGATGGTATGGAAGTTGAAAGAAGAAATTTGTTAAATCCAAAAGAGAAGCCTAAGAAAAGTTATGTACAAAAATGTTTAGACTCGCAAGAAGGTATTATATTTGCAGCATCAGATTATATAAGATCACATACAGACCAAATAAGACCATATCTTAATAAACCATTCTATACATTGGGAACTGATGGTTTTGGAAGAAGTGATACAAGAAAAGAATTAAGAAAATTTTTTGAAGTTGATAAAAAGCATATTGTTACATACACTTTAAGCGCATTAGCAAAAGAACAATTGATGGCTTCAGATCATGCAGAAAAAGCAATTAAAAAATACAATATTGATCAAACAAAAATTTTTCCAACAAAATTATAATGTCAAATGGCTGAAAAAAAATTATTAGTTCCAAATATCGGAGATTTTAAAAATGTTGAAGTGATTGAGATATTAGTTAAGTCAGGACAACAGATCAAAAAAAATGATCCCTTAATTACTTTGGAAAGTGATAAATCAAGTGTAGAAGTTCCTGCAACTGATGAAGGAAAAATCAATAAGATTATTGTTAAAGTTGGTGACAAAGTTTCAGAAGGAAGTGAAATATTATCATTAGACTCTGTTAGTAAAAAGGAGGAAAGTAAAAAAACAGTTGAGGTAAAAGAAAATATTCCTGAAAAGAAAATAGTAGCTGAAACTCCAAAAGAAATAGCTCCTGTAGTAAAAAAATTGAGTAAAGACGGTGTATCATCTGCAAGTCCAAAGGTAAGAAAATTTGCAAGAGAATTAGGTGCTGATATCGTTCAGATACCGGGATCACAAAGAGCTGGAAGAGTAACTGAAGATGACGTGAAAAAATTTGTAAGATCCCAGGTATCGGTTAATGAAGGAAAGGTTGAAAAGAAAGTTTACAAGGATGAATATCCTCATGAAGCATTTGGAGAAATAGAAAAAAAAGATCTTCCTAGGGTGAAAAAGTTATCTGGTCCTCAACTTGTTAGATCTTGGACTGAGATTCCTCACGTTACTCAACACGATGAAATAGATATAACTGAAATGGAACAGTTTAGAACAACTTTAATCGATAATTATTCCGGTGATAGAATAAGGATAAGTCCATTAGCATTTATAACTAGAGCTGTGGTAAACGCACTTAAAGAGTATCCAAATTTTAATTCCTCTATAGATCCTGAGAAAAACAAATTAATTTTTAAAAAATATTACCATGTTGGATTTGCGGTTGATACTCCACACGGTTTGATGGTTCCAAAAATTAGAAATGTTGATCAATTAGGATTAAAGGAAATTTATGAAGAATTAAAAAGAGTAAGTAAACAATGTAAAGAGCTTAAAATAGATAAGAAGGAATTTTTTGGGGGTTCAATGACAATTTCAAGTTTAGGAGGTATTGGAGGAAATTTTTTCACACCAATTATTAATCCTCCAGAAGTAGCAATTTTAGGTGTTGGTAAAACTTTTGATAAAATTAAAAAAGTTAACGGTCAATTTATTGTAAGAAAGATGCTTCCAGTATCATTGTCTTACGACCACAGAGTCATTGATGGCGCAGAGGGTGCAAGATTTTGTGTGCACTTATCTAAAAGTCTAGGTAAAGATTTTGCATTCAAACTGGCTGTTTAATGGATAAAAAAGTATTTTCACTTATTTGTGCTATTTCGTGCTCATTAATTTGGGGAACAGCTTTTGTTGCCCAAGATATGGGCATGGACTATATAGGCCCTTATACATTTTCTGCTGTAAGATTATTATTGGGTTTTTTAACTCTTTTACCTTTTTTTTTTATTTTCGAATTCAGAAAAATTAAAGAAAATAAATTGAGTTTTAAAGTTTTAACTGGCTATTTGTTATTACTAGGTTTTTTTTTAGCAGGTGGTAATGCTCTTCAACAAATTTCACTTTTGTATACTGATGTTGCAAATTCTGCAGTTTTTACAGTTCTATATGTAGTCATCGTTCCAATAATAGCTTACTTTCTTTTCTCTAAAAAAATTCATGGTTCTGTTTGGCCATCAGTCCTAATGTGTTTAATTGGCGGTTTACTACTAAGTGAATTAAGCAATCTAAGAGTGAGATATGGAGACTCTTTAGTTGTTATTGGTGCATTTTTTTGGGCATTCCACATAGTATTTATTTCTAAATTTCTTAAGATTTTTAATTTTCCTATTACAATAGCAACTTTCCAGTGTCTTTCCGCAGCAGTAATTACTTTCATTCCTGCTTTTTCATTTGAGTACATTTCTTTCAAAGTATTATCAATGGAGAGTGCTGAACTTCTTTATGCTGGAGTTTTGTCGAGCGGTATTGCCTTTATGCTCCAGGTTTTAGCACAACAAAATTTATCTCCTGCGCCTGTTGCGATTATTTTTTCATTAGAAGGAGTTTTTGGATCAATAGCTGCTTGGATAATGTTAGATCAGTTTCTTAGTGAGTTCAAAATCTTCGGAATAATAATAATTTTGTCTGCAGTAATTTTCTCACAACTGGCACCAATGTATGATAAAAGGAAATATGGACGAAACTAATTCTGGTTACTCGAAACATGTTGGAGGATTAAAAGGAAAAAAGATTAATGAATCCAACTATGAGTATCAAACCACAGTTAAAGATATACACCTTAATACAGCTGGAATGGCACATGGTGGTTTTCTTACTTTTATAGCTGATACAGGAATGGGAAACGCAGCTCATAGAGCTGCTGAAGGTAAGCAATGTGTAACGATATCCCTTGAAATGAAGTTTATTTCTGCAGCCAAACCAGGAGACGATTTAGTTGCTAAAGTAAAAGTTCAAAAAAAGACAAGAACTCTTGTTTTTTTAACCTGTGAGATAATTAATGCTGAAGGAATTGTTGCTGTAACTTCTGGAGTTTGGAAAATTTTAAAAATTAATAAGTGAGGTTAAATACTTTTTCTTCTATAATTTAAGTATCCAAATATTGAAAAAGCTAAAAGTGCAAAAGGATAAACAATAATTTTATTAGGTCTATCGGGGTTTTCAATTTTAAAATTACTTATAATATCACCCATCTGCATTCCAGATTTTTTTGCCTCCCCTTTCCAGTTTAATTTATCTACAGTCAGTTGATCATTTTGTTCTAAAAGAGTTACGCCGTATTCCTCTAAATTATATTCTTTTTCAAATTTTCCTTTATCAACGACGAATAACTTATATCTTTCTCCGTACTCGGTAACCCTAGTTACTTTAATATGAACTTCTTTAGCAGGATCAAAATAAAGATTGTGAATAGTTTTGGCTGAAAGTTTTTGCTCATTAAATTTTGGATAAAATTTACTTAAAACATAATCTGGAGCCAAAAATGATAAAGAAATGATTAAAAATGCTATAATTTCATACCATCTTAATTTATTTATAAACCATTGTTGAGTAGCGGCAGTAAAGACTAATATTCCTATTAAAGAAGTAACTATTACAAGTAAAGCTTTCCAAATGCTATCTACACCGATTAACAAAAGCTCATGGTTAAACAAAAATACTATAGGTAAAATACCTGTTCTTAAACTATACCAAATAGCCTGAAGTCCTGTTCTTAAAGGGTCACCGCCTGAGATTGCTGCAGCTGCATAAGAAGCTAATCCAACTGGAGGCGTTACATCCGCCATCAAACCAAAATAAAATACAAATAAATGAACTGCTATTAGTGGAAAAATGAAGCCTGAAGCATTCCCGACATCAACAAGAACTGTTGCCATAAGCGATGCTACCACAACATAATTTGCAGTTGTTGGAAGACCCATTCCTAAAAGCAAACAAAGTATAATGGTAAGTAATATTAGTATTATTACATTATCTCTAGCTATTGTCTCTATAACTATAATTAGGTTAGTGCTTAGTCCTGTAGAACCAACTGCCCCCACTATTATGCCAGCAGTAGCGATCGCAATTCCGACTGCCACCATATTGATTGCGCCTTTTTGAAGACCAACAATTGTTTGATTGTACCAATCAATTAAACCAGTTTTAAAATCTGGATTTTTAATAATACGGTTTACTAAATTTACTAATATTAAAGATAAGGTGGCATAAAAAATTGAAAAACCAGCGGTATATCTCATATAAACAAGTAAAAAAATTAAAACAAAAATTGGTATTAAAAAATGCAATCCTGATAAAAAAGTTTTCTTTAGATGTGGTACATCGGCATCATCCATGCCTTTAAGGCCTAATTTAAGAGCCTCTAAATGAGATATATAAAACAAAGCAATATAAGAAATAATAGCTGGTAAAAAAGCGTGTTTAACAACCTCAAAATAGGTTACGCCAATGAAACTTGCCATAACAAACGCAGCGGCTCCCATTACCGGTGGCATTATTTGTCCATTAACAGAAGAGGAAACCTCGATGGCTCCTGCCTTTTCCTGGGAGAAACCAGTCTTTTTCATAATAGGAATTGTGAAAGTTCCGGTCGTAACAGTATTTGCTATTGAAGAGCCTGAAATCATGCCGGTCATTCCCGATCCTAATATTGCAGCCTTTGCTGGACCTCCTCGCATTTTACCAACCATAGCAAATGCTAAGTCTAAAAAGTATTTTCCGCCACCAGCGGTTTCTAATAAGGCTCCAAACAAAACAAATAAAAATATAAAATCTACTGATACTCCTATCGGTATTCCAAAAATTGCTTCTTGATCAAACCATTGAAAACCGACTAATCTTTTTATAGATAGACCACCATGAGAAATTATATCTGGGGCATATTTACCAAAATAAGAGAATAACAAGAAACAAATTGCGATAATGACCAGAGGTAAACCAATCGCTCTTCTTGTAGCCTCTAAAAGTATTAGAATACCAATTGCGCCTATTATAAGTTCCACCGGAACTTTAAATCCAAATATTTCTTTTACCAAAAGTATTCCGCCTCTATTGACTAGATCGTCATAAAAAAAATAAATATATAAACAGCAAAACGCTGCAATTATACTAATCAGAATATCAAGTGCTGAAATTTTTTTTCCTCTAACTGCTGGAAAAATCAAAAAAGTTAAGGTTAAGGCAAAGCCCAAATGAATAGCTCTAGCTGGTAAACCTTTAAACATTCCAAAATTAAACCAAAAAGGAAAAGGAGAAGCATACCAAAGTTGGAAAAATGTCCAGAGAATAGCTATACCAAAAACTATTTTTAAATGAATTCCTGATAAATTGCGAGTTGGAGAAATGTCTTCTTTAATTTTGTCTTTAATTTTACTTTGAAAGTTTTGGTTCATTATAGTTAAGATACATGATTCTAAAAAAAAAGGCCCAAAAAATATTGGGCCTTTTTAATTTAATAATGAAATAAGATTACATTAATCCAGCTTCTTTATAATACTTAACCGCACCCGGATGTAATGGAGCTGATAAACCATCAGCTATCATATTTTTCTTTTCCAGTGGTCCAAAAGCAGGATGTTGAGCTCTGAAATCATCAAAGTTTTCCATAACAGCTTTTGTTACTAAGTATACAAGCTCTTCAGAAACATTAGCGCTAGTTACAACAGTAGCTTTTACACCAAAAGTTGTAGCATCTTTTTTCTGATTTGAGTAAGTCCCTGCAGGAATTACTGCTTTAGCATAATAGTCAGCTCCGTCTATTAAACCTTGAACTGGCGCACCAGTTAAATTAATTGGACTAGCTTTTGCTTTACAAGTTGCTGCTTGCTCCATAGCACCATTAGGAAATCCTACTGAATATCCGAATGCATCTATTTTTCCATCGCAAAGAGCTTTTACTTGCTCAGATGATGTAAGTTCAGTAGTTGCTTTGAACATACTCATGTCTGCTCCCATAGCTTTCATTAATTCTTCCATAGTTCCTCTTTGACCAGAACCTGGGTTACCTATGTTTACTGTTTTTCCTTTTAAGCCTTTAAAATCTTTAATTTTAGATTTTTTACTAGCCCAAATTTGAAAAGGTTCATTGTGAACAGAAAATACAGCTCTTAAATCGCCGAACTTTTTTCCTTCCCATTTGCTTGAACCATTGTAAGCATGGAACTGCCAGTCTGACTGGGCAACACCAAATTGAAACTCACCATCTTTGATTTGTCCTATATTATAGTTAGAACCACCTGTTGAAGGTGCAGTACATCTATAAGCTTTAGCTGTACCTTTTTTTCTACCGTGATCAGCACTTATTGCTGATTTGTGTAACATTTTACAAATGGCATTACCAGTTTGGAAATAAACTCCAGTTGGTCCTCCTGTGCCAATCGTAAAAAATTCAGCAGACTTTGCTACCGACATTATCGGTAAAGACAATGCAAATAACATTATTGCCGCTGATATTGTTGAGATTATTTTTTTCATAACCCTCCCCCTTAATTATATAATTAACTTTGAAAATGTTACCAATTCAAGAAAGGTATTGTAAGTGTAAATGGCTTAAATTGGACGTTTATGTTGTGCTTAAATTTTGAGGCTTTTGGACCACTCTGATAATCTTTTTGTACCTTCTACAACATTTGGAGCATACTTTTTTATAATATCATCATCTAGTTTTTTACTACCAATAACGTTTTTTAAAAATGTTTCCCCATCAAAATCTGTATAACTTAATCTCGTTAACATTTTATTGGGTTTAAAACCAAAATCAGATCCGGGCAATAAAGCAACTCCAGTTTTTTTTAGTATATCGTCACACATTTTACCTGAAGTTTTAAATTTTGAATTTAGAAATTCTGGCATAATATAAAAACCTCCCTGAGGTGGATTAATAAGAACTTTATTTGATTTTAAATTGTTGTAAACATAATTCCCAACAGCAAATAATATTTTTCTAGTTTCATTTATATAGATTGAGTGGTCATTAGAAAATGCTTCTACGGCTGCATACTGTATAGGCGCACTTACTGCAGAAAGAGATTCGCTTGAAAGAACTTTTATTACTTCAAGAATATTTTTTAATTTATTAGGAACAGCAAAAAAACCTAGTCTCCACCCACCTGCCCCAAGCCATTTGCTTAGGCCACTACTTATTATAGTGCCTTCTGGATAATGTTCTGATATCGAGCTATATTTTCCATCAAACTGAAGTTGAGTATATATTTCATCTGACAAAACTATAATCTCATGCTTTTTTGCGACTTCAGCAATTTCTTTTAAGTTTTTACAAACTGCTCCTGAGGGATTGTTTGGAGAGTTTAAAAATAAGATTATATTTTTACTTTTAATACTTTTTATCTTTTTTTCAATATCCTCAGGCTTTGGAAACCAGTTGTTTTCTCTTGAAGTTTTAATCCAATGAACTTTATTTTGAGCAATTACAGCTTGTGGCTCATACGACACCCAGCTTCCGGTAGGAAAAATAAACTCACCTTCAAAACCTAGCTGAAGTAAAAACATTAATTGTTTTGTTCCTGGGCCTATAATAATATCTTCTTGCCCAAAATCATTATTTGAATATTGATTAATATATTTTGAGATAGCTTCTCTAAGATTTTTCAAGCCAACGCTTGGTAGGTACTCTTTTTTATGTGCATTATTTTTTAAAGCTGAAACAATTTTGTCTGGAATAGAAAAAGGAGATCCACCAAAACCGAAATTAAAAACTTTTTTTCCTTCCTCTCTAAGCTTTTTACATTTTTCGTTGATTGCCAAAGTTGCAGCAGGTTTTAACGATTTAATATGGCTCTTTGTATAATTTTGCATTACCGTTTAATTAAATTCTATTTAAAGTATAGCCTACTACAAAAAAAATTTATTAAAATAGAACGTTTGACAAAGCGATTCGGTCATGCTTTAATCATCTTTTGTTCTCTAACCTAGTCTAGATGTAGTGTCTAAAAAAAATAGTAACACAAATTGATGAGCGACCCACTAAACAAAATTATTGCAGTATTGGGACCTACAAATACAGGTAAAACCTATTTGGCCATTGAAAAAATGCTTGAATTCAACACTGGGATATTCGGTCTTCCATTGAGGTTATTAGCAAGAGAAGTTTATGATAAATGCGTTACGAAAGTAGGTTCAGAAAAAGTTGCTTTAATTACTGGTGAAGAAAAAATTATTCCTAATTCTGCTCAATATTTTATCTGTACGGTAGAGGCCATGCCTAAAAATATGAAAGTTGATTTTATTGCCGTAGACGAAATTCAGATGTGTGGTGATAGAGAAAGAGGCCATATTTTTACTGACAGGCTACTCAATTTTAGAGGTGAAGTTTTGACAATGTTTCTTGGTTCACAAATAATGAAAAGCATTATAGCGCAAATAATTCCTGAAACACACTTTATTGAACAGCAGAGATTTTCAAAATTATCCTACAATGGACATAAAAAAATTTCTAGATTAGATAGAAAAACTGCACTCATAGCATTCTCCATTGAAGAAGTTTATGCAATTGCTGAATTGGTAAGAAGGCAAAAGGGAGGAGCAGCGGTTATAATGGGTTCATTAAGTCCAAAGACAAGAAATTCACAAGTTGATGTATATCAATCGGGTGATGTTGATTATTTAGTTGCCACAGATGCGATCGGTATGGGATTGAATATGGACATTGAGCAAATAAGTTTTTCAAATTTAATGAAATTTGATGGAAAAAAAACAAGAAGATTAAGAACTACAGAAATTTCACAAATAGCTGGAAGAGCAGGAAGATATAAAACTGATGGAAAATTCGGAGTGACTGGCGGTTGCGAGAACCTTCAATCAGATGAGATTGAGAGAATAGAAAATCATAAATTAGATGATATTAAATTTTTATTTTGGCGAAACTCAGACTTAAATTTTAAAAGTTCGGAAGATTTAATACGATCACTAGAAAAAAAACCATCTAGCAAAAACTTTTCAAAAATTTCAGATTCTCTAGATGAAAATGTTTTAAAATATCTCACTCGTGATAAAAAACTAAAATTTTCCATTGATAAACTTCCCCTGTTATGGGAGTGTTGCCAAATTCCTGATTTTCAAAAGAAAGCTTTTACACACATAGATGTTGTAACTAGAGTTTTTAACTTTCTAAATTCTAATAAAAATAAAATTCCAAATGATTATATGAAAAATCAACTCAAAGGATTAGATAATTATAAAGGAAATATAGACATGATATCAAACAAAGTTTCGAATGTAAGAACATGGTCTTATGTTGCAAATAAAAAAAATTGGGTAGAAAATTCTGATTATTGGATACAAATGAGTAAAAATATAGAAGATAGCTTATCAGATAAGTTACATACTGAGCTTACGAAAAGTTTTATTGATAAAAGAATAAGTGTTTTATCAAGAGGCCTGAAACAAGATATTAATCTAAAGACTATTATAAATGATAAAGACGATGTTATTATAAATGGGCAATTGATAGGAAGATTAAAGGGTTTAAGATTAAACTTAGAATTTACCTCAAGTACCCTAGAAACAGATATTAAATCTTTAAAAAAAGCAGCAAGACAAGGAATCGTAGAAGAACTATCAAATAGAGTTAAAAAAATTATGGATCTTAAAGAAATTGATCTTAGAAATAATTCAAAAATTTATTGGAAAGAAAATCCAATAGCGAAAATTAAAAAAGGAAAAAATTATTTATCACCAGAAGTAGATATTATTTCTGATGAAGCTATTGATCAAAATATAAAAGTGGAACTTCTAAATTTCTTAAATATATGGTTAAAAAATTATATCTCTGAAGAACTTAATGATTTAGTAAATTTAATTAAATTAGAAAATAAAAATAAATATTTGAGGGCTCTAAGTTTCCAACTTTACGAAAACAATGGAATCTTAAAAAGAACAGAGGTTGACAGTATAATTAAAGGAATAACAAAGGATGAAAGAAAACAATTTAAAAGTCTTGGAATAAAAATAGGTAGATATCATATTTTTTTACCAAGAATGCTTAAACCTAAAGCAGTAAATTTAAGAATTCTGTTGTGGAAATTTTACAATAATATCCAAAGAAGTAATGAAATACCAAAATCAGGATTAAATTTTTTAGTTGATGATAAAAAAATATTTGATAAAAAATTTTTACTTTTGTGTGGTTTCGAAAAATTTAGAGATTTCTATATAAGAGTCGATATACTAGAAAAGCTTTTTATTAAAATCATTGAAGATACGAAAGATGGTAAGTTTAAAATAAGTTCAGAAATGATGAATCTTCTGGGATGTTCCAAAGAAAATTTTTTTAAATTAATGAGTCTCATGGATTACAAGAAGGACAATAATAATGTTGATGTATATTCTTATAAGGGATATAGAAAAGAAAAAAATAAAGCAAAATTTGTAAACAAAAAAGATAACCCATTCAATAAATTAATGTCTTTAAATTTAAAATGATTATAGATTTTTTAAAAAAAAATAAAAGTTCATCTGATAATAATGAAAACAAGGAATTGATAAAAATAATTGCTTTGTTAATACATGCGGCTAAAATTGATGAAAACTATTCTGAAATGGAAAAAAAAATAATTTTAAATTTTGTAACAAATTTTTCAAAAAAATCTAAGGAAGAAGTTTTAGATATAATAAAAAAAGGTGAGGAACATGAAAGTAGTTCAAACCAAATTTTAGAATATACAAAAAGTGTAAAAAAAATGGATAAAAAATTAAAAATTTTAATTTTAGAAACCCTTTGGAAAATCATTCTATCCGATGATAAATCAGGGCAATATGAAAGTAACCTCATGAGAAGAATTTGTGGATTATTATATTTACCCGATAAATTAAGTGGAGAAATAAAATTAAGTATTTTAGAAGAAAAAAAATAATGACCTATCTCGTTAAGGATGAATGTATAAAATGTAAATTAATGGATTGCGTAGAAGTATGTCCCGTTGACTGTTTCTATGAGGGAGAAAATATGTTAGTAATTAATCCTGACGAATGTATAGATTGTGGTGTGTGTGAACCTGAATGTCCGGTAAATGCTATAGTAGCTGATAATACCTTTGAGGATGAAGAAAAAAATAAATGGTTGGAAGTAAATACAAAATTTTCAAAAATTTGGCCAAATATAAAAACGAAAAAAGATCCACCAAAAGATGCGGATAAATATAGAAATGAAAAAAATAAATATGAAAAATACTTTTCTGATAAACCAGGAGAATGAATATGGGTAGAAAAAAGAAAATACGTGGGAAAAAAAAATTAAAAGATATTAAATTAAAGTTAAAAGGTAAAAAATCTGAAAAAAAAATACTTACTGGGCAAAAAAGTAATACTTCGGAAGAAAAAATTGAAATCAAAAAAATAAAAAAACAACCTACCGAAAAAAGAATTTATAATGTTAATGACTTTGTTGTTTACCCCAAACACGGTGTGGGAAAAATTATTGCTGTAGAGAAAGCAGTTATCGGAGAAATTGATATAAATTTCTATAAAGTTCTTATTGAAAGAGATAAGTTGACCTTAACTATACCTATAAATCAACAATCTAGTTTAAGACCTATATGTTCAACGCATCAGATAAATAAATGCATAGCAATTCTTAAGACCAAACCTAAAATTAAAAGAACTATGTGGAGCAGAAGAGCTCAGGAATATGAGCAAAAAATTAATTCTGGAAAGATTTATGAACTTGCTGAAGTGGTTAAAGATTTAAATAAAAATACAAACACTATTGCTGACCAATCTTATAGTGAAAGGCAACTTTTTGAAAAAGCATATGATAGACTGGGAAATGAATTTAAAGTTGTCTTAAAGATTTCAGATGAAGATGTAAGGAAAAAAATGAATAAAGCCCTAGGAAGAGAAGATAGAGCTTTAGAAGCTTAAAAAAAAACGCCCTTTCCGTGAGATTTGGAAAGGGCGTTCATAGAGAAAACTATTTACCTTCTTCTTCTTCTTCTTTTTTTAGCTTTCTTTTTCTTTTTTTTACGTCTTTTAGCCATCGTTATCTCCCTTTTTTTGAACAAATCTAAGCGATTCGTTGATAAATGCATTTTTAAGTTTTTTTGAATAGATGTCAAACATAAAAGAAGTTTATTTTTTTTAAAAAAAATAATTTAAAGAGTTGTTTTACTCAAATTGAAAATAAATTAAAAAAAGTAAGTAATATCAACAGTTTTGTTTAATATTTTTTTATAAAAATTTAAATTTATTTATAAAGTTTTTCAAGATCCTGTTTATATCTTTCAATAATTTTTTTTCTTTTTAGTTTTAATGTTGGAGTCATTAAACCATTTTCAATTGTAAATTCTTCATCAATCAAAATAAATTTTTTAATTTTTTCTATAATTCCTAAATTTTGATTTAAATTTTCAATAATACTTCCTATAGTTGAATTATTTTTATTTTCAGAATCAACAACAATTAAAGCAACAAGATAATTTTTTTTATCACCATAAACTAAGCATTGTTTTATTTTTGCATCATTGCAAATAAGATTTTCAATTTTACTCGGAGAAATATTATCTCCACCGTGATTAACAATAATATCTTTTTTTCTATCAGTTATTTTTAGATAGCCATTTGAATCTATTTCTCCTACATCACCAGTATGTAGCCAGCCGTCTTTTAAAATTTCATTAGTTTCTTTTTCTTTGTTCCAATAGCCGAGCATAACATTTTCACCCTTAACTAAAATTTCTCCATCTTCAGCTATCTTTACCTGATTTGTTTTGAAGGGTGGGCCGACAGTCTCTACTTTAATCAAGCCTGGTAAATTACAGCTAACTACCGGGGAAGTTTCTGTCAAACCATAGCCTTGTAAAGTTGGTAAACCAATCGCATTAAGAAACTCTCCTACAGTTTTATCTAAAGCTCCTCCTCCAGAAACAAAAGCTTGTAGATCTCCCCCAAATTGTTTTTGTATCTTTCTTCTTACTAAATTTTGACATAAAAAATTAACTATTTTTTCTCTTAAATTCAATTTTTCTTTTTTTAGTGTTTTTTTTCCTAATTCGATTGTTTTATCAATTAACTTTCTTTTGAAACCTGTTTGTTTATTAAAATTAATGTTAATTTTACTAAAAAGATTCTGATAAAACCTAGGTACTGCGGTCATGATTGTCGGTTTAGCCTCAGACATGTTTGATATAAGTTTTTCTAAACTTTCTGCATAAAAAACTTTAGCCCCTAAAAATATCTGAATAAATTGAACAGCGTGCTCATAAGAATGAGAAAGAGGAAGCCAAGTCAAAAATACTGGTTCTTTTTTTTCTGTAAGAGACTTAAGTATGTCTAAAGCTCCTTCGCAATTTGATAGTATTCCCCCATGACTTAAAATTACACCCTTGGGAGTGCCGGATGTTCCTGACGTATAAATTATAGAAGCAGGCATATTTCTTTTTAGATTTTTATTTATAACTTTTTGATCATCCTTAGTTTCCAAAATTTTAGTTATTAATAAGCTCTTATATTCTATTTTTTCAAAAGAAATTATCTCTTTAACTTCAGGATTTAAAAAATTTTTAATTTTTTTAAACTGATCATTGTTTGAAACAATAATTATTGATGGCTTACAGTCGCTAAGAATATATTTATAATCATTAGATGAGTAAGTAGTAAAAATTGGTACAGAGATTCCTCCTGCATTCATTATTGCAATATCGGACATTAACCAAAAAGGACGATTTTCTGATAATATTAAACATCTGTCACCCTCATTTATAATAGATTTAATTTTATTTGTTAGTTTAAAAATTCTCTCAGATACTTGTGACCAGGTATAGGTCGGCTTGTTAGACTTCAGCCATTTTAAAAATGGTTTTTCTTTATCAACCTCTTCCAGTTTTTTAAAATATAATTCAACTAAACTATTAATATTTTTAATTTCCATTTCTTAATATAGAATTATAAATTGCTTCAGATACTTTTCTATATCCTTTTTCATTATAATGTCCGTATTGTTTAAAAGGAAACAATACTAGAGGATCATTTTCTTTATTAAAAACTTCTCTGTCAATATCAATGAAAAAAATCTCCAGTTCTTTGACGATTTTTTTAATTTTTTGATATGAAACATCACTTTCTTTAAGAGTATATTTGGGATATGCGGGTAAATAGACAAAGAAAAATCTAGAACCATTTTCTTCAGTTAAATTTTTTGAAAGTTTTAAAATTTCTTTGAATGCAGTGTAGATTTCATCATTTTTTATAGTTTGATTTTTTTTAGAAGGAAAATTTTTTCTAATCACACGCTTTGTTTGATGCAAACGAATAAATTTTAAAATTTTGTATTTTAAACTTTTATAGTCTTGGGTCTGTTCCTCAATTGCTTTTTCTTCGATTTCCATTGCTAACTTATTTTGACGATTTACATCTTTCACTTTTAGTTTTAGATTTTGTTTAAAATTTTTATTTTTAATATATTTTTTTAAGATTTCTGAATTAAGTTCATTTTTTAAATCGTTCAAATCATTACCGTAATATATCCAAACTACATTTTTAACATTCTGTCCCAGGTATTCTCTTAACGTTGCAAATTCTGTAAGCGGTCCATTTCCTCCGTAGCCCAAATTCAAAACAGATTTTTTTGATATATTTCTTAAATTTGATCCAATATCATTAGGTCTATTTACGCAATAACCTTGAACAAATGAATCCCCCAATAATAAAAATTCAATTTCTTTTTCTTCCCATTCACTGTCTGGATTATTAAATCCAAATCTGTCACTTGTATAAATCATATAGTACCCATTTTCGTTACAGACTATTGTTTTGGCATTTGAAATTCCGGACAAAGAATATAAGTTATCTGTTGATAAAGACACATGCTCAAACCCTCCTAGTACAGTCTGTTCATCTTTTTTTTTTAAATCTTTATAAATTTCAAACTTTGTTCTGGTATCATAATTGTTACCTTGAATTTTTTTGTAAATTTTAACCTTTTTACTTAATACGTTTCCTGAGCCAAAGGTCATGTAAAATTCAAAAATATAAATTCCAAACAAAAGGCTGATTAAAATAATTGTGGTATATGCTTTAATTTTTTTCATTTAGTTTGATAATACTAAAACTTTTGGTGGGCGAAGAGAGACTCGAACTCTCAAGATATTGCTACCATTGGATTTTGAATCCAACGCGTCTACCAGTTCCACCATTCGCCCATTATTCCTATTAATTAATGTTTGTACAAACATTATGTTTTGAATTAATTTAATAGGCAACCAAAAAATGATAAAAAAAATATATGATAAGTGTGTTTCATGGGCAGGACATAGATATGCCAAACCACTCTTGGCTTTTGAAGCTTTTATTGAAAGTTCATTTTTTCCAATACCTCCAGATGTAATGATAGTTCCAATGGTAATCGCAAAAAAAAATGAATTCCTTCGTATAGCTTTAATTGCAACTATTTTTTCAGTTCTAGGTGCGCTTTTTGGTTACCTAATTGGCTATGTTTTTTTTAATGAGATTGGAATAAAAATTTTTCAGTTGTATGGTTATGAAGACCCAAATTTCTTAAAAGATAAATTTTCTACAAAAGGTGGTTTTTTTTCATGGTTAGGAATACTTGTAACTGCCGGATTTACGCCTTTGCCTTTCAAGCTTTTAACCATATCTAGCGGCTTTATTCATTTTAATTTAATTTCTTTTGTAATTATTTGTGTTTTAACTAGGGGTTCTAGATTCTTTTTGGTTGCTTTTTTAACTTACAAATTCGGAGAAAAGTTTGGACCATTCTTAGAAAAAGAAGGTGCTAAATGGTCAATAATAATAACGCTGCTTATAATAATTATAATCTTTGGGCTATATTTTTTACTAAAATAAATAATGAACAAAAATACAAATATAACTTTGTTAACGATATTACTTCTTTTAGTTCTATCGGTGTTTTCAGCCTATATTGTTGAATACGGTCTTGGACACAAGCCATGTAAACTCTGTTTATATCAACGTTATCCATATTACATATCAATTTTTTTAATCATAAATATTATTATAATAAAAAAATATATAAAACTTTCTTTGCTAATCCTTTCTCTGGTTTCTTTGATTGGATCTTTCGTGGCTTTTTACCATTTTGGTATAGAGCAAGGTTTTTTTAACGAATCTTTAGTTTGCAAAGCTCAAAATTTAGATCAAAATTTCTCTAAAGAGGATATTCTAAAACAACTCAGTGAAAACACAATTAGTTGCAAAACTGTTACTTTTCGGGTTTTTGGTTTATCACTTGCATCAATAAATACCATTTTTTCCTTTGTGTTATTCGGTATATTCTTAAAGTTGTTTAAAAATTATGAAAAAAACGAATAAAAAAACATTAGAAGAAATCATAAGAGTTGATCATGCCGGTGAGAGAGGTGCAATTAAAATATATGAGGGGCAATTACTCGCGCTCAACACTTTTAAAAAAGACGAAAAATTAAAGAAATTAATTGAGTCAATGAAAGAACATGAAAAAGAACATTTTGATTATTTCGACAAGGAGATTCAAAAAAGGAATATAAAACCGACTATTTTTCTTCCACTATGGGATCTGCTTGGAGTTACACTTGGTTTTGGAACAACTATGCTTGGTCAAAAAGCTGCTATGCTTTGCACTGCGTCTGTTGAAGAGGTAATTTGTGATCATTATAAAGACCAATTAGACAAACTTGGTGATGATGAAAAAGATTTAAAAAAGTCCATAAAAAAGTTTAGAGAAGATGAAGATGATCATAAAAATATAGCGTATGATGAGGGAGCAACAAAAGGTGGTCTTTATTTTTTATTGGATAAAATAATTCAAAATACCTCTAAAGTAGCTATAAAGGTTTCTGAGAAAATTTAATTTAATTAAGGTTCTAGTTCTATATCCCAGTATAAATAATCCATCCAACTTTCGTGTAAAAAGTTGGGAGGGAAATTTCTTCCATTTTTATGAAGATCATCTACTGAGGGCGCAAAAGGTTTTCTTTTTAATTTAAGATCACATTTATTGTAAAGTTTACCGCCTTTTTTTACATTACAAGTAGAACACGCTGTTACAACATTTTCCCAATCTGTTATTCCACCTTTTGACTTTGGTAACAAATGATCAAAAGTTAAATCCTGTTTACTGCCACAATATTGACAAGCAAATTTATCTCTTAGAAAAACATTAAATCTTGTAAAATTAGGATGTTCGGATGGCTTAACAAAACTTTTTAAAGCTATAACGCTTGGTAAACTCATTTCAAAAGATGGACTTCTAACCTTTCTTTTGTAACTTGAAACTATACTTACTCTGTTTAAAAAAACTGATTTTACTGCGTCCTGCCAACACCACAGAGAAAGAGGATAATAACTAAGCGGTCTAAAGTCTGCATTTAAAACTAATGCAGGACACTTTTCCAAGGGAACTTTTTCTGAAGACGAAATAATCATACCAAATGCTAGCGTATTGAAAAATATTTATCAAGTTATAATTTTGTAACATATGATATAGTTATTACTATATAAAATTTTTTTTCAAAAATTCCAATCCAATGCTTAGACCTTCAGTAGGGATTCTGTGTTCACAATTTTTAAATATTTTTGTATTAATCTTGTATTTTTGTTTAGAAAAAAACTCCTTAGCCTCCAATAAATTATTTATAGGAACTACATTATCTATATCTCCATGCATTAAATAAATTTCTGGTCTTGAATGAATATTCTTGTTTAGGTGATATGAATTTAAAATTTTTCCAGAATAACCTATTAAACATTTAATCTTATCTTTTCTTTTAAGTGCTGTTTGTAATGAGATCATGCATCCCTGGCTAAAACCAACAAGAGAAATTTGATCAGTTTTTAATTTATTGTTTTCTTTAACTTCATCAATAAATTTATTAAGTTTTTCCTCTGCAATCAATGATTTTGATAAAATTTCATCTTCGCTCTGATCCATTAGATCAAACCATTGGAATCCTTGCGGATTAACTTTACAAACTTCAGGAGCATCAGGACAAATAAATAAAGTATCAGACAAAAAATTTTTCCAGTAGTGCGCAACTATCGATATATCTTTTCCGTCACCACCATAACCATGACATAGTATAACTGCATTTTTTATTGAGGGACCTGAATTAAGTATAGTTGAGTTTAAGGAATAATTCATATCAAGTTAAAGATTAAATGAATTGGTTTAGCCATTCCATAAATTTTTTATCATAAAAATCTATCTCTCCAACAATTCTTGCAAACTCATTGCCTTCTTTGTTTAGTAAAATTGTAGTAGGCACGCCTCTCAATTTAAATAGTTTAATCAATTTAAATTCAGAATCAAAATATATTGATAGATTTTTTATATTTACATCTTTAAAAAATTTCTTTGTTTTTTTTTGATTAGGCTTATCAACATTTATTGGGAATATTTGAATATCTGGATATTTGGTGCTCAAATTATCCAAACCCGGCATTTCCTTTTTACAAGGTGCACACCAGGTGGCCCAAAAATTAAGTATCTTAATCTTGCCATCATTTTTATTAAGCTCGACATCTTTTAAGTAAAAATCCTTTAATTTTACTTGTGAAACTTGTAATGGATTTTTGTGAAGAACTATATTATTGAATGGTAAAGGTTCGGCTGCAATTAAAAAATTGAAATTGAAAAAAATAAATAATAATAGGAACCTTAAAATATTCATATATTTAGAATAGGTTTAACATAGAAAATGAGAAATAAAAATAAAACTGTTTGGTCGCATAGATTCGGTAAAGTTAATTCTAAAAATTTTCAAAGAATTGGCTCGTCGATTAATATTGATAAAAGACTGTACAACGAAGATATCCATGCGTCGATTGTCCACACGCAGATGCTTATTAAACAAAGAATTATTCCTAAAAAAGATGGAAAAAAAATAATTAATGGACTTAAAAAAATAAAAAAAGAAATTGACAAAAACAAATTTAAATTTAGAGAAAAATTTGAAGACATTCATCAAAATATCGAAAAAAGATTATTTCAAATAATTGGTGAGTCTGCGGGATATTTGCATACTGCCAGATCAAGAAATGATCAAGTTGTAACTGATTTTAAAATATGGGTGAAGAATGCTTCACTAGATATTAATAAAACATTAACTTCTTTAATGAAATCTATTTTGAAGAAAGCATCAAAAAATATTGATACCGTAATGCCTGGCTTTACTCATCTAAAGAATGCACAACCAATTTCTTTTGCACATTATTTGCTTGCATATATTGAAATGCTAAATAGAGATAAAAAAAGATTTATAAATAACATTGAATTAATAGATGAATGTCCTTTGGGATCTGCTGCTCTTGCTGGCACATCGTTTAATATAGACAGAAAATTTACAGCAAAAAAACTTGGTTTTAAAAAACCAACTAATAATTCTATTGACTCCGTATCAGATAGAGATTTTGCAATTGATTTTTTATTTGCTGCCGCAACTTGTGCTATGCATTTATCAAGACTGGCTGAAGATTTCATAATTTTTAATTCTGAAGCGTTTAGTTTTTTAGAATTTACAGATAAAGTTCTAACAGGCTCTTCAATAATGCCTCAGAAAAAAAATCCAGATCCTGCAGAATTAATAAGAGGCAGAACTGCAATAAATTATGGAAATCTAAATTCAATGTTAACAATCATGAAGGGACTTCCAATTTCTTATTACAAAGACCTACAAGACGATAAAGAATTAGTTTTTGATAGCTATGACACATTAAAAGATAGTTTATCAATGTCCATTGAGTTGATGGAGAATTTAAATACTAAAAAAAATAATATGAAAAGTATGGCACAAAAAGGATATACAACTGCTACTGATTTTGCTGATTATCTTACAAAAATAAAAAAACTTCCCTTTAGAGAAGGTTATGCTATTTCATCAAAATTAGTTAATTATGCTGAAAGAAAAAAAGTAAGATTGGATCAACTTTCTATTAATGAAATAAATAAATTTATTAAAAAAGTTGAAATCGATATACCAAAAATATTTGATATTGTTAATTCCATGAATTCTAAAACATCGTTTGGTGGTACAGCAACTAAGAATGTAAAAAAAATGATAAGAAAACATAAAAACAATATAAAATGAAAAAAATACTATTTATTTCATTAATTTGTATAATTGTATTTGGCTGTGGAAGAAAATCAAGCCCAGAACATCAAGGAATGAAAATAGAAAAAAAAACTGTTATTAATTTATAAAACTATGAGTCTAAATTACAAAGGTCAAAACCTGCATGTAGATAATACTTCTATTCAAAGAATTGCTAAAAACAATATTACGCCATTCTATGTGTACTCTTATAAGAAAATTGATAACAATTTTAAAACTTTTTATAATTATTTTAAAAGAATAAATCCATTAATTTGTTTTTCTGTTAAATCTAATTCAAATGTATCTCTTATATCTGAATTAGCAAAATTGGGATCAGGCGCAGATGTGGTTTCCGAAGGGGAGCTTCTGAAAGCTTTAAAGGCTAAAATTAAAGCAAGTAAAATAGTTTTTTCTGGTGTTGGGAAAACAGAAAGTGAACTTAAACTGGCAATTAAAAAAAGAGTTTTGTTGATTAATATTGAGTCAGAAAATGAAGCTAAATTAATCGACAAAATATCAAAAAAAATGAAACGTGTGACCTCTATAGGAATAAGAATAAATCCTGGTATAGACGCTAAAACTATTTCTAAAATTTCGACTGGCAAAATAGATAGCAAATTCGGCTTGCCTAAGTCAGATTTTTTAAAATTATGCAAAAATTCCAAAAAATTTAAAAATTTAAAAATAAAAGCAATAAGTGTTCATATTGGTAGCCAAATAACATCCGTTGGGCCGTACAAAAAAACTTTAAGTTTTTTATACAGAATAATTAAATCAAGTAAAATCAATTTTGAATATGTTGATTTAGGAGGAGGATTTGGAATTCCGTATCAAAACAAAGATAAGAAAATTAATATGAAAAATTACTCAAGTTTAGTTAAAAATTTTCAAAAAAAATTAAATTGTAAAATAATTTTCGAACCAGGAAGATTTATTGTAGGTAATGCAGGTACTCTAATTTCGAAAATCATTTTTATTAAAAAAAATAGTAAAAAACACTTTGTGATTATTGATGCGGGTATGAATGATTTTATGAGACCAGCTTTGTATAATGCAAAACACAACATTATTCCTGTTTTAAAATCAAAAAACAGAATTAATGGAAATGTAGAGTTTGTTGGACCTATTTGTGAAAGTACAGATACGTTTTTAAAATATAGGAATTTTTCCTCTGTTAGTGAAAATGGTCTAGTTGCTATAACAAATGTTGGAGCTTACGGTTCAACTCTTTCATCTAATTACAACACTAGACCTCTGGTATCAGAAATACTCTTGAAAAGAGGAAAGGTTAGAATTATTAGAAAAAGACAAAAAATTTCTGAGATCATCTAATAAATGATATTTTTAAGATCACTATTTTTTAATTTTTTTCTGTACATGGGGATAATAATAGCTTGTTTAATATCCATACCATTACTTATTTTAAAGGATATACATATGATTTGTGCTGGAAAAATCTTATCAAAGTACGTAATTTTTGTACTTAAATTTTTCAATAATTCCAAAATAGAATTTAGAGGTTTGGAAAATTTAAAAAAACATGAAAAGTATTTTGTGGCATCTGCCCACCAATCAATGTTTGAAACGTTTGCTTTACAAGTTGTAATTCCAGGTCCTATTTTTATATTGAAAAAGGAGTTAATTAAAATTCCTGTTTTTGGTTGGTGTTTAAAAAAAATTGGAGCAGTAGAAATAGTAAGAGATACTGCAACAAAGGAAAATTTAAATTTTTTTGATAGAATTTTGAATAAAACTAATGAAACAAAAAGACCTATTTTAATTTTTCCACAAGGTACCAGAATTGGTTATAAAGAACGTGTTCCTTTTAAAAAAGGTGTAGGCAGAATCTATGAAGCCTTGAAATTACCATGCGTACCTGTAGCTTTGAATACAGGAAAAGTTTGGCCTAAAAACAGTTTTAATAAGTACCCTGGGAATATAGTTATATCTTTTTTAAATCCTATTAATCCTGGTTTAGAAAAAGAAATATTTATAGAAAAACTACAAAATAATATTTATAAAGAAATTGATTTGATAAACTAATTATTTTCTTCCAAAATCTGGTTTATCAGTGTCCTGGCCCGCCTTAATAACTGCTTTCCTAAATTCTTTAGATTTTGCAAATATATCTAGAAGTTTTTTACTATCCTTTTCTTTAATATTATTTTTAAATTCTGTTAAATTTTTAATAAAATCATCGATGGCATCAATTATCAACTCACTGTTATCAATGAATATATCTTTCCACATTATTGGGTCTGATGCTGCAATACGAGTAAAATCTCTTAAGCCACCAGCGCTATATCTTATAATATCATTTTTTTGTTTATCTCCATTGCTCATTGAAGTTTTAACAATGTTATAAGCGATTACGTGAGGTAGATGGCTTGTGAGAGACAAGATTTGATCATGTTCTGTTGGGGACATTATTTTTACTTTACTTCCCATTGACTCCCAAAGATCAATGATTTTTTTTATATCTTCTTTTTTTATATTGGGTTCGGGAGATAATATCGTCCATCTATTTTTAAATAACTCTGAAAAACCTGCCATTGGTCCACTTTTTTCTGTTCCGGCAACTGGGTGGCTTGGTATCCATGAAATATTATTTAATTTAATTTTTTTAACTATTTCATTTGGACCTTTTTTAACTGAGCTTGTATCGGTTAAAATTGATCCAGACTTGAGATGGTCCTTGATTGAATTAATTGCTGACTCAAATTTACTTAAAGGGGTTGATATTAAAACTATATCAGAATTATTTACTGCTTCTTTTGGATTTGAGACTATTTTATCTGAAAGATTCTCTTTTTCTATAATTTCGCTAACAGATTTATCATTATCAAAAGTAATGATTTTTTTAACTAAATTAGTTTTTTTTAAAGCTCTAAAGATAGAAGAGCCAATTAAACCGCAACCAATAATTGATACTTGTTCAAACATGAAAAATTTTCCTTAATGTTAAAATAAGTTTTTTATTTTCAAAGCTTTTCCCTATTGTTACTCTCAATGAATTTTTGATACTGTAAACATCCATTTGTCTTACTAGAATTCCTGAATTAGCTAATTTGTTAAATACCTGGGATGATGATTTGTTAACAAAATCAAAATTTAAAAGAAAAAAATTAACGTTTGTTTTGTTGGTAGCAATACCAATTTCATTTATCACATCAAATATTTTTTCAGACCAGTAATTGTTATGTTTAACGGCTTTGTTGAGCCAACCAGTATCTTGTACAGCTTGTGTGGCAGCAAACAAAGCTGGTCTGCTAACATTAAATGGAGGTTTAATTTCATACAATTTTTTGATAATTGCATTTGAAGAATAACCCCATCCTATTCTTAATCCTGCCAAACCATATATTTTTGAAAATGTTCTTGTTATTAAAACATTTTTCGATTTTGAAAATAATTCAATTCCAGAGGCAAATTTAGGGTCTTCTATAAATTCACAGTATGCATCATCTACGACCAGCAAAATATCGCTTCTTAGTTTTTTTCTTAATTCTAACATCTCTTTTCTATCCAAATATGTTCCTGTGGGATTATTTGGATTTGCCAAAAAAACGATTTTGGTTTTTCTATTAACACAATCCAATATTGATTTCACAGATGGTGTAAAGTTTTCTTCTTTGGCAAACTTTACATTTGCACCACACATTCTGCTATAAATTCTATAAATTATAAAACTGTACTGTGTAACAACAACCTCGTCTCCTTTGTTTAAAAAAAGCTTACAAACTAATTCAAATATTTGATCAGATCCTGAACCAAGAATAATTCTGTTTTTATCTAAATGAAATTTTTTGGCTAAAACTTTTCTGAAAAAAGTTCCGTCTGAATCTGGATATCTTAAAAATCCCTTTCCAATAGAATTATAGGATTTTACTGCCTTAGGACTTGGCCCTAATGCAGATTCATTCGCCGACAATTTGATTGGACTTCTCACGCTCTTAAACAAGCTTAATCCAGCGACATACTTTTCTGCAATAATCTTTCTAGGTTTAGGTAATTTCATAATATTTTAGATGTCTTATATTAAAAGCGAAACGATTTGTATAATCTAAATAAATTTATTTGAATAAATTGACATGTTTGTGGCGATTTAGTATACATGCCTAGCGCTGATTTAACCGAATTGCGAGCGCCAAGTAAATGCAGCTAAACAGGGTCTTTTGCCCAGTCTAGCTGGGCTTTTTTTTTATATGAGTGATAAATTGAAAAATATTAAAAAAATAAACATATCAAAACCTCTTTTGCTAGACTGCAAACAAACTGTTAGTGATTTTTCATTGGCATATGAGACTTACGGAAAACTAAATGAATCTAAAGATAATGCTATTTTAGTTTTTCATGCACTTACAGGTGATCAATTTGTTAGTGGAGTAAATCCAATAACAAAAAAAGAAGGTTGGTGGGCAACAGCTGTTGGTCCTGGTAAAGCTATTGATACTAATAAATATTTTGTGATTTGTGCAAATGTAATTGGTGGATGTATGGGTTCATGGGGTCCTAAAGAAATAGATAAAAAAACAAATGAACCCTTTGGATTAAATTTTCCAGTTATAACAATAAGAGATATGGTTAAAGCACAAGAGACTCTTTTAGATCATTTAGGAGTGGATAAACTTCTTTGTGCCACAGGTGGTTCTATGGGGGGAATGCAGTTGCTTCAATTTTGTACAACATTTCCAAATAGGACTTTTTCAGCAATCCCAATTGCTTGCAGCACAAGTCATAGTGCTCAAAATATTGCTCTTAATGAGTTGGCTAGGCAAGCTATTATGGCAGATCCTGTTTGGGATAAGGGAAAATATTTAAAAAAAAATACCCAGCCTAAAAATGGATTAGCTGTTGCTAGAATGGTAGGTCATATCAGTTATTTATCTGAAAAAGGAATGCAGGAAAAATTTGGAAGAAAACTTCAGGAAAAAGCTGATTACGAATTTAGTTTTGATGCAGATTTTCAGGTTGAAAGTTATTTAAGGCATCAGGGTTATACATTTGTAGAAAGATTTGATGCAAATTCTGTTTTATATATCACTAGAGCAATGGATTATTTTGACTTATCTAAACAATTCAAAGAAGGTCTTGTTGAGGCTTTTAAAAATCAAAAAACAAAATTTTTAGTAATTTCTTTCTCCTCTGACTGGCTTTACACAACAAAGGAAAATAAAGATATTGTTATTGCTCTTAATTCAGCAGGAGCCGATGTTTCCTTCGCTGAAATTAAAACTGATAAAGGCCATGATTCTTTTTTAGTAAATGAGCCAGAGTTTTTGAAAACTTTAAAAGGATTTATAGACTCAATGCATGTTAAATTTAAAAAATGAAAAAAGAATTTAAAGTAATTGCAGATTTGTTACCCAAAAACGTAAGGGTACTAGACGTTGGCTGTGGAGATGGATCTTTGATGAACCTTCTGATTAAAGAAAAAAATATAGAAGCGCGTGGCTTAGAACTTATTGAGGAAAATGTTAAAAAGTGTATTTATAAAGGTCTTTCAGTTATAGAGGGAAATGCAGAGACAGAGTTGGGTCAATTTCCAAGTCAGTCTTTTGATTTTGTAATTTTGAGTCAAACACTTCAAGCATTTTATAATCCAGAAAAAGTTTTGAATGATTTGTTAAGAATTGGAAAATCAGTAATTATATCAATACCTAATTTTGGTTATTGGAAAGTAAGAACAAGTTTATTATTTTTTGGAAAAATGCCAATTACAAAAACTTTGCCAAATAGATGGTATAATACTCCTAACCTTCATATGTGTACAATTAAAGATTTATTTCATTTTTGTTTAGAAAAAAATATTAAAATTAAAAGAGCAATAGGTGTTAATGAAGATAAAACATCTGAAATTAAAAAAAGTAATCTTGAAATAAAAAATCTATTTTCTAAACTAGGAATATTTTTGTTAAGCTAGATGTTGGAAGTTACAATTATAAATTGTCTATCAGATAACTATAGTTATCTAATTAAAGATAAAAAAACGAATTTAGTAGGAGTAGTTGATCCTTCTGAATTTAGAACAGTGGATATAGAAATTAAAAAAACTTATAAAAAATTGGATTTTATTTTAAATACCCACCATCATAATGATCACGTTGGAGGGAATATAGAACTAAAAAAAAAATACAATTCAAAAATTATTTGCTCTTCCTATGATGAAAAAAAAATTCCTGGTCTAGATATAAAAAAAAATGATGGAGATCAGTTCTTGTTTGGAGAAACTGATTTTAAAATTATACATATACCTGGTCATACGCTCGGCCATATTGCTTTCTACTCTGCAAAAGCCAATGTAATATTTACAGGTGATACTTTATTTTCTCTTGGATGTGGAAGAATTTTTGAAGGAACATTTAAACAGATGTTTCAATCGTTAGAAAAAATTAAAAACTTACCAAAAAATACCATTATATACTGCGGCCATGAATATACAGAAAAAAATGGAGAATTTTGTGTAAGTATTGATAAAGAGAATGTAAGGCTTAGAAATAGAATTGAGGATGTAAAAAATAAAATTCAAAAAAAATTACCTACACTACCTATAGCTCTGGGTGAAGAAATTGAAACTAATATATTTTTAAGGTGTGATAATGAAAAAATTAAAAGCAGGCTTAAAATGGAGAATAGCTCCAAACTGGAAGTTTTTACAAAACTAAGGAATTTAAAAGATAAATTTTAACATCATTGAACTTGACTTGGTAAGGTTCCGGGTTATATTGCCTTAAATTTTATTAAGGATAATTTTATGTCTTTTGCAATAATAGAAACAGGTGGTAAGCAGTATAAAGTTTCTGCGAGCAATATTCTTAAAGTGGAAAAATTAAATATTACAAAAGGTAAAAAAGTCGAATTTAAGAAAGTTTTACTTTTAAATGACGATAAAACTACCGAGGTTGGTAACCCAACAATAAGCGGTGCAGTTGTTGAGGGTTTATTGTTAGAAAATATTAAGGACAAAAAAATATTAGTTTTTAAAAAAAGAAGAAGACAAAATTCAAGAAAAAGATATGGGCATAGACAACCGCTTTCAAAAATTCAAATAACTAAGATTTTATCCAAAGGAGGGAAGGTTATTTCCGAAATAAAGACAGATAAAATCAAATTGTCAAATGATGAAAAATCAGATAAAAAATTAAGTGTAAAAAAAGAAAAAGTGACCAAAAAAACTGTTGAAAAAAAAACAGAAATTAAAACAAAAACTAAGAAATAAAATTTATGGCAACAAAAAAAGCTGGCGGAACAACCAAAAACGGACGAGATAGTGCCGGACGTCGACTAGGGGTTAAAAGATATGGAGACCAGTTGGTTGAGCCTGGAAATATAATAGTTCGTCAAAGAGGTACAAGAATACACCCTGGCAATAACGTAGGTATGGGGAAAGACCACTCAATTTTTTCATTAATTAGTGGAAAAGTAAGATTTAAAAAATCTAAATCAAATAGAACTTTAGTATCTGTAGTTCCGAAATAATTTTAAGTAGCAACTATAACTACTTTTCAAAATGAAATTTCTTGATCAAGCAAAGATTTATATTAAGGCTGGGAATGGTGGATCAGGTTCTGCTAGCTTCAGAAGAGAAAAATATATCGAATTTGGAGGTCCAGATGGTGGTGATGGTGGCAATGGGGGGTCTGTTATTGTAGAATCTGAAAGAAACCTCAACACGCTAATTGATTTTAGATATAGGCAACATTTTAAAGCAGAGTCTGGGAGTTCAGGAAGTAAAAAAAATAAAACTGGACGAAGCGGTAAAGATCTGGTCCTAAAAGTTCCTATTGGTACGCAAATATACGAGGAGGACAATAACACTTTGATTTATGATTTAACCAAAAATAATGAAAAATTCGTAGTTGCAACCGGAGGAAAAGGTGGATCGGGAAACACAAGATTCAAAAGTTCAACAAACCGAGCACCAAGAAAAAAAACAGAGGGAAAAAAAGGAGAAGAGTTTTGGATATGGTTACAACTGAAAGTTATTGCTGACGTTGGGATTATTGGATTACCAAACGCAGGTAAATCTAGTTTTCTATCCAAATGTACTAGAGCAAGACCAAAAATTGCGAATTATCCTTTCACGACGATAAATCCTAACCTGGGTGTTTTGAATATAAATCATAAAGAAATAGTTTTAGCGGATATTCCTGGGCTTATAGAAGGTTCACATAAAGGAGTTGGTCTGGGAGATAAATTTTTAAGGCATATAGAAAGATGCAAGACCTTGGTACATTTGATAGATATTTCTGAAAAAGATATTTTGGGTAACTATTTAAAAATAAGAAATGAGCTATCCAAATATGATAAAAATATTTTAAAAAAGAAAGAAATAATTATTTTTAATAAGCTAGATTTAGTTAGTATGGACTCTATAAATAAAAAATTAAAAGAATTTAAGAATAAAATTAAAAAAAATTACGAGATTACATCTTTGATTTCAAATCAAAATTTTCAAAAAATTAAAAAAATAATTTACACAAAATGTATTTAAATAAAGCTAACACAATTGTCATTAAAATAGGATCTTCAAATATCGTTGATAGGAAAGGAAGGCTTAAAGAAAAATGGTTAAATAGTTTGGTTAAAGATTTGAAAAATTTGGTAAAGAGAAATAAGAATATAGTTATAGTTTCTTCGGGAGCAATAGCCCTGGGTCAAAATTATCTTAAAATTAGTAAAAAAAAAATTAAACTAGAAATGAGCCAGGCAGTTGCTGCAATAGGGCAGATACATCTTACTAATGTTTATAGAAAAATTTTCGAGAAAAATAGAATCAAAATTGGACAAATTTTAATTTCTTTAGATGACACGGAACAAAGAAGAAGAGCAATCAACGCAAAAAGAACATTCGAGAATTTATTTAAACTAAAAGCAGTTCCAATAGTTAATGAGAATGATACTACCGCAACCTCTGAAATAAAATATGGTGATAATGATCGTTTAGCTGCAAGGGTAGCACAAATAATTAGCGCTGATGCACTAATAAATTTATCTGATGTAGATGGTCTTTACAATCCTTCTGAGAGAAAAAAAATAATTAAACAAGTTAATAATATTGATGAAAAAATATATTCACTTGTTGAGAACAAAAAAAATGATTATGGCTCAGGCGGTATGACGACCAAGTTGCAAGCGGCGAAAATTTGTATGAATTCTGGATGCTATATGGCTATAGCAAATGGAAACATACTTAGACCCATTAATGAAATTTTAAAAAAAAATAAATGTACATGGTTTATTCCAAAAGTTTCTGCACTCCACGCAAGAGAAAAGTGGATTGTAAGTTCAATAGGAAGCAATGGAAAAATATTTATTGATGATGGAGCGATTAAAGCGCTCAAAAACGGTAAGAGTCTACTACCAGCCGGTATTACTAAAGTTGAAGGAAAATTTTTAAAGGGAGATAATATCTTGATAGTAGATAAGAATGGTAAAGATTGTGCGAGAGGTTTGACTTCTTTTTCATCAGAAGAAATTGAAAAAATCAAAGGATTAAAAAGTGATCAAATAGAAAAAGTTTTGGGATATGCTAGTAAATCTGAAATTATTCATAGAGATGATATGGTAAAATTATAAAATGCAATATTTAAACAACATAGGAATAAAAGCAAAAAAGGCATTTGAAAACCTGAAAAAAGTTGATCATAATAGGATTCAAAAAACTTTGGGGGATTATGCCAGTCTCCTAAAATTGAACGAGTCAAAAATTATTAAAGAAAATTTAAAAGATTTAAAAAAGGCTAGAAGAAAAAATCTTCTTGATAGATTGGTATTAAATCAAAGTAAGATTTATGGAATCCGAACTGGTATTACAAAAATTAAATCATTCAAAAATCCAATTGGTCAAGTTTTGTCAAAATGGAAAAGACCAAATAAATTATGGATCAAGAAAGTTTCGATACCAATAGGTGTCATTGCGATAATCTATGAAAGTAGACCAAATGTTACAGCTGACGTAGCAGCTCTATGTCTTAAATCAGGAAATTGTGCAATTTTAAGAGGTGGATCTGAGGCTTACTATACAAATAAGATCTTGGTAGATTTATTTAAAAAAGCTTTGAAAAAAAATAAAATAGACGAAAATTGTATTCAATTTATAGAGAACACAAATCGTAAAATAGTTGATTTTATGCTTTCAAAAATGGGGAATTACGTCGATGTAGTTGTTCCAAGAGGCGGGAAACATCTGGTAGAAAAAGTTAAAAAATTATCCAAAGTGAATGTTATAGGTCATCTTGAGGGATTGTGTCATATATATTTAGATAAGAACGCCAATTTTAAAGTGGCAAAAAAAGTTATTCTGAATGCCAAAATGAGGAGGACAAGCATTTGTGGGGCATTAGAAACTCTTTTGCTTAATGAAAAAATTATATCTTCACATGGCAATAAAATTATCAACGCCCTTATTAATAAGGGATGTGAAGTAAGAGTTGATAATAAAATTAATAAACATTTTCGCTATAAATTAAAAAAGGCTACTGAAAAAGATTGGGAAACTGAGTATTTAGATAAAATAATATCTATTAAAACTGTAAAAAATGTTGAAGAAGCGGTTGAGCATATTCTTAAATATGGAACTATGCATACTGATAGCATTATTACAAATAACTCCAAAGTAGCAAAATACTTTTTAAAAGGTGTGAATAGCTCTATAGCAATGCATAATACCTCTACTCAATTTGCCGATGGTGGTGAATTTGGATTTGGTGGTGAAATTGGAATATCGACAAATAAAATGCCTCCACGTGGACCTGTTGGAATAAATCAATTAACCTCTTATAAGTATATTGTAAAAAGTAATGGAACGGTAAGATCTTAGTAAATGAAAACCTCAAAAAATGAGTTGGAAAGAATTGGGGTTTTTGGTGGAACTTTTGATCCTCCTCATGTAGGTCACGTAGAAATTTCAAAATTTGTAATAAAAAAATTAAAACTTTCATTACTAATTTGGGCTGTAACGAAAAAAAATCCATTCAAAAGATCTCCATACTCAACACTAAAAAAAAGACTTTCACTTTCAAAAAAAAAGGTGGGTAAAATCAAGAAAATAAAGGTTAAAAGTTTTGATAAATTAATAAAATCATCTAAAACTATCAATCTTATTAAGTTTATTAATAAAAATAAAAATTCAAAAATTTTTTTTATTATGGGGGCTGATAATCTTATAAAATTTCATAAATGGCATGAATGGAAAAAAATTGCAAATCTTTGTAAAATTGTTGTTTTTCCTCGAGCTGGATATGTCAAAAAAATGTTAACTTGTGAGGCTATAAAAACCCTTGGAAGAGATAAAATATTATTTTTAAGATCAAAAAAGATTGATATTTCTTCTTCAAAAATAAGAGAAAATTATTTAAAATATAAAAAATGATGGAAGTTTCAAAAATAAAAAAAATAATAGAAAAAACTTTAAATGAAAACAAGGCTAAAAATATCGTGGCAATAAGTCTGAGGGGAAAGTCCTCTATTGCTGACTATATGATTATAGCTTCCGGAAGTTCTTCCAGACATATTCAGTCTTTATCTGAAATAGTAGTAAAAAAACTAGGAGAGAACGGTATTGGCCAATTTAAAATTGAAGGAAAAACAAGCAAAGAATGGAAGTTAATAGATGCTATTGACATAATTGTTCATATCTTTCATCCTGAAAAGAGAAAGTTTTATGACCTGGAAAAAATGTGGTGTGATCCAGCTAACAAAAAAGAGGTAACAATATGAATGGTGTTTTAAAAATTATTTTTATTTTTTTTCTTTTGAGCAAAAATGTTTATTCAAAGACAAGTGAAAACCTATACGAAAAAATAGATTTGTTCGGGGAAGTTTTAGAAAAAATAAAAAAAGAGTATGTGGATGATGTTGATCAATCAGAAATGATTGACTCTGCTATAAATGGTGCTTTACAGTCCCTGGATCCATACTCTGCTTACATGAATCCTGAAATCTTTAAAAGTATGGAAACAGACACTAAGGGTGAGTTTGGCGGTCTAGGTATCGAGGTTGGAATGGAAGCAGGAGTGGTAAAAGTAATTTCTCCAATTGATGGAACTCCTGCTGAAAAAGCAGGAATTAAGTCTGGGGACTATATAGTGAAAATAGATGGCACCCAAGTCCAAGGAAAGACACTTATGGAAGCAGTGAAACTTATGAGAGGACCAGTCGGTTCAACGATTAATCTAACAATCAGAAGGAAGGGTGAAAAAAAAGCTTTAGAAAAAAAAATTAAGAGAGAAATAATCGAAGTACAATCTGTAGAAGCTAAAATAATTGAAAGAAATATTGGTTACTTAAGATTAAAAGCTTTTAATAATAACAGCAGCAATCAATTAGTTGAAAAAATTAATACATTTGAACTTAAAGATAAACCTGTTGGCTATATTCTTGATCTTAGAAATAATCCTGGTGGATTATTAACCCAAGCAATAAATGTAACAGATTTCTTTTTGACTAATGGAGAAATTGTTTCAACGAAAGGAAGAAGATTAATAGAAAATAGAAGATTTTTTGCAAAGAAAGGCGATAAAGTAAAAGGTAAACCATTGATTGTTCTAATAAATGGTGGATCAGCTTCGGCATCAGAAATAGTAGCTGGAGCACTAAAGGATCACAAAAGAGCAATTATTTTAGGTGAACAGACCTACGGCAAAGGATCTGTTCAATCAATAATACCATTGAGTGATGGTGGTGGTATAAGAATAACTGTTTCAAAATATTACTTGCCATCAGGCGAATCTATTTCTGAAGTTGGTGTTGCTCCTGACATATTAGTTGAGGAAAAAGGCAAAGACTTTAAAGTTAATAGTCCTTCAGATAATCAATTGAGTTACGCTATTAAATTATTAACTATATGAACATAAATAGAATTCTTCCATTAAGAATTGGTGTTGGGGCTGTGGTTTTAAATAATAAAAATAGAGTTTTTGTAGGGAAAAGAAAAGATAATCCAGTAGATAAATGGCAAATGCCACAGGGTGGTGTTAACGAAGGTGAAAATTTGATAGATGCGATGAAGAGAGAATTAAAAGAAGAAACTGGGATAAAAAATATTAGAATATTGAAAGAAGTAGAAGGCTGGTCTGAATATGAGTTGCCTGAAAATCTCTTGGGGAAAATTTGGAGAGGAAAATATAGGGGTCAAAAACAAAAATGGTTCATAGTGAAATTTTTAGGCAATGATAATGAGATTGACCTCCGAACAAGTAACCACGAGTTCATTGAGTGGAAATGGTTAGAAATCGAAAGTCTACCTGGAGTAATTGTGGAATTTAAAAAAAAGATCTATGAAGAGCTTGTTCCCAAAATAAAAGACTCTATATATTGATTCTAGATAAACAATCTATTTTGTGGGAAATAACATAACGTGTTTTATCATTCAAGTTATCTTGGTTAAGTTGGTTTTTTCCATCTTCTATCATCTTAGATATTTTTTCTTTTGAAAGTGAGCTAACTTCTACAACTGTTGAAGACAAAATTGTTAAGTTATTGTTGGAGAACTCTATTGTACCTTCCTCAAGAAAATATTGTACTTCTTTATTGCCATTAATTTTAACAATTCCAGGTCTTAAAAAAGTAATTAATGGTATATGGTTTGACAAAATAGTCATCTCCCCTTCGAACGAAGGTATAGTTGCTGAATCTGCCTTATCTGTTAGTATTTTTTTTTCTGGAGAAACTATTTCTATATTAAAACTGTCGCTCATTTAGGCTGCTGCCTCTTTTGCCATTTTTTCTGCTTTTGTTACAGCTTCTTCTATTGTTCCAACCATGTAAAATGCTGCTTCGGGCAAATGATCATAATCTCCTTTACAGATTGCATCAAAACCCTTGATGGTTGAATCTAAATTAACTAATTTTCCAGGAGTTCCTGTAAATACCTCTGCTACGAAAAAAGGTTGTGATAGAAATCTTTGTATTTTTCTAGCTCTAGCCACTGTCAATTTATCTTCTTCTGAAAGTTCATCCATACCCAAAATAGCTATGATATCCTGTAGAGATTTATAAGTTTGCAAAATTTTTTGAACCTGTCTTGCCACTCGATAGTGATCTTCACCAACAATTCTTGGGTCTAAAATTCTTGATGTAGAATCGAGTGGATCTACTGCTGGATATATTCCAAGCTCAGCAATTTGTCTGGAAAGTACGGTTGTTGCGTCCAAATGGGAAAATGATGTTGCTGGTGCTGGATCTGTCAGGTCATCAGCTGGAACATATATTGCTTGTACCGAAGTGATAGAGCCTTTGCCAGTAGTAGTAATTCTCTCCTGTAAATTTCCCATGTCAGTAGCTAAAGTTGGTTGGTATCCAACAGCAGACGGTATCCTTCCTAACAATGCTGAAACTTCTGATCCAGCTTGAGTAAATCTAAAAATATTATCTACAAAAAATAATACATCTTGTCCTTCTTTATCTCTAAAATATTCTGCAACAGTTAATCCTGTTAACCCTACTCTTGCTCTTGCACCTGGGGGCTCGTTCATTTGCCCATATACTAGTGCTGCTTTTGATCCTTTTCCATCTGGTTTAATAACTCCTGACTCGATCATCTCGTGATATAAATCATTACCTTCTCGTGTTCTTTCTCCCACTCCCGCAAATACTGAAAATCCGCCATGAGCTTTCGCTATGTTATTGATTAATTCCATAATGATAACTGTTTTTCCAACTCCTGCACCACCAAATAAACCTATTTTTCCACCTTTTGAGTATGGTGCTAAAAGGTCGATAACTTTTATTCCTGTTTCCAAAATTTCTGTCTCAGTTGACTGGTCTGTAAATTTAGGAGCTTCTCTATGTATTGGCCATCTTTCTTTTGTTTTAACTTCACCCTTTTGGTCAATTGGTTGACCTATAACGTTTATTATTCTTCCTAAAGTTTCCGGCCCGACTGGAACGCTTATAGGAGCACCAGTGTTTTGAACCGGGTCTCCTCTTTTTAAACCCTCAGTACTGTCCATGGCTATAGTCCTCACACTGTTTTCTCCTAAATGTTGGGCAACTTCTAATATTAATTTGTTTCCACTATTATCGACTTCTAAAGCTGTTAATATTTCAGGCAGATCGCCATCAAACTGTACATCTACTACAGCTCCAATTACCTGAATAATTTTTCCATTTTTGCTCATTTATAAACTTTCGGCTCCCGATATTATTTCAATTAGTTCTTTTGTAATAGCGGCTTGCCTACTTCTATTGTAATTAATAGTAAGCTTTTCTACTAAATCTCCAGCATTTCTTGTTGCATTATCCATTGCTGTCATTCTTGAACCTTGTTCACTTGCAGAATTTTCTAAAAAGCCTTTATATATTTGAGTAGAAATATTTTTGGGAAGAAGATCTTCCAAAATCTCATCTTCTTCTGGCTCAAATTCATAAGATAAATCTTGTTCTTCTTTTGATTTTTCATTCTTTTTTGCAGGAATCACCTGTTGGGATTGGGGTATTTGGGTCATAACATTTTTGAACTTATTAAAAAATATTACACATTTATCAAATTCTTTATTCTTAAATAATTTTACTATTTCATTTCCAATGGACTCTGCATCCTCGAATGATAGTTTTTTCTTATCTTTAAAATTTATTTTTTTTATAATATATTTTCCATAATCTCTCTTAAGTTGATCAAGTCCTTTAGTGCCAACTGTTATAATTTTCAAATTCTTAGAATCTTTTAGAATTTTATTAAAATAATTTTTTGCTAGCTTGACAATGTTCGTATTAAAACCTCCACAAAGACCTCTATCTGCTGTCATTACAACACATAAGTGGCTTTTGTCTTCTCCTGTACCCACCAAAAGCTTTGGAGCATTTGAAGGATCATTAATTGCTTTACTTAAGTTTTGTATAATTATATCCATTTTGTCGCTGTAAGGCCTTCCTTTTTCTGCCATTTCTTGTGCTTTACGAAGCTTTGCTGCAGCCACCATTTTCATGGCTTTTGTAATCTTCTGTGTAGACTTTACGCTAGCAATTCTTTTTCTTAAATCATCAAGACTTGGCATTATTTTTTCTCAAAATTTGTTTTTTTATAATTATTAATAATTTCCGATAAAATTTTATCTATATCTTCTTCGATTTTTCCGCTTTTTTGAATTGACTCTAATATTTCTGGCTTTTCACTTTTTACCAGTTCCAATAGGCCTTTTTCAAAAGAATTGATTTGACTTATATCAATACTGTCCAAATAACCTTTAACTCCTGCATATATTGTGATCACTTGTTCTGCTACTGTCATAGGACTGTACTGATTTTGTTTTAAAAGTTCTGTAAGTTTTGATCCTCGGTTTAAAAGTTTTTGTGTTGATGCATCTAGGTCGGAACCAAATTGAGCGAATGCTGCCATTTCACGATACTGGGCTAGTTCAAGTTTAATTGATCCTGCCACTTTTTTCATAGCTTTTGTTTGTGCTGCAGAACCAACTCTTGAAACGGAAAGACCTACATTAACAGCTGGTCTTATTCCTTGATTAAATAATTCTGTGCCTAAAAATATTTGTCCATCAGTAATAGATATAACGTTAGTTGGTATATAAGCTGATACATCACCTGCTTGTGTTTCAATAATTGGCAAAGCTGTAAGGGATCCACCTCCATTGTCATCGTTAAGCTTAGCTGCCCGCTCAAGTAATCTGCTGTGTAAATAAAAAACATCTCCAGGATATGCTTCTCTACCAGGGGGTCTTCTCAATAAAAGAGACATTTGTCTGTAAGCCACTGCTTGCTTGGATAGATCGTCATAAATAATTAATGCATGCATTCCATTATCTCTGAAAAATTCCCCAAAAGTACAGCCAGTATAGGGAGCCAGGAACTGCAAAGGAGCAGGATCAGATGCTGTAGCTGAAACGATGATTGTATAATCCATCGCTCCAGCGTCTTGTAATGTTTTGAGAATTTGGGCAACTGTCGATCTTTTTTGTCCTATAGCAACATAAATACAATACAGTTTCTTTTTTTCATCATTAGATTCGTTTATTTTTTTTTGATTGATGATTGTATCAATGGCTACAGCAGTTTTTCCTGTTTGTCTGTCTCCGATAATTAATTCACGCTGTCCTCTTCCAATTGGAATTAAGCTATCGATAGCTTTTAATCCTGTTTGCATTGGTTCGCTAACAGATTTTCTTGGAATTATTCCTGGGGCCTTTACCTCAACTCTTTTTCTTTTAACTCCCTTTTTTAAAGCTTCTTTTCCATCAATTGGATTTCCCAATGCATCGACCACTCTTCCAAGTAATTCTTTTCCCACTGGAACATCAACAATAGCTCCTGTTCTTTTAACAGTATCTCCCTCTTTGATTGATTTATCGTCACCAAAAATTACAATTCCAACATTATCGCTTTCCAAATTTAAAGCCATTCCTTTTAAGCCATCTTTGAACTCAACCATTTCTCCGGCCTGAACATTGTCAAGACCATATACTCTGGCAATACCATCACCGACTGATAAAACTTTACCAATTTCAGAAACTTCAGTCTTATCTCCTAAATTTTTAATTTGTTCTTTTAAAATTTTTGTTATTTCAGAAGGATTAATATCCATACTATGCCTCTATCATTAA